>DIWT01000031.1 GCA_002435745.1 bacterium UBP15_UBA6099
TAATTACTTATGACCGGCTTAGTAACTCATTTTACCACGTTGACTTCATTCAAACTAGCCCCGTAGCTGCTGCCAATTTGTTACAGGCATAAACGGCATATTAATATGTTGTCAAAGGGTCGTTTAGCGGCTGTGAAGATAGGATGTCCGTTATCGCGCGAATAAAAAAAGCCGAGCGACACCGCGATATGTCGATGCCGCCCTACACGTTGAAAAGAGAGACGCGAACAGGCGCGCGGCTGACTGCGGCGGTTGGGAAAAACCCTTTAAAAAGGGTTAGTCTTTAAAAAACATTTCTCAAACCTTTCAAAATATGGCATGGCGGTTGTGACGGGGGTGTGGAAAATATGTCGCGCGGATGAGCGGCATAGCGGGAGGTCGATTCATGAATGGCATCCACTAGTCAAACGCGTTGTGAATCTTCGCGATGCGACGGCGAGCTGGGATTGCGGCATGGCAATAATGAGGAATTGCGCGGACCGGAGCTTCGGCTACAGGGGGGCGTAGGGGCGATCGGGCGCCCGTATCGGGCGTTATTTGTCCGCTTCGGCTTCGTAGGGGCCGAACTCGATTTCGCCGTCGTATTCTCTGAAAGTGGCGAAGTCGAGGGAGTCTGCGGCGAGCCACGAAGCGTTTTTGATGGTGATTTTGACGCCGGGCATGACTTTTTTTCTGACGTGGACTTTGAGTCCGGCGCTTTTTAGTCTTACGAGTTTTTCTTCGAGGTCTTCCTTTTTTTCCTTGAAGGCGCGGAGTTTGGCGAGGAGGGCGAAGCGGTCGCGGGACATGAGCAGGATGCGCTGTTGCTGTTCGTCTGTGATCTGTTCGGGGGAGCAATGTTTGCGTTTTTCGGAGCTTTCGAGGGATTTGCTCTGCATCTCGACTTGCTTTTCGGCGTCTTTAATTTCGTTCTGCATTTTGTCGAGTTCTTCGCGGAGCGTGGGGCTGCCGCCGACTTCGATGAAGGTGGGGGTCTGGGTGGGAGTGCCGACTTGGTTGCAGGAGACGCTTTTTGCGGCGCGTGTGACGCCGCCCATGATGAATCCTTTTTTTCCTGAGAGGACTACTTTTCCGGAGCTGCTGATTTTGGAGTACATGATGGATTCGTCGACATAGACGTCGCCGTCGGCGTAGACGGTGGCTTTGTCGATGAATTTGGCGGTGAGGTTGCCGCGGCAGACGATGAGAGCTTTGTCCTGTCCGAGGATTCCCTGTTTGACGATCATGTTGCCGCCGCACTCGATGGTGCAGATTTCGACGCTGCCGCCGATCTGGATGTCGCCCATGGCGCGGATGGTGAAGCCGGAAAGGACGCTGCCGCGGACATGCACCGAGCCGGTGAAGTCGATGTTGCCTGTTGAGTAGTCGACGTCGCCGGGAATCTCGACGACGGGGATGACGTTCACTTTGTTGCTTGTAAGTTTGGGCTGGCCGTCGACGGCGGCGAGGATGAGGTTGGAATCGGAGGGGGCGGGTTTTGTGTTGAGGCCGATGGGGATAGGGATGTCGCGTCCGGGGCGCTGAGCGATGGGCGCGCCGTAGATAGTGATTCCCGGCCTGCCGGGGGTGGCGGGTTTTTTCCTTGCAAGGGGGTCGCCCGCCTTGCATTTGTGGAACAGGTTGAGTTCCTTAAAATCGACTTCGCCTTCCTCGTCGATTTTTGGCTTCGGTTTTCCGGCGTCAACGTCGAAGAAGTATTCAATTTCGCCGTCCTGTCCGTCTTCGGGCCGCTGGCCTTTGGCGATGACGAGGTCCTGATTGTAGAGGCCCTCTCTTATGATTTTGTCTATGGCGTCCACCATGATGCCGGTGGTGATTTCGTTTCTTTTGAGATAGGCGAGGATGTCGCCCTTGTCGATGGGGTTGCCGCCGAAGGGGGGCTGGAGCTTGATGAGGGCTTGGGTGGAGTCTTTGGAGATGTTGACGTCGAACCTGCCGTGGCGCAACTCGCCTACTTCTATGAAATCTCTGAACCTTATGGAAGAAATAATGTTCTCGATTTTTTCTAGGTCGAGGAAGAAGGTTGCGGCTCCGGCAGTTTTGACGGCTTCCATGACATCTTTAATCTCGGCTTTTTTGCCCCTGCCCATGGGCGGGTCTATCTTGATGAGGACTTTGTCTTTCAATTCGTTCAGTTTAGCGGTGACTTTGCCGTTGACGGCTTCGGGCTGAGGGGGGGCGACTACGAAAGGCTCGGCGTTTTTCTCGTTGAGGGCGTTTTCTATCGCGCCGAAGTCTACCTGATCGACGCGTTTGTCGAGTAGGGTCTCTTTTGCGGCGGTGAAAGCGGCCGATGTGTTGTTGAAGCTCTCCGGAAAGAAGGCTATTTTAACGCCCTGAGCTTCGTAGCTTAGCTTGAAAAAGCCTTGATTGTCGCCGTTTGCCATATAATAGAACTCCTATGAATACTATGGGAAAGCGCCGGTCGAGAGCTTAAAAAGCTTGACACCATCCGCACGCCGTTTAATATTAGAACAATCCCTACGCGCGTGTCAACGGGACGACATATTGGAAGAGCGCCTAAACAAAAGAGAAATGACGGTCGGGCTAGTCCGGGCGTGTTTCGGCATGGTTCTGGTGTATCTGGCGTTTATCGGGTCGCTCGGCAACCCGGCGGCGAGGTTCGAGACGTCGCTTATGGCTCTGGCCGCGACGGTGGTCGCGGTGGCGCTGTCTTTGTTCATTCCGGAGAGGTGGCCCGCCGGGGCGTGGCTGTTTTTTATCATAGACGCGGCGGCGGTCGGCGCGTGCGTATGGTTCCTCGGCGGCCTGAATTCATGGGCGGTCTATTTCATCCCGCTCTTGGCGGTGTCGGCGGTGTACAGGTTCGCCCCCGACCTGTCGCTTGCGGTGTCTGCGTCGCTCGCCGCGGGGATAGTCGCGTACGCAAGCTTCATGCGGCAGGGGACGCTGTATCAGGCGTTCATGTGGGCGGCGATAGTGATGGCGGTCTGGGCGGTGTCGGTGCAGAGGTTCCGCGTGTCTCAGGAAGAAAAGTACAGAATGATGTACCTCGATCAGGAGAAGGCGGCCTCGGAGCTTGAGAAGAGAATACGGGAGCTTGAGGAAAAGCTACAGTCGCACACCATAACGGACACAGTGACGGGGCTGAAGAATTTTAGATATTTCCGCGCGAGGCTGGAGGAGGAAGTCGCGCGGGCGCAGCGCAAGAATCAGGTGTTCTCGCTTGCGTTGATGGAGATAGAGGACATGCCGGATTTTTCGAAAGTGTACGGCGAGCAGGAGACCCGCAAGGCGCTCGCTCGGCTCGCAGCTAGGCTTAAGGACGCGTTTAGAAACACCGACCTGCTGTGCAGGTACAGCGACACGCAGTTCATGATGCTGCTGACGGAGGCGGACGCGAAGAACTCGCTCGTGCCTATAATGAGGATGCGGAAGAATCTTGAGAAAACAAGTTTCGGGCCGGACAACCGGTTCCAGTTCAGCTATAGTTTCGGCATATCGTGCTACCCGTACGACGCGCGGGAAGCGGGGGGGCTGTTGAGTCTCGCGTCAGCCTCGCTGCGCAGGTCGCGCCAGAAAGGCTCGGGAATGATAACTCTGGCGTCTTCCCTGTTTAAGAAAGGACCGGTCTCCTGAGGGATGCTTAGAATAAATGGCGCGAAGAAGGATGCCGCGCTCGCGGCGCTCCTGTTTGTGTCCTGTTTCGCGCTGTATCTTGGAACGCTGGCTCCGACGGTGGTGTTCGGAGCGTCGGGAGGGTTCGCGCTGGCGGCGGCGGGAGCCGGGGCGGCGCATCCGCCGGGGTTTCCTCTGTACGCGCAGTTGGGGACGCTGTTCCAGCTTTTGCCGTTCGGGGATCCAGCGTTTAAGTTGAATGTGATGTCGGCGTTGTTCGGCGGCGGCGGAGTCGCGGCGCTGTTTTTTGCGGCGCGCGGTTTCGGGGCTTCCCGGTTCGCGTCAGCTTTCGGAGCCGCCGCCTGCGCGTTGGCTCCGACGTTGTGGTCGCGGTCGTTGATCGCGGACCGTCACACGCTGGATTTTCTGCTTGTGGCGTTGTTTCTCGCCGCGATTTCCGGAGTCGGCGCAAAAGGGGTCAGGGCGGTTCCGGCGGCGGCGTTGGCGGCCGCGCTTGCCGCGCTGAACGGGTGGCTTTTAGCCGCCGCTCTGATGCCGATTGTCGCGGTCGCCGCGCTGTCGGGCGGGAGGCTGCCGCGCAGGCTGTCCGCGCTCGCCGTCTCCGCGTTCGCGGTCGCTTCCGTCGCGGCGATGCCGGCGCTCATCGCGCTGCGCGCGGCTTCTTCTCCATTTGTCAATTGGGGCAATCCCCGGACGCCGGAGCTTTTTTTGGAATACATGCGGGGCGCGCGCCTGATCGACCCCGCGAACAGGCTCGCCTTCGACGCGACCGAATTCGCCGGACGTCTGGCCGATTTCGCTCACGGTTTCCAGTTTGAGTTCATATCCGCGCATGTCCTTCTGGGGTTGATAGGATTCGCGCTGGCGGTGTCGGAAAGGCCCCGCCGCGCGGCGGCTCTCGCGTGGGTGGCCGCGACTCTGACGGCGGGCGCAATCTTCTTTTTCTCTTTCAATGGAGACGAATCGACGGCCGGGGAACTGAGGTCGCAACACATCGGCGCGTTCGCCGTTTTCGCGCTTTTCGGGGCGGTCGGGGCGGACGGGATAGTCAGGAGGATATCGGCGACGCGGGCGAGGGCGCTTGCGCCGGTCGCGGCGTTCGTCCTTCTCGCAACTATCGCGGCGCCTCTGTCGGCCAACCTCCGCGCGGTGGACATGAAAAAAGAGACGAGGGCGGAAGCGCTCGCGCTCGATTTTATAAAAAGGCTGCCGAGGGACGCGGCGCATTTCACGCAAGGCCCTCAGTTTGCGCTGCCCGAGGCGTATGTTTCTCGCTCGCGGAACCTGCGGGCTGATATAGAGACGATAGACGCGTCGGGCGGTTATTTTGCCGGACGGCTTGCGGGGCCGGCCGGAGGCGCGGATGCGGCGGTCGACCAAATTGCGGGCGACGACAGACTCCGACGCCCTCAGGCATTCGATGCCAGAAGGCTTATGGACGGAGCGGCGGTTCCGATGAAACAGCGCGGCCCGTTCTTCTTCATCTCTGACGTTTCGGGTTGCGACCCCGACGGGTGGGACCCCGCCGCAAGCGGCTTCACGCCTGAAACGACCGCCGGGAGCGACTACGACACGCGGGCGGCAGGGCCTCTTCTGAAATTGCGCGCCGCCGAGTGCAAGTTCGCTCAAGGTTCCACAGGCGCGGGATTCAACTTGGTTCAGGAAGCGGCGGACGATTTTCCGGAATCGGCTAGGATTAGGACGCTTGCCGCCTCCGCTCTGGAGCAAAGGGGCTTCAGGAACGAAGCGCTCGAAAAATATCATCAGGCGGTTTCTATGTGCGGTTCGTGCGCGGAGACCATAACGCGCATCGGCGGCCTAATGGCGGCAGGCGGGGAACTCCACTCCGCTTCGGTTTACTATCAGCGCGCTCTGGAAAAACGCCCCGGATTCGTCGAAGCAGAACTGGGCCTCGCGAATATTGCCCGCCTCAACGGCGAACTCGCCCAAGCCGACGAGATATACTCGCGCCTGCTAGAAAAACGTCCAGATTCGTTAGTGATTCTCAACAACTACGCAAACCTCAAAGCAAGGACGCGCAAGATAGACGAAGCCGAAAAGATGTTCCGCGCCGCCCTCGAGATCGACCCGCGCTCGGGGTTCACCGCTCTGAACTTCAGCTCGTTTCTGCTTGAGACGGGCCGGGTCGGAGAGGCCGAGAGAATCCTCGAATCGGCGCTCGACCGCAATCCTCACAACGCGTCCGCGCTCTACAACGCCGGCATCGCCGCCCACCGCTCAGGAAACATCGAATCCGCCGAACAATTCTATAACGCCGCGGTTTCCGTCGATCCTGACCTTATCAACGCGTGGACGAATCTCGTGTTGCTGCTGCTCGACTCCGGCAGGCTGCAACAGGCGCGCGAGACCGCGAAACGGATGAACCTATCGGTGAGCAAAGAGCTTGGCGAACAGGCGTTCATCATTCACCTGAAAACGGAGAAAAGGGCGGTGGAGAGCGACCCGACGGATGAATCCGCTTGGGCTTCGCTCATAGGCGGTCTCATTATAATGGGACAGAGAGAACAGGCCGCGGCGGCCCTCAAAGAAATGAGGGCTATATCCGGCGGCAGACTCTCCGCGCTCGACGCCCGCCTACGAAAAATGCTCGAAGACTCGAAAATCAACGAGCCTCTAAACTGACAGCAAAAGTTTTCCCTTAACAAAAGTTTTCCCTTGACTCTCCTTGCGCTGCCGCCGTCCGCAGTATAATGAAACACAGGGAGCGTTTTCGATATGGAGCCGGGAAAGAGCGGCGCGATGCCGCGGTGTTTGGAGCTTATCGGACATTGCCGGGCGATGTGCTGCCGCATGGGTGGAACTATGCTGACGCCGGATGAAATCTCGTCAGGGGAATACGAGACGGAAGCGTTCTGTCTGAAGAAGAAGGAGTTGTGCGACAAAGATATCGAATGTTATCACCGGATAATCCAGTGCCGGACGAGGTCGCTCGTGTGCGTGTATCTCGGGGAAGACGACAGGTGCGGCATATACGAGCGGAGGCCGGAAGTATGCGCCGGTTTCAGTTGCGGATTCGGCGGCCCGGACGGCAGGAATAAGACGATATACGGCGAAAGGGACATGATGCGGCTCAGCGCCGGGATGTCGTTTTCGCTCAACCCGTCGGTCAGGCTCAAGGCGGTCATCGCGGAGCCGGGGCGGGACAGGGTGTTTCTGTTGTACAGGGACAGGGAGCTTTGCGCGGACTCGATGGCGTCGATTCCGCCGCCGTGGCCGGGAGCCACGGACGAGCAGGTTGTGGACGTGTTCCTGATGTTCGGCGGCGGCAGACGGCTGGGAGAGGCGGAGGAGCAGGCGAGGGCGCGTTTGGCGTCCACGGCAGTGGATGCCTCCAAGGGAACCCGGCGGCTTGTTGTAGCTTGTTTAAGAGAGAAACTTTTGCTTCCGTGTCATTGTTGAAATAGCCAAATCGGAGAAAAAAAAGCATGGCTAATATCAGAAGACATTTTCCGGGAGGCCCCGCGGAGGCGGCTCGCGCGGCAAGACGCGTCACATCCGTCGGCCTCGTTATCAATATCGCGCTCTCTGCGGCCAAGTTCGTCGCCGGGATTTTCGGCGGCAGCCAAGCGATGGTCGCGGACGCCATACACAGCTTGTCAGACACCGTAACGGATATCGCGGTGATAGTCGGGTCTATGTTCTGGCATAAGCCGCCGGACGAAGACCATCCGCACGGACACGGGCGAATCGAGACGGCCGTGACGGTTTTTATAGGGACGGCGTTGGCGGCGGTCGCGGTCGGCCTGATCTACAACGCCTTGACCACCTTTGAGGAGCGCCATTCTTCGCCGCCCGCCATGATCGCGCTCTGGGCGGCCCTCGGCTCGATAGCAATAAAGGAGCTTCTATACAGATGGACTGCGGCGGCGGCCGCTAAGGTCAACTCTCCAGCGATGGCCGCCAACGCGTGGCATCACAGGTCGGACGCATTAAGCTCGATCCCGGCGGCGGCGGCGGTGGCGGGCGCGCGGCTGCTGCCCGGCGCTCAGTTCCTCGACCATGTCGGGGCGGTCGTCGTTGCCGCTTTCATTTTACACGCGGCGTGGCGCATATCATGGCCCGCAGTCAATCAGCTCATGGACGCCGGGGCGCCCGCAGACCTCGTACGGCGCGTCGAACGCGCCGCGCTGTCAGTCGACGGCGTCCGCGCTGCCCACAAAATACGCGCCCGACATATCGGCTCCGGTTTCGAAGTCAACCTTCACATCCTCGTCGATCCGGACATCTCCGTTCGGGCCGGACACGACATAGCGACCGCCGCGCGAGGGCGCGTCGTGTTCGACGTTCAGGACGTCGTGGACATCATTATCCACATTGAGCCGTCGGAATAACGTCGGGACGGCAAGGTTTTTTTTCTCGCGCGGGTATGGACAGGCGGGCGAATTGTAGTATAATAATACCGGAATCAAACATATAAGACAAGCGCCGCCGCGTCGGCGCGGGGGAGTGTCCCTTTGCTCAACCGGATTCGAACATTCGTCTCTTCGAACTTCGGATGGCTGGCCGCCGCGGCCGCGATCTTCGGCGCCGCCGCCGGTATCGGCGCTTTCACTTTCCACTACGCCCACGGCCTCTCTTACATGTCGTCCGAACCAGAAGCCTGCCGCAACTGCCATATCATGAACACGCAGTTCGACTCATGGAACAACAGCCCCCACAGGGAAAAGGCCCTCTGCGTCGACTGCCACCTGCCTCATGACATCGCGGGAAAATATTTCGCCAAAAGTATGAACGGCTACCATCATTCCGCCGCCTTCACGCTCCAGAACTTCGACTGGCCGATTAGGATTAAACCTCACAACGCAGAGATACTTCAGGAAAACTGCGAAAGATGCCACAAGGACATGGTGGAAAACATCGTCGCGATGGAAAAGATGGGCAACGGGGAAGGCGCAAAATGCGTCCACTGCCACAGGAGCGTCGGACACGGCCCGAAATAACAGGCATTTAGCGCGCCCCGCGGGGTCTCCCGGCGACGCGCGCCAACATATAGCATGGAGGAAAAAGCATGAAATCAGATGGGAACAACAGTTCAGCCCAGAAGGGAGCGGCGTCCCTGTTGCTTATCGTCGCGGTGTTCATCGCCGCCGCCGCCCTGACCGCCGCCGTCGCCGCGTTGCTGATCAACATCCAGACGCGCAAAGCGGAGTCTTACACGCCGTTTACTTGGCTGGCCGAGGTCGATGAAAACACGACCGACCCCGAAGTGTGGGGCCGCACTTTCCCTCTTCAATACGACAACTATCTGAAAACGGTCGACAGCACGCACACCCGGTTCGGCGGCAGCGAAGCTCTCCCGCCTCAGAAGTCCGAGCGCGACCCGTGGCTGCTTCGCCTGTACGCCGGATATGCGTTCTCTCTCGACTACCGGGAGCGGCGCGGCCACGCCTACATGCTTGAAGACCAACAGGAAACCCGCCGCGTGAAGGAGCGGAAACAGCCCGGAGCCTGCCTCCACTGCCACTCGTCCATAATAGCCGCATACAGGTTCAAAGGCGACGGCGATGTGATGAAAGGCTTCGACATCGTCAACGCCATGCCTTATGAGGAAGCCGCGAATATCGTTGACGCCGACGGCAAGAAACTCGTCGAGCATCCGGTGAGTTGTGTGGACTGCCATGAGCCGATGACCATGAAAGTCCGCGTCACCCGCCCCGGCTTCATTAATGGCATAAAGCAATTCAAAGCCAGTCAGGGAGTCGCCGACTACGATGTCAACCGCGACGCCACCCGCGCCGAAATGCGCGGCTACGTTTGCGGGCAGTGCCACGTCGAATACTACTTCAAGGGCGAAGGCAAAACTCTCACCTTCCCGTGGCACAACGGCTTGAAAGCCGACGACATCGAAAAGTATTACGACGAAGTCCAGTTCAGCGACTGGACTCACGCGGAAACAGGCGCGGGCGTCATTAAGGCGCAACATCCGGAATTCGAAATGTGGAATCAAGGAATACACGCGCGCGCCGGGGTGGCCTGCGTGGATTGCCACATGCCTTATATGAGGATGGGCGCAGGCAAGACGGCGGACCACTGGGTGCGCAGTCCTCTGCTCAACATAAACCGCTCCTGTCAGTCCTGCCATAATGTTTCGGAAACCGAAATTAAAGCCCGCGTAGATAATATTCAGGATAAAACTTATGTCCTAATGACGGAAGCAGCCAAGGCTTACATAGACATGCTTGACGCCGTCGTTGCGGCTAAAAACGCCGGCGCTTCGGACGATGCCCTCGCGCCCTCGCTAGCCCTCCAGCGCAAAGCTCAATGGAGGCTCGATTATGTCTCTTCCGAAAACTCAATGGGATTCCATGCGCCCCAAGAAGCCATGCGACTGCTGGCCGAGTCGATCGACTTCTCGCGTCAGGGCCAGATATCGGCAATGAGGGTTTCAGCCGCAAAGTAGCTTCATTTTCGAGCATCGGGTATTAGCCGAATTCACAAGATATAAGGCGGTGGCAATAAATGCCTCCGCCTTTTTTCTTGCGCGGAAATCATCAACACATAAAAACAAGCCGAAGAGCAGGAGATCTGGCGATACATGAAACCGCTATTTTTCTTATCCGAAACAACAGGATAACAACTTCCGCACTGAATATCACGATGCTTCTATACCGTGTTACGACACAGTTCTTGGGATGATGCTCTGAGCAACTTGACGATATGCAGGGGTCTTTGAATGCGAGCGACCGGAACAGGCTCTTTTGTCGCCACAATTGATCTTGGCGCTTTTTATAGAATATATTCAGGCCGAGAATCAAGCGTGAAACATTACAGCAAACGAGATTTTGCTTTGTTCAATAATTGTTTTTATTGATTGGATAATCCGTGTGGCGCCTTATACTTACAAAAAGACAACAACATGATATGGTGTCCAACCAGACAAAAAACGAGCAAAAATAAGCTTGTAAAATCTGGCGAGCAATTTTCGCAATAACGCAAGACGTGAAAAAGAAGAAAACCGATATTGAGCGGATGAGATATTACAACTCATTAAGCATACAAGCTGAAATCTTTATGTAAACATAAATATAGGCATTTATAAAGGTAAAAACGAAATGGACATAGCGCTAAAAACTGTGTTCGCATGTCTGATATCAGCCTGAAGCGCTGTGAACACGCGCAAAAATCGTGAAGCACGATATATTGAAATAAGCTTTTATTAAAAAGGAAAAAACGTCTGCGTCATACTTTGCTGCATGTCTGAAAAAAAGATTACGGATAAAAGAAAATGGCTCTCCGCAAAGCTTCAGGAAAAGTTATTGCCGTACGGCAAAACAATGAAAAGAGTAGCGGATCGGCGTTGCATACAATAAATGGACAAAGTATCGAATAAAGCAAAGCAGGTGTGTCTAGGGAGGAATAAAAGGTCGTGAGAGAATGACTAGAAGAGCAGGATGACGCAGAAAAAACATAATATAATTGTATTTAAGCCAATAATTAGCTGTTAGCAAACATGTTGGACATATGGACAGAAGGGAGGGAAACACTTAAATAACAATAAAAACAAAAAAGCAAGGTATTTGCGTAATGATAAAAACTAGTTTTTGTGCGCGATGATGCGAGAGAAGCCGGATTGAAGCAAGCAAATAGATTTCAGAGGTTCGGATGTAAGATTATGGAATTGAGGCGAGATGAAGACAGATCAGACTTGAAAGACTGCGCCTAAGATGGAGGTGGCTTTTTTCTTTCCACTCACATAATAGGAAAGGAAGACGGAGCCGTCGTCCAGTTGAAAACCTCGGGTCCAACCGCAGTCGCCTGAAGATGAAGAGTCATCAAGAAGGCGGCATTCCGAGTCCGGCCATGTCCTCCCGGAGTCTTTGCTGACGCGAATGTGAATTCCGAAAGGAGCTTGATAGTCGGTATAGGCTATCAGAAGGCGGCCGTCGGCAAGAGGGATCAAGGAATGAGTGGTTCCGCTGAAGCCGGAGGGTATTGGCAGGCTCCAAGTTTTTCCTTCATTGTTTGAAACCGAAATATAAATCTGCTGTCTTTCATCCGCTCCAAGCATCGCGCAAATCAGGTTGCCGTCAGCGGCGCGCTTGACGGAGGAGCGGCACATCGGGGGCATGTCGGGGTTGTCTTTCTGCATGAAAATCTCGGAGTAAAGTTCCCAGTGCGAGCAATCCTTATCGGCTTTCATCATTACGGATTCCCATGGTTTATCGGGTATCTGTGTGCAATAGGCATCGTAGTCGACAGGGCATAAAATTGAGCTGTCGTCGAGAACGACCGGAGCGTCATAGCTTGAGACGACAGGGTAGTGTGGAGCGCGAATAAACTTTGGAATGCCGAAAAGGGGCTTGTCTCCCGAACAGTCGATCATGATGGAACAGGCTCCGACAAGAACGGCGACAAGTTCGCTGTCTCTGAGGAGTTGGACATCAGGCTCGCCGAGCCAGTTATAGACCAGCCATCTGTTATCGATAGCTAGAGCGCGGGTGTCGGACAACCTTATGACGGATGGGGCGGTTCCGGCGTGTGTGAGTCTGGGGATATTTCTGGCCGTTGAACGGTCGGGCGATAGAGGGGAGGAGCCGACCATAGTTCTGAGAGCGCCGTCGGGCTTGATTATTCCGGGAGGATCAGGCGACTTTGAGTCGTGGTGGATGAAAAGATAATAGTTGTCTCGCAAGCGAACGGAGCAAAGCTGCGAGCAACGGCGGGATTTGTTTTCCGCCAGCGGAACTATTTCTGCGTCGAGTCGCCTATCTGTCAATCAGTTTCCTCCGGATTCAATATCGGCAAAAGAATAATAGCGCAGCTGTTTTTTGCTGTCAATTTTGGGAAGCGAGGGCGCGGTTTTTTCGGTGGAGATTCGTGTTGGGCCGTCGAGTTCTGGTAAAATGGCGGTATGTTCGACGAGAGAGTTATATCCGCGTTGACGCTCACCGCGTTTGCGGGCATGGCAACGACGATAGGGGCAGTTCTGGGTCTGGCGGTGAAAAAGCCGGGGCCTAAATTCATGGCGTTCACGCTAGGGTTATCGGCGGGCGTCATGCTGTGGGTGTCGTTCATGGAGCTTGTGCCGCTGGGCGCGCAGAAAGCGGGCGGCGCGAACGCCTACATGGCGTTTTTCGCGGGCATGATCGTGTATTTCCTCATAGACTTGCTGATTCCGCACGACTACATCGGCCAGCACGACCACCCGGACGGAATGAAGAACAAGGCGAAGCTGGAGCGGACGGGTCTGCTGATGGCGGTGGGAATCGGGATACATAATTTTCCAGAAGGGATGGCGACGTTTGCCGGAGCATTGGAAGACTATCGTCTGGGAGCGGCGATAGCGGTGGCGGTGGCCATACATAATATCCCGGAGGGGCTGGCGATAACCGTGCCGGTGTACGAGGCGACCGGCAGCAGGCGCAAGGCGTTTCTGTGGTCGTTCTATTCCGGGCTGTTCGAGCCGCTGGGGGCGTTCGTTGCGGTTGTGGCTCTGATGCCTTTGCTAACGACCGCCGCGCTCGGCATCATGCTCGCCGCCGTGGCCGGGATAATGACCGCCATATCCGTCGATGAAATTGTTCCGGTCGCTAAATCTTACGATTCTGAACATGCGCCGATATTCGGCATTATCGCCGGAATGGCCATTATGGCGGCAAGCCTCGCGTTGCTGAAATGAGAATGGGAGGAAACAAGGGAAAAGGAGAGAGAGCGGGGGAGGGGAGTTAAGGGAAAACTTTTGAAAAANNAAGTTTTCCCTTAAAATCCCTTTCAAAACTTTTCATGCTAGCGCCGATGTCGCGGCTGCGCTCGCGCCATCGGCGCGTGTCATGGGAAAAGACATTGAGAAAGGGTTTTCAGTGGAATCTGTTTCTAAATGATTTCACAGGAGAGACGGGACGAGACGCGTCAGCGTCACGTCCCGTCGCGCATTGAAACGTTTTGAAGAGATTCCAAAGAGCAACTTTTTCAAAAGTTGCTCTTTGGCCGCCGGAGGCGTTCTTAAAGGCGTTTTCGCGCTGCTAGCGCAGATAGCTCTCGATTTCGTTCATTACTGAGCGGTCGAAGCCGGAGACGGAAATGATTTTCCAGCCGCCTTTCTCTTTTCGGAAGTCCAATCGGACAGGCTCGGGAACGAAATCGATTTTCATCGGGGAATCGCCGGTAAAAACAATGGCGGTTCCGGATATGGCCGCGCCGCCGGAGCGCCCTTTTGAGAAAATCGTCATCCGTCTCGGCAGAACTTTTATTTTGTCGAAATAATCGAAAGACATTTCAGCGATCTGAAGGAGGCCCGCCTTATCCAATCCCGCGTCGTCGTAATAGTCGTCGGAGAAGCTTTGCATAACCGCAGCCGCGTCCTGTTTCTCAATGGACGAGATGAGTTTTTTTACTTCGGACTTTATTCGCGCCTGAGGGGAGAGAAAGAAAAACCAGAGAGCGAAAACCGTAGCCGCCGAGACCGCCGCAACCGCACCCCGTATAATCGGCGATTTGGTTCTGTTCCCTCTTGCAGCGCCTGACGCGCCATTTGGTTTTTCTGCCGGTTCGTGTGGTTTCATGACAGAAATATACCCATTAACGAGGATTTTTCACCGGAGAAATTCAAAAACACAAAAAAGGTGAAAACGCGGCGTTGTCCTTGAGGCGCAAATGCGGACGCGCGCGGAAATCAAGTTCTCTCGACCTCGCCCGGCGCGAGGCGCGACATGCGCTATAATAATTGATTGTGGAGAGCATGAAGAAGAGAGTCAGATACATAGATTTATTCTGCGGAATCGGAGGGTTCCGGCTGGCGGTGGAAGCGGCGGCGGCGCGGCGGGGGCTTGATGCGCGTTGCGTGTTTTCGTGCGATATCGACAGGAATTGCGCGCGGGCGTATGAGGCGAATTTCGGCGAGGTTCCGGTCGGGGACATTACGGAGGTCGACGCGGAAAGAGCGCCGGACCACGAACTGCTGGTGGCGGGTTTTCCTTGTCAGCCTTTCAGCATTATCGGCAGGATGGAAGGCTTCGAGGACGCGCGGGGAACGTTGTTTTTCGACATAGCGCGCATAGTCGAAAAGAAGAGGCCGGAGGCGCTGATACTTGAAAATGTGAAGACGCTCAAGGGGCACAACGGAGGAAAGACGCTGGAACGAATACTGGGCGCGCTTTCGGAGTTGGGATACGCGACCGACTGGCGAACGCTCAACGCGCTGGATTTCGGGCTTCCGCAGAAGAGAGAGAGGATATGGATTGTGGGCATGAGGGACGGCGGGAAAATGAAATGGCCGCAGGGCGCGGAGCGAATGGTTCCGCTTTCGGAATTGCTAGAGAAGAACCCGCCGGAGAAATTTTTTGCATCCGAGCGAATCAGGAAAAAGAGGCTGTCGTCCGTCGCGAGAAAGTCGTCCGAGCCGACTATCTGGCATGAGAACAAATCCGGGAATGTCAGCGCGCATCCATACTCGTGCGCGCTCCGCGCGGGCGCTTCTCACAACTATCTGCTGGTGGACGGCGAACGGCGGCTCACGCCGAGGGAGATGTTGCGTCTTCAGGGTTTTCCGGACGATTTCAAGATAGCGTGCAGCGACTCGCAGACGCGGAGGCAGGCGGGCAACAGTCTTCCGGTGAACGTGGCGGAAGCGGTGGCAGGGGGATTGTTCGACGCGCTTGGCTGGGGACGGGGCGGCTCCCCGGACGCGTCCGGCGCGGAGTGATTTTCATGGACTCTGTTTCGAAGCAAAAACGCTCTTGGATAATGTCCCGCGTAAAGTCCTCCGGGAACAAGTCCACAGAGCTTAAAATGATTTCCGTGTTGAGGAAGAACGGGTTTTCGGGCTGGCGCAGGAACTATCCTCTGGAAGGGCGGCCCGACTTCGTTTTCCCCAAACAGAGAATCGCCCTGTTTGTGGACGGTTGTTTCTGGCACGGTCATCCGTCCCGATGCCGGGTCCCCGCCTCGAATCGGGAATACTGGACGGGAAAAATAGAAAAGAACAGGAAGCGAGACCGTCTGGTGAACAGGCGATTGAAGGAGCTGGGTTGGAAGACGTTGCGGGTGTGGGAACATGAGGTGGAGAGTCCGAAAACCGCGCGCAGGATAGAAAAAGCGCTGGCGGAGCGGGCCGGCGGAGGCGCTAAGACGGGAGCAATTGACAGCGCGAAAAGAGCGTCGGCGAAAGCGCCGGGGAGCCGGTCGCGAACAAAATGACGTTGCGGGATGTTGTTATGCAATAACAGGCGGCTCGGGCGTGGCGCGAGCGATTTTCAGCCGCCGAACACCGGGGGGCAAGATGAAAAATAACAGGCTTTGCGTATTGCTGGGAATAGAGTATCCGATAATACAGGCGGGGATGGTGTGGGTGAGCGACTGGCGGCTGGCGTCCGCAGCGTCGGAAGCTGGCGCGCTCGGCACAATCGGGACAGGCTCAATGACGGTCGAGCAGGCGGCGGACAACATCCGCAAAGCGCTGGAAACGACTGTCAAGCCGTTCGCGGTGAACATCCCGATGCTGCGTCCCGACGCCGCAGAGATGGGCGCGGCGGCGATGGAGGCGGGAGCGAAAATTTTCATCACATCCGCCGGAAACCCAGCCAAGATAGTCCCCCTGATAAAGAGGCCGGACAACATCCTCATCCATGTCGTGCCGTCGGTCAAGGGCGCGATCAAGGCCGAGGCCGAGGGGGTGGACGCGGTGATATGCGAGGGCTACGAGGCGGGCGGACACAACAGCCCGTTCGAGACCGCCACGCTGCCGCTTGTTCCCCAAGTGGCGGACGCGGTGAAAATTCCTGTGGTTGCGGCGGGCGGAATCGCGGACGGCAGGGGAATCGCCGCCGTCATGGCGCTCGGCGCTGACGGCGCGCAACTTGGAACCCGATTCATAGCAACCGTCGAATGCCCCGCGCACGACAACTACAAGAAGCTGATTGTCGACTCGCTCGACTTTGACACCTGCATCATCGGCAGAAAATTGAATATGTTGCGAGCGCTGAGAAACGATTTCGCGCGGCGGATGGAGGAGGCCGAAAAGAAGGGCGCGTCGGAAGAGGAGCTTTTCAAAATTATCGGAAGCGAGTTCAACCGCAACCGCGCGGCGTCATGGGAAGGCGACATTGTGGAGGGCGTGTTTCAGGCGGGCCAGTCATCGGGCCTCGTCAGGGACATCCCGACGGTCGCCGAACTCGTGTCCCGGCTCGTCGCAGAATACGACGCGGCGGTCGGCAAGCTCTCGAAAATGGGGTGATGCGCGAGCGATGTCGTTTCTGAATCGCTAGCCCGGATTTTTCAAGAAAAAAATGCGGGCTAGCTGTTGTGGAAATCGACGCGGATTCATGTCTCGACAGGTTTAAGTTTGTGGATAAAGACGAAAACAAAGGAAACAACGGGCGGGCCGGGAGCGTTGCCGCAGGCGCGTTTGAGCGCGGGGAAAACCTGCTGGTCGAGGGCGACTGTTTGGACGCGCTGGAGGGCCTGCCGCCGGAATGTCTGGACCTGATATATATCGATCCCCCGTTTTTCACGGGAAAAACACGCGCCGCCGGAGGCGGGCGCGGCGCGGGCGCGGCGTCGTTCGGCGACTCGTGGCCGCTCGGCATGGATGAATACCTTGACATGCTGAGACCGAGGCTGGCTCTCGCCCACCGACTGCTTTCGCCCGCCGGCTCCATCTTCGTTCACCTCGACTGGCACGCCTCGCACTATGTGAAATGCGAGATGGACGGAATCTTCGGCGCGGACAATTTTAGAAACGAGATAGTGTGGAGCTATGAGAGCGGGGGGCGGGCTACGAAATTCTTTGCGAGAAAACATGACGCGATACTCTGGCACACTAAAACGACGAAATGGAAATTCAACCCCGAAGCGTCCGCCGCTCCGCGCAATATGTGTCGCATGTGCGGCGCGCCCGACGAGAACCGGAACCACATGAAGAAAAGCCTCGGCCCGGACGGCCGCGTCGTAAGAAGCATCCGCTCGGCAGGAAAGATATATTCATACGCCGACGACGCCCCGGTTCCGGCGTCCGACGTGTGGGTTGACATACCGCATCTTCACCAGAAGGACCCCGAACGCCTCGGATACCCGACGCAGAAGCCGGAAGCCCTCGTCGCCCGCGTGATGGCGTCCGCAAGCAGCGAAGGCGACGTTGTGGCGGATTTCTTCTGCGGCAGCGGCACGACATGCGCGGCGGCTGCCAGACTCGGCAGGCGATGGATAGGCTGCGACATCTCTCCGGCCGCTATGGATATCGCCTCGAAACGTCTCCGCGCGCTTGCCGACGCCGGGGTCTCCGCCGCCAGCTTCCGCCTCGTCTCCGCCGATGCCCGCAAACAGGAATGAATGCGTGAAGCGTTAAGACACGAGAAGAAAGAGAAAAACGAAAAGACAGCGAGAGCATGAGCCGCCTGCGGCGGTTGGGAAAAACCCTTTGAAAAGGAATATTCAGCCGAGGTTTTTCAGGAGATTGCGTTTGTGCCAGCGCATGAAGTCGTGAAGCGAGACCGGGAGCCGTTTTTGGGGCCGCCAGCCGAGCAGAGCGCGGGCTTTGTCCGTGGCGAGCCAAGAGTCGCCGAAAACGCCGTCCCTGTAGTCGGCCGGGACGGGGTCTTCGCCGGCGGCGCGGGCGACGCGGAGAACGGCGTCGGAGACGGCGCGGGGGGCGGGCACGATAATCGAGAACGATTTTGCGGCGCGAACAACGGCGCGCGCGAACTCCTCGTCCGTGTGCGGCTTGTCGAACCCGACGTTGAAGCAGTGTCCGGCGGCGACATCGTTGTCGGACGCGGAGATGAACGCGTCCGCGCAGTCGCCTGAATCGACGTAGTGTCTGACGGCGCGGCCTCCGGCTCCGAGGAATATCGGCTTGTGCTCGACCGCTCTGTTTACTATCCACCGCATGATGTGCGGGTCTTTGAGCCCGGGGCCGATGACAATCGGCATCCTAATGACGGACGCGTTGATGTCGGAAGAAGCGGCCATCGAAAGGCAAAGTTCTTCTCCCGCGATCTTGGACATGGAGAACGGGCCTGTGGATACGAGAGGAGATTCTTCGTGGCAGGGGGATTCGGGAGGGGGCGAGCCGTAAACGTCGGAGGAAGAGGCGAACACGAATTTTTTAACGCCCGCGATGGCGGCGCTTTCCAGCAGAGATGCGGTCCCTTCGATGTTCACAGCCCGGATGTCGTCGCCGGAAGAGGAAGCGTCGAGAGCGGCGAGATGGTATATTACGCCGACGCCGACGCAAGCCGGGTCGGTGTCCGCGGGGTTGCGCAGGTCGCCCTTCGCGAATTCCGCTCCGTCCGGGAGGGAGCGCGGGGGAACGATGTCGAACAGGCGGACGGGTCTGCCTAGAGTTGCAAGCCGAAAAGCCAGCTCGCGACCCAGCATTCCGCTTCCGCCCGTTATCATGCACAACTCTGACATCCGCGTCTCCTGTGCGCCGAACTCGTTTAAGAGAATTTAATCCCGGATTCGTCGATAGAACCGACGAACCGGGGCGATTTTCATAGCGGCGAACTGCTTCGTTGCCGCCACATTTTTTTGTTCATGAACCATAAGTTCTATTCACTGCAAAAATGCGCCTTGCGCCTCGCGTTTCATCCGCTCTGAACAATCGCTCCCGAATCCCGATGACAGATTCAGGTTAATTTTATAGGAAAAGTGAAAAATATTAAACCCGGAGACTATTTGCCGGGTCAGGAAACGAGCGCGGCGGATTCGCGATGCGGAGAACGCGGCGGGGCGTCAGATGATTCTGACTTCGGGGACGAGGACGACGCCGAAGAGTTCTTTGACGCGGGAGGACACGATATCGGCGAGGGCGAGTATGTCCGCGCGGGTGGCTCCTCCGGCGTTGACGATGAAGTTTGCGTGTTTTTGGGAGACCATCGCGCCGCCGACGCGACGGCCTTTAAGCCCGGCCTCGTCGATGAGTCTTCCGGCGGGGCCGCCGTCCTCGGCGTTCCTGAAGAAGCTGCCCGCAGACCCCATGTCGAGAGGCTGTTTGCCGCTTCGCAACTCAAGTATTTCCGCCGCGCGGGCTTTCAGGGAGGCGGGGTCGCCGGGCGCGAACGCGAACCTCGCGGAAACTATGGCGCAGCCGGGGTTGTCCTGAAACGAGCTGCGGCGGTATCCGAAGTCCAGTTCGGCCGCGCCGAGCCGGACGCGCTCTCCATCGGCTGAGATGAAATCGACGGACGTCAGCGGGCCGGATATCCAAGCTCCGAAAGCGCCCGCGTTCATGAACACCGCGCCGCCCGCAGAGCCGGGTATGCCCGCGAGAGATTCCAGTCCGGCCATTCCGCGCGCGGCCGTCTCAAGCGCAAGCTTGTTCAGAGAAGCCCCAGCTTCTGCTTCCGCCTCCAGCTTTCCGGGGTCGAACTCTACTTTCGACATCCCGTTTCCGACGCCCGCCACGCATCCGTCGTATCCATCGTCGGGAAAAAGGACGTTCGAGCCTTGCCCTATGACAATATGCCGTACGCCCTCCTCGCGGAGGAATTTCAAGACGGCGGCCAAGTCGTCCGCGCCTTCGGGACAGAAGAAAGCTTCGCACGGCCCGCCGACGCGGAATGTCGTGCGCCGAGACATAGGCTCTTTTTCCAAGACTCGCCCGCGCGCAATCCTTTTAACTTCTTCCACCCAACTCATAATGTAAATTGTAGCCGCGCTCCCCGCGCATTTTAAACTCCCGGCGAAAAAAGGGATGCGCGCGCGCGTTGATATGTCGCCCCGCCTTCCATATAATCTGCTTTATGGTTAAGGCGGAAGACGACAGGAAACTCGATGTCGCGCTGATACAGTTCCGGCGCGAACTGCATCGCATAGACTCGAACAAGGCGAGGGCGCTTGAGACGCTCCGCGCGATAGAGGGCGCGGACGTCGTGTGTTTTTCGGAGGTGTGGATCGGAGCCGCGATTCTGGAAGAGGCGGAGATCGACGCGCTGCTCGCTGAAATCGGCGAGATAGCCGAGGCGAAAAGGTTCCACGTGCTGACCGGAGGGCTGTTCGTGAACTCCGGCGGCAGGGTGGAGGACATCTGCCACGTCGTCGGCCCGGACGGACGGACTCTCTGCGCGCAGAAGAAAATATTCCCTTCCGGCGCGATTGGGGAGAGGAAGTTTTGCGAGGGCGGGGACGGGTTGTCGATGTTCGACGTAGCCGGGGTCAGGTGCGGCGTCGCGGTGTGCGTGGACATGATGTATCCGGAGATAGGCAGGGAGATGGCGCTCGCCGGGGCCGAAGTTGTGTTCAATCCGGGAAACATTCCCGGACAGAGGCTGGAGTTGTGGAGGGGGCTGGCCGCCGCGCGCGCCGCGGAGAACGTCGTGTTCGCCGCGTTCGTCAACAACATGGGCGCGCGCTATCTGGACGGCAGGGCGGTCACAGGAGGTTCGGTCGTCTGCGGGCCGTCGGGAGACATCATCGCGTCCGCGGGCGAGGAAGAGACCGTGTTGAGGGCCACCCTAGAGATGTGGCGCGTCTCCGACCAGAGAAGCAGGTGGCCGTACATTGAGGATGTGAAGGAGCTGCGAGAGCGCGCCGAGTCTCCGTTGCGAGTCTGCGGGCCTTATGCGGCAGGCGTTCGCTCGGAGACCTGATCTTCAGGCGGCGAAAGGAATTTCCGGAATTGAGAATGAAACTTGTCAACCTCGGAAGCGGCAGCGGCGGAAACTGCTCGCTGGTCGAGACTGAGCGTGGAACGCGGTTGCTTATCGACGCCGCGCGCCTCGGAATAAACTACATAACCGACAGGCTGTCCGAGCGAGGGGTTTCGCTCGACGACGTGAGCGGCGTGCTGGCGACACACATGCACGGCGACCACGTTGACGCCGGAGTGACGTATCCGATATGCCGCAGGCACGGCATACCTCTGTACGTGCACGCGGAGTCGTTCGAGGACCTTTTAAGGCGGTCGAAGAAATTCGCCGAGCTTGACCGAGCGGGCCTCGTGAGAAAATTCGACGACGCGCCTTTCCCGATGGGGGAACTGACTATCTGGCCGTTCGCCGTCCCGCACGGCTCCGGCGGGTGGAACAGGGACATCGTAGGCCGCCCGGTGGGATTCCGCATAAGCCACATCGAGGGGGCTTCCCGAAAATCTTTCGCTTTCGCCACTGATCTCGGCGAAGTCACGCCTGAGGCCGAAGAAGCCATGCTCGGAGCCGACGCGCTGGCCATCGAGTGCAACCACGATGTCCGCTCGGAACTGGATTCGGGGCGGCCGAGGTTTCTTGTCGACTGGGTGCTGGGCGGGCGCGGGCATCTGTCTAACGAGCAGTGCGGCAGGACTGCCGCGCGCGTGGCTTCCCGCAGTCGGGGCAGCGTAAAACACATTCTCCTCCTTCACCTTAGCGAAGACTGCAACACGCCTAAGCTTGCGCTCGACGCCGTCAGGGATTCCCTCCGGCTCGTCGGCGAAGACAGCATTCCCATCGACGTCGCCGCCCAGCGCGAGCCTTCCACAGAAATAATCATCTGACGCTTTTTCAGTTTCTCAATTCGAATCGGCTCACAATAATTTCATTCATTGCGACACATGTGGCGCATTTCCAATATGCTTTGCTATAATCATTATCGTATCGCGATGACATTCTAGGGCGGGGAGGGCGGACATGAACACCGGGAAAGACCTCGACGGGCTGCCGCTGCTGAAAGCGTTCAAGGCGGCGCAGGAATCCAGCTTCGACCGCACAGGCGGCAACAACGACTACGTGCGGGTCAACTCAGAGGACAAAGCGGTTCTAGCGGACATCTCCGGCGCGGGCCGCATAACAAGGATTTGGATAACAATCGCCTCGCCTGACTTGTACATCCTGCGAAACTGCGTGCTTCGCATGTACTGGGACGGAGAGTCCGCGCCCAGCGTCGAGTCGCCAGTCGGCGATTTCTTCGGCGTGGGTTTCGCAAACTACAGGCACTACACCTCCATCCCTCTCGGAATGTCCAGCGGAGGTTTCTATTCATACTTCCCGATGCCGTTCTCCAAGGGCGCGCGCATCGAGATAGAGAACCAAAGCTCGAAAAAAATCAACGCCCTCTACTACAACATCGGCTACAACAAGGAAGACGCCCCAGAGAACGACGCGAAAACGGGCAGGTTCCACGCGCGCTGGCGGCACGAGAGGACCCTGCCCGGCTCGAACTATACCATCCTCGAAGCCGAAGGCTCGGGCCACTATGTGGGCTGCAACCTCTCAATGCAGGGCCGCAGGCCTTTCTCTTTCTGGTTCCTCGAAGGCGACGAGATGATATATGTTGACGGAGAGCAACACCCCCCCGCCATACACGGAACCGGAACGGAGGACTACTTCAACAGCGGGTGGTACTTCATCAACGGGGCATTCGCCGGCCCCTACCACGGCCTCACCATCAAGGATCCCCTGCGCTCCCGCATCTCCGCCTATAGATTCCATGTGAACGATCCCATCCCTTTCAAAAAAAGCATAAGGGCCACCATCGAACACGGCGGCATTAACGACGCTCCCGGCTCCGACTACTCAAGCGTGGCATACTGGTATCAGACTGAGCCTCATAAGCCGATGGGCTCTTTCCCGCCCGCTGAAGACAGGCTCCCGGACGACGGCCTCATGCTTAAAAGCGCGAAAAACGCGGCCTCCGACATACTTGAAATCGGCATGAATGTGTTCGAGAAAATCAACCGCCTGACGAAGTAGGGGGCTGGGCTGGCTTGATTAGTGTTAAGGGAAAACTTTTAAAAAAGTTTTCCCTTAAACCCTTTCAAAACGTTTCGATGCGCGCGGCGAAGCGGGCGCGTTCGCGCCTTCGCTCCGCCGCGCTCATGTGAAAAGGGAGTGAAAAGAAAAAAATAAAAGCGGCGTGGCCGCCTGCGGCGGTTGGGGAAAACCCTTTGAAAAGGGTTTTCCCCAAACCCCTTTCCTAAACTCTTCAATTTTGTTTTGGCGGTTGCGATTGCGAAGACGTAGCCCGCTGTCGGAGGCGTTTAAAGGCGTGGCGATCAAGGGAATACTTATTCAAAAGTTTTCATTAAAAGAGGCATTTATTTTTCCGACAGCATTTTTTCTACGAGGCCGCAGAGGGCGTGTACGATGAAGCTGTGGGTTTCCTGAATAGTGGGAGTATTGGATGAGTCGGCGTCGAGGAGGATGTCGACGAGGGCGGCCATTTTTCCGCCGCCCTTGCCGGCGACGCCGATGGTTTTTATGCCGATGTTCGCGGCGGCGTCTATGGCGCGGAGGACGTTCGGGGAGTTGCCGCTTGTCGAAATGGCGACGAGGCAGTCTCCGGCGCGCCCGAGGGCTAGGGTCTGGCGCTCGAAGACGGCGTCGAATCCGTAGTCGTTGGCGACGCTGGTTATGGTCGAAGTGTCGGTTGAGAGAGCGACGGCGGAGTAGGGGCGGCGTTCGAGCAGGAAGCGGCCGACGAGTTCGGCGGCGAGATGCTGAGCGTCGGCGGCGCTGCCGCCGTTGCCGCAGACTAGGACTCGTCCGCCGGAAGAAATCGAGTCGGCCATGGCCCGGGCGGCGGACACGATGACAGGGGCGAGTCTGGAGACGGAGGATTCGAGCGAGCGGGCGGATTCGCGCGCCGCGTCGTTGAGTTGATTTTGTATGTCGGAAGGATTAGTCATGATTTGCTCCGCGCGCGCAGGCGGTTCACAGGATGCGTTCCAGCCCTTCGCCCGCCTGAGGGCCGGGCAGGCGTCCGCGTTTGGCCGCCGCCTTTCCCTCGATTTCCTTTATGTCCATTGTCATTTCAATAGGTTTTGCGGTGGAGATGTGGCTGCCTACGCCGAAGATGTCCGCGCCCGCCGCTTTGAGAGCGACTATGCGCTGTGGCGTCAGCCCTCCTGACACCACGATGCGGACCGCGCCGCGACCCTCGTTGTCCAGCCGTTTTCTAACTTCGGCGACAAGCTGAGGGGTGACGCCGCCGCGTTCCGACGGGGTGTCGAGCCTGACGGCGGCAAGTTTGTCCTTCAGGGCGGCGGCGACGCGCAATGATTCTTCCGCTTCGTCCTTGAATGTGTCTACGAGGATGATGCGGGGCACGTCGTCGTCGAAAACTTCGTCGAACGCCTTGGCTACCCTTACTGTGTCTCCGGCGATGAGGATGGCGGCATGGGGGACTGTTCCGGTTGGGTTCATGCCGGACAGGAGGGCGCCGAGGATGCAGCTTGAGCCGGACACGCCGCCGATGACCGCCGAGCGTTCCATCACAGGGGCGACGGCGGGGTGGATGTGACGCGCGCCGAAGCATACCACGGGAGAGCCTGCGGCGGCGTCGACGCATTCGCGCGCGGCGGTGGCCCAGCCTGTGGCGGAAGAAAGCATGCCCAGCAGGGCCGTCTCAAAAAGCCCGAACTCTCCATACGGGCCTGAAACGCGCATCACGGTCGCTCCAGCGTCGAATGATTTTCCTTCGGGCAGCGAATAGAGTTCGATATCGTGTCCGGCTAGAAGGTTTTTCACTTCCGCCGAGCCGCAGAACACGCCGGAATTGCGGCAGAAGACATCCGCCACAACGCGGGTATTGAGCAGTCCTAGTTTTTTCAGGATGTCGCGGGCGCGCAGGAAGTACACATCGGAAGTGGCTCCCGAAGCGATTTCCTCGTGAGTCGCCGAGAAGAAAGGGCGGTCGTCGGCTATAGAGATTTTCCGGATGTCGCCGGATATGTCAAGCCTCATCTGGCCCGCCGAGAGCCGGCCGGGGCGGCCGGTTTTTTTGCAGGCAATCCGCCGTGGCGGACTCCCGGATCAGAACACCACGATGTAGCACAGAAGCGAAACGCCGAGGAATGCATAGGCGATGTAAACCATCCATTTATCGACAATCGCCTGAAATCCTTTCGCCGAGTTGCCTCTGTAGACTTCGCTGCTGCCGCCGAGGGCGCCGAGGCCCTCGCTTTTGGCCGCTTGAAGTATCGAGCCGCCTATAAGTGCCACCGTGATAAGAAATTGAATCAGAAGAATTACGGTTTTCAACTCAATCGTCTCCTCTACCAGAAATTGCCGGGCCCGGTTCCGGGGCGGGCGGAGGCTCGCCTAGATATCCGAGCTGCTCGGCAAGTTTTAACACCCTCAAAGCCACCGGCAGGGCTTCGGCGGAGCCGCCTCCGGCGTTCTCTACGAACACCGCGTAGACAAGCTCCGGGTTTTCATACGGCGCAAAGCCCACAAACCATGCGTGAGACATGGGCCGGGGCGGGTCCTGAGCCGTTCCCGTTTTGCCCGCCGACGTGGCGGACAGTTGTCCGAACCTCGCGGCGGTCCCGCCGTCCACCGCCGCCCTCATGCCCTGTCGCACTATCTCTATCGTTTCAGGCGACAGGTTGTCGATTCGCGCCGACTTCGTCTTTCCGTCCAGATAGAGCCTCGGAGCGACGAGCCGGCCTCTGGTGGCGTAAACATTCGCCAGAACGAGCGCCTGAACGGGAGAGACCTGAACGTATCCCTGCCCGATGCTCATGTTGATGGTCTCGCCTTCGAGCCATGCGACGCGGCGGAACATCTGTTTCCACACCGGGTCGGGAATCAGGCCGATGGCCTCGCCGGGCACGTCGATCCCGGTTCTCGAACCGAGACCCAACATTTTAGCATATTTGTGAAGATTTGTAACCCCCGCCTGACGCCCAGTGTTGAAGAAATAAACGTTGCAGGACTGCGCGATGGCCTGAATCATGTTCAGAGTCCCGTGTCCGCCGCCTTTCCAGCATTTGAAGGAATGAGAGCCGAGGCGGAACGCCCCCCGGCAGGTGAATGTGGAGGAGGGGGTCAGTATGTGTTCGTTGAGAGCGGCGGCGGCGGTGACGAGCTTGAACACCGAACCTAGGGGGGCGGCAACGCTTACCGCCCGGTTCATCATCGGGTGGGAAGGGTCTTTGTGGAGGCTGCTCCAGACTTCGGGGGAGAACCCGCCGGTGGATAGGTTGGCGTCGAACGAGGGGTTGGTCGCCATAACCAGAACTTCGCCTGTGTGCGCCTTCATCACAAGGGCGGCTCCGGGCCGCCCTCTTTCTATCAGCGCCTCGTATGCTTCCTTCTGAAGGCGCATGTCTATTGCGCAGACGAACGGCTCTCCGCCGAGCGCGTCCTCCGTTTCGGCGTCCCGAAGGAACCTGCCTTTTGAATCGACGCGTAGTTTTCTACGGCCCTTGCTGCCTGTGATTTTCAGTTCGTACTGGCGTTCGAGGCCGCTCTTTCCGACTCTGTCTCCGGCGCGGTAGCCTTTGTGCCTGAAGCGTTGAAGGTCTTCCGGTGAAATCTCGCCGACGTAGCCGGTAACGTGCGCGGCGACAGCTCCGTGAGGGTATGTCCTCATCGGATTGGCCTGAACGTAGCTGCCCGCGCCCGCGCCTTTCTCCTCAATCTCGGAAGCCTCTTCGAACGTGACGCGCCGGGATTCCCAAAGCCCGTTGCGCTTTAGCGTCACCAGACTGTAGCCCGGAGCGTCATAGGCCATCGTCACGCCGTTTCTGTCCACGATTGGGGATCTGACTGCGGGCATCGGAATATTCTTGTAACTGTTTTTTTCAGCTTGGAAGGCGTACTCGCGTCCGTCGCGCAACTGCATGTGCGCCAGCCGGGCGAGCAGGGCGGTTAAGAGAGCGGCGGCGATAAGCGCCAGAACGCTGATTCTGAACGCGCCTGTCCGTCGCGCTCTAATGTTCGTGCGGTTTTTTTGGTTGTATCTCGTCATCTTGATGTCGGAAAGCTCCAGAGGCTATCTTCTCATTCTATAGGCCACAGCTCGTCTGCGGTCTCTGAACGCGGCGAGCATAAGAAGAAACACGGCGAAGTCCGCCGCGCTCCACGCGACGACGAACGCCAACGCAGTTCCTGAAGGGAAACCGCCCGCCGAAGCGCCCAGCAGCAATATGAAATTCGCGCAGGTGATTATGAGCCAGTATGACATCACGTGGAACGCGGATCCCGGCCTGAACATGGCTGATTTGACGGCTTGCGCCGCCGGAACCGCCGCCGCGAACACTATGGGAGGAACAGCGGAGCCTGCGACCGCGCCCGCCGCTATGCCCGCGGCTACCGCCAGCGCTGCGGCGCGTCTCTCTCCCAGCATACCCGCCGCCAGCGCGAAACACAGGCTGAGATTCAGCCCCGACAGCCACGCCAACGCTCCCCGGAACGGATATGTCTGCAGCCACAGTAGCAGCAACAGGAGGAACGCCAGTCCCGGTGTCCCTAATCTCTTCATAGTTTAGCCAATATCAGATAGTAGAGATTTGTCATATCGACCGCCGGTTTGACGGTTACTGTTGGAGAAAGTTTTTTGCCGGCCGGAGCCACGCGGGAGACGCGCCCGACAGGCAACCCCTCCGGGTAATTTCCGCCATAGCCGGAAGTCGTCACCCTGTCGCCCGGAGACACGCCAGCTTCTGTCGGCAGCATGTCCACTCTTATCATTCCGGAACCGTCGCCTCTTGCGATTCCGAAAGTCCCCCTCTTTTTTATAGAGACGCTGGTGGCGGAGCTTGCGCCCGTCACGAGGAGCACCGACGCCGTGGAGTCCGTCACGGACACCACTCTCCCGGCCAGCCCGGCGCCGGTTAGAGCCGCGAAGCCGGGGCGGACGCCGTCCCGCGCGCCCGCGTCGACGGTGACTTCCTTGTGCCACGAGCCGATGTCTCTGACGACGACGCGCGCGACTATACCGGCGGTGGCGGTGGCGAAGTCAATCTCGCGCGTTTCGAGCCGCGCCTCAAGTTTTCGGACGGCGTCCCTGCTTTGAGCGAGATCAATGAGGAGGCGGGCGCGTTCGATGTCGGCGTCGGCGAGTTTTCGCCGCGCGTTCGCTCTGCCTCCCGCCGCGCGCGAAAGCGCGTCTCCAGCGTCCGCGATAGCGGAGTTCACTGCGGCGGCGGGCATGCGAGTTATTCCGGATAAATCATAAAAATGAAAGAGCAGGGCGGCCGCGGCGATCGGAACCGCGATGAATGCCAGCCTTATTATCTTGAATCTTTTCATCGATTGGCGTTCGCCCCCGTCACCCTGTGAACTGGCGGCTGCCCGGAGTGGTCGTGAATCTGCCGTATTTCCGCATGTCTCCCGAAACCTTCTCGGCGCCTTGAATGCAGGCGTGCTGCGGGTTGCCGGATATCGAGCATGAAAGGCCTGTCACATGGCTGATCAGCGACCCCATTCCTTCTAGTTGGGCGGTTCCGCCACAAAGGTACAGCCCGTGTCTTTTGATGTCCGCCGCCAGATCCGGGGGGGCTTTTTCGAGAGCCGCTTTTATCGCGTTCGCTATCCTGTTCAGCGGCCCTTCCATCATCTCCCGCAACTCCCAGTTCGAGATGAACTGGGCGCGCGGCAACCCGTCCATGACGCTCTTGCCGTATATCTCGCGCGTCTCATCCCTGTCTGAAGGATACGCGCTTCCCATAGATGTTTTCAACTGTTCGGCGGTGTGCGCGCCGACAAGTATCCTGTGTTTTTTCCTTATCCCTGAGATAACCGCCTCGGTTAGGTCTTCCCCTCCTACCGGCTCGGACACGGAGAACATCAGCTCGCCCTCGCTGAACACCGCCGTCTGAGTGGTTCCGCCGCCGAGATAGACGCATACCAGCCCTCTGGCTTTGTCGATAGGCAATCCCATGCCGACCGCAGCCGCCACTGGAGCCTCTACGAGAAAAACTTCCCTGCCGCCCACCTGTATCGCCACGTCCTCGAACGCCTTCTTCTCCACGTCCGTCGCTCCGGTGGGCGACACAACGCATATCCTCGCGCCGAGCAGAGCCTTCTTCTTGAACAGGTTTTCGAGCAGCCCGTTCAACATCGCTTCGGCCAGTTCGAAGTTCTCTATCACTCCGCGCTCGACCGGCTTGAGTATCTCCAAGTGGGGCGGACATCTGCCGAACAGCTTGTACGCCTCTTTGCCAACAGCCTCCATCTCGCCGTCGCGGTAGTTCACCGCCACGAAGGAAGGCTCGTCGAGGGCCACGCCGCTCCCGCGCACGAATACCCGCGTCCGCGTCGTCCCCATGTCGATTCCCATATCGACGCTCAACAGATTTTTCACAGAACTGAACAACGACTTCAACTAAGACGCCTCCATAAACTGCTTTCCGCCCGCATGGCAAAAACAAACGGGCTATCTATAATATCTTAATAAGCGGCTGGAAAATTGATAACATCCGAAAGAAGCCCGCCTGCGCGAACGCGGCGGGAGGCTCTTTTCTCAACCGACGGCGCGCGTCAGACGACGCGGCGTTTCATCGACTTGGCGGCTTTCTCGATTTCGGCGCGCTGTTTTTCATAGCCGGGCCGGCCCATAAGCGCGTAGGTGGATACTTTTCCGCTCTCCACTCCCGGCTGGTCGAACGCGTTCACCCCGTATAGAGCGCCCGCGTACGCCGTCTGAACTTCCAGCATATAAAGAAGCTGCCCGACGGAGCCGGCGTTGATTTCCGGCAGGATTATCGAGCAGTTCGGACGGCGCGCCGCCGCAAGCGCCAGCTCCGTCGCTTTCTGTTCCGCGTTCAGCAACTCATCCATCCCCCGGCCCGCCAGATACGCCAGCCCCGGCATGTCGGCGTAAACTTTAGGGATTTTCACCGTCCGGCGGAACTTCTCCACGCGCATGAATGTGACCGTCTTGTCCGCGGGGCCTTCCATGTAAAGCTGCAACTGCGAGTGCTGGTCGGTGGCTCCGATAGCTTTCACCGGCGTCTGCCCGGCGCAGACCACCCGGCCGTCGGCCGAACGCTTCTTGCCGAGGCTTTCCGCCCACAATTGAGCGAACCAGTCCGCCACGCCTCCCAGCGCGTTCGCGTAGGGCATCATCACCTGAATATTTTTTCCCTTCGCGGTGTCCATAAGGAAATGCAGAACGGCGCCCGCCAACGCGGGATTGGAGGATATTGAGCCGGAAGAGCATCGCTTGTCCATCGCGGCGGCCCCGGACAACAACCCGCGAATGTCTATGCCGACTATCGCGGCGGGCAACAGCCCGACTGCGGTCAAAACCGAGAACCTTCCGCCGACGCCGTCCGGCACGACGAAACTGCTCAGCCCCTCCCGGTCGACTATGGCGCGCAGGTTTCCCTGCTTGATGTCCGTCGTGGCGACCAGATGCTCCTTGAGCGCGCTCTTGCCCAGCTTTTTTACAATCATGTCGCGGGCTATCATCAGCGCGGACATCGTTTCGGCTGTTCCGCCGGATTTCGTTATCACATTGAAAAGAGTCTTTTTCGGGTCGAGCAGGTCGAGCATAGCGGCGATGCGCTCCGGGTCAACGTTGTCCTCGACGAACAGCCGGGGGGCGCGGCGCTTTGAGGCGTCGAACAGATTGTAGTGCGCCGGATTCAGCGCCGTCTGAAGAGCCGTCATTCCCAGCGCCGAACCGCCTATGCCGAGAACAACGAGGTTCTCGAACTTGCGGCGCGCCCCGGAGGCGTACTTTTCGATAGCGGCGGCATCCATCGTATACGGAAGGTCCATGAACGGAAGTTTCCCTGCCTTGCGCTGCGCGGACACCGACGCAAATGCTCCCGCCGCCTGTTTCTCCCCGCTCTTCAACTGATTGGCCGTCAGGCCGTCCTTCGCCCCGACCGCGTCAGACATCATATTCGTGTAATCGAGCTTGATACCGCCGCCAACATTCTTCTTCGCCGCCATGTCAGCCTCCTGTTTTGTGGTTAAACCATTTTGCGATATTAACAATCTTGGATGGACTCATATTTTCATCGAGAACAATTATAGCAAAGCATAGTCGCGATTCGCCACCTTGCAGGCATTTTCTGGAACCGCAAAGAGCCGGTTTTAAATTGAACGAAGTTCAACAAAACCGGCGCATCGAGAGTTTTTNNAGGGGCGCGGGGAAACCTATTTTTGCAAAAAATGGTTTCCCCGCAAACTTATGGAAAAATCATTAAAAAAAGCATTTGCGAAATTAACGTTTTACGCGGGGAGGGACGATGCGGGTTACGCGCGCCTTGGAGCCGCGCAGCTTGCTCTCGGCAAGAAGGGCGAGCGATTTCACAGGCCCGGCGCCTTTGCGGGTCACCATCATCGCGTTTATCCCCATCAGCCCCATAAGAGCGGAGCATGTGGCCGCCAGATTGTTGCAGCCGGGCGAGGTGAAAACTTTCCCACGTCCCAGCCTCGCGCGAAGCTCTCCGGCCCGCTCTTCTATCGCGCAGTCGCCCACAACCAGAACCGGCGTGTCGATCCGCGCGATTTCCTCCGCGTCCGTCCCTTTCCCCATCACTATCGCAAAGTCGTGGAAACATCCGATGTCGTTGGCAAACACTTCAAGGGCCGTTTCAGGGTTCCTTCGGCAGCCTTCCTCGCAACAGCGCTCCCGGCCTCGCGCTATTTTCACTCCCGGAGGAAACCGGTCGAGAAGCTGGTGGGAGAGAGACATGCGGCGCTGTTCGAGCAGTTCGGCCCCTTCGATGCTCGCCTGCGACAAGTCCCAGCATCCCGCTCCGTCCTCTTTCAGCAACCGAAGGTGCTCTACGTCGTCCACCTCGTAGCCCATCAGCCGCGCGCCCGCGACGTCCGCCGCCAGCGTGTCTCCGCTCCCTATCAGCAGTCCTACGGGGACGATGCACTCGGAGGCGAATTTCTCGGCCGTGTAGTGGCCTCGGTTCACCGCTACCCGGCCGTCGATGAGGGTGAAGTCCGGCTTGACCGTCAGATAGATGTCGGCAAGTTTCCTGTGCAGCAGCCAGTTGTGGTCGCGTATTCGGGAGCTTTGATGCACGAGGCCGAACTGGTTTTTCACACCCAGAGTAACTTGGCTCATAGAATGCGTCTTGAGCATAGGGATGTTTATGTATAGGTTTTCGTCGCGCCGCCGGATGAACTTTTCGACGACAAGCTCGGAGAGATCTATCGCGTAGTCGAAGTTGGGGAGATTGACAGGCGCCGCCGCGGTCTCGTCGAGGAACACCGGGATGGCCCCTTCGCGCGCGCACATCTTGGTCATCCCCGTCGCCTCGAACACCAGCCGGGTGAAGTTGCCCTGAGTGCAGTTTTCGATGACATACACCGCGCGCGCGCCGTCCGCCTTGAACCGGCGAACAACCGCTCCGACCAGTTCCGGGTCGGTGAAAACATTCGGCTTGAAATCTATCGCGTTCACTTTGATAAAGACGTCGCGAGAGCTTTTCAGCAACGCGCCCGCCCCGCCGAACGCCGCGAACATCTTCCTGACCGCCTCGTCTAGCCCGGATCCCCTTGTGTCAACAACTTTTATTTTTGTCATGTTTCCGCTCGTTCTATATTGTGCGACCAGTTGAGAAGAACCGCCCGCAACTATTTCAAAAGCTTTTCACAATTTTACGTTGTTGTCTAGCCGGGGAGGCGGTGCGAGGGAGCGCGGCGGGCTGGGGAAAACGCAAGCGCCGCCCCGGGAATGTCCCGGAGGCGGCGCGGAGCGCGCAAACTGATGTGGCCTCGGCGGCGGGCTAAGCCGCTTCTGGTGTCAGAACGGATAGCCGAGGGAATACAGTGATTTCCAGCCTTTGGAGAGCGGCTTCTTGGTGAGAGCGTCAAGCTCTTCTTTGGAGCGTTCGCAGATTTCGTTGCCGGGAGGAAGCTTTCCCGGAGGGAAGGCTTCTCCGATGTCTTCGATGAGTTGCACCATGTAGTCGAGCAGGGCGCTGATGCCGGGTTTTGCTTTTTCCGGGTCGGCCAGAGTCGATTTGCCGACGCAGCCTTCGGGGTAAGCGGAGATCTCGATAGGCCCGCAGCCGACCTGACCGTACCATGCGATGGGCCTGTTGAGCAGGTTGCCCGCCTTGTCGATGTGCCCGTCCTTCATGTATCCGCGCGGCACGGTGTCGCACGCTTGCTTCATGTCGAAGAATTCGGGGAACAAGGCCAGCGACCACGACGTCTCTACTTCGTCCGCGTGGATGAAGTTCGTGTCGTACATCCCGCCTTCGGATTTCAGTTTGAAGTAATCGCGCACGGCGTGATACCAGTTGAGGTTGATGAAGACGCCGGGGACCTGAAAGTGTTTGGCGAACTGGTGGATGGCGGTCGGGATGACGTATTCCTGTCCGTGACCGTTCAGCAAAATCATCTTGCGGAAGCCCGCGTTCCAGAAACCGGCCATCATGGCTTTGAGCATGCCGATGAAGTATTCTTCGGGCACGAGAACGGTGCCGGGCATTCCCATGTGGTGGTAGGGGTGGGAGCCGTACCACAGGGGCTGGGCGACGGTGCAACCGGTGACGGCGGCGACCTGTTCGGCCATGCGGGTGACGAGGAAGGTATCCTCTCCGGGGCAGGCGTGCGGGCCGTGCGCCTCTGTGCTCCCTATCGGCAGGATTATTATGTCGTTCTTCTTCAGCCGCTTTTCAATTTTCGCCCACGGCATGTTCTGGAAATAGATTTCGTCCGGGCTTTCCATCTTGCCGTCCGCCGGCAGTTGCCATTTGTGTTTCTTCGGAATCCCGCGCGACGGTTTCCCGGCGCTCTTCTTTGCTGTTTTCGCTTTTGCTTTTGCCATTTGTCTACCCCTCCCGCGAGGTTAAATTTGACTTTGCGCTTTCAGCGTCCCGCCCGTCACGGCGCGACGATTATTTCGATGCCTTCGCCGCGTTTCATAATCTCGATGCCGTCAAGGATGTCGTCGAGCTTCAAGCGGTGGGTGATGAGCTTTTCAAGCGGCAGCTTCCCGCCCTTTAGCAGCCGTATGACCGCCGGGAAGGAGTGGTTGGAGATGAAAGTGCCGATGATGGAAAGCTCGTAGCGGGTGATCTCGTACTGGACGCACTCGCAGCAGGCGGAACTGTTCATGCCGAACAGCAACACGCGGGCGCCGCGGCGGCAGATGGACGTCGCCTCCGTCATGAGACAGCCGACGGCGTCGATCACGAGGTCGGCGCCGATGCCGGTCTCGGCCATGACAACGTCCTTGAGGCTGTCCTTTTCGGTGTTGACGATGATGTCCGCCCCCATCTTGCGGGCCATGTCCGCGCGTTGCGCGTTGACTTCGGAGACGATGACTTTGCCCGCGCCGCCGGCTTTCATGAGCGCGGTGTAATAGAGGCCTATCGGCCCGGCTCCGAGGACGACGACCGACTCGCCGGCCATCAGCTTCGCCTTTGTCGCTCCATTCACCACGCAGGACAACGGTTCGGCGAATATCGCCAGATCCGTCGATAGGTCGGCGGGGATTTTGTGCAGGGCCTTGGCCGGGGCCAAGTTGTACTCGGCGAACCCGCCGTCGATATAGATGCCCAGAGTGGTCATGTTCTCGCACATGTTGGGCATGGCCATCCTGCAGTACGGGCAGAGGCCGCATGTCAGGTTCGGGTCGACCGCCACGCGGTCTCCGGGTTTCAGGTGGGAGACGGCTTTTCCTGTTTCGAGGACTTTGCCGACGTATTCGTGGCCGAGTATAGCGCCGGGGGTGGCCGGGTGGCCGGGCGGCGTTTTCAGTATCTGGCAGTCGGTTCCGCAGATGCTCGCCGCCTCGACCTTCAGCAGCACGTCGAAATCGTCTTTGATTTTAGGGATGGGGACCTGTTTCAGGACAATCTTTCCTTCGCCTTCAAAAACGGCGGCTTTCATGGTGTCGCTCATATATTATCGCCTCTCCGGTTGTCGCGCGCGGGGAGTCCGCGCGCGTAATTTTGCTTTAAGTCAACTTTCCACGACGTCGCCCTGAAGCGGCTTCACCGTCGCGCCCAACCCGGTCAGATAGTCGATGCCTTCCTGAATATGCGCTTCTGAGCCGCCCTGAAGCTCGATGGCCATCCACGCTTCGGTGGCAGACACGTCCGCGCGCCTCACGTTCGGGGAAAGGTCGTATTCCTTGACCAGCTTGTAGAGTATCGGCTCCTTGACGAGGTCGGCGCTCATAGACACGTGCAGCCTTTTTCTTATCATTTCATCCTCCGGCGGCGGCGGGCACAATCTCTATCGAGTCTCCGTCCCGCAATTCCGTTTCCGCGCCGTTAAGCTCGAAAATGTCTTTTCCGTTCACGTAGAGCCTGATGAAGCGGCGTATGCCGCCGTCGCCCGTCGTGAGCCTGTCGCGCAGGCCCGGAGCGAGCGTTTCCAGCGCCCGAATCGCCTCGTAAACGGTCGCGGCCTCGACCTCCGCCTCGGAGGCTCCGCCCGCCAGCCGCCTGAACGGGCCGGGTATCATAATTCTAACGGGCATCGGCGAAATCTCCAGAAAAAAACCGCGCGTCTCACATGTCGGCGGCGCCGGGCACGTTCTCCTCGCGCCTCAACTGTGTAAGGAATGATTCAAGCTCCGATAGCTTCGGCTCAATAACCCTCGGAGGTTTCAATCTGCCGGACAGCGCTTCCGGGGCTTTCAGCCCTCCGCCGGTTATCACCGCGACCACTGTCTCCCCGGCTTTGAACGCGCGCGCGGAGGCGAGTTGTTTGAGAGCGGCGACAACCGCGCCGCCCGCAGGCTCGGCGAAGATACCCTCCTCGCGAGCGAGCGTCTTCATTCCTTCTATTATCTCGTTGTCGCTGACCGCCGCGATCGCGCCGCCGGTGTCCCGGACCGCCCGAAGCGCGTACACGCCGTCCGCCGGGTTGCCGATGGACAACGATTTGGCGAGCGTCGCCGGGGTCGCCGGCTGGATCAGCTCGGATTTCTTCCGGAACGCGGCCGCCACAGGCGCGCAGCCTTCGGCCTGCGCTCCGTGCAGTTTTGTTTCCTGCGATTTTAAAATTTCGACCGCCGTCAGTTCGGTCATTCCCTTTCGAATGGCGGTGAGAGTGGAGCCGGAGGCTATGGGGGCCACTATGTGGTCGGGGGCCAGCCATCCAAGCTGCTCGGCTATTTCGAAAGCTATCGTTTTCGCGCCCTCCGCGTAGTAGGGGCGGAGGTTGATGTTTACGAAGGCCCATCTCTCCCGCGCCATCGCCTCGTTGCAGAGAGCGTTGATGCGCTGCGTGCCGCCTTTGACGGCGATGAGCGCCGGTTCGTAAATGTTTATCGCGGCAAGCTGCGCCGGCTCCGCGTCGTGAGGAACGAATATGACGCTTTTCAGCCCCGCGCGCGCGGCGTGCGCCGCCAGCGAGTGCGCGAGATTGCCCGTCGACGCGCACGCCACCACGCCGAACCCAAGCTCCACCGCGCGGCTCACCGCCACCGCCACCATCCGGTCTTTCACCGAATGGGTGGGGTTCACCGTTTCGTCTTTGAGGTAGAGATTTTTGATGCCGAGGCGCGCGCCGAGGTTGTCGGCTTTGAGAAGCGGAGTGAAACCCGGAGAGAGGTCCACCGGGCGCGCTCCCTCCAGAGGGAGAAGCTCCATGTAGCGCCAGATGTCGGGGGTTCCTTTTTTAATTTTTTTCCGGGTGGCCAGCTTGGAGGCCCGCTGATAGTTGTAGTCAGCCTCAAGAGGGCCGAAACAGTAGTCGCAGACGCTGACCGCGCCGGGGTCGAAAGCCCTGCCGCATTCCTTGCATTTCAGGCCCGCGAGATTGCTCAAAAGCTACCATCCTTCCCGGCCCCGGAGGGGCGCGCGCGCGGCCCGCTCCCCCGCCCGCGAAATCAGATTCGAGTTTATGTTGATTGCGCTCGATTGTCAATAAACCCCGTCCCGTCTCCCGCCCTGTTTTTCGAACGAAACGGCGTTGTTTCTAACAAGGCTGAATATAGGAATTCTCTTCATTGAGGCGATGAAGGCAACGAAGAAAAGCCGATTTTGAATTGAACGAA
>DIWT01000004.1:0-1156 GCA_002435745.1 bacterium UBP15_UBA6099
GCAAATACTCCGCAAAACGAAATTTGCGGATGTTGGAGATCGGCAGGATAGAGGACTGCTGAAGCGGAAACGGCAAGAACTGTCATCAGGGAGCGTGGAGAGAAACCCATAAACGAAAAAAGCGCCGATAATAATGCCGTATAATAGTGTGCCAATAGGCGCTTTAACAAACAATAGAAAACACATAGCGGCAATATCACAAGTATTGACGGCCAAAAGGAACGAATAAGGGGATATCTGCCGTTGATATTGCCGTACCTTGCCAACAAAGCGGCAAAAATGCCGGTAATGGTGAGAATGTGGCGGGAGATAACGGCATCGGTTGCCATTAAACGGCATGGCAGGTCTGAGATATTGCCGTTACGGCTAGCGATAATCGACAGAATCTGAAAGATTGGGAGTCGCCAGTTGTTGGGCGTTCAGGGGAAAACCGTGTAAAGGCATTTAATATAAAGGAATTATCATGTGAAAAAATTCTTTTGAAAATTATTGACAAAGCCTATTTGGAGCATTATGCTTGGAATGAATAGGCAAAGAGTTGCCGTTAGAATCTGAGAATGGGCCAAGCCGGAGTAAATAGCAAAATAAAAACAAAAGGCGTGAAAAAGGCCAAAAGGGTGGATTTATAAATTTCAATAAAAGGATTTTTAAAAAACCACAAGGGGGGTACGGATATGTCGGAAGCTCTAACTAAGAAAGATGTAATGAAAATCTGCAAGGAAAAGGATGTAAGCTTCATACGGCTCTGGTTTACCGATATCATGGGGCAGGTGAAGAGTTTTGCCATCACGAGGAACGAACTGGAGAACGCGCTGGAAAAAGGCATGGGATTCGACGGTTCGTCGATCACCGGCTATCAGTCGATTGAGGAAAGCGACATGATAGCGATGCCGGATCCGACGACTTTCAAGATGATTCCGTGGAGGCCGAAGGACAAGCCGGTGGGAAGAATGATATGCGACATTCTGACGCCGGACGGGAATCCGTATGAAGGGGACCCGAGATATGTGTTGAAACGGGCTTTGGCGCGCATGAAAGAGGCGGGATTCGACCACTTCTACATCGGCCCTGAGCTTGAATTCTTCTATTTAAAGAGTTCGGACTGCCCGCTGCCTTTGGACAAGGGCGGATATTTCGACCTGACGGATCTGGACGT
>DIWT01000004.1:1187-101026 GCA_002435745.1 bacterium UBP15_UBA6099
CCAGCCAGCATGAGATCGACATGCGGTATGACGACGCTCTGAAGATGGCCGACAACGTGATCACCTATCGCGTGACGGTCAAGGAGATAGCGCGGATGCACGGCGTGTACGCCACTTTCATGCCCAAGCCGATATTCGGCGNNCAGCGGAATGCACGTCCACCAGTCTTTGTTTAAAGGAGAGAAGAACGCGTTCTTCGACGCCAAAGCCGAAGCCGGCTTGAGCGACACCGCCAAGAGGTTCGTCGCCGGTCAATTGGCGCACGCCAAGGAGATGATTCCGGTGCTCGCGCAGTGGGTGAATTCCTACAAGCGGCTTGTTCCCGGATACGAGGCTCCGGTGTACATCGCGTGGTCGCGCCGCAATCGCTCGGCTCTCATCAGAGTTCCGATGTACCACCCCGGAATGGAGAAGGCGACGCGGTGCGAACTGCGGTGTCCGGACCCGGCGTGCAACCCGTACCTGACGTTTGCCGTCATGCTGAACGCCGGCCTCGAAGGAATAGAGAAGAATTACGATTTCACGAAGCCGATGGAGCAGAACCTTTACCACCTGAGCGACGACGAGAGGAAGGCGCTCGGCATCGAGTCGCTGCCCGACAATCTCGGCTCGGCGGTGGCGAATCTGGAGAACAGCGAGCTGATGCGCAAGGCGCTCGGCGACCATGTGTTCTCGCGGTTCATCGCTCTGAAGAAGAAACAGTGGGACGAATACCGGATACAGGTTACGGACTACGAGTTGCGCAACCTGCTGCCGATTCTGTGACGTTCGGGAAATTTGCTGAACAAGTTTAATGGATGGACGGTCATAGCGGTGACCGCCTGATGGGTTCGGGGTCGGCGGCGAGACCATCGTCGCCGGCCCGACTCCATCGGGACCTTCAGAAGGGCCGGGGGTTGGCGGAAGACAACCCGCGGGCGTCTCGGCCCTCTTTTTATCATCCCGATGTTTCGTCCATCTTTCGTTCATCCGAAAAAAACGCGTCGGGGGCGCGCCCGACGCGGCGGTTGTGGCTATTGCGAACCTATCCGGGCGGGACTCTAAACGAAAGGTAGAGACCCATGATTACGGCAAAAAAGAAAATTATGACAATGGCGGCGGCGCTGCTTGCGGCTCTATGGCCGGCGGCGGCTCTGGCTCAGGAAGAGCAGTCGATAAGCGCGGGGGACACGGCGTTCGTGTTGACTTCCGCAGCGATGGTGCTCTTCATGACTGTGGGGCTTGGTTTCTTCTACGGCGGTCTTGTCAGAAGAAAAAACATCCTGTCGGTGCTGATGCAGTGCATGTTCATGATGTGTTTGATCAGCGTCATTTGGGTGTTGTACGGGTATTCGCTGGCGTTCGGTCCCAGTGTGGGCGGTTTTATAGGCAGTCTGGACTGGGTCGGGCTGAAGGGCGTGGGGCTGGCGCCTTCGGACACTTACGGCACAACGGTTCCGCATTTCGCCTTCATGACGTTTCAGGGTATGTTCGCAATAATCACGCCCGCGCTTATAGTGGGAGCGTTCGCGGAGCGGATGCGCTTCGCGGGCTTCGTGGTTTTCTCAGTTCTGTGGGTGACATTCATCTATGCGCCGGTTTGCCACTGGGTGTGGGGTTCCGGCGGTTTTCTTCTCGGGATGGGCGCGCTTGATTTCGCCGGCGGCACGGTTGTGCACATCAACGCCGGCATAGCGGCCGTCGTGACCGCAGTCGTGCTTGGAAAGCGCTCCGGGTATCCTGAGCGGACATCCTCTCCGCACCATATACCTTTCGTGGTGCTCGGAGCGGGGATTCTGTGGTTCGGGTGGTTCGGGTTCAACGCCGGCAGCGCCCTCACCGCGAACGGCCTTGCGGCAAACGCGTTCGTCGTGACGAATATCGCTGCCGCCGCGGGGGCTCTCTCCTGGCTCTNNCGGGTGGTTCGGGTTCAACGCCGGGAGCGCGCTTGGGGCAAACGGGTTGGCGGCCGGGGCGTTCGTGGCCACGAACACGGCGGCGGCCGCCGGGGGTTTGGCGTGGGCCGTCATTGAATGGATAAGAGACAAGAAACCGACATCCATAGGCGTGGCGACGGGAGTTGTGGCCGGGTTGGTCGCCATCACTCCGGCGGCGGGTTTCGTCGGCCCGGTGTCGGCGATTCTTATCGGGGCGGGTTCGAGCGTCATAGGCTTCATCGGCGTCGCGTTCCTGAAACCCAGATTCGGATACGACGATTCGCTGGACGCGTTCGGCGTGCACGGACTGGGAGGCATCTGGGGGGCGCTCGCCACAGGGCTGTTCGCTTCCAAGGCGGTCAATCCCAACGGAGCGGACGGGTTGTTCTTCGGCAACGCCGCGCAGTTCGGCATTCAGGCCGTCAGCGTGGCGGTCACAATCGTTTACGCCCTGATAGGCACTTTCATCATCTGCAAGGTCGTGGACGCCGTCATCGGGCTTCGCGTCTCCGCGGAAGAGGAGAGGATCGGACTTGACCTGACACAACACCACGAGAGCGGCTACACCGTTCTCGACTGAGGGGGGAGGATTTTGAGCATGAAATACATTATTGCCATCATACAGCCGGACAGGCTTGAGGCGGTGCAGAAACTTCTAGGAGAAAAGCAGGTGAACCTGCTTACCGTGTCGCAGACGATGGGGCACGGCAGGCAGATGGGGATCACGAGGGTGTACAGAGGAAGGCGGGAGGCCGGGGACCTGTTGAAGAAAATCAAACTTGAGATAGCGGTGAACGACGACTATCTGGACTCCACCGTGGACGCCATCAAGAAGGGCGCGCGGACGGGGGAGATAGGCGACGGGAAGATATTCATCTTCAATCTAGAGGATTGCGTGAGGATTCGGACCGGGGAGACCGGGAGCGTGGCGATAGGATGAAACCGGGAGCGCGGGCGGCCTGCCGCCGCCCGCGCCTTTCCCATAAACACATTGGAAACGGCGGGCTTAGACAAATGAGAATCACAGCGTTCTGTTGTCACAACAGTCTTTACGGGGTCGGCGGCGCGGCGAAAATGTCGAAGGCCGAAGTCCCCGGAGTTCACAAGGTGGAGCTGCCGTGCAGCGGGCGGCTGGAGCCTATCTATATCCTTAAAGAGTTCGAGAACGGAGCTGACGGAGTGGTGGTCGTGGCGTGCCCGGCCAAGATGTGCCAGTTGATACACGGAAGCGCGCGGATGGAAAAGAGAATCGAATACGCCAAGAAGCTGATAAGCGACGCGGGGATGGAGCCGGAGAGACTGATGCTGTTCAGGCCTGAGCCGCCCGCCGCTCCCCGTCTGGCGGAAATCATAGAAGAAGCGACAGCCGGGTTTGCGGCCTTGGGGCCTTCGCCCCTTATGGCTGCGGTCTGAGCGCGCGGAACAAAGGAGGCAACCGCTATGCCCGGAAAGTATCACATAGAGACGAAGGAAGTCCCGCCCAGATTCAACGCCGTCGGCAGGTTCGGGATCATCGACCTGTACGAGACGTGCGCGAGAGGGTGCAGGAACTGCGTAAAAAAGAAATGCATATACGACATTCACAAAAAGGAATTTGATTTCGCTCATTCGCTTGACCGTCCGACGGAGTTCATGAACGAGTGCATGAACTGCCTGATGTGCGTGCAGAACTGCACGCGCGGCGCGCTCACGAGGACACAGAACCCGGAGTACACGTGGCTGGGCAACGAATACTGGAAGCCGGCGATAATAGCGGGCATCTGGAAGATGGCGGCCACGGCCAAGCTGCCGGTTTCGGGAGCCGGCTACGGCGGCCCGTTCTCCGGCCCCGGCTTCGATTCGATGTGGACGGACATGAGCGAAATCGTCCGCCCGACGCGCGACGGCATTCACGGACGCGAGTACATATCGACTTCGGTGGACATCGGCGGGTTGCCGTCCAATCTTGAGTTCAGCCCCGGCGGCGAGTTGCTGGGAGAAGAATCTCCGGTCATTGATCTGCCCGTGCCGTTTATCCTCGAAGTCCCGCGGTTCGGAACGGTTTCCCGCAATGTGCTTGAGGCGATGACGAGAGCCGCGCGCGGCATGGACACATTGTTTGCCCTCGACGCGGAGGACGCCGAAGAGTTCGCCGCCGGGTACGCCGGTTGGCTTGCTCCCCGCGTAAAAAACAGCGCGATAGAGAAACACGCCGCCCTTATTAAGTCCGTCCGGATGATCTGCCTAGAGGACTCGCCGGACGTTTTAAACGCCGTCGCCCGCGTGAAGGCGATAAATCCCGGAGCCGTCGTAAAAATACGGCTGGCTCTTGGAGACGGAGCGGACGAGCGGGTGATAGAACTGGTGGAGGCGGGGGTCGAAGCGATACAGCTCAGCGCCGACATAAACGGAGACATCGCCTATTCCGACGGGCGCGTGGAATTCATCAAGGACGCGTTCCGCCGGATTCACAGCTTGCTCGTGGACAGATGCGTCAGGGACAGGGCGACGCTGATCGCCGACGGCGGAATAGCAATGGCTGAGCACCTCGCGAAAATAATCATCTGCGGGGCGGACTGCGCATCTCTCGGAGTTCCGTTCCTAGTGGCGATGGAATGCAGGATGTGCGGGGCGTGTTCGCGGGGCGTCGAATGTCCGGTGAACATGAGCGAGGTTCCGCCTGAGGACGGCGCGTGGAGAGTGATGAATCTGGCGGCGGCATGGCGCAACCAGTTGCTTGAAGTTCTGGGCGCGATGGGGATCCGCGAAGCGCGCCGCCTAAGAGGGGAATTCGGAAGAGCGATGTTCCGCGAAGATTTGGAGCGGGACACGTTTCAGAAAATATTTGCCGGAGCGTGAAAGCGTCCGGCGGGCGGCGTCTGGGGGAGTCCCGCGCGCCGCGCGAACAACAAAGAAGGAAGGTCGCCGCTATGAGCATGACAATTGACAACGAAATCGCCGCCGCGCCAGCGACGCGCGAAATCAAAACGGCCCCGAGCCGCTTCAGAAACCAGATCGGGGCGTACAAGATATTCAGGAGCGAGAACTGCATCGGCTGCGGAAAATGCGCGTCTCTGTGCCCGCACGGCGTCCACGAGCGTTTTGGCGACAGCGGCAAGATGGTTAGGCCGAGGGACTACAGATGCCGGGGAGAGAATTGCCGAAGCGAGGAATATTTCTGCATAAACAAATGTCCCGTCGGCGCTCTCGCGCTGCGCAGAAACCCCGTGTATTCAACTCTCGGAGATTACAGATGGACCGCCGATCTGATTCTCAGCACGTGGGATCAGGCCGAAAACGGCCATATAACGAACGAAACGCTCGAATCCGAGTTCGGCGCGTCCGGCGGCGGGTTCGACAAGCTGAGATTCAGGTTCCCGGCGGTTCCGTCCGGCGTTGACCCCTCCGAGGTTGACACATCTCTGGAGCTTAACCGGCGCTCGGACGACCCGGCGGCGCACAAAATTAAAATTGACGTCCCGTGGTACGGCGGCGGAATGAGCTTCGGCTCGATCAGCGACAACATGATGGTGTCGCGGGCGCGCGCGGCGGCGGCGTGGAACACCTTTACCTGCACCGGCGAGGGCGGGTATCCCGAACTGCTTCGCCCTTACGACGACCACATAATCACGCAGATAGCCACCGGCCTGTTCGGCGTGCGCGAGGAGACCATCCAGCGCGTGAAGATCGCCGAATTCAAATACGCGCAGGGGGCCAAACCCGGACTCGGCGGCCATTTGCTCGGCGACAAAAACACCGCCGACGTCGCCCGCATGAGAGAGGCTGTTCAGGGCACGGCTCTATTTTCCCCGTTCCCGTTCCACAGCGTTTACTCGATTGAAGACCACAAAAAACACGTGGACTGGATAAAGGCTATGAACCCGCGCGCGCTGATTTCGGCGAAAGTGGCCGCGCCGTCGGACGTGGACATGGTCGCGGTCGGCTGCTACTACGCGGGAGTGCATATTGTGCATGTGGACGGGAGCTACGGCGGCACGGGGGCGGCTCCGGACATCGCAAAGAAAAACATCGCGCTTCCCATCGAATACGCCATCACGCGCGTCCACAACTTCCTTGCCGACGAAGGCGTCAGGGACGAGATAACCCTCATCGCCAGCGGCGGGCTGCGCTCGGCGCACGACATCGCCAAGGCCATAGCCCTCGGAGCTGACGGCGTTGTGATTGGCACGAGCGACATGGTGGCCGTCGAGTGCATAAGGTGCGGCAACTGCGAGAGCGGTCGCGGCTGCGCAAGAGGCATTGCCAGCACGGACCGCGAACTTAAAAATCTCATCGACGTGGAATACGCCACGCAGCGCCTTATCAATTTGTACAATTCGTATCGTGAACAGTTGGTCGGCATCATATCGCGGCTCGGTCTGAGATCAGTCGCCGAATTGAGGGGGCGCACCGACCTGCTGATGCACCTAGACTACTCGAAGCCCGAATGAACCGGGCGGCATATCGAAAGGAAACCGCTATGAGAAACGACAATGAAAACATGGCAGCAAGGATACTTGAGAGCAGGCGCGCTATTTCGGACGCCGCTCCCCGCAGGGAGGCGGACAAAGTGGAGGAGGAGGGCGGATGCGGCGTAACCGGTTTCGCCTGCTCGATCCCCGTCGCCGGGCGCCACATACACGCGCCCTCTGTGCAGATGCACAACAGAGGCAATGGCAAAGGAGGGGGGATCGCGGCGGTCGGCCTTTCTCCCGATCAACTCGGCGTCACCCGTGAAGTCCTCGACACTCACTACCTCCTGCTGGTGGCCGCGCTTGACCCGGCGTGCGTCGAATCCCTCGAAAACAAATATATCCGTCCCAATTTCGACATTGCCTCCGAAGGGACTATCGATTCGATTGCCGACTGGCGCGACATGCCGTCTCTTCTTGTTCAACCGCCGCAGGTGCGCAGATATTTCGTGAGGGTGAAACCATCCGTTCTGGACGCCTTCGCCGTCTCCAACAACCTCGGCTCGCTCGAACGCGACAGGATAGAGGACGAGTTCGTATATCAGAACTCATACCGGATAAACACCGAATACTACGCCGCCCTCGGAGAGAAACAGGCGTTCGTGCTCTCCCACGGCAAGAACATGATGATATTGAAGATAGTCGGGTATGCCGAAGAAGCGGTCGAGTATTACAAACTTGACGATTTTAAGGCCCATGTGTGGATCGCCCACCAGAGGTATCCCACCAGAGGGCGCGTGTGGCATCCGGCCGGCGCGCACCCGTTCATCGGCATGCACGAAGCCCTCGTCCACAACGGGGACTTCGCCAACTATTATTCCGTCTCGGAATACCTCAAACAGCGCAACATTCGCCCTCTGTTCCTGACGGACACCGAAGTGTCCGCTCTCGAGTTCGACCTGCTGAACAGGGTGTACCGCTACCCGCTCGAATACATAATCGAGTCGCTGGCCCCCACGACGGAGTCGGACTTCGATCTGCTCCCGCCCGAAAAACAAAAAATCTACCGCCGCATACAGGCGGCCCAGATACACGGCTCGCCGGACGGACCGTGGTTCTTCATCATCGCTCGCAACCTGCTGGACGGCAACGGGTTCCAGCTCCTCGGAATCACGGACACCGCCATGCTGCGCCCGCAGGTGTTCGCCATACACGACGGCGAGGTAAAAATCGGTCTGGTCTGCTCGGAAAAGCAGGCGATCGACGCTACGCTACGCAGCCTCGCTTCAGAAGATTCGCGGGTATGCCCGGTGGCGGATAGATACTGGAACGCGCGCGGCGGCAGCAGCGAGGACGGCGGCTCTTTCAGCTTCACTTTAACCGGCGACCCGGCTTCGGCACAAAGCATGAAACTTGTTTGCAGAGATAAATTCGGCAAGGAAGTCGCGCCGCCCGCAGGCAAAAAGCGGCTGGACATCAGCCTGCCCGTCGGCTCCGAAAACGGCGACGGGATGACCACGGAATTCATTCGAGAAAAACTTCTCGCCGGCGACCCGGAAGCCCTCTCCGCGGCGATGATGGAGAGGATGCCGCGCTGCAACTACGACGCGGTCAGAAGTTTCGCGGAACTTGTAGCCGAGCATTCGCGGCTGTCCGACTCGGCGCGCTCCGCGGCGATTGAAACTCTTACGACGCTCAATGATTTGAGATACCCGACCGGCTCAAAAATGAGAAGCTCGGTTCTTCAGGTGGTTCAGGTCGCTCTGGATTCGGTCTTCAAGGCGGTTCCGCCGATAACAGGCTCAGGCGCGTCAAGGCACAGGCTCATAGAGTTTGAAACGCGCGACGCTCTGAGAGCCCCCTCTGCTGGCGAAGACACGCTCGTTATCAACGCCGCCGGTTTCCAGCCCGAACTTGAGGACAGAGACTCGAAAATCATCATCGACGCGTTCCGGCTCGGATGGCGGAAATTCATAGTGTTCAACTCGACAGGGCAGAGGTTCCACGGCGTGGGATTAGGCCCGGACACGACGGGCGTCCGCATCGACTGCTACGGCAACGTCGGCGACTATCTCGGCTCCGGGATGGACGGCCTCGAAATCCGCGTCCACGGCGACGCTCAAGACCAGCTTTGCCAGATAGCAAAAAGCGGGAAATTGGCGGTGTTCGGCAGCGTCGGACAGACTTTTATGTACGGCGCGAAAGGCTCCGAGGCGTATATCATGGGCAACGCGGCGGGACGCCCTCTCATTAACGCGGTCGGAAAACCCCGAGTGGTGATAAACGGCACGTGTCTGGACTATCTTGCTGAAAGCTTCATGGCCGGAGACCCGCTCAACGGCGGCGGATTCGCCATAGTCAACGGGCTGGAATTCGATGACGACGGACGTCTTCGCCCGCTCCCGCGCCCGTATCCCGGCGGCAACCTGTTCTCCCTCGCGTCGGGCGGCGCCATTTATCTGCGAGACCCTCATTCCGTCACTTCCTCCGAACAGCTTAACGGTGGCGTCTTCTGGAAATTCACGGAGGCGGACTGGGCGCTGATACTTCCCTATCTGCGGGAGAACGAGCGCTTGTTCGGCATATCCATCGAGCGCGACCTGCTCACAGTGGACGGCGTTCTGAAATCGCCGCTGGAAGTCTATCGGAAAGTGGGCGCGGTCAACGTGAAGAAACTCGTCGCCGCCACAGGCGGGGTGGAGTAAAAGCTCGGTTCGATGTTTGCGCGGATAAAAACGGCGAATGCGATTTGAACGACGCGTCCAAGTTAAAGCAATATTTTTTCCAACCTGATTCTGTCGTACCTTTTATCATTGATAACATACAATGTCTTTCCACGCTTGGAGAACACGTGGGTGACAATCACCGGGTCGGCATGATTGCGCGCAGTGTCGAACAACACGCGGCTGTCGTTCCCATGAACTAAAGAGCCGGGTTTGATCGGTCTGTCTGCTACGAAAACATGCGTGTTTTTATATGGATTATTGAAATCGACTTTGTCATTCCAGAAAAAACCGGCGATTAAAAAACCGTCGTTTTCTTTCAGATATTTAATGGACTCGATCCCGCACGGTCTAGCCACAGACACCGTCAGCTTGCCATTCTCAGGCACAGAATAAACCCACTTGCCTTGAAGAACCCTGTGTATTTTCTCGACCTGCCCGGCATAGTCGAACTCAACCCTGACAAATATGAACGTCGCAAGACAAGCGACCGCGAGCATAGTCGCCGCCCATCGGTTTTTTGCGGATGAAAGGACTTTCTTCGCCGCGGGCGGACTCGCCTGATTTGATTCAAGCGTTTCTGTTTCGCGCAATAACGCGTCCGAAGCGGATTTATCAGTTGCTTTTCTATTGCCGGTTGTTTTCCGGTTGAACAACATGTGAATCGCCGTCCCTCGTATGCTTCATCTAAGATGTCTTGGCGGCCGCCGTTCGTGGAGAACGGCGGCGGGAAGAATAATGTCTACCCAAAGATATTATATGAGAGGAATGGCGGATTTCAAGGTTTTTTTCTGCCGCATTCGGAGGTGGAATTCGGCGGCTCTATCGAAGAATCCGGGTTTGCTATTCAGCGGATGCTGCCGGAGCAGCGGGGTTCCCCTCCTGATGCTGGGAGGAGACATGTCACCGTGCCGATCAGGTCAGTGCGGAAAACATCTGCGGCGGCGGCGCGATATCTTTCGAGGGTGTCTTTATGGGGATGGCCGTAGACGCGCGGACCGCCGGAGCTGACTACGACGGCGCGCGGGGCGACCCAGCGGAGAAACTGCTCGGAAGATGAGGAGGCGCTGCCGTGATGCGGCGCTTTAAGGATGCCTGATTTAAGAGCGGCTCCATACCGCCTGACCAGCCTCTCTTCGCCTTCGCGTTCGATGTCTCCGGCTATAAGGACCGACGCGTCGCGAAACGAGGCCCGCGCGGTGAGGGGAAGGTTGTTTCGGGAGATATTGCGCATGTAAGGCAGCGAGCGGTCGGGGCCGAAGATTTTCAGCCGAGCGCCTGACGGCAACTCGAAAGTCGCTCCGCCGGAGACATGGACGTATTCGACGCCGCGCTTTTTGACGGAGCGGAGCAGGGCGCGGTAGCGCTCGGCCTGTGTGGGGCTGAGGGCGTGGCACAGCGGGCCTGCGGCGGCCATCCGGCACGCTCCGGGGTCTCCCGTCTCCTCGCATGCGATGTCCGCCGGTGTCGCTCCGTCGATGAACCTGTCCGCGCGGATGTTGTTGACGACCCACTGAAGGCCGTTCATGTGGTCTGCGTCGGGATGGGTGAGGAGGATGGCGTCGAGCCTGCGGACTCCTGAGCGCCGCAGATGTCTGCCGATGAGACGTTCGCCGGGTTCGGAGGAGTCGCCGGGGTTTTCCCATCCGCCCCCTCCGTCCGCTAGCAGTCTGAAGACGCCGCGGCCGTCCTCCCGCGCCGGCATCTCGATGAGCGAGGCGTCGCCTTGCCCGACGTCGAAGAAGACGGCGCGAACCCCGTTGACCGGCGGTTTATGCGCGCCCCACGCCGCGAGAGTCAGCCCGACCGCCGCAATTCCAGTCCAACCCGCGTATATCTGAAAGTCCGTCCCGTCCGCCATTCGCCTAAGCGTCCATGTCAACAGGACTACTCCCGCGCCGTACAGCGCCATCCATGGAATCGTGGGCGAGGCGGAGTCTACAACGCCGAAAGGGATCGCGGCGAAGAGTTCTACTATGCCGGTCATGAGACTGGCGAGGGCCTCGGCGGGAACCGCCGGGACCGCCGCAATGTTGCCGGGCAGCAACCCTGCCGCGCACAGCAGGAAGTCCGCCGGAAGCAGAACGCCGGCCAGCGGCACGACCAGCGCGTTCGAGACCAGCCCCGCCGCGCAGAACTGGTTGAAGTGATACGCGAGGACGGGGAACAGTGGCATCTGCGCCGCTATAGAGGCGAGGGCGAAGCGGGCGATTTTTCGAGGCAGTCCGCCGCCCCGGACGAACGCAGCCATCGCCGGATAGATGAAGATGACGCCCGCGCTTGCCAGAAACGTCAACTGCGTTCCGATTTGAAACGGGGCGGATGGGTTGACGACCATAACGAAAAGCGCGGCAAGGCAGAGAGATACCGCGGAGTCGCGCCCGGCCCCGAACATGAGGGAGACGAGCATGACGAAGCCCATGACGACGGCGCGCGTTATCGACGGTCCGCCTCCGGCGACGAAATAATAGACGAGCAGGGCGGCTCCCATTATCATGAAGCTTGGAACGGGCCTGCGGTTCCACAGGAAACCGAATATGAACAGAGCGCCGAGCATGACTCCGACATGCATCCCCGACACGACAAGGACGTGGACGACGCCGGCGCGGCGGAACTTGTCGTAGATGACTTGGTCGACCGGGCCGGTTCTGCCCAGCGCCATATAGCCGAGTATCAGGTTGTAAGGTTCGGAGACGTTCGAGTCGATGGCGCGCCGGCACTTCTCGCGCAGCGAGGCGGCCGACGACAACACAAGGCCGGCGTCTCCTTTTCCGAGCGGCCTTGAACGCCCCTTTTCCGCCACTGTCATCATTGCGGACGCGTCCCGCGCTCTGTGGTAGTCGGCGCTCGCGCGGCTCATCTGAGACGCCGGTTTCATCCATCCTTCCAACTCCCACAGTTCGCCGAACGCCGGGTCTCGCGCGGGAGCCGCCTCCGCTCTGAATCGCGCGACCGCAACTCCCTCGACCCTTAGCCATGCGTCTTTGCTGAGCCGCACTCCTTCGACCTTCATTGTCGCCGCCGCGCTCCCGTCCTCCCTCCGCTCGAACCTCAATATCGTGCCGCGCGCGATTTCAAGGCGTCTTTCGTTGTCCCGGTTTTCGAGGTATCGCGCGAGGGGCGCGTTATGATAAACCGTTTCGTCCGCCTGATAGGAGAACCAAGAAGCGAAGAGAGCGGACGCGCAGATGAAAAAGAGAAAAAGAGATTGCCGGGAGCGGAAAGCGGCGGCGGTTGCTCCGGCGGCAAGCGCCGCGGCGCATGTCAGCCACATCGGCGCTGAAACGAATCTGCCCGCGAGAGCGCCGAGCGCGTACGCTGCGGTCAATGCGTAAATGATCGGCATGCCCTGACTCGCCCGCCTTTCCCGCCGTCCAGCCCGCGACCCGCCGTTATTTACTTAATCCATATCGGACTCGACCACGCCATCTGTCCGTCCGTCTGCGTGACTCTGATGTATATGTAGTCCTCGTCGCGCTCCCGGAGCGCGTCGACGTGCGTCTGTTTGAACTCCGGGCCGCCGTCGCCTTCGAACACGGCGGCGGTCTCGCCGTTTTTTATCACTTCTATTTTTTCCAGCGGGGCGACGCCGCGAGCGTAAATCGAGACGCTGACCGGCGCTCCCCGGGAGTCCAGCCGCCCGCCCATGAATGTCGTCTCGTTAGCCCTCACGTCCAACACAATCCTTGCGCCCGTCACGGCGTATGTTCTTTTTGCCCTCAGCGCCTCGAAGATTCCCTCTCGGCTCAGATCCTCCGCGTACACCGCCGCGATGCCCGGTCCCGGCGTCGCTTTGCCCTTATAAAACATCTGCAGGAACTTGATCAGCCTCGGCGGTCGCGTCAGGTTGCCCGCATACCCGTCATGGCTGTCGGATGATGCGATGAACCCGAAATGATGTCCCGCATCCAGCGGCGTCCGCGCTGAATGCTTCCCGTTTTTATACGCGTTATATATCTCATACGGGCAGCCGTCGCACTCGCTGTTTCCATGCCACGAATATATTTCCACAACCGGCTCGTATTCAGGATTGAAACGATCCCAGTTGAAAGGATAAACCGGGCCTCCGAGAGGATGGTGAGGGATGGAAATCGCCCCGTATTCTTCAAGGTGCTCCCAGAGTTTTTCCGGCGTGTCGCAGTCCGGCGAATCCACCGAGCACACTTCCGCCGGGGCCTCGTCTCCGGGATAGTACACATTGCGGTGACCGAAATGCATAGGGTCTTTCTGATACTCCCAGCGGTCGCGCCGCTTGAGCGTGTGGAACATGCAGTCCAGCCCGCTGCCGCTCGTCCATTCGTACGCGATGAACGTGACGTAGACGCCGTTCTCGTGCCACCTGCGGGTGGCGTCGACAGACTGTTTCCAGCGGCTCGGCACAGCCGCCAATCCCCACGGCGCGTCATGGTCTGTCAGCGCCGCGAAGTCCAGCTTCGCCACTTCCTTGCCGTACCTGTAATACTGCTCCGGAGCGCTGACGAACGCGTCAGGCGAAAGCCCGCTGTGCCCGTGAAGCTCTCCCCAGTACAATCCGTACTTCTTTCCGTCCAACTCGATGTCATGCCTGTTCTGGACGACCTTCAGGGGATGGAACGGCGCGTATATCAGCGGGGCCGCGTAGCATATCAGATAGAACAGGGCCACGAGAGAGGCCGCGGTCGCCGCGACGGATATCAAAACTATTCTCGGCCACTTTTTTTTCTTCTTTTCACGCATTGCGCGCCTCCCGATATTTTAGCCTTATGTCATTTAATTTGCGTCTTCGGCTCAGTATATCTCAATAGTAAAACAGCGCGCAAGGCGCAAGGCGATATGTTTGTGACAACAGAGATATTTGAAATAAAAACTTTTTAATGAGAACTTTCTGAACATCCCGCATATTAAAAGACAACAAAGAGCTTTTTAACTCCCTGAAAAAAAGCAATGCGATTCTGCTCGATCTCAAACGGTCTCTCCGGCGGCCTGCGGATTAGCGGCTAAAATATTTCTTGATTTTTACGCCCGCTCAAGTATAATCCGGCGCGGTTTGGCATGCGCATCTGTCCGGCTCGTCGCGCCGGAAAAACAAAGTCGTTTTTCAAAGCGCGAAGAGAACAAGGGCAACGGGGGTTTTCTCATGAGCAAGGTCTTTGAAAGCTGCGCGGAAGCTGTGGCCGACATCGGGGACGGAGCCACCGTCATGGTAGGCGGTTTCACGGGAAGAGGCACTCCTTCCCGGCTCCTGCTGGCCCTTAGGGAAAAGGGGCCGAAAAACCTCACCATAGTCAGAAACGACGCGAGCGGCGGATGGAAAAACCCCATCGACGTCGATATCCTCATCGAAGCGGGCATGGTCAGAAAAGTCGTCACGTGTTTCGCGGTGTTCGGCTCGCCGAAAAAAGTGAGCCTGCTCGAGCGGGCGGCGATGGACGGACTGGTCGATGTGGAGCTTGTGCCTCAGGGCACGCTTGCTGAAAGGATACGCGCGGGCGGGGCAGGGATAGGCGCTTTCTACACCCCGGTCGGAGTCGGGACCGAAGCCGCCGCCGGCAAGGAAGTCCGCGTCATCGGCGGGCGCGAGATGATACTCGAACACGCGCTCAAGGCCGACTTTTCCCTCATAAAGGCACATCGCGCGGACACCCTCGGCAACCTTGTCTACCGTATGAGCGCGCGAAACTTCAACCCGATTATGGCTATGGCTTCCAGAACCACCATCGCAGAGGTCGAGAACCTTGTGGATGTAGGCGGCATTGATCCGGACGAAGTGATGACTCCGTGCGTCTTCGTCCGCCGCATCGTTCCCACAGGAAAGGTTGCGTGATAACCATGGGCGAAATGATGTCCGACGAAATAATGGCGCAGCGCGTGGCGCTCGAACTGAGCGGCGACTGCTTCGTGAACTTGGGCATAGGAATGCCCATGCTGGTGTCGAACCACATCGGAACCGGCAAACAGGTGATGTTTCAGGCGGAGAACGGCATCCTCGGCGTCGGCCCGCGCGCCGAGCCGGGCATGGAAGACAAAGACCTCGGCAACGCCGGAGACGAACACGTCACCGTCTCCGCCGGAGCATCCTTCATGGACAGCGCCACCGCGTTCGACATGATCCGGGGCGGACATCTGGACGCCACCGTTCTCGGCGCTTTTCAGGTTTCCCAAAAGGGCGACCTCGCCAACTGGAAACTTCCCGGCAGGAAGCTCGGAAGCTACGGCGGCGCGATGGACTTGGCGGCGGGCGCCCGCAAGGTCATCGTCATGATGAAACACGTCACCAACGACGGCCTCCCTCGCATCGTTCGCGAGTGCTCCTACCCGCTCACCGCGAAAAACTGCGTCTCCCTCATCGTCACCGACATCGCGGTGATAAAGGTCGTAGACGATGGGCTTGAACTCTGCGAGACCGCCCCCGGCTGGACTCCCGCTCAAGTTCAGCAATTAACCGAGCCGCAGCTAATCGTCCGAAATGTCTCCTCATGGCCGCTTTCGGTCTCCTGACTCCGCCGCCGACTGGCATTTAAGCGCGGCGTTTCACATCGCTTCCGCCTTTCCCCGGTCGGAACAGAATATAATTATTCACGCATGCTTTTTTGCCGTTATTCCAGCAGCCGGAACCCGCTTCAACCCGAATCCTTATGAAAATATTTGGTATAATATGCCTGCCGGACACGGCGGGAGCGCGCACGATGCAAAAGCTGAGATTCGGAATAATGTCTACGGCGCATGCGAACAACTTCACGATGCTGCCTATGGCGGGCAGAATCGACGAAATGGAAATAGCAGCAGTCGCCTCGCGCGGCATAGAGAAGGCGAAAGAGTACGCCGCGCGCAACGGCATCCGTAAGGCGTTCGGAAGCTATGAGGAGCTTGTCGCCGACCCTGACATCGACTGCGTGTACATCTCCATGCCGAACTCCATGCACAAGGAATGGTCGGTGAAAGCGTTGCGCGCCGGCAAACACGTTCTCTGTGAAAAACCGCTGGCGTCGAACGAGAAGGAGGCGCGAGAAATTGAGGACGCCGTCAGGGAGACGGGGCGAACATTCGCCGAGGCGTTCCACTACCGCTATCATCCGCTTGCGGACAAGCTGGAGGAAATCATCCGTTCGGGGCGCATCGGCAATGTCGTCGAGATCGACGCCGCGTTCAACAATCGCGTGCGGGACAGAAAGAAACCCCAGCTTTCGCCTGAGCTTGGGGGCGGCGCGCTGATGGACACCGGCTGCTACCTAGCGAGCTTTTCGCGCTGGATTTCCGGATGCGACGAAGCCGACGTCGTCTGGGCGAAATCGACAAAGACCGAGACGGGCGTTGACGGCGCTACGGCGGCCTCGCTCAGGTTCAAAAACGGGGTCGCCGCCAACATCGTTTGCAGCATAGACCTGACGCAGCCCGTGTCCGCGTTCATACGAGGCGACAGAGGGTCGATTTTCATCAACAGGCCGTTCTGCCCCGGATGGCAGAAAGGCGACGCGGTGAAAGACGTCTATTTTTTCATCGTTCAGCGCGGCCTGAATATCGAGAGGATAAAAGTCCCCACCGTCACATCCTACCACTGCCAGTTGAAAGAGTTCTGCCGCGCGGTCGCCGAAGGCCGCCAAACAGTCACAGACGCCGGGCAGGGAGCCATGAACATGCGGCTCATAGACGCCATTCGCAACAAAACCGGAGCCTGAACGCTTTCGAAACGCCCCCGCAAACCCGCGCGATTACTGTAACTAATATGCAAACATAAGCGAAACAACGTGCTGAAAGTTTCTTTACAATTTTATGTAGAATTATATAATATTGTTATGAAGAATATTCCAGTTAAAACAAGAATATTATTATACTCGCTATTTGTCACTGTATGCGTTGCGATTCCAAGTGTCTGCGCCGCAACGTCTTGTTCGTTTTTAAAATACATCTTTATATCAAACGACGGAAAAATCCCTGTGGATTCCCTTATATTATTGAGCGGCGATCCCTCGGAATCATCAGGCGTCAGTTTTTATCTCGAAGATGAAAATGGAGCTTTTGTTGACCTAGAGAGAATGGATGAAAAAACTGTCGCAAGGTTGTTCGGCAAAAATATCGTCGCCTTGAAGCCCGGCGCCGGGCTTGAAAAGAATCAAAATTATTTTCTCAAGGCAATGAGGCAGGATGACACGGCAATGCAATCCGACACATTGGAAAAAAGCATTTGGTGGAATGGGATTTTATTTGAAAATAAACACGGCATCCGATTTGCAACTACCAATGAAGAGAAATCAGAAAAACCGGATAACACTGTTCTGTACATTGATTACGAGGAGTACATGGTCGACGGTTCAATGGAGCAGCATATATTCGGCATAAGGGCAGCCGTCGGCAACAGACCGCCGCTGTATAGATTAAGGGTTCGGAAACTTGACAGCGATGATTCAGAAGTATTCATCGTGAAACCTGTCGAAAACAAAGGATACGGAAGCGATTGCCTCGATCATATTGCGATCGGAGAATTCCGCTGCTCCTCAAATTATAATCTCACGCTCGGGGACAAGTATCAGATCGAGATAGCGCCTGTGAATTTCGCGGGCATTGAAGGAAAATATTCCACTCCGCAAGTTGTTACTGCGGGAGATGCCGGTCGAATAGAATTCAACGGGAAGGATCAGACCGGCGAAAATATCAGGTTTGATTTGAACTACTTTGACAGCGATGGAAATCTGCGGGATGGGAATGGCTCCGCATTGAGTTATATGTTCTGCGTACCGGCCGACAAGCAAAAAGTTGAGGAAGTAAGAAGTATAGATCCGGATTTGGAATTAGTAACAGATGTAAAACCAGAAATCCGCTGCCAATGTTCTGAAAATGAATATCTTTTCTATGGAAGCACCCGCCAGAAAGATTTCAAGATAAAAATACTGAAGCTTGCCGGTCTGAGCTATATAACGAAGATCGAAATAACGGCTCCGAGAAGAATATATAAAGGTTGCCCCTGATTTTGAACCCGAATCCGTCATTTCATCGTTACCAAGGCCCCCTTGGTAACGCGATAACTGAAAGCTCCGCTTTCACCACTTTTCTTTCCAGTTCATTTTCTCAGGGTTCCCGACGTCCAGTCGTTATAATGATACGCGCATGAGCGATAAAATACGGAAGCAGAGCTTCCTGAACTTTCCGTTACCAAGGGGACCTTGGTAACGATGAAAGAAATGCCTTTATTTCCATTGACAGCTTATTCAGGTTTATCGGATTTCTTTTAATGTTTGAAGGCGGTTTTGTATGACTTTTCAAAAAGGGGTCAGATGTATTTCGATATTTTCTGTTTCAGTTCTGTAAAGTCCGATTTTTTGACTACGTATTCTTCTGCGGCCCAAGACTGGAAGTCCTGTTTGAAGGTGTGATAGGCGGTGAGGAGGATGACGGGGAGGTCTTTCTTTTTCTGCTTGATGGCGCTGAGGACGGCAAGGCCGTCGATTTCCGGCATTTTGATGTCGAGCAGGACGATGTTGACGCCGTAAGACATCTCTTCGAGGGTGTCTAGGGCTTCGCGCCCGCCCTCGCACACGATTACCTGATGTCCGTCGTCCTCAAGCTCAAGCTTGAGCAGGTCCCGTATCTGCGGCTTGTCGTCCACAATCATTATTTTTTTCACGGCAATCACCGCATATATTATACCCCGAAAACGCTTCAGAGCGCGACCGGACTCGAAAAAAACCGCCGCCGTCACACGCAGTAGCCGTTTGCCCCGTTCTCCGCGGCGGTGATGTCGTGAAGTATTTTTATGGTTTTTTCCTGAAGCCGGTAGAAATCTCCCGCGCTGAGTTTTTCGACTTTACGCTCCATCCCCGGCGCGGTGACTTCGGCGACGAACGCCGCGATCGCTTTTATCTGCTCCGGCTTCAGTTTATTTTCGTCTTCCAACTGATTAAGGTGCCTGATGATGCTGGACAGAAGTTTTTCGGTCATGAGAGATATCCTCCGATATCGGGAATGTTCGGGCGATTGCGGGAGAAGGCGGTCAGGGTGTTTCCCGGCCCCTCGCGCGGTCAATTTCTTCAATCAACCTGCGCCTGCTTTCATCTCCCGATTTCGCGTCGCCGAGCATCCGAAGCCCTTTGGCGACTTCATCCAGAGTCCGTTGCCTTTTCCTGTTCAGTTCCCTGTATGTTTCGACCAGTTTTCGTTCGGTGGCCGAGGCGTCGAACGGCGGGCGGGACGGCTTGGCTTTCCTGTTCACCGCCATCTCGCAAAGTTCCTCCATGCCGATGTTGTATATCTGGGAAAAAAGGTAGGCCGCTTTGAGAGACAGGCCCCGCTCGTCCCGCTCGATGCGAGACAGGGTGGTTTTGTCGAGAACCCCGCCGGACGCGGCCACCACTTCTCTTATGGACAGTCCCTGATTTTCTCTCAGCTTCCTCAATGTCGCTCCTATCGCCATGTGTCTTCTCCTCTCCGCCCGGCGGATAAGCCGCCGTTTTTATCCCGGTTATTTGTCCCATTTTAGACCTTGTCACTGAACAGTGTTGTTAAGCGGCATCAAAGAAAAACAAACCTTAAAAATCGACAGAAGAGGTTTTTGCCTTTTCCCAAACATTTCGCATCTTTTGTTCGGTCAATGTTGAGAATACGCGGCGTTGTCGGCGAATTTTTACGAAGCCGTATTTCTTATCGACGAAGCCGGATTTATTCTTAAATAAAAATCTTTAATGAAAAGCGGATTCATAAGTTGTGTGAGCTAAGACTCGGCAATTTTTAGGCGAGGTTACTCGAACTGTCGAAACAGCCACGGGTTGATGTGTCCGAGCGCTGGCATTCGGGAGCGGATGGAGTCCTGAAAATCATAATCTATCTCCGCAATGATGACGCATTCGCGGTCGGCGGCGCGGGCTATTACCACGCCCCACGGATCCGCCACTAGGCTCCTGCCGTAGGTGTTGCGCTTGGGCGTGTTTTTTCCGAACTGTCCGGGAGCGACCACGTATGCGTAGTTCTCGATGGCGCGGGCGCGCAGGAGAGTTTCCCAGTGGTCTTTGCCGGTGAGCAGGGTGAAGGCCGCCGGAACGAACAACACTCGCGCCCCCTTTCGGGCCAGCAGCCGATATAACTCCGGAAACCTCAAATCGTAACAGACTGAAAGCCCGATGGGGCCGCAGGGTGTCTGCGCCACCACTGCTTCAGCTCCCGGATTTATATGTTTTGATTCATTATAAGACGCTCCGTCGCCGACCTCGACGTCGAAGAGGTGAATCTTCCTGTACTTTGCGATGAATTCCCCGTCCGGGCCGATGACCGGGCAGCAGTTGTGAAGCCTGCCGTCCGGGGCCGCTTCCGGGACGGTTCCCGCGACCATAGTGACGCGCCGGGCGCGGCAGAAGGCTCGCAGGTCTTCCGCCGGGCCGTCTTCAAACAATGAAGGATCGGCGGGCGGTTCGCCGTCGTCTCTTATCAACAGCCAGTTCTCAGGCAGCGCGATAAGCGAAGCCCCTCTGTCCGCAGCCTCCGCCGCCAGTTCGAGGGCGCGCGCCGCGTTTCTTGCGGCGTCTCCGCCTGATGTCATTTGTATAGCCGCTACTGTGAACTTCCTCATTCCTCAGAACCTTTCTCCGCAGTATGAGAGCGCGGAACGCGTCGAGGCGGAGACCGTAGAGATCGAATCATTAGAGCCGATTCTGTCGCGCCTATATGAATATCTTAATTTAACATCATTTAAAAGCCAACCGCCGCCGGGTTGGCGGGAGCGAACAGCGCAGAAAAACGCCAAAAGTGACAAAAAAAGAAACATTTTTCAATCGCCACTAAAGCAAAACGCCGGGACAGCCGATGATATAACACGGGTCACGGACGACCCGATGCGTTTCTTACAAGGAGGAAACCACAATGTCTGTCGTAAACACCAACATTTCCGGTCTGATAGGACTGAACAATCTGAGGCTGACAAACCTCGGATTGCAGACGTCGCTTGAAAGGCTGTCGTCGGGGCTGAGAATCAATCACGCCTCGGACGACCCCAGCGGTCTTGCCATCGCCAAGGGGATGGAAGCGCAGATAGGCGGCATCCGCACCGCCGTGCAGAACGCCGAGGACGGGATCAACCTGATCCGCACCGCCGACGGCTCTCTGAGCGAGACGCACGACATCCTGCTTAGGATGCGAGACCTCGCGGTGCGCGCGGCCAACGAAGCCACGCTCACTCCCGCGGATCTCAACAGGCTTCACAACGAGTTTGTAAGCCTGATCGCGGAGATCGACCGCAAGTCGGATGCCGTCACTTTCAACACGAAAGTTCTGTTCGACGGCACTTTCGCAGGAGGAGAGGTGCTTCAGGTCGGCCCGGACAACGGCGCTACTTTCCAACTAACCGTGTCCATTCCTGACCTTGATTCAACAGGGCTGGGGATCAACGCCGCGTCGCTGTCGCAGGTGGCAAACGCCCAAGCCGCCATCGACTCTGTCAACAGCGCCATCAACCAGATATCCGACGTGCGCGCGAACCTCGGCATACAGGAACGCCGCCTCGGCCACATCATCGACGACCTGAAAGCGGCCGATATAAACATCTCCGCCGCCAAGAGCCGCATCTACGACGCGGACATGGCAGTCGAGATAAGCGAGTTCACCCGCCTGCAGATACTCCAGCAGAGCGGCACGGCGATACTCGCTCAGGCCAATGCGCAGCCTCAGAGCGTGCTGCAACTTCTGAAATAAAGATATAAGCATCTAATCGGAATTAACTTCAAGCGCCTCCTTCGCAGGGGGCGCTTTTTTCTTTTTACGCGCGCGGCAGGCCGGACGCGCATCTCTTTTTTGATCGATTGTTTATTTTGTCGCTTCGCTAAAGGCAGTGGCGATTTTGTCGATATATAAAATGTTCGAAATGTCGATAATGGATTATCGGCGGAAAACATGGAGGTGTAATTATGTCGGTAGTAAACACAAACATTTCCGGTCTGATAGGGCTGAACAACCTGAGGCTGACCAACCTCGGGTTGCAGACATCTTTGGAGAGGCTTTCGTCCGGGCTGAGGATAAATCACGCGTCGGACGACCCCAGCGGACTTGCTATAGCAAAGGGCATGGAGGCGCAGATCGGCGGCATCCGCACCGCCGTGCAGAACGCCGAGGACGGGATTAACCTGATCCGAACGGCAGACGGCTCGCTCAGCGAAACGCAGGACATCCTTTTCAGGATGCGCGACCTCGCGGTGCGAGCGGCAAACGAGGCCACGCTCACTTCGGCGGACCTGACGAGGCTCAACAACGAGTTCAACAGCCTCATGGACGAAATTGATCGCAAGTCGGACGCCGTTACGTTTAACACCAAGGGGCTGTTCGACGGCACTTTCGCAGCAGGACAGGTCCTTCAGGTCGGCCCTGACAACGGAGCCACTTTCCAGTTGACTGTGTCCATCCCCGATCTCGACGCCGCCGGACTCGGAATCAATACGGCTTCTGTGGGAGTGGTGGCAAACGCTCAGTCGGCGATCGACTACATAAACAGCGCGATCAATCAAGTGTCCGACGTGCGCGCCAATCTAGGCATTCAGGAACGCCGCCTCGGCCACATCATCGACGACCTGAAAGCCGCAGACATCAACATCTCCGCCGCCAAGAGCCGCATCTACGACGCGGACATGGCAGTCGAGATAAGCGAGTTCACCCGCCTGCAGATACTGCAGCAGAGCGGCACGGCGATACTCGCTCAGGCAAACGCTCAGCCGCAGAGCGTGTTGCAACTGCTTCAGTAGCGCCGCCTTTCAATAAAAAGATATTTATTAAGCGCCTCCTTTTAAGGGGGCGCTTTTTTGCTTTTTTCAAGGTTTTCTATCCGAGTCGGCGAGAAACGCGGGATGGCAGCGGCTCCTGATTTTTTCGCCGCGTATAAAGTTATTTTTTTTTATGTCGATAAAAAACATATAAAAGTCGATCACGGATGATCGACTCTACAACATGGAGGTGTAATTATGTCGGTAGTAAACACAAACATTTCCGGTCTGATAGGACTGAACAATCTGAGGCTGACGAACCTCGGATTGCAGACGTCGCTTGAAAGGCTGTCGTCGGGGCTGAGAATCAATCACGCCTCAGACGACCCCAGCGGACTTGCCATCGCCAAAGGGATGGAGGCGCAGATCGGCGGCATCCGCACAGCAGTGCAGAACGCCGAGGACGGGATCAACCTGATCCGCACCGCCGACGGCTCTCTGAGCGAGACGCACGACATCCTGATGAGGATGCGAGACCTCGCGGTGCGCGCGGCTAACGAGGCAACGCTCACATCCGCCGACCTGACGAGGCTCAACAACGAGTTCAACAGCCTCATGGCCGAGATCGACCGCAAGTCGGACGCCGTCACGTTCAACACGAAAGTTCTGTTTGACGGCACGTTTTCCGCCGGACAGGTGCTTCAGATCGGTCCGGACAACGGAGCCACTTTCCAGTTGACCGTGCAGATTAACGACCTCGATTCCACAGGTCTCGGAATCAACACGGCTTCAGTGGGAGTGGTCGCAAACGCCCAGTCGGCGATCGACTACATCAACAGCGCCATCAACCAGATATCCGACGTGCGCGCGAACCTCGGCATACAGGAACGCCGCCTCGGCCACATCATCGACGACCTGAAAGCGGCCGATATAAACATCTCCGCCGCCAAGAGCCGCATCTACGACGCGGACATGGCAGTCGAGATAAGCGAGTTCACCCGCCTGCAGATACTCCAGCAGAGCGGCACGGCGATACTCGCTCAGGCAAACGCTCAGCCGCAGAGCGTGCTCCAGCTTCTTAAGTAACATCTCGCAAGACCTGAAATCCTGACAAAAAAAAGAAACCCGCCACGGCGGGTTTCTTTTTTTATGCTATGGATATTTCTCGCGGTTATCTTTCGTTCACTGCGAATTGAAGCCCTTTGAGACGTTTGCGGAGCGCCGCCATCTGGCGCGCGTGCGCCTCCGAACAGTTTATCTTTATGTCCGCGCCTTTGCGGGAAAGAGATTCGAGCATCCTGCCGAATGCCTCAGAATCCAGACGCGCCAAAGGCGCAAGGTTTATGTGAACAGCCTTGACGGCTATCTTCTTTTCGTTGAGCGTGTTAATCAGTCTGCGCATGGTTTTCTCTTTTACAGAGCCGCGAAGGTAAACCGAAAGCTCCGCCTCTCCGCCTCTGTTTTCGAGGAAAGCCCATGCTTTGCGGAGTTTAAGGAGGGCAGTGGCGCGGGCGGCGGAACACGCGGCGGCGGCGACCTCAGCCGGCTCCATCCTGAACCGGGTGACTATCGCTCGCGGGTTGTGGGGATGGAACTCCCTCTCGTATCTCATCCGCGCCGCGCTCGCCATGAGCCAGACCGCCGAGTTGGCTATGAAATGCGCCGGGTTTCGCGCCCCGAACTTTTCGGCGAACATCGCCTCTATGCGTTCAGCTTTCTCTTTCATCTGTTTTTCCGGGGCGAGCCATTTAAGGGCGGTCAGCGCGTGACGGTATGCTTTGCATCTGCGAACGGCGGTTTCATATCTCGCCGCCATCATCGGGTCTCCGCTCTTGTAATGAGGGGAATTCAGCCCCTGAATCATGGCCTCGCCGACCCTGAGTATGGACGGGCCAAGCTCGCGGAACTCGCGGGCGAACGCTTCTTTAGTCGTCACCGCGCTTTCCTCCCGCGTGAAGTGCGGGTGCTTGAACCACAGCATGTGTTGCCCGTGCCATTCCTCATACGGCACGTCGTCCAGCAGTAGCCCTTGCTCCTTGTATTCGAGGTAGAGTCTAGTCTGCGGCAGGGGGCCGAGCTGCATGAACTGCGTGAAGTCCGGCTTCAGGCTTATCGCGAAATCGATGTCCTCGTTGATGCTCTCTTTGTCGTGATGTTCAAGGAAAAGGATGGACGATGCCAGCACGAATATCCCGTTCGCGCGGAGTTCGGCGATGAGCGCCTGAACGTCGATTCCTTTGGTTTTCTCGAACAGGTTCCGCTTGGACTCGACGCCTATCCACACGTAGTTGACGCCCAGCGCCATCATGTTGTCCACGCCGAACGCCGTTATCGCCTCTGCGGACGAGAAAACGCTGAAGTTGAACGGCCGGTTGTGCTCGCGCATGAGCGCCAGCAGTTCCATCGCTCTGTCTTTGTGAAGGAGAAAGTTCTCGTCCATCACGAAGAAGTCGTTTGTCTTAAGCTCGTCCGCGAGCCGCACGCACACGTCGAATATGTCTTTGCCCGTTTTCAGGAACGGGGTGTATTCCTTGTCGTAGAAGTGGGACGTGCAGCAGAACCGGCAGGCGTTCGGGCAGCCAACGCCGGGCACTAGCACCGCGCCCTGTTGCGTGAACGGAAGCCCGAGAATCCTTTTGTGGTCCGCGGCGGGCATCGCCGGGTGCTTTATCGGCGCGTTCATGTCCTCTCCCAGCAGATTCCTCAGCTTGCTGATTCCCTCTCCGGGCAGAACATGGTCGCAGTCGATCAAAGTCTCGATGTCGGGGATTCTCGAACCGTGGCCTCCGAGGATTATTTTCGTCTGCGGCGAAACCTCTCTGATTATCTCCGCCATCCTTCGCGCTTTCACGAAGTTCGGGGCGATGAAGGAAATGCCCACGTAGTCGTAGCCTTTGGCAAGCTCCTTGCGAAACTGTTTTATCGATGGGAAGTCGAGCACAGTGGTGGGAGTGGACAGGTTCTCCGCGATGAAATAGAGGCCGAAACTCCTGTGATTGTATCTGAGCGAGAAAATGCCTTGCTCGCGGGTCACCTGATTGTGGAACAGTTCGAGTTTATTTTCCTTGCGGCCATAGGCGTCGTCTACGCCGAACGGCCTGAATACCGATGTAAGCAGTAATTTCATTGTGTAACCTCATCTCCGCCGGGGACGCTGACTGCGGATGCGCGTCCGCCGAGTGTCATAATGATAGCGCCTGTGACACGAATGTCCATAGAAAAGAATAATGGTTTATGGGCTTTGTAGCTTCTGAACAAAAAGACAATAGTGAAAATACAATTCTGCGTTATTAAGATGGGAACAACAGGAAAACAATATTTCTCACCATTGACAATAAGTGAATTTGGCATTAATATTGGCACCTAATCTGAATCAGGCTTTTCATACCCAGCCGCGATGGGGAGTGTAGTTTTGAAAAAATATTCTAAAGAAAAATATGGCAATACGTTGCTTCAAATCGAAGTGTTTATACCAAAGAGATTGACAAATCTAGGTAAGCTTGTCGAACTTCTTGAAAACATGCTTGATTTCAGAAGAGCGAAAGAAGATCTGATTTGTCGAGCAAATGAAATATTTGAGCAGACAGAATGGGGCAATGAAGGAATAAAGAATATAAAACAGGCTAAAAATAGAATTAAACAGATAGAAAAATGCATTCATGGATATTCTATTTATGAGGTTGACGGGGCTTTCGAGACTTCATGCGACATGAAGACCAGCAAAATAAGAAAATCGGATGTGAGGATTTGTGAAGAAAGAACAATGGTTGTTAGAATGCTTGCATACGCCGATCCAACCGAGGAGGAAAAGAAGGATAACGTTGATTTTTTCAATACGAGAAGCGTTGTCGACGCGCTTTTAGTTGCAAATGAATATTTGGCATTTAAGATCGCAAGCGATGTTGCTGAGGAGGATGAGATTTGGGTAACAGCAAGTAAAGTATGGTCAAGTATCTGGAAAAAACATAGCGATGACTAAAATACTGGAGATTGGAGAGTATGACATAAATTGAATAGTGGGCGGCGCATGGCTGATTTCACAATGGATTTAGTATCATTCGGAATAATTTAAAGACATTGACAAAGAATCGATTAATGTCTTAAATTTTAAGACAGAATAAATGTATGAAAAATGAAATATAATATAATGGGGGGCTAAAATGTTTGAGGACGATAAGGGATTGATTAACAATAATGAAATCGAAAATGATACACTGGAATTGGAATGGGAAGTTGCTGTTCCAGTTGATAGGTCAAGAGTAAGCCACATGTATTGTTTTAAAAACTGTTCCGTTAACTCTAATTAGAATGGTTAGGGAGAACATCAAACTGAAATCTTCTTGAAGGAGTGATATACTTTTTTCGAATTTAAATATGAAGGAAAAGAAGTAGCAAAACAGACAGTTAGAACAACTTTATTGTTACATCACTCTTATGCTGTTCCTCAAAATGTATCAGTTGTTAGAAAAGACGATGTTATTTTGGTAATTAATCCACAAACAGCTAATTGGCTGGTGCTAAACGATATTGAATTAGAAGTATATTTTTTGCTCGCAGAAGGAATAACAATAAAAAAGGTCATAGAGAAGATTTCTAAAAAAAGCAACTGTAATCAACATGCCTCTTCAATTGTCAAAAGATTTCTTGCTCAATCGGAAGCTAAACAATTCAACAAAACTGTTGGGACTGTGTTCGCAGATTCATTTGGGATGTATGTTTTTCTAACATTTGACTGCAATCTGAAGTGTAGTCACTGTTTTCTATACGATAAACCACGACTCGGAGATCCTCTTGAAATTGAACAATGGAAAAGAATACTCATTGATTTTCAGCTTGCCGGAGGAGAAAAGATAACATTATCTGGAGGGGAACCGACACTTTTTGATTCCTTTGCAGATATCCTTGTTTTTGCACATGGCATTGGATTGAAAGTGACATTATTGACAAATGGCATGATTTTGCATTCGGAACTACTAGAATTATATTCTAACAATGTAGATGAACTCCAGATTAGCCTCGATGGACCGGAAGAGATTAGTCACGAGATGATAAGGGGAAAGGGAACTTACTTTAAGACATACTCAAACATAAAAAAAGCGTTAGACAAGGGCGTTATGGTTACTATTGCCATGACGCCAACTTTTGAGACATTTCCATTTTTCGAAGAGCATTTTGTTCGATTTGCGAAATCTTTACTTAATGAATACTCAAATGTAAATGTTAAATTGACACAAAAGCTTCTTCGATCAAAAATGTCGATTTATTCGGATACGGATATGAATAAATATTACGCAAAAGGAAATAGACTGATTAATAATCTTTATGAGGATTATTCCATCAATGCGTTTTATTTAGACCACCCTGTGAATACAATACGACGCAATTGTGGTTATGGCGAGATATCAGTTATTCCAGACGGAACCGTGTATTTATGTAGTAGGATTTGTGATTTGAAACCAGTTGCAAATTTAAAGGAATTAAAAATGGTAAACGTGATACAAATTGCACGAGAGGAGAAAGAGAGGGCTTCAGTGGAGAATATCATCCCATGTCAGCATTGTTGTTTAAGGTATATCTGTTCTGGTGGTTGCAGAATAGACGACATCCCTGATTTTTGTAATGGACAATTGACTGTAGATTGTCCTGAAGAAAGGAAGCAACAAATATTTGACATGATGATAGAATCAAACAATATGTATTTCAATATAGAGTATAAACCAAATAATGAATGAAGAACATAAACATAAAAGCATATTAATTATATTTATAAATTGGGCTCATCAGCCTAGGATCAGGATAGTCCAGCGAACATATGCTGCTAGAAACAGCCCCTCTCCCAATGCAATAAAAGATATTGATCATATCAATCCATCATTGATTGCGCAATTTCCTGACGATCTTGACAAAAAGTTGTTGGGTTGGCTGATGGTGCCTCACAAAGCATTGCTTCCAGACCCGGTCAGGGTCAATGATATACCTGTTGGAATAATCAATGAATACATAAAGCGCAAGCGTGCCTATTATTCTCCTTCAGGAAAAAACAAATCCTTAAAAAGAATATATTCTGTAGATATTGACATCCCTAATGTTGGTGTATATTCTTGGAGTATCAATGAACGAAATCTAATTTTGAGTAGTAGTTTTATTGGCGACGATATGGTTATCATTGAGAAACATCCTATTATGATAATCTCAAGAACAGAAAACAATAATTATGTTGGTATTCCATACGCAAGGGTAAAACACAACGATGGTTATGTGCCTTTGTTTTCTTTTAGTAAGGAAGCGACATTAACACTGCTAAGTCAATTAATTAAATGTGCAAGATCAGAAGATTATCTTTTGTGGTATTTTCCTGACAACATGTATGAATTGTCATTATCGATTGAAACACTTATAAACGATGGTTGGGATATCGAATATGATGACAAGAAAAGAGTTGTAAAAACGACTCGATGGAATATGAAAGCAAATGATAAAACCGATTGGTTTGAAATTGATGGAGTTGCTCAATATAATGACAGCACATTGTCTATATCAGAAATGCTTGCGGCATTGAGAAAGAGGTCGGCTTTTGTTGCGTTAGAATCAGGGGGTATAGCGGTTCTTCCTTCAGATTGGATAAAAAATATTATTCCAATGGAACCATATCTCTCTGCAAATATGAGAATATCCAGATCATTCGTTGGATTAATAAGTGCGTCAACAAGCATCAATTCAGAGAATAGTATTAGTTACAAAATAGCAAGAAAACTTATCTCAGCGCAAAACAATTATGAACCGGTATTATGGGATGGTAAATGTCTGAAACCATATCAGAATTGTGCTGTAAATTGGCTTAATGAAGCATATAAACAAAACATTGGATGTCTTCTTGCGGATGAAATGGGATTGGGTAAAACCATTGTTACTCTTGCTCACCTGTCTTTATTTAAGGGAGATCATCTTATAGTAGCTCCAGCTTCAATCATATCTAATTGGATTCATGAAATTGAAGTAAATTTACCTAACGCAATGTGGTCTCTATGGGGATCAAAAGAAGAACAATCTGATTCTTCAAGAACCAGCATATATTTAATGAGCTATCAAACCATGCTTAGAAACATAGATGCGATAACTATGAAGCGTTATATGGTAGCAGTATTCGACGAATCACAGTATTTAAAAAACTCATTTTCGATGACGGCGAATGCAGCAAGGAAAGTTAAATGCAATCAAGCTATCGCATTAACAGGAACACCAATTGAGAATAATGTATCGGAGTTGTGGAGTCATTTGAACCTTGTTGCGCCGAATTGGCACAATAATCGAAGGAATTTTGAGACTATTTGTAGCGAAGCAACCAAGAGTGATGCCTCGTTGATTCATCTTAGAAAAGCTTTGTCTCCATTTATATTGAGAAGAACTAGAAGTGATGTTTTAAAAGATTTACCTGATTTGAATATCGAGATAATAAGATGTGAGTTGAGTGAAGACCATCTAAAGCTCTACAAAAAATGGATGATATCAGCAAGAAAGGCTTTTTCTGACCCTGAGCATAGAACAAGAAAAAAAGGTGCGGTGTTAGAAGTGTTGTTAAGATTGAGGCAAATCTGTTGTGACCCGCTTTTGATAACACAAGACTATGATGGTGATGTTGTTGTGTCAGGAAAAACTGAAGCAATATTAAATGCTATTATTGTGATTTCTGAATATGACAAATTATTAGTGTTTTCACAGTTTTCATCATATTTGGAGTTATTAAAAACCTTACTAGATAAGCATTTTGTGAATAATTTACTATTGATCGGAACTACTGGCAACAGAGATGATGTGATAAAAGAATTTAAAGAATCAGAAAACACAAATGTATTATTAGCAAGTCTTAAAGTTGGAGGCGTCGGATTGAACTTAATAGAAGCTGCTAACGTAGTATTATGTGATCCATGGTGGAATCCTGCTGCAGAGATGCAAGCATGGTCAAGAGCATATAGAATGGGGCAAAAGAAAAATGTAAATGTTATAAAATTTGTGTGTAAAAACACTATAGAAGAACGCATATTGGAGCTTCAAGAAAAAAAAGCTACACTGAATCAATTTGTGCCAGAAAAAATATCAAGCAAAGAAATTATTGAATTATTGAAATAAATCATAGCGGTTTGTGCCAGTTTTTGTATATGCCGCCGTAAGCGCCGGTGTCGTAGAGGTGGGCGATGACGAGGGCGACGGCGTTTTTGAATCCGGCGTCGCCGGAGATTGCGAAAGCGAGCGGGCCTGTAGCAGCGGAATAGTAATAGACTACGGACGCATGGGCGTTGTTCGGGACGGATGGGGCGGATATGACCGCCGCCGGGTCGCCGGGGAGCACGATATTGATTTTTGCTCCGAGAGCTGACGCGATGAATTTTAGCAGGTCGGGTTCGAAGCCGCGCGCGACGCCGTATTCATCCCTGAAGCACATGGGAGGGCGTTCGCAGTCCACCGCCGCGGCGATGATGCCGGAAGCGCGAGCGGCGCGCAACGTCTCGGAGTCCCCTGCGGCCAGTTCGACATCCGCTGCGAGAACGCTTTGCACGGGGTCTCTGGCGGTGGCGGCGGGAACGGTTTCCGAGGGGACGGCGGACGGATCTTGACCCCGGGGGCATCCGGAAATCAGGACGGCAACTGCCGCCATAACCGCCAGCGCCGACGCGCGTTTCAACCTGTTGTGTTTCGGTTCTATCATATCTTTTTACGGTTTTAATCCGTCGATGATTTCCCTGAACTCGCGCAAGGAGCGGAGCGAGGCGAAATCGGCGTCCGTGCGCGCGGGCAGGTGGAAGGTTGCTGCGTCAAGTTCGAGCGAGCGGCGCAGGGCCGCGAGGGCCTCGTCGCGCTTGCCGGACACCGCCGCCGCCGCAGCCAGCGAGTACCACACCGACGCCCTGTGCGGAGCCAGCGCCAGCGCCGCCCGGTAGTTCTTTATAGCCTGCTCGTAGTCCCCTTTTTCGTTGTAGAGCATTCCGAGCATCAGGAGCGTTTCGAGCGAGCCGGGGTCGAGGGATTTTGCCCGCTCGAACGATTTAAGCGCCGACTGCGAGTCCGCTTTCAGGTAGTATGTGAACCCCAGCCAGTATTGAGCGCCCGCGTCCCCGCCTCTGGCCGACGCCACCTTTTCGAGCCGCTCGACCGCCCGGTTGAAGTCGAACTGCCGGGTGGTGAAGTACCTGCCGAGATAGTAGTGGATGTCGCGCGCGTCCGGCTCCACCTTCAAGGCCCTGTCGAAATCGGACAGACCGGCTTCGGTCTTCTGCGAGTTGATGTTCATTATGCCGCGCCCGAAGTGCCTGAACGCGTCTTTGTTTCGGATGACGCGCTGTGCTGCCCAGAAACCCGCAGGGGCCTTGATGGGCAGTTCGGACATCACGCCGTCAAAGATTTTCTTCTGGTATTCCGAGACGTTGGCGATTGATGATTTGAAGTTGATGCGGGAGGTTCGCGCGGAGTCGCCGGGGGGCATGTACAGCACTCTGAACTCCGAGTTCATCGGGCCGGAGGAGAGCCGCCAGTGACGGCCCATGACTACTAGGTCGGCGTTGGACATCCTGCCGAACTCCTTCGCGGCGGGTTTGTCTTGGTTCCATAGTTTGCGGATGTCGGCGGCGCGCAGATACGTTTCGATGTCCGATTCCGGAACGACGCCCGCGCCCGGCAACGATTCGATTCTATATGCCAGCGAGGTGTTTATCGCGCTCGTCAGGGCGGTGTCGTCTGCGGAGAGCTTTTCCGAATAGTCAATGACCGCCACAGTGCGGTAAGTTTCAGCAGCTTTCGTCGCGGCCCCGGCGAGCACAGCGGCCGCGAAGCACAGGCAGGCTACCCGCCTCCGGAACCGCGTCGCGCGGCTGCCCGGAGCGCGCGCTCCTCGCGCGGACATCTCTTTATCTATATGCTCAGCAAAGATCATAGGCGACCGGCCGGGCGCCGCCCGGCGTTGGCAACATTATATAAATTATCGCGCCGTATCGGATAAATGGCAACCTGAGCGGAGCGGGGCTGCGCGCTGCCTTCGGTTCGCGGGCGTCACACAGCCGTTTTCTCAAGCCGCTTGATTCTCTCCGCTATCGGCGGGTGGGTGGAGAACAGCCCCGCCAGCGCGCCGCCTCCGAACGGGTTGACTATGAACATGTGCGCCGTCGCGCTGTTGCCGCCTCTTATCGGATGCCGCTTTGAGACCGCTTCGAGCTTCGCCAGCGCGGTGGCCAGCCCGCGCGGATTTCTTGTCAACCGCGCCGCCGCGTCGTCCGCCATGTACTCCCTCGATCTGGATATCGCCATTTGAATAAGCATCGCGGCTATGGGCGCGAACACTGCCGTCGCAATGAGCGTGACGACGTTGCCCCTGTTGTCCCTGCCGCCGAATATGGCGGCCCAGCGCGCCATCGAGGCCAGCATCATTATCGCCCCCGCCATCGCCGCCGCCAGACATGATATCAGCGTGTCCCGATTCTTTATGTGGCCTATCTCGTGGGCGATGACCCCTTCGACCTCCGCCTCGTCCAGAATGTCCAGCAGTCCCTGAGTGACCGCCACCACTCCGTTCGCCGGATTCCGCCCTGTGGCGAACGCGTTCGGAACTGGCATCGGAACCAGATACACTCGGGGCGCGGGGATGCCCGCCGCCGCCGACAGCTTCGCCACCATCGCGTTGATGCGCGGCGCGGCCTCCGGCGGCAGTTCCTTCGCGCGATACATCGCCAACACTATCCTGTCGCTGAACCAGTACATCGAAAAATTCATCGCGAGAGCCGCCACGAAAGCGAACGCCATTCCTGCCTCTCCGCCCATCAGACCCCCGACAAGCAGAAAGAATCCGAACAGCGCCCCCATTAGAAATGTTGTTTTCAACGTGTTCATATCTTCTTCTCCTTAACTAACAATCGCGCCGACCTGATTTCCGCGCGTTGCAACCAAACGAGCGCGCTAATTAATACTAATGAAAAACTCTCCGGCCAACAACACGCGTCGCGGCAAACAACCGTCCGCGCCTCTCGCCTCGGCTCATCCAGCGTTTATGCTCAAACGTTTTTAATGGTATGCAGCAGTTTGTGTTGACGCGTGATTTAAGTGAAGAGCGGGAGAAACATTCAGTCAGGCATATCGAACGAAAGTTCTTATCTAAACTCATTTATTAATTGACATGTTATAAAAAACACGACTGTCCTCGGCGCTTAGCACAGTATCGTAAAGGCCGATGTCTTCGCCTTCGTGCTTATTGACGCCTATATAAATTAGACTGGAATCTTCGTATCGTTTAAACTTATAGACAGCGTCATTCATCAATGCGCTATTGAATACTCCAAGGCTTACCAACAACTCGAACTCTTTCATAGTCAGGCCGGTTACTTTCTTGAACAAACCCGGCTCCAGTTGCGTGATGACATCCTTCAGACATCGCTCTCGATAATCGGTCAAATACATAAAGATTGGCAAACGCGTGGCGAACTTGATAAGTTTTTCCTGAATCTGCTTCCGCAAGCTTTTGTATTCCTTTTCCTCCTCGGTGAGCTTCTTCTTTTCCTTTGTGGAAAGCTCTTTGTCATTTGCTTCCTTTCTCGCCTTTTTCACGGCTTCCGACTTGTTGATAATAGTCTCGATGTCCTGATTGAGGTTGCGAAAGCCTTCAATTCTCATTAGCGCATCCATAGCGGCTTTGTTGCTCATGAGCCGTTTCAGGGCTTCGTTATCCACATTAACCAGCAAAGCGCTTTCCCAGCGCCTCGCCAAAAGAGTTGCTGTAGTTCCACTCATCGCCATATCCAGAATGCCTGCGGCATTGATCTCTTTCATTGAACTGCCGTCATAGGCTAACACTGGAAGAAAGTTTATAAACTCCGCCACCTTCTTTTCGGGATTGGACTCATCGACATTCAGTCGGCAACTGTAATCGGCGATCTGCCGCAAAGCTCTGTCCGGCGCGAAATCAAAGACATAGCATTCCTCTTTAATGATTTGCTCCCGATTCGGCGCTGTGTTGTCGGGATTCCTGATTGACCAAGGTGATTGCACGCGGAAAGCAGCCTGAAAATAGGTCTCGGGACTGGACGAATTCCGCAACATGAGGATGCCGGTCCACGGCCTTACCGTGACTCCTGTGGTCAGTTTGCCGCATGACAGGGTAATTGTTTTGGTTGCTAAGGGATCGTCCATGGCCTCCTGCACGGGCGGCAAAGCGGCAACGCCAATACCGGCGTCGCTTCCCGCCGCAACGATTACTTCGTAATCGCGATAGAACTTATTCTGTTTCTTCGCCATAAGGTTGCGCATTGCGTGACACGAGGCAACACTGGGCAGAAACCAGAAGGTGTGCGATAAAACATTCAGTAATCGCGCATCGGAAAACGGCATCGGCGGTTTTTGAGCGCCCAGTTTCAAGTTGTCAATATTTGTTGCCGAGAATGAGCCGCGTATCAAATCAAGCCACTTCTGCACTTCATCCGTGTACGTAAATTTCGCCTTGTTTCCCGCCCCGGTAGCGGAAAAAAAAGTGTTAAGATCGAACTCATTGAACTCGCCCTGCATGGCGATTTCGCGTATCGAATCGGGCAGTTGATAGGTCATTAACACCATTCGAGGAAGCGCCGCGTATGGATTGTCCCCGCCTGTCCATTCCTGCTTGGCCCGCTGCTCGTCCGAATACGTCCAGTTAAAAATCTGCTCCTCGATGAATTCGCCGGACGCAATGGCCCTAAACGGCGTGCCGGATAGATAGAGATATGCATTCGTGGTAATCGGCATAATCTCTTCGTCAAAATCCTCAATGCCGGCGCCTTCTCCAAACTCGATTTCTTTCTTGTCCTCCGCCGCAAAAAGCTCTCTGGCGTTTTCGCGCCACGCGCCGTAGTGATACTCGTCAAGGATGACACAATCCCAGTTGGTCTCATGCGCCCATTCATTCTTGGTCTTGAGCCCCCCGGTGCTTTTGTTCTTGCCAAGGTGATCCTGAAAAGAACCGAAACAGACGAAAGGCTTCTTCTTGTCCGCGTCTTCGTATGATAAACCGCCCGGCGAGATAAACTGCCACCCTTTGAAATCAATATGGCATTTCAAGTCTTCTTCCCATGCGTTCTGCACTGCGGGCTTGAAGGTCAGCACAAGAACCTTGCGCCAGTCCATTTTCTTAGCGAGCTGATAGGCGGCAAAGGTTTTGCCAAAGCGCATTTTAGCGTTCCATAGAAAGCGCGGCGACTTATCCTTGTTTTCCTTTCTGAAACTCTTGAAATAAGCGACGGTCTTTTCCACCGCCGCTTCCTGTTCCGGTCGCATCTTGAAATCAAGCGAACGGTTTTCCTCGTTCATTTCACCAGTTCTCAGAGCAATGACCGCCGCTTTTACCTGTTTTGCCGAACATTTGAACCATTCCCCTTTGGGATTTTTGACGCCGATGGCTCGTAAGCGACGGTGAACATCATGGTCGGTGAAGACCGTGCCGTCATTGCGCATTGCGAATTCTTCAAGGACGATCCGATACGGCGGTTTTCCCGGCCTCAATGTCGGATATTGCTGTTCCACGCGCGTCCGGGCGTCCGCTAATGTATAGCCGACTTTGAGCAATCCCGCGTATTGAGGATTTGTGTCCTCGTAGGCGTAGATGGTCGGTTTGGAATCCGGCCGCTGAGGGAAGAAATTATCAGGTTTCCTCGGCATTGTTTCCCAGCTTCTTTTTAGTTTTTGCGGGCGGAAGAAAGTTGTCACCGGTCACCACGCCGCGTCCGGTTTTCCGCTCCAGTTCCAGCCTCGCCTTTTTTGCGATTCTTCCGCCTTTTCTGCCCGCCTGCGCATTTTCATCCATGCCGGTTGCTTCAACGCTCTCCGCAATCTGGCGGGTGGAAAGCTCCGCTAAAGCTGTAAAAATCAGTTCCGCCTCGCTCATGTGGTCGCGTAGGTTTTGAGTTTTGAGGTCCTTTATCTGCTTGTGTTTCTTGACCGAAACCCCGCTCCATTCTTTGTGAATTATATTGGTCAGAATGGCGTATTCGTCTTCGCCTTTAATCTCGTGGTCTTTCCAGTAATCGGTGAGTTTATTGCGGGTTTCCTGCCCCATCATCCGCTGCTGAATCCATTTTTCGCTTCTGCCGCTCTGTTGCCAGTAGTCGCGCGCCCGGTCAAGGGATCGGGCCGGATCGCTCATGTCCTGAATGCGCTCGTAACCCGCTTTGGCAAGCCATAGCTTGATGGGTTCCGCTCTGGGACTGGGAACCGACTGTATGATTCGCAGAAGAGCCTCCGGGCCGGCCGCGTCGGTCAGGTATTTTTTCCCGTCAGCGGCTTCCATTTTCAGTTGGTGACAATTTGTCACCGACTGATTTCCCTCTTTCTTGAGGCGTTCTTTCAACTTGTTCCAGTACTTCCGGGCAGTCTGATAATCCGGCTGCTGAATCAGCGCGGCGATGATATCCACAACGGAAAACAACCATGTTTCTGTCTTTTCATCATAAATCCTGCGGATTTTAAAGTTTTCAAAAACCGCAAGCGCCTTTTCTTCATTCATTGTTAATCTCCATCGGTCGAACTATTAAGTCAATAAAATCAATTTCGTCGTCTGACAAACCAAAATGAGCGAAGAGTTTTTCGTCTGTCCATATTTTTGACATAGGCAGAAGAGGCACAAATGAAAATTTGTCCTTTGTGTTGTCCTGTGTGTTTTTGCGTAAGCCCACCAGAAACCGCAGAAACTTTGTTCTAAGATATTTGTCCAGATTTTTTGCGGCGCTTTCGGTTTCATAAGCTCCAACTACAATGTAGGTCTCGGTGCAAGCGCTGGATGGAGGCGCTATAATCGGCTTGCCCATTATCATTCGTGGATAATCGCGAGCTTCACCTCCTTCCCCGTATGCCTTAGAAATTAGAACCTTCCACAAATCCAGCAACTCCATTCCATTTTTGATGTCCGATTTTTCTATCCATCCGACAGTTTTTGTTGCATACAATTTAATGTTGCCTTTTCCAGTAGGCCGGACAAATGTCGGGAGCCCAAATGGTTTTCGACTATAGATTTGTTCACTTATTGATGTGTATTTCTTTTCTTTTACCTTTTCGAGAATCGAAATAGCCTTATTGAATCGAACAAATGAATCAAATTGATCCAAAGAGCGCTTCATCGTATCATCCATGCCACTCATGCGTGTAGTTACTTCACATTGACCGCTGTAATCCCGCTCCCATAAAAAATAACATACACCGCCAATCACCTTGACGCCGGGGAAAACATCAGATGCTATTGGATAGTCAACCAAATGAGAGATTCTGCGATCCTTTAGCATTGTATCGCGAAAAACATCCAGCCCTTTCCCACCGGCAAACCATCGGGATGGGATAATCATTGACAAATATCTCGGTTCAAGTTTTTTAGCTTGTTCGACAAAATTGTGATAAATAGGAGATGAGCCTGTGCTATCTCCAGCATCACTCAACTGATACGGTGGATTACCTATAATTACATCAAATTTCATATTGAATATCGCCTCCGGATTTTCCGTGTGAATAAATTGATAGGCATGGGTTTCGAGTTCTTCGCCCCGCTCATAGCTTTCCTGACTGGCGCCGCAGAAAACGCAGCGCCCGTTTTCCCATGTGTGCTCCACTCGCTCAAAGCGAATATTCCCTTGCGGGTCGTCGAAAGTTTCACAGACGGAGTATTTTCCATTGGCCGTTTTGGAGCAGTAAACAGAACGGCGGGAAAGCAACGCGGTCAACTCAGTTATTGCCACGCCGAAGATCTGGTTCTTGAAGATGTGGTTGATTCGAGCCTGCCTGTCCGGGATTTTTTTTTCAAGCCCCGCATCCAACCGCCTTGCGATTTCGCGCGGAAACACACCGGACTTACAGAACGGATCGAGAAACCGGGTGTTCTTATTGCCCCAGATTTCCGGAGGCAGCAAATCCAATATTTGATTAACCAATTGCGGCGGCGTGAACACTTCGTCGCTGCTCAGATTGGCCAGACAGGTCAGCACATCCGGGTTGTAGCTATTGCCTGTCAACATCGGCAACCTCCAGAAAGTGCGTTAACGGGTACTCTTTCACAGGCTCATTTAAGTATGCCTCGTTATTCTCATCGCTGAATATCATTAGTTGGTGTTGCTTGTCTACTAGAAACGAAAGCATGAAATCGCGCCGCTTTAGCATGCTACCGTTGACCGGCGACCATTCAGAAAATATAATCGGTCGCGGATTGTTTCCCACGGTTTTCAGATCAAGCGCGTCTCCATGAATAATATTGCGCTCAAGGATATATTTGACCGCATTCCGACATTCATTCCTTGCGCCGAATATAAAAAGGCGCGTGTAGTTCAGATCAAAGATGTCAAAAAGCCGGTTGCGACATTCCTGAACATTATCCTTAAGAATATCAATGCCGTATATGGAGGACACGGCAAGAACAGCATTCCTCTCGTACTCCAGTTGAATCTTTTCGTATCGGAATTCAACGACGCGCAATTTCCGTTCCAGAATTTCCGACAGAAAATTGCCCGTGCCGCATGCGGGTTCAAGAAACCGGGATTCGATCCTTTCTGTTTCCTGTTTCACCAGATCAAGCATGGCGTTGACTTCTCGTTTTCCAGTCAATACCTCGCCATGATCAGCGACCCTCTTCTTGGAGACAACTTGCTTTTCCATGTTCTCGCAATCACTCTATAAAGCGAATAATTTTTCTTTATCCCTGTTCTGAATGTTTCGGATACCGCACCTTAATTTATCACGCCGCAACCGGAGCGTCAATCTATGCAATCCATCACAGCTAAAAAACTGTGTGGAGAAGGCGGATGCACGACGGTTTTTTCAGAGGATGCGCGGGGCGTCAGCGGGGGGCGGGGGAGAGGGAGGCGACGCAAGCGGCAAGGCAGAGGATGGAGGCGGCGTAAAGGGCTCCGAACGCGCCGAGGGTTGGGATAAGGATGGAGCCTGATAGGAGGGCGGCGGCGCACGCGCCTGCTAGGTCGGCGAAATAGAGCGAGCCTGCGGCGGAGGTTTCGAGCGCGGCTCCGGCATGCCGTCGCGCGGGCCTGACTCTTTCGACCGCAAGCGGGAATATTGCTCCTGAGCAAAAGCCGCAGACGATGGCGAAGCCGAAGAGGGTCATGGCGGCGAATGCGGGGGATGCGGAGGAGGCCGCAGTGTAAACAGCGGGGAGGGAGGCGGTGGCGCCGCACAAGCCGAGCGCCGCCGCGCCGAGCGCCGCAGGGCCTCTTCGCAGGTCTTCGCGCCTCGCGCGCGACATCGTTCCGGCTCCCGCCGCGCATCCCGCCAGATACGCCGCGTTCACAAGCCCGAGATACTGATAGACGACGCCAAAAGATATCTGAAAGAGAAAGACGACGACGAGGACGACGATGAGGGCTGCCGCTCCGGCGGCGGCGGTTGTGAAGTGGGCGGAGGCGGCGCGGGCTGCGGGGGATTTCGCCGAGGCCGCCGCGAGAAGGGCCGCAAACATCAGAATGACGAGCGCCGCCGTCCGTCGCGCGCGGGGCGTGTTCGCGTTGCCGACCGCGTCCAGAACCGCCGCGGCGGGCATGGACTTATACATTCCAGCCGACAGTCTGTTCTTTAGGAATACGGCGTTGGGAGACAGGTCGGAGTTAGTGGCCGCGCCGGGTCTGGACGCCAGCCAACGCGCCGCCGCCGCCGTTTTGTCCGCCGCCATGAGATGTTCCATCGGGTCGTCGCTGAACTGCATGAGAGCGGCTTCCGCGCGTCGGGGGTCGAACAGGAACGAGGCTGCTGCTGCTGTGAAGCGCTCGGAAGACAAGCCGCGGGAGTGGAACCGGGCGGCGACTTCTTCGGGCGTCGGGGCGGGAGCTCCGTCGCGGCTCATTATCAACAGCGGCTTCTGTCCGATTATGAAGAAGAAGGGGGCGCGGGCGGGTTCGACCGGCGGAGTCGCGTTGCCTTGCCGCAACTCCGGAGCCGCCGCCATGAGCGTCCCGGCGAGCAGCGCCGCCTCGTGTTCGGACATGTAATTCTCCGTGAACGGGACGGTTATGGCGAGGACTCCGTTTTCGGTCAGGCGGGACTTCATCAGGTCAAACGCCTCGCGGGTGAACATCCTGTTGAGGACTATGGTTTCGGGGGGCGCGGAGGAGATGACGATGACGTCGAATTTTTCCCTTGAGCGGGAGAGCAGGCGGCGCGGGTCTACGGCGGCCGGGAAGACGCGCGGGTCGTCGAAAACGGGCGCAAGCTCAGGAGGGGCGTGTTTGCGCCGCAGGGCGAACATCGCCGGGTCAAGCTCCGCCCACACGACGCGGTCGAGGCCGTGGTTGATAGCTTCGCGGATCGCCGTCGCGTCCACTCCTGCGAACATGGCGGAGCGAGGGGCGGGGTGTGAGAGCAGGGGGACGTGGGCCATGTATTCGCCGACGGCGACGTCCGGGGTGACGCCCGCGACGCGACCGCCCGCGTAGAAAGCTTTCTGTCCGCCGTCGTCGAGGACGGTGATGTTGCCGTAGCCGGACTCTAGGCTGTCCGCCGCCGGGCGGCCCCACGAGAGAGCGCGGAGGAAGTTTTCCGAGGGAGCGGCCCACAGGGGCGAAAGCAGCGCTGCGGCGGCGAGCGCGGACCATGCCGCAAGGCGCGCGCGCCTCTGCAACCACGAGGCTCCGATGACGGCGGACATCCCGCCTGCCATAGCCGCGCACGTCACAGGGGTCGTCGCCTGCGCTAGGATGAAACAGAACGCCAGCCCGCCTGCGACCGCTCCGCCGGTGTCCCATGCGAACATTCTGCCCGCCGCGCCTGACATCAGCGGTCGGTCTTCCAGCGCGCTGAGCGCGGGAAACAGGAATCCGTGAACGAAACAGAGAGGCCCCAGAGTGACGAGCGCCATGAGGGCGACGATTTCTACCGGGACGGCCTCGCCGCGAAGATATCCGAACAGAGGGCCTTGGGTGCGAGCAAGAGCGATTGACGCCGGAGCGAGAGCGCCTTGAAGGATGAGAAGGAATCCGGCGGAGGAAGGGGAGGGACGCCGAGAGCGGAAGAAGAGGCCGCCCGCCGCGCTGCCCGCCGCAGCCCACGCCATCCAAGCGAACAGCGCCAGCCCTACGCTCAGCTCGTCTCCGAGACTGACGACGATAAGCTCGCGGGTCAGGGCCAGTTGCGCGACCATCGCGCAGAAACCGCTTATAGCCGCAGACAGCCGGGTTTTCACGCGCCCGCGCCTCCGGGCTTTCTGCCGGCAGCGTCCGCGGCGAGATCGATGTATATCCCTATCAGCGCCGCCGTCTTGAGCGACGTCATGAATGCGGTCGAAACCTTGAACCCGTGTGTGAGCGCGTCGAAGTTCCACGGGAACAGCCACTGGGATGCGAATCCCGCCGCCGCGAACAAAGCGAGCCGGGGGATTCCCCTTATCTGAGTCGCGAGGGCCGCCAGCGCGGGGGCCGTCCACGACAGGAATTGCGGAGACGAGACTTTGAATCCGACTATCGCCGCCGTCAGAATGAGCGCCGACGCGACGAGGAGGCGGCGGACGCTCTGCGCGTCAGGTTCTGGCGCTCCGGGGGCGAGCGCGGGTCTGCGTTGCAGGGCCGTAGCGTACGCTCCGTACGCGCGCGCAACGAGGAGCGCCAGCGCGAACGTGGACAGCTTCATAGCGAGGTCTGTGGCCGCGCTCTCGCCGGGAGGCCATGAAAGGTTTCCCATCGCGGGCGGAACGTTCGCTCCGGCCAGCCCCAGCGTCAGAAGGACCGCCCCGTATGCGGAATGTTTTTCGACCCCTCTAGCGGCATGGAAAACGAACGAACCCGCCACTCCGTCCGGCGACAACAACGCCGGGATGCCGAATAGAAACGCCGAAACGGCTACGAACGCCGCCGCGCCTTCGAGCGCGCCCCGCTTGTCGGATTTCAACGCGGCTTCCGCCAGAAAAAGGGGTAGCAGAACGACAGGGTATCCCTTCGCGGCGGTTGCGGCGGCGAGCAGCGCGAAAGCCGGGACGCGTTTTCCCCGCGCAAGCTCGACCATCGCCCAAGCCGAAAGGGCCATCGGAATGTAGTCAAGGGAGACCATGCCCACCGGGCCTGCCGCGATTATGACAAACGTGTACGCCGCCGCGGCGGCAATCTTTGCGCCCGGCCTCGGCCCGGCTCCCGCCATCATCTCCGCAAGCTTGAGCGCGGCCAGAAGTCCCGCGACCGACACTGCGAACATGCCGACGGCAAACACGGCGTAATAGATGTAGAGGTCTTTTGAGAACGGGGCCATCGCCCACAGCCACGCCGCGCCGAGCGGGGGGTATTCCACAGCCACATCCCGGTACGGCAACAGCCCAGCCGCCGCCGCTTCTCCTAACTTGCGGTAGTAGTTCAGGTTGACCGACACGTGCCCCGCGAACAGCCTGCCGCCGGCGGGCGTGAAAAACAGGACGCTTATGACCGCGCAGTATCCGGCGGCGAGCGCTGTCGTTAAAAAGTCGATTTTTTCAAAACGGGCCAGATTGATTTTCATATTGAGACGCCTGCGCGGTTGCTCGCGCGGGGCAAGTTCCTCTCGAAAAAGGATATACCTAAACGCGGCAATCTTCAACGCGCGGGAGCGGGGAGCGGAGCGGCGTTCAGCCCGCCGGGGCGGTTTTGCTCAACTCGGCCAGAATGTCGCGGCAGAAGGAGGGCAGGGTGTCGTCTCGCGCGCCCATGACGACCACGATGTCTCCGGGCCGGGCGGCGGCGGCGATGGGAGCCGCGATGTCCGCGCGGGACTGGTAAAACTTGGCGGCGGCCCCTCGCGCCTCGACCTCGCCGATGATGTCCGCTGACGATATGGACTTGTCGGCGGAACCGCCCGCGTAGAAGATTTCAGGCATGTAAAGAATGTCTGCGCCGGGGCGCAGCATCGCCGCGAACGTGTCGACCAGCTCGTCGCGCATAAATTTCGTCGGGCCGAATCCGTGAGGCTGAAACACGATGTGGCGCGCGCCGGGCAGAGCGTCGAGAGCATCGAGCGTCGCCCGGATTTTGTCGGGATTGTGGCCGAAGTCGTCGATGACTTTTATCCCGCGCGCCTCCCCGACAAGGTCGAACCTGCGCGCTATGCCGGAGAACCATTCGACGCCGTCTCTCACCGCTTCGGCGTCCAGTCCGAAATGCCTGCCGACGGCAATCGCGGCCAGCGCGTTCGACACGTTGTGCGCGCCGGGGACTTGCAGATTGTGTTCCAAGCCGTCCACTGTGAACGAAGCGGAGAAAGGCCGCAACGATACCTGTTCGGCGACAATGTCCGCGCCGGGTTTCAGGCCGTATGTCACTGCGTTCGAGGCGAGGCCGCGCAACGCGGACGCTTTCGGGCAGTCAGCGTTTAGAACGGCTAGCTCGCGCGCGGCGGCGACGAATTTTCCGAATATCTCAACCAATTCGTCTATGGGCTTGTGATCTTTGGTGATGTTGGAGACGATGGAGACGGCGGGGGCGTAATTGACGATTGAGCCGTCGCTTTCGTCGCTTTCGATGACGATAATATCGGAAGCGCCCGCGCGCGCGGAGCCGGACAACCCGTCGCCGACGAAGTTTTTCATGATGCCGCCGTTGATGATGGAAGGGTCGAGTCCGGCGCGGGTCAGCAGAGCGCCGGTCATGCCGCAGATGGTGGTTTTGCCGGACGTGCCGCCGGCGGCCACGCCGCGTTTTTCGTTAAAAATGCCGGCTAGCGCCTGCGACCTGTGCAACGTCCGAATGCCGAGCGCTCGCGCCCGCGCCATGTCAGGCACGGTGTCTTCTATCGCGGACGACGCCACTACGAAATCGCATCCCGCCACTCCGCTTCCGTCCTGAGGAAACAGTTTTATCCCGGAGGATTTCAGCCTGTCGAATGACGCTTGGTTCAAGCCCCTGTCGTTGTTTCTGTCGGAGCCGGAAACGCCGTGTCCCTGCGCCGCGAGAGTCTGCGCGATCGGGCTCATTCCGCTGCCGCCTATGCCTATGAAAAAGTAGTTTGCCATGTCGTCTCCGGGCGAAGCCGTCGGCGCTCGCCGCCGTTTCTTTCGCCGATGGATTATAACACACCGCGCGGACTCCGGAAATCGCGCGTGGACAAAGCCTTCCGCGCCGCGTTATAATTGAAAAAAGAAATCCGAAAGAGGCGCGCGGTGTGAAAATCGACAGGACATCGAAAGACGGAACCGTTCTCGTCAGGGTGGACGGCGACATCGATTACGATTCGTCGCGGGAGTTCGCGGACGAGCTGATGTGTTGCGTGGCGGCAAAAGAGCCGCGCGTCGAGATCGATATGTCCGGCTGCCGGTTCATCAACAGCGCCGGGCTTGGGGCGGTCGCGGCGGCGGTCGCTGTGGCGCGCGCGCGCGGCGGCGACGTCGTCCTCGCCGGCGTTTCTCCCTCCATAAGAAAACTTTTCGCAATCACAGGTCTGGACAACATCATCGAGTTTAAATGAAGCGCGCCGGGCTGTCGGCGAGCGCCCGGCTATGGAATCCGAGCGCCGGGTTGGGTACAATATTCGGCGTATGCGCGAGCCTGTGTATGTCGAAACATATCGAAGCGGCCTGCTGAGAGAGCGGGTCGAGTCGGCGCGCGAGATTCTCAGGGAGTGCGCGCTGTGCCCGCGCGAATGCGGGGCGGATCGGCTTGCGGGCGAGACTGGGGTATGCCGCGCGGGGGCGGAGGCGCGCGTCGCAAGTTTTAATCTCCATCATGGCGAAGAGCCGCCCATCTCCGGCTCGAGAGGCAGCGGAACGATCTTTCTATCTCACTGCAATCTCAGATGCGTGTTCTGTCAGAACTATCCGATCAGCCACATGGGCAACGGGGTTCCAGCCCCGCCGCGCGAACTTGCGGACATGATGCTGAAGCTTCAGAAACGCGGCGCGCACAACATTAACTTCGTCACGCCGACCCACTACATGCCGCAGATAATCGAGGCGTTGGAGATAGCCGTCGGGGACGGCCTGCGACTGCCCGTTGTTTACAACTGCGGCGGATACGAGTCGGTGGAAGCCGTGCGGATGCTGGAGGGGATAGTAGACGTGTATCTTCCGGATATAAAATACAGAAGCGCGGAGCCAGCCGAAGCGCTGTCGGGCGCGCCGGACTATTTCGAGCGTGCTTGCGCGGCAGTCAAGGAGATGTTCTCTCAGGTCGGCCTGCTGGAGACGGACGAAGAAGGCGTCGCCGTTCGCGGGCTGATAATCCGGCATCTTGTGTTGCCCGGCGGGCAGGCGGGCAGCAGGGAAGTATTTGAGTTCGTCGCTCGCGAGATTTCGCCGGATGTCAGCATGAGCGTAATGAGCCAGTATTTTCCGGCGCACGAGGCTCCGCTGAACTCGGCGGTGTCCCGGCGCGTGACGGTCGCCGAATATCAGGAAGCTCTGGACGCTCTGGAAGAAACAGGATTGACGAAGGGCTGGACGCAGAGCGATCCTGATTTGGAATACTAAAAGCGCGGGCAGCGCGGAAGGTTCGGCATGGAAGACATTTCGCCTCTGGCGGTTGAAATCAGGGAGATGCGGCTGGACGATCTTGACCACGTCTACTGCATCGAGACGTCCGCGTATTCCAACCCATGGCCGTTCCAGTCATTCGTAGACGAGCTGACCCGCAACCACTGGTCGCGCTATATCGTCGCCGAGTCGGAAGGGCAGATACGGGGATACGCGGGGATGTGGCTCATCGCAGGAGAGGCCCACATCACGAACATCGCCGTGGACTTCTCGTTCAGGCGGCGCATGGTAGGCGAACAGTTGCTGTTGCGCCTCATTGAAATCGCCCTCGCGGAGGAGTGCTTTTCGATGTTCCTCGAAGTGAGGCGTTACAACCTTCCCGCGCAGCGGCTCTATTCGCGGTACAGGTTCAAGCCTATCCGCGTGCGAGAGAAATACTATCAGGACAATCTGGAAGACGCTATAGAGCTTAGGGTTGAGGACACTGCATCGTCGGATTTCGCCGATGCCTGCCGCGCGAGGCGTGCCGCGCTGACCGCCGCTCTTGGCAAGGAAGATTTTTACGACGGCGATTCCTCTTTCTGACTTTCGAATATAATATCCTTAAGCTGTCGAGCGTCGAAAAAATTCGTTTTCTTGGAACTTATCGCGGCGGCGGGAAGTTAAACATTTCGACGGGCGAACAAAATTAACGCGCGAAAGCGTTTCGGGAGGAATTAAAATGGCGGCGGAACTTCAATCTTCAAACTTCGACCAAGAGGTTATCAAGTCCTCGACCCCGGTGGTAGTGGATTTCAGCGCGGTGTGGTGCGGGCCTTGCAAGATGCTTGCTCCGGTGATAGACAAGCTGGCTAATGCTTACGAAGGCAAGGCTAAGGTTTTCAAGATGGACGTGGACAACTCGCGCGATATCGCCACGAAATTCGGAATTCGGGGCGTGCCGACAGTCATATTCTTCAAGGGCGGAGCGGAGAAAGACAGAGTTGTGGGGCTGGTGCCATACGAAATGCTCGACAAAAAGCTTTCGGCTATGATTGAGACACCTGTGCCAGAAGCAATTAAATGTCCACAATGTCAATCAACACAAATAACATCCCAAGAAAAAGGATTCAGCTTGGGAAAAGCAGCTGCTGGCGGTGTTTTACTTGGTCCCGTTGGCTTATTGGGTGGAGTATTAGGAAGCAAAAAAATCAATGTTGTATGCTTAAATTGTGGGCATTCTTGGAGTCCGGACGCAAAAGAATAAGAGGAAATGCCTATAGAAGACGCAAAAACGATCTGTTGAAAGCATCTTGATGCAATAATCAAACCAGATTCGTTAAGGCGATGGAAGACAATATAGTTGCGATATAGAGATAAAGTTGTCGTCTATATATCTTTCAGAGGTTTTGCGCTGTTGCATATAGCGGCAATTTCAACATATCCGTCTTTGAGCCGATAGACGATTCTGTAATTTTTAAAAATTCTTTCCCTGATATTTTTATCTTCATATTCTGACAGAGCGCGGCCGGCCAAAGGGAAATCCGGAATAGATTCAACGATTGCAATAATGCGTTTTGCGAAAAGAGCCGCATAATATTCGGAGTCTCTGGAAATGAATTCGCAGACGTCTTCAAGATCGGCAATGGCTCCCGGCGCCCATCTTATTCTTTTGATATCCATTTTGACATCCGTTTCTTGACATCATCATGAGCAATCCCTTTACCCTCTTCCAAGTCCTTCAAGCCGGAATCAACCTTTATCCTGAAATACAACTCAGCCATAACATCGTCCAATGTCGCGTCATCCGGCAGACGCTCAATGATACTTATCATCTGTTGTTTTATTCCGACCATTTCAATCACCCCTTTATAAAATTATATATTATCTCTGCCGCTTCTCAAAGTGAAGTCCCGTCATGTCAAACTCGTATCTTGGAGCGCGATCAGAACTGCGATTTCACCCATAGATGTTTAGCGTTATAAACCCGAATCCTAATGCCGGATTCGGGTTGAGGTTAAAGTTTTCTGCGGGCGGAGATTACGTCAACGATGGAGGAGATGCGGGGGAGGATGCGGGAGACATCTTCGATGTCGCCGACTTCAAGGCGGATGGTGGTGAGCGCGGTGGTATCTTTCATTATCTTGGAGGTCATTTCGACGACGTTGAGTTTGGCTTCGCTGATGACAGCGAGGATTTCCTGAAGCACGCCGACTCTGTCGATGGAGTTGATCTCGATTTCGGCGATGTAGAGGTTGCCTGAGGTCTCGCCCCATTTGACGGGGACGATGCGGTCGCCGGACTCGACGAAGGAGCGGACATTCGGGCACTGGGAGCGATGAATGGCGAGGCCGCGCCCACGCGTGACGAAACCGACGATGGGGTCTCCGGGGGCGGGAAAACAGCATTTGGGGAACGATACCATGACGTCGGGCAGTCCCTCGACGATTACGTCCTGTTTTCTGCTTTTGCGGATTGTGGTTCTGGCGCGAGCCGCGCCGCGCGCAGCAGGCTCCTCGACCGCCAGCAGTTCGCGGTAAGCGCGTCTGTATCTTTCCATCACCGCGCCGAGGGAGATGTCTCCGCAGCCGAGCGCGGCGTGAAAGTCGTCTTCCGATTTGAAGCTGAACGATTCGAGAAAATCCTCGATGTCGATTTTTTCCAGCAGGTCTTCGCGTTTGAGGCCCGCGCGCTGAAGCTCCCGATGGAGCATCATTCTTCCCTGAACGATGTTTTCGTCGCGGTCCTGTTTTTTGAACCAAGCGCGGATTTTGTTTCTGGCCTGAGGGCTGACGGCGAAGCGGAGCCAGTCTCGGCTGGGCGAGCCTGTTTTGGATGTGAGGATTTCGACGACGTCGCCGTTGCGGAGCTTCTGGTCTAGGGTGGAGATGCGCCCGTTGATTTTTGCGCCTCGGCAGGTGTGTCCGACCTGCGTGTGGATGTCATACGCGAAGTCGACTGGGGTGGCCCCGGCGGGCAGCGAGATCACTTTGCCCAGCGGGGTGACGGTGTAGACGGTGGTCCCGGCGTCGACGGAGATGTCTTCGGAGCGGTTGTGGGCGGCCTGAGCGGTCTCCGACGCGGACGCCATTTTGCGCACCCATCCGACAGTGTCATCGTCCGCCTCTCTTTTTCCCTGAGCTTTTTCCTTGTACTGGAAGTGGGCGGCGACGCCGTACTCGGCCAGCATGTGCATCTCCCACGTGCGGATCTGCACTTCGACCGGCTGGTTGTTCGGCGCTATCACCACGGTGTGGATGCTCTTGTAGCCGTTCGGCTTCGGCTCTGCGATGTAGTTGTCGAACTCGTCAGGGATGGGCGTCCACAGCATGTGCAGCAGGGCGAGGACTCGGTAGCAGTCTTCGACGGTGTTGGCGATGATGCGGACGGCGGCCAGATCGAACAGTTGGTCGAAGTCCTTGTTCTGCCGGAGCATCTTCAGGTATGTGCTGTAGAGTCTTTTAGTGCGGCCTGTGATGTGCACTTTGAGGTCGTGCTCTTTGAATATGCCGCGAAGGAGGGAGACGACGCGGTTGATGGCTTCTTCGCGCTGGGCGGCGGACTCGTCGGCCTGCCGCTTCAGCCTATTGAACTCCGCCGGGAAAAGGAACTCGAAACAGAGGTCTTCCAGTTCGGATTTGAGCTGAGACATACCGAGCCTGTGGGCGAGAGGAGTGTAAATGTCGATGGATTCCTGAGCGAAGTTGTCGCGGCCCTCTGCGGGCGCGTTTTTGAGATGCCGCATCAGGTCGAGCCGGGAGGCGAGCTTGATCAGAAGGAGCCTGACGTCCTGAGACATGGCGACCATAAGCTCGCTGAGTTGTGTGGCGCGGGCGCGTTCCTCGGCGGAGAAATGCAGCGAGCGCATCTGGGCGAGACCGCGCGCGAGCGCGGCGGCTTCCGGGCCGACTGCGGACTGGACGCGGGCGGCTGCTTTTTCGCCCCCGATGTCCGCCGTTCCCATCAGTATCGTCGCCGCGAGCGTGTTCGCGTCCATTGAAAGAGATGTGAGCGTGAGAGCCGCTTCAAGGCAGTGTTCGAGCAGGGGTCGCCCGTCGGGGGTCGCGCGTGACGCGTAGATGTCTGCCGCCGTCTCAAAGGCGCGGTCGAGAAGGGACGCATCCGCCGAGGGGTCGTATCCGGCGAGGTTCCGTTTGATTTTGTCCAGAAGCGTTTTCATAGGTTTATTTATTAGACATTATAAAGCCTTTGGCGTTCCCGCGTCCTTAATGAAAATAATTTCGGGTCGGCGCGGATCAGAAGCAGAGCAGGGAGAACGCGTCGCAGTCGCCGAGGGCGGCGCGGCCGTTGAGAGATTCAAGCTCGATGACGAAGGCGCAAGAGGCTACGGTCGCGCCCAGTTCGCGGACGAGAGCTATGGCGGCCGCGGCTGTGCCTCCGGTGGCCAAAAGGTCGTCCACAATCAGAACCCGGTCTTCCGGCCCCAGCGCGTCCTTGTGAATCTCTATGCTGTCCGTCCCGTATTCGAGAGCATATTCCTTCTTTGCGGTTTCTGCGGGAAGTTTGCCGGGCTTGCGGGCGGGAACGAACCCGGCTCCGAGGGCGAGCGCCACTGGCGCTCCGAAGATGAATCCACGCGATTCTATGCCGACGACTTTGGTGATTTTTTCATTCTTGAATTCGTCGGACAGGAGATTGACGCATTCGGCGAACGCGGCTGAGTCTTTCAGCATCGTCGTGATGTCTCTGAACATAATCCCCGGTTTCGGGAAGTCCGGGATGGCTCGGATGACTTCGGAAAGATTCATGTTGCGCTCCTTTCGGCGGAGTTTTATTTTCTTATGTCTTTAAGATGCAGTTTCGGTTTGGGCCTGCCCCCGAACGCGTCTTCTTTCAGGACGTAGGCGATGTCGATGCTCTCGCCCATAAGCTGGTCGGGGGACCAGTTGTTGCAGAACCTGAACCCGATGCAATCCTGAACGGAGTTGCCTTTGCCGACGCGGATTTGCAGATGGCTGTTGTCTGCGCCGACGGCGCGGCACATCAGGACTGCGACGCCGATGGAGGCGAAGACAGGTTCCGGGTTGCCGACGCCGAAGGGTTTGAGCCTGCGGCACTGGCGGATGAGCTCGAGGTTGGCCGAATTGAGGGAGAGTTCGGCGTCGATGCGAAGGTCTGACGCGGCGGCCCGGCCTTCGGCGCTCTGCGCGGCCATGCGGTTCATTTCGGCCTTGAAGGCCGGGATGTTTTTCTCGTAAATTTTCATGCCCGCCGCAAGAGCGTGCCCGCCGAAAGTTATCAGCAGATCGGAGCAGGCGGACAGGGCCTGAAACACGTCGAATCCGGGGACGCTGCGCATTGTTGCTTGGCAGACGCGGCCCAGCTCCGGGTGGGGCGATTTCATGTCTAGCGGGTTTTTCGACAGGGTGGCCAGAGCGACGGGCCGACGTCGGGTCTCCATCAGTTTCGAGGCCACAACGCCCATGATGCCGATCTGCCATGACGGGTCGAACATGACGATAAACGAGCCGCCGCCGGCGTCGTCGGACGACTTGATGGCCGCCGCCGCGCTCTCGAAGACGCGGTTTTCCTGAACCATGCGGCGTTTGTTCTGGTCGTCGAGTTTGCGGGCGAGCAGCCGGGCGCGCTCAGGGGATTTCGCCAGCAAAAGCTCGACGCCCGCGCGCGGCCTCCACACGCGGCCCGCCGCGTTTATCCGGGGAGCCAGCCCGAAACTGATGTGGTCCGTCTCCATTTCCGTCCGCTCGCCTATGCCCGCCACTTCCAGCAGGCTGTATATGCCGAGATGTCGGCTCTTGGGCATCTTTGCCAGCCCGTAGTTTGCGAAAAACCTGTTCTCATCGACAAGCGGAACCATGTCCGCCACAGTGCCGAGCGCCACGAACTCGCCATATCTTTCCAGCATGGTTTCCATCGGGACGCCGCGTGCCTCGCCGACGGCGGCGGCCAGCTTGAATGCCACGCCGACCCCCGCAAGCTCTCTGAAGGGGTATTGCGAGTCGGCTCGTTTGGGATTTATCACAGCCACCGCGTCCGGCAGTTGCTCCGGCGGCTCGTGGTGGTCTGTGACTATGACGTCCACCCCAAGCTCTCTGGCGAGTTGGATTTCCTTGAAGGCGGTAACTCCGGTGTCTACGGTGATGACAAGGCCGTAGCCCGCCGTGCCGGTTTTCCTGACGACGTCGGAACTGATGCCGTAGCCTTCGATGTCGCGTTCGGGGATGTAGTAGCGGACGTGGCCGCCGAGGGATTCGAGGAAGGAGACGAGCAGGGCGGTCGAGGTGATGCCGTCCACGTCGTAGTCGCCGAAAATGAGGATGCGCTCGTGATTGTCGAGCGCGCGCAGGACCCGCTCCACCGCCGGGGCCATATCGTGAAAAAGGGCGGAGGCGTGCATGTCGTCCGCCGATGGGTTCATGAAAGCGAGAGCATTATCGACGGAAGAGATGCCCCGGTTGGCGAGAGCGCGCGCCGCCGGTTCGGGCATCTCGAGCTTATTGCTCAAGTTTTTCGCGACGGCTGTGTCGGGGTCGCGAAACTGCCAGTTGTATAAAGATTTCATTTTGCTGCGGCTGCGCCGGGCGCTCGGCTTGGAGGCGGAGCTTCTGACTGCGGCTTGCGGGTTTCAAAGGCGGAGTCGCTCATCGATGTTTAGATGCCTTGAGCGTCGGGGGCAAAGACTTTATCGAGAGTCGGAATTCGTCCCGGCGATGGTCGTCCTTTCGATTTATATAAAAACGAATTGTAAACTTATTCAGGAGACGCGCCCCGGGGCGCGCCCGCGCCCGGCGTTACCGCCTGCGCTGTTTGCCGTGCTTCTTATTGTCTTTCTTCTTTTTGTCGTCTTCCGCCGAGTCCTGAGAAGCGGTCTGGGGCGCGCGCGGGGCGGACGCCGCCGGAGCGGCTTTCTCCCGCCTTGTTTCTCTTTCCTGAACCGGGGCCGGAGCGGAGGCTTTCTTCGACTTGCTACCGGCCGTCTGCGGCGCGCTTGCCGCTCCCTTCTTCGACTCGAACGTCTTGAACAGATACACCAGCGGAGCGGCTAGGAATATCGACGAGTATCCGCCCGCGAACACTCCCACGCACATGCCGAGCGCGAAGTCTTTTATGCTTTGTCCGCCGAGCAGCAGGATGGCCACTATAGCCATCTGCGTCGTCAACATGGTGTTTATCGAACGCGCCATGGTTTCCCAAAGACTCATGTTCACCACGGCGTCGAGCGACATCTTTTTGTTTTTCCTTATGTTTTCCCTCATCCGGTCGAAGATGACTATCGTGTCGTTTATGGAGTAACCGAAAACGGTGAGGATTATCGCAACGAACGCGCTGTTCACTTCAAGCTGGAAAATCGAGTAGAAGCCGATGGTGATGATGCAGTCGTGGAGCAGGGCGATGATGCCCGCTATGGCGTACCAGAACTCGAACCTGATGGAAATGTAGATAAGCATGCACACGATCGCGATGATGAGAGCGGTCGCGGCGTTATTGCGAAGCTCAATCCCGAACACCGGGTCCACTTTGTCCTCGCGGGTGAACTGGCGGAATCCGCCAAGCCCGTCATAGAGGGCGGTCGCGAGTTTCTTCTGATCCTCTTTTTTATCTATTCCGTTGAATCTGAAAGACATATTATAGCGGAGCGCGTCGCCTTCTTCAGTCGGCGGGATTTCTTCCATGTCGATCAAGGTGACAGCGTCTTCCGGAAAGCCGGCTTTTTTAAGTATGTCTTTGAGTTTGGAGGCTTTTATCTGGTCCTGCATCCGGAGGAGCTTGAAGGAGGCCGGGTCGATCTCGTGGAACTCGACGTTGAAAGCGATGAGCAGGGAGCGGATTTTCTCGCCGAATGCGATGGCTTTTTGGGGGTCGGCGAACTCTTCCGTCTTGACGGTGAACTCGTAGCCGCCGGCCATTATCTGCACAGGATTGTGTTTGATGTCGAAGGGAGCCATGACTTTTTCGACGTCGGCTGTTTTCACCGGGACGCCCGTCTGGAACCAAAGTATGCGCCCGCCGGTGAAGTCGATGCCGTAGTTGAGCTTGCGGATCCCTAGGGACGCCAGCCCGGTCGTCACCAATAAAATCGCGATGGCGAACCACACGTAGCGGGTTTTTATGAAGTCTAATCTGATTCTGGTCTGCACTTTTTAAAGCCTCCCGTCAATCTTCGAAATGTCAATGAGCAGCAGCCGACCGCTGATCCTGCTTTGAGGGGCGGACGCCGTATAACGAGAGCGGCTGCAACCCTTTAGAGTTCGATGCCAGCATGAGAAGGACGCGCGTCACTATCAGCGCCGAGAACATGCCGACCACTATGCCTAAGCTGATGGTGACGGCGAAGCCCCGGATCGGGCCTGTGCCGAACGCGTACAGGACCGCCGTGGCGATGAGCGTGGTGACGTTGCCGTCGAGAATGGCCGTGAACGCGCGGGAGAACCCGGCGTCGAGGGCGGCCTTCAGAGTTTTGCCGATACGCAACTCTTCCTTGAGCCGCTCGAATATGATTATGTTCGCGTCCACCGCCATGCCGATGGAAAGTATGAGGCCGGCGATGCCGGGCAGGGTGAGCGTGGCGTTCACCAGCGAGAGCATCCCGAACGCCACGATGACGTAAAAAACAATCGCCACGTCTGCCAGAACGCCGGGCAGTTTGTAATATAGAGGCATGAATAAGAAGATGAGGACGACGCCGAGGATGAGGGCGTAAGAACTCTGGCGAATAGAGGCAGCGCCGAGGGTCGGCCCGACCACCCGCTTCTCAAGAACTTCCACCATCACCGGCAGCCGACCCGCGTTCAACTGGTTGACCAGCTCGCGGACCTGTTTCTCGGTGAAGTTGCCCTCGATGATGCCGGTTCCGCCGAAGATGGCGGTCTGAATAACCGGGCAGGAAATCATCACGCCGTCGAGCGCGATGCAGAGATATTTGTCGATGTTGCGGGCGGTGAACTTGCCGAACTCGTCAGCCGCCGCCTTTTTGAACTCAAACTCGACCACCGGGCGACCGTACTTGAAGCCGACGCGCGCCGACGCTAGGTCGTCTCCAGAGAACACCACTTTCGCGTCTTCTGGCTTCTCTGTTCCGGCTTCCCAGTACTTGCCTCGGCTGTCCAAGAACTCCAGCCAAGCCATGCTGACCAGATGCCTTTCGACCTGATCGGCGTCCTGTTCGCCCGATATCTCGACCAGCACCCGGTTCGTGCCCTGCTTCTGGATAGTGATTTCGCGGACGCCGTCCGGGTCGAGCCTGTTTCGCAGAACCTCGATAAGCCCCTGAACCTTTTCGTCCGTCAGAAGCTCGTTTTTCGGCGGCAGGGCCTGCACCAAGAAGTGCACTCCGCCCTGCAGGTCCAGTCCGAGGTTCACTGGGAACTTCTTGGACTTGACTGTCCTTTCCACCATCTCGTCCCCGACCTTGACCTTCTCGACTTTCGTCTCGATGTCCGTCAGGAAGCGGACTGTGAGCAGTCCCGCGAAAAGAAGCGCGACCGCCGCAATCAGGATAACCTGCGGTAAAAGTTTTTTCTGCATGCCTTCCACTCCCGGGCGGCGAGAGCCGCCGCCGCGCAATTTTTAACCCGCATTCAAGCCGGAACCGACTCTCTCCGGTTCCGCAACATCAAAGTATTCTATTTGAATTCCATCCCTATATCAACAGGAGATTTAAATTTTGCGCATAGCAAATAAAAAAGCGGTTTCCACTATTGCGGACGCATTCAATTATATATCTCCGAAAGAAACGCGGTTGATGATGTCGTCTTGGAGCGGGCGGCCGAGGTCGGTGAAATAGGCGCTGTAGCCGCTGACGCGCACGAGAAGCCCTCTGTGCGAGTCAGGGTCGAGCTGAGCGGCGCGCAGGGTTTCGTCGTCCACGACGTTGAATTGGACGTGCATTCCGCCCAGCGAGAAGTACCCTCTCAGCATCGCCTCGAATTTCCGCCGGTTCTCTTCATTTTTAAATACGCCGGGCATCAGCTTCATGTTCAGGGAACTGCCGTTTGTTATTTTCGAGTGTTCTAAAGAAGCGACGGAGCGCATGACGGCGGTCGGTCCGAGAGATTCCGCGCCGTTCACGGGCGACAGGCTGTTCGAGACGGGTTGTCCGGCGAGGCGTCCGTCCGGAGTGGCGCCAAGAAGGGAGCCGTCCAGCACGTGCATCCCATAAGAGAAAAACCCCGGTCTGAACGCGCCGCCTTTGCGGATGGATTTGTGTTTTGCGACTTCTTCGCAGAACATGGCTGCGACCTCGCGGGCCATGGCGTCCGCTTCGGGGTTGTCGGAGCCGTAGCGCGGCGTTCGGCTCGACAGAAACGCTCTCATTTTCTCGCGGCCTCTGAAATTCGTTTTCAGCGCGGCGGAGAGTTCCTTCATAGTGTATTTTTTCTCGTCGAAAACGAATTTTTTAATCGCCGTCAGCGAATCGGCGACGGTTCCAAGGCCGCGCGCGCTGATGGAAGCGTAGTTGTATTTCGCCCCGCCTTGAGTCATGTCTTCGGCGTTCCTTATGCAGCCTTCGAGGGTGGCGGATATGAATGGATTGTGGAACCCTGCGGCGTAAACTTCGTCTTTGGCGTTCACGCAGCGGGCGATGTGAGCGACGGTGAAGCTCAACTGCCGCCGAAACGCGTCTAGAAACTGCACGAAGGAGTTGAACTTCGCCGGGTCTCCCGTGCGCGGGCCGGCGCGGCGGCCCGCCATCCTTATTCTTCCCTGTGTGAAAACCATCTCAAGAACGCCCGCCAGCGAGATGTCGTTGCCGGAGGTGCAGCCGAAAGTGTTTCCCTGAGACGTCGGCTCCACGCACCCTATTATCGCGTAGTCCCTCGCGTCTTCCGTCGAGCAGCCCAGTTCTTCCAGCATCGGGATTATGACATCGTCGTTGAACAGAGCGAGTCCCGACGTGGCCGCGTGGACTTCCGAAATCTTCGCGAGGAATTCCGGGGGCGTCTTAGAACTGACCCGGACGGAATATGAGTTGCTCATGCCTTCAATATTTTTTACCGCGTCGAGGAATAGGAGGGAGAGTTCGTTTGAGGCGTCCTCGCCGTCCGGGCCTGCGCCGCCGAAGGTGGGGGCCATGCTGTCCGCGCCCATTTCCGACCCGGAATTTTTTCCGAAAGAGGGCAGGGGAATGAGGTTGACGCTCAATTTGACGAGGAGTTCCTCGACGAGTTCGAGCGCGCGGGTCTCGGAGATTGCGCCGGATTCGACATCTTTTTTGTAGAAGGGAAATAGTATTTGGTCTAGCCGTCCGACGGCGCAGATGCCCGCCAGACCGTAGCTGATTCCGCACATGACCTGAGCGAGCCACAAGGATTGGACGGCCTCGTGGAACGATTCGGGCGGCAGCCACGGCGCGCGGGATGTGTGCCGGGCGATAAGCCGCAGTTCTTCTCTACGCGCCGGGTCATTCTCGTTCTCCGCCATGCGCGCGGCCAAGTCGGAATATCTTTTTGCGAACATTCGCGCCGCGTCGCAACAGATTATCGTCGCTTCGAGGAATTTCCGGCCCTCTTCCGTTACGGGCTGTTCGAGTCTGCGCGCCGCCATGTCCCGCAGCCCCTTGAACCCGCAACGCGCAACATTGTTGTGACCGATCACAAGATGTCCCTGAGTGTCGAACACGTTGTTCACCATGTTGGGATTGTTCACGGGAAGTTCCGCCGCCGAGCGGGGCAGAGCGCGCCAGCGCCCTTTTGCGAACACGGACAGGCTTTCCGCCAGCCGGGCCGCTCCGAAGCTTCTGACGAGATCGAACAGCGCGAACGGCGTGAAACCCGGCTTGATGATAAGGCCGTCGCGCTCGAAGAGGCGGCGCTTGCCGTCCCGGACGGTCTTTCCTCTCCAATATGGCAGAATGTCGTTCAGCAACTCTTTTTTGTCGTCGGGGTCGATGCGGTACGGCCTGTCCGGGCGGTTCAGCAGGTTCTCAATGTCCATTTCGAGCACGAGGTTCATCTCCCCGCGTTCCACGGGAAGCAGCGTTCCGACAAGCGCGCTGTTGTGGTTGCCGGCTATAAGCTCCTCGTCGAGGATGAAAACGGTTTTCTTCCGGAGCGTGTTCTCAAACGCTTTCGCCGCGCGGATGGAAGGATGTTCCCCTTCCGTCCGGCGGTAGGACTCGGTAACATATCTTGCCCGCTCGACGCAGATAGCGTACTGTTCGTCGAGAATCCTTTTTCTCAGGCGCTGAGTCCGCGATTTCTCTTCAGCAACCGCCATGGCTATGCTCCCTTTGTCAACATCCCTTTTCGGGGTATCCGGTTATCTGCTGCATTTCTCTAAAAATGGGAAGTAATTGCTTGTAAATTTTAGTGTAAACCCGGTCATAGAGGGCGGCATAGAGGGCGACGTTTTCCGGCACAGGCTCGAAGATGTCGCCGGGGCGGGTCATTGCGGCTACGGCGTCGTCGAAGCTTTTGAAAAAACCGAGGCCGACTGCGGCGACGATGGCGGCTCCGAGAGCTGAAGTCTCGTGAGTGTGAGGTCTCTGCGCGGGCATCCCGAAGACGTCCGCGCATATCTGCATGGCCGAAGAGCTTTGAGAGCCGCCGCCGGACACGCGCAACCCCGTTATTGGAATTTTATTCTTCTTCTCGGTCAGTTGCGCGCCTTCTTTCAGCGCGAACACAAGCCCTTCGAGTATGGCGCGGTAAAGGTGGGCGCGTTTGTGGAAGTCGCAGAACCCGATGACGGAGCCGCGCGCGCATCGGGCCTTGTCCGGAGCCGGCGTCCAGTACGGCTGGAGCGTCAATCCCATCGACCCCGGCGGGATGTCCTTTATCAGAGCGTCGAGAAGTTGCTCGGGGGATACCCCTTTGTCGCTCGCTTCGAGGCGCTCCTGAAGCCCGAACTCCTCTTTGAACCATGTTATCATCCATGCGCCGCGCAGCACGGCCACTTCGGTATAGTATCGTCCCGGGACCGCCGAAGGATACGGCGGCCAGAAAGGTTTTAATTCCACATACCTGTCGTTCATCGTGTTGATGGTGGAAATGGTTCCGAAACTTATGCAGGCGTTTTCAGGGGACACGCAACCGGCGCCGAGAATTTCGCACGCTTTGTCGTTTGCCGCGGCGATTACCGGAAGTCCTGCGGGGATCCCGGTTTCTTCAGCCGCTTTCCGCGAGATATGGCCCAGCAACCCGGTCGGCGCGATCAGATCGGGCAGTTTTTCAAGCTCGATCGGGAACAACCTGTGCTTCGGATCGAACCGTCCTGCCCACCGGCCTTTTTTGATGCTGAACGGCACATAGCCGACTATGCTGCCGCTTGAATCCACGAACTCGCCTGTCAGCTTGAGCGCGAACCATCCTGACAGGTATATGTGTTTATGGACGCGCTTCCAGATTTCCGGCTGATTCTGGCGAATCCAGTTCGATTCGCAATCGCGGATCGCGCCCTCTATGAGCTCTTCGTATTTAACCGCTTTCAGCAACGGACGGAAGACTGAAGGGATGATGTTGCCGGAGTCGGATTTGCGCTCGTCCAGCCAGACGATTGCCGGACGGAGCGGAACTCCGTTCTTATCGACGTCGATAAGCGTGTTCCGTTGAGTGGCAACCGCGACGCCTTTGATCGCTTCTTTCGATTCAATGTTCCTTTCGAGAAGCTTTTCGCAAGAGCGGCACAACATTTCCCAGAAATATTCCGGCCGTTGTTCCGCCCACCCCGGTTGCGGAGAGCAACAAAGCTCGATGGGCGTCTTCACCATGTCGCGGATATTGCCGTCGAAGTCAATCAGCGCGGCCCGTATCGATTGCGTTCCCGCGTCGATTGCGAGCGCCAGTTCCGTTTTTCCAATCCCTTTTCCAGCCATGACCACGCCTTTTAGGAATGACCGCGCATCCTGCCGGGTCAGGTTCCGCTCTTGCCTTTCAGCGCGAGTTGCCCGCCGGGGTTCATTATGTTGTTCGGGTCGAAATGCGTTTTAAGAGCGCGGAGCGCGTCCATCTGCGTTTTTCCCAGATGCTCTTCCATCCAAGGAGACAGCAGTTTTCCGACTCCGTGATGGTGGCTCAACGAGCCTCCGTTTTCAACAATTGCGCTAACGATTTTGCTGTGAACTTCGTTGTATTCTTCCGGTCTTTCCGGTTTCAGCACGAAAATGAAATACAGGTTGGTTCCATTCGGATAGAAATGAGACGCGTGGGTCATGCAGATTGAGCCGGGCCTGCTTTTCACGACAGCCCGAACCTCTTTGTGAAGCCGCAGCAGGTTGTCCCATGTCACGGCTGATTCCAGCGTGTCCGTCACTATGCCGAAGTCCAGAAAATCCTCCCGCATCAGCGGCTCCTTGTAGCGGGTTTTCTCCCACGCCTTCACAACCACCGCCGGAAGCTTCATCGCTCCGTTCGCGCGACACACTTTTCCTATGCTTTTCTTCACATGTTTCGCGTATCCCTTCTCTCCCTCCACCGTTCCCATGCACACGCACCTGCTCATCGGCTTCATTACCCGAGCCGACATGAACTTTTCGAAATATGCGTTGTCGAACCCGTACAATTTCAGCCCCCTGTCGGTTTCCTCAGGGTCGGAAATTCTGTAAACCGCAGGCAACCCGAACTCGGACTGCATGATCTCTCTCGAAGCGTTGACAGCCGACTCCCACGATGGGAACATGAAAGCGAAATACTGCCTGTTTTCCGGCATGAAGCGGAATATTTTCATCGTGATTTCCACAAGCGCTCCGAAAGCGCCCTCGCTGCCTTTCATGATGTCGTTCAGTTTCGGGCCTGTGGCGGTCGCGGGATATTCCAGCGTTTTGAAAGTCCCCGCCGGGGTGACGTATTCCTGCGAGATCGCTAGGTGGTAGGCGTCTCCATAATACGTGGAAGCCTGCCCGGATCCGAGCGCGGCTATCCAGCCGCCGACGGACGACATCTCGAACGATTGAGGAAAATGCCCGCATGTGTATCTTCGGGCGGTCTTGAACATCTGAGGCGCGTTGTTCAGCGCCGCCTCGAAATCAGGCCCCATCATGCCCGGTTGAACCGTCGCCGTCTGGTTCGCCTCGTTGATGTTAAGCAGCTTGTTCATGTGGGTCTTCATAACAAGCGTCACGCCGCCCTTTTCCGGCGCGATTCCCATTACCACGGAGGATCCTCCGCCATAGACGCAAATCGGTATTCTATGCTTATCGCAGTATTCGACAATGCGGCGGACGTCGTTCTTGTCTCTAGGATGAACCACCGCATCGGCGACATTCCGGGGCCTGTTCATGCGCAGATCCATCACTTCTTTCATCGTCTGCCCGTGGCTGTATTTTACGCGGTCGTAGTCGTCAGCCGACACGTTTTCAGAGCCGACAATTGCTTTAAGCGCGTTTATATGCTCGTCGTTTAAACCCGGTTTTCCGCCCAACGAGACCTTCTCGTTTCCTTCGTTCTGTTTACGAGAAAAATATTCTTCCGTGACGCCGAATTCGGACATCATCATCTCCACAAGCTCGGCGCGAGGATGCTTGAACTCGTTCGGCTCGCCGAACTTAAAAATGGAACGGTACGATCCCGGTTCGGGAGCCCGCTCCGTCCAATCCGGCGTGAATTTTTTTCCAGACATATTGTCCTCCCATTTTTATCGCGCGTTTTCTGTCTTGTGTCCGTCGCCATCAACCCGCGGGCTTACCGCGGGATCTCGAACATTTTTTTCGCGTCCGCGACTTCCTTCGATTTGCGCGAATCGTCCCAGCAGAGTTCCTTCGCCGCCACATCCGCCACGGCGTCGACGACCGCGTCGCCCGGATCCCCCATCGTGCCAAGTCCCGTCCTGCGGAATAGGATGTCCTTCAGCGTCAGCGCCATTTCCTCCCGGATCGCGTAAACAGCCTGCGCGGCGATTTCGCCATCCGCGTTCAATGGCGTCGCAAGAGCGTTGTTCTGACGTCCTATGCTCAGCAATTTGTCGATTTCCGTTCCATAGTATTTTCCTAGACATTCAATCGTTTCATTCTTGAAATCCGCGTTGGCCGTTTTCTTCTCAGCGAGAAAAGCGTTCATATCTTTTATTTCGCATCCGGCTAGATACTGTTTGTCCGTGACGCATTTCGTTTCCTTCAAATTTAATTTCCGCGAGACCATTTTCATCACGTTTTGCGCAAGGTTGCGGCTTGTCGTATATTTGCCGCCCTCGACGGTGATCAACCCGGAAAGGCTGTCATTAGCGTTGTCGTATATCTCGTACCGCCGGGACGACTCCCGAACGGATTTCTTTTTATCTTCAAGAAGAGGGCGCAGACCGCCGTAAGCGCGCTCCACATCATCGTAGCCGATCCGCTCCTCTCCGCGCATCGCGTCGTTCGCCATTCCGATTAATTCCATTATCGCTTCTCGCGTCACCATGTAGTCGTCGGGGTTTCCCTCGTAATCCTTGTCGGTGGGGCCAATCAACGTTCTTCCTCTCCACGGGGTCATCACGAACCCGCCGCCGGAGGAAGTCACCATCGCCAACATCCCATTCAGGACGGGCTTCTTCGTTATTATGTGAATTCCTTCCGATCTCCTGATGCGACGCGATCCGCTTTCGCCTCTCGCCGCGTCCAGTATCAGGTCCGCCCAAGGCCCGCCGCAGTTGATCGTCAACTTGCTCCTCAATTCCACGTTTCTTCCGGTTGTCAGGTCTTTTACGTTCACGCCCGCGATCCGTTTTCCGTCTCCGGCTGCGGAATAAATAAATCCTTCGACTTTGCTGTAATTGGAAACGCGCGCTCCGCTTTTAACCGCCGACTTCACGAACGCCAAGGTCAGCCGCTCCGGAAAAATGCTCGCGCAGTCGTAATAAGAAAAAGCTCCTTTGAATCCGTTCCGCGGAATCGACGGTTCCATCTCCAGCGCTTTCGCCGCCGGAACCGCCTTATGGAAACCTATGCTTTTGCTCTTGTCCCAAGTGCGCCCTTTGTCGAAAGAAAGAGAATCGTACAGCATCATCCCCAGCCTTATCGCCCATGTGTGTTTAGTTATTCCCTGCTTGTAGCACGGGACCATCACCCGAATAGGATAGACTAGGTTCGGAGCGATGTTCTCCAGAGTCCGACGTTCTTTCAGAGATTCCCGCACTATGCCGAACTCAAGGTTGGCAAGATATCTGAATCCGCCGTGGATCAGCTTTGAAGTGGCTGCGGAAGTGGCGCATCCGAAATCGTTTTTCTCCAAAAGAGCCACAGACAGTCCTCTCGATGCCGCGTCATAAGCCACCGCCGCTCCGGTGATTCCTCCGCCTATCACCGCAACGTCGAACTCTCCTGTGTTTGGGTCTTCAATGAACCTTTTCATGCGCTTCGCCTCAATTCGCGATTATTCCGCTTGAATATTCGCGATCGTTTTGAATAGTTCCTGCTCGGCGCGTATATACATAGCCAGAGCTTTCTGTCGGGCTTGTTCGAAGTCCTTATTCTTTATCGCGTCGAACATTTCGCGATGATAGACTTCCGTATTTCGCGCGTTCTTCTCGACGTCGTAATACAGGTAGGCGTAATCCCTCAACAGCCCGGTGAACGCGTTGAGCAGGATGACGAAAAAGGCGTTTCCGCCGGCTCTCGCGATGATGTTGTGAAATCGCCAATCCTTTTCCGCCATAGGCATTTCGCCGCTTTCGAAGACTATTTTTTCGAGGGCTTGCAGGTCTTTCTCCGATCTGTTCCGCGCGGCGAGGCTTGCCATTTCAGGCATAAGGATTATTCTCAGTTCGGAGAGATTTCTTAATATGCCGACATCCGGAGTTCCGTCCCTGATCAACAACTGTTTTGCCAGTTCCAAGCTTCCGCTTTCGAGATAATCCCTGACGTAAACGCCGTCTCCATGCCTGATTTCCACAAGTTCCATGCTTTCTAATTTGTTAAGCGCCTCGCGCAATGTGGAACGGTTCACGTTCATAGCATCAGCAAGCTCGCGCTCGGGAGGAAGCTTGGCTCCGGCGGGAATCTGTCTGGAAATAATCTTGTTCTTGAGTTGTTCGGCGATTCCCTCGTGAAGTCTGACGCGTTGAGGCGGAACGAAGAGAGAGGAGTTATTATCGCGAGTCATGATGAGACATCCCCGGCGGGCGTTTAATTGGTACGGTGGCCCGACCAATTAATCATGCGCTTTTTCTGCGGCCTTGTCAACTTTTTTAATTTGTATATTCCCGTAGGGGCGCAAAAGCGCAAGAAAGGTATCTAGCAAGACGAGTTCTTCAAGAGCATCTCGCTCTAGTTTAATCCTCATCCGCCTTCTTCGGGGTATCCGGTTATCTGTTGCATTTCTTTGAAAATGGGAAGCAATTGTTTGTAGATTTTCGTGTAAACACGGTCGTAGAGGGCGGAGTACAGGGAGACGTTTTCCGGCACAGGCTCGAAGATGTCGCCGGGGCGGGTCATGGCGGCTACGGCGTCGTCGAAGCCGTTGAAAAAGCCGAGACCGACTGCGGCGTCGATGGCGGCTCCGAGAGCTGAAGTCTCGTGAGTGTGGGGTCTCTGCGCAGGCATCCCGAACACGTCCGCGCATATCTGCATGGCCGAAGAGCTTTGAGAGCCGCCGCCGGACACTCGCAGCCCCGTTATTGGGATTTTGTTTTTTTTCTCCGTGAGTTGAGCGCCTTCTTTCAGCGCGAACACAAGCCCTTCGAGTATGGCGCGGTAAAGGTGGGCGCGTTTGTGGAAGTCGCAGAACCCGATGACGGAGCCGCGCGCGCTTCGGTCTTTGTCGGGGGTTGGCGTCCAGTACGGCTGGAGCGTCAGCCCCATCGACCCCGGCGGGATGTCCTTTATCAGAACGTCTAGGAGTTGCTCAGGAGCGACGCCTTTTTCGCTTGCTTCGAGGCGCTCCTGAAGCCCGAACTCTTCTTTGAACCACGTTATCATCCACGCGCCGCGCTGCACCGCCACTTCGGTGTAAAAGCGTCCGGGGACTGCGGACGGATACGGAGGCCACAGAGGCTTCAACTCCACATATTTATCGTTCATCGTGTTTATTGTTGATATGGTTCCGAAGCTGACGCAGGCGTTTTCGGGGGACACGCAACCCGCGCCGAGAATCTCGCAAGCCTTGTCATTAGCCGCCGCGATGACCGGAAGCCCGGCGGGAATGCCTGTTTCTTCAGCCGCTTTCCTCGTGATATGGCCCAACAGGCCCGTCGGCTTCACGAGGGTCGGGAGTTTTTCTCGCTCGATGGGGAACAGCAGAGATTTCGGGTCGAACTTTCCGGCCCACTCGCCTTTTTTAGCGCTGAACGGCGTGTAACCGACGATGCTGCCGCTTGAGTCCGAGAACTCGCCTGTCAGCTTGAGATTGAACCATCCTGACAGGTAGATGTGTTTGTGGACGCGCGCCCAGATTTCCGGCTGATTCTGTCGGATCCAGTTCGATTCGCAGTCCCGGACGGCTCCGTCTATGAGAGTGTGGAGGCCGAGCATTTTGAGAGGGAGGCGGAGCGCGGCAGGGAGCGCGCCTCGGGAGTCCGCCTTGCGCTCGTCGAGCCAGACTATTGCCGGGCGGAGCGGCGCGCCGTTCATGTCCACGTCTATCACTGTGTTGCGTTGCGTCGTCACCGCCACGCCCCGGATGGCGTCCTTGCTCTCTGATGTTTTCGCGAACAGCCCGGCGCACGCGGTCCGCAGAATGTCCCAGAAGTATTCCGGGTCCTGCTCGGCCCAACCGGGCTGCGGCGAATGGCACAGGCGCATCGGCGTCTTGACGATGTCCCTGATTTCGCCGTCGAGATCGATTAGAGCCGCCCTTATCGACTGTGTCCCGGCGTCTATCGACAGTATGAGATCGGATTTGCTCTTTTCGCTCTTTCCCATGATGTGTCCTCGGTTCCCAATGGCGGATTCGGATTATTTTGAGACGGTGTATGACGAGGCGGCGAGCCGCGCGCGGGTCAGCCCTGTTATGTCAACGAAACTGTAGTGGTCCAACTGCTTGTTCCTCAACACGCCGGTGTGGGCGAAGACGATAAACTCGGTCAACGGCTGTTTCCCCGGCCACAGTTTTCTTTTAACTTTAAATAGAGCGTGGGAATCTCTGATTTCGCAGACCACTGAAGAAACGTCCTCCGTCGGAATGCCGTCCCGGTTGATTATGACCGCGCACGGCTGAGCGATCCCCGAAACCGAATAGCCGAGGGGCAGCAGCCGGACGAGAGCGCCGTCGAGCGGCAGTCCCTGTTCGGGGTCGGGCGCGGAGGACGCTGGGTTCATCACAGTAACCGCGTACTGGTTGAGCGCGATGGGGGTCAGGCTTCCGGTCGAGATTTCACCTTGCACCGTGATGTCGAAATAAAGCCAGTTGGAGTCGTATCCCATGCGGAAGTCGAGGATGTCGAAGTCCTCGCCCGCTCTTGAAGGCGGGTCGTCCACCGGCGTCTCTTCTTCGCCAAGAGCGAACATGCAGCCTCTGGGCCGCCTGTTTTCGAGGCATTCGGCGAAGGGCCGCTTGGCAAACTCGTCGCAGTCCTGTTTGAAGTAGGCGGCGGAGGGCGGCCACGAGGACTGAGCGCACGCAAGGTCAGCCAGAGTTCCGCTCTTTTCATTCCGCGCCCGGAATGCGGTTAAGACTTTCGCGCCCGCGGACCTGCCGGGAAGGGACGCTAACATCCGCCCGCGTTCTTTCGCCGGGGCCAGTTCCGAAACGTCCCAAGTTTTGCCGCCGTTGGCGCTGTGAAAAACGCTCGCGGAATCCATCTTGAGCGGGACGGCGGACACGTGGGCGAATGTCGCGCCGAGGATGGCGGGTTTCTTGGGAGCGGGCGGAGACGGGTCGAACTCAGGCGTCGTGGCGGAGGGCAGGGGGATGTCTTTTAAAAACAATATGTGCCTGTGTTTCAACTGGGAGGGGATGAGAACGACCGCGTCTGGGTCAAAGTCGCCGGCAGCCGGGGGCGTCTGCGCGGTCAGGGGCGCGCATATAATAACGGACAGAATGAAGGAGGCTATCGCCACTGTCGATTTTTGGCGTTTTTTTTCAGGCATGTTTGTTAAAGTCCTTTCTTTGCCGGCTTCCGCGCTGTCCCGGTCTCACAACAAGGATTTTCCATCAACGCCGGGCGTTTCAAACCCCATGATTTTGCCGATTGTCGGAACGATGTCCACGATGCTCGCGCCGCGGACGGTGGAGTCCGGAATGCCGGGGCCTGAGACCGCGAACGGGACCGCGGAGTCCAATATATGAAGCCCGCCGTGCTCGCCCGCTTTCGGTTTGTCCCCGAAGTAATAACCTTTTCGGCAATCGAGAAGAACCATCATGTCGCCGCAACGGGAGCAGTTCACGCCTTTTAGTCGGCGGACTGCGTCGGGATACTCAGATTCCTTGCCGGAGAAGAAGTTTTCGAGGGAAACGAGGGAGCCGCCGGAGAATACTTCGTAGTCCGCGCCGAAGCCGCGTCTTACGAGAACGATGTCGACGAATGGCATCTGACCATTTTTTAATTTCTCGAAAGCGGCGGCGGCGGGGAGCGTGTCGCGCTCGAAGTCCGGCTCGTCCGCCCAGCGCCCTGTTTGCCTGTTCTTAAGGTGAACCTGAGCCGTGAACGCCTCCGTGCATATCACCGCGGTGTCCGCGTCGCGCACCGTTTTTTTGTCGAACAGATCGAACCCGCCGCCGGGAACGCCCTTCATAACTTCCGCCAGCATTTCGTTGGTTGCGATGTGGGTCTTCTCTCGCACGGTCTTGGCTTGGCAGTGATCCGCCGCCAGCAGAAAATGGAATTCTTCGAGCGGCCGGTTTTTTTCAAGCTCGGCGATGAACAGCCCGAAAAGCGGATCCACGATTGAGCGGTAGTAGTCGTTCTGAGTGTCCGGGCCGTGTTCGTGGCTGCTGTTGTCGTGGCCGGAGATGTAGAACACCGTCAGGTCGGGCAGCGGGTTCTTCCGCATGTCCCGGAAGAGGTGTTTGAACGTCGCCTTGTCCCAATGTTTGTTATGGACAAGCTCTTCGTGGCAGAGCGCGAAAAGAATCATCTCCGGCCGGGTCGGCTTAATCCATTTGCCAACGCCCCGGCTTATCTGATTGAACACCTGCCATGAATCCAGCCCGGCGGCGGCGGCGAACTGGTAAACTGTTTTGATGTCGGCGGCCATGTCGTTGTTCGCGTATTGGAGCTGGGGCCGTTGCGGCAGGATTATTGTGGGCCAGCCGACAAGGCCGAACCCGTAGACCCCGGCGGCGGTGGCCGCCGTAGTGTACCTCCGGTACATCAGCGGGTCGCTGTGGCGGTCAAACCAACTGTTGCCTATGATGCCGTGCCTGCCGGGGAACACGCCCGTGAACATCGAGGGCTGGCAGGAGAGGGTGACGGCGGGGAAGACGGCGGACGCTGTTTCCGCCCTCAGCCCGGTCCCGGCTATCCGGGACGTGTTGGTCGTCTTGTCGTCGAGCGCCGCGTACAGCACATCGGGATGAATCCCGTCGATGTCTATCATTATTAATTGTTTGCGCGAGTTGTCTGTCATTGTTCCCCCGTTCGGCGTTGTGCGGCGAGCGCGCCGCCTATTAGAACCCTCGTTTTATGGATGAATCAGGCATCGAACGCCTGACGGAATCCTCGGCGTTCTCTCCTGCGTTAGCCGGATGCAGGTCCCAGTATGCGACGGCTCCGCCTTTAAGATTGAATACGTAGTTGAAGCCCGCTTTCCTCATTCTGGCCGCCGGTTCAACGCTCTCGTCTCCCTTTTCAGACACCACGATGTAATCCGCGTTCGGGTCCATGTCGGAAAGAGCCTCGTCAAGCTCGTCGTCGGGAATGTTTATCGAGTCCGGGATGAGCGGCGCGCCGCTCCAGATATCATCCGGGTCCCTGATGTCGATGATCACCGCGCCTCTGGAGACCATGCCTTCCACTTCTTCGGCGCGCACTGAATACACCGCGCGACCGACGACCTCTTTAGGCTTCCTGTCGTCCGCGTCATCTTTGTAATCGCCGGAATCGCGCTCGGACTCCGAATTGGCGGAAGCTGGAGCCTGTGGTTTCGCGCCTCTGCTGCAACCCGGCGCGAACGCCCCGGCGGTCAGAAGCAATGCCAACGCCAAAGCCGGCAATGCCATGCGCTTCTTTGTGTTCATCGGCCACCTCCGGTTATTGACACATTGTAACTGTGCGGGGCCAAACAAGCAAAGGGGCGGAGACGGGAACCGAGCGAAAAAAGTCGACACTGAAGGCAATCTCGGACCGCACCAGCGCGTCGCGGGCAACCAAGCAATTATTCGACATAACAAAACAGACATAATCGGCGCGGTCGGCGCGCATGGTTTTTCATGCGGGCGCAACAAATGTTGCAGTCGGAGCGATGGGCGCGCAAACGCTAAATAACGCAACATAAAATATGTTTCTACAAATATCGGTTAAATCAAGGCGCTTTTTAGGATAGAAACCGCGCCCGGCGGAAGAGCCGATTTGTGGGCTGAAATCACTTTTGGTAAAAAATGTTGCAAATTGTCGGATGCTATATTAGATTAAAATACTATAGATAGAGAGGCTCATGGATTTAGCGATAGTAGGAACAATGGCTCTGGACACAGTGGAGACGCCCTTCGGGAATGTGAAGGACGCGTTGGGCGGCTCCGGATCGTACGCGGGATGCGCGGCGAGTTTTTTCGCCCGTCCGGGGCTTGTGGGCGTGGTGGGGGAGGACTTCCCCGATGAGCATCTGGCGGCTCTGAGGTCTCGCGGAATAGACACATCCGGGGTCGAGCGCGCTCCCGGCGGCACTTTCAGATGGGGCGGACGCTATGAGACCGACGTCAACGTGAGAGCCACTCTCTTCACCGAGCTTAACGCTCTGGAGAAATTCGACCCCAAGTTGCCGGATGATTATAAAAAAACAAAATATCTTTTTCTGGCGAATATCGAGCCGGGACTTCAGAACAAAGTTCTGGACCAGTGCGGTTCGCTGGAATTCACGATACTGGACACGATGAATTTCTGGATAGAAGGATACAGGGCGGAACTGGACAGGGCGCTGAAGAGGGTGGACGCGGTGATGCTCAACGACGAAGAGGCGAGGATGCTCACCGGGCGCGGAAACCTGAGGGCGGCGGCTGCCGCCGCTCTGGAGATGGGCCCCCGGATTGTGGTGGTGAAAAAAGGCGAGCACGGCGCGATGATGTTCACAAAAAGCAGCCACTTCGCGCTTCCGGGATACCCGCTGGAGACATTGAAGGACCCGACGGGAGCCGGGGACTCGTTCGCGGGCGGCTTCATAGGCTACGTGGCCTCGCGCGGCTCGGCGGACGAAGAGACGCTCCGGCAGGCGATGGTCGCCGGAACAGCAACTGCTTCCTACTGTTGCGAGGACTTCAGCATAGACAGATTCAGGACGTTGAACATATCGGATGTAGCCGCGAGAGCGGCGTCGGTGGGCGAAGCCGTGAGGTTTTCCCCGCTCGAATGGAAATGAAATAAACCGCGCGGGGCGAAGGGCCTGTTCGCGCGGCATTTAATATCGGAGGCCGAAAATTGGCGAAATCAAGCGGCAACAAGGCGAAGTTTGACATCAAGGACATCAAGCTGGCGGACGAAGGCAAAAAAAGGATCGACTGGGCGGAGCGGGAAATGCCCGTTCTGCGCTCGATAAAGCAGCGGTTCGAGAAGGAAAAACCGCTAAAGGGAGTGACGCTCGCGGCGTGTCTGCATGTGACGACGGAGACGGCGAATCTGGCCCGGACGCTCAAGGCGGGCGGTGCGCGCGTGATGCTTTGCGCGTCGAATCCGCTCAGCACGCAGGACGACGTGGCCGCCTCGCTCGTCAAACATGACGGGATTTCAGTGTTCGCCCGCAACGGCGAAAACAACAAAGTTTACTATCAGCACATCATGGCCGCGCTCGAAGCGAAACCGCAGATAACCATGGACGACGGCGCGGACTTGGTGGCCACCCTGCACGGCGAGCGCCGCGACCTGCTCAAGAGCATCGTCGGCGGAACGGAAGAGACCACCACCGGGGTTATCCGGCTTAAAGCTCTTGAAAAAGACGGCCTGCTCGAATACCCGATAGTCGCCGTGAACGACGCATGCACCAAGCACTTCTTCGACAACAGGTACGGGACCGGACAGAGCACGATTGACGGAGTGATTAGGGCGACCAATCTGCTGATGGCGGGCAGGAAAGTCGTCGTGGCCGGATACGGCTGGTGCGGCAGAGGCGTGGCGATGAGGGCGCGGGGAATGGGCGCGCGCGTAATCGTCACAGAGATCGACCCGCTGCCCGCGCTCGAAGCGGTGATGGACGGCTTCGAGGTGCTGCCGATGAAGGCCGCCGCCCGCATCGGCGACGTGTTCATCACCCTCACCGGCAACCGGGACGTTCTGCGCAAGGAGCATTTCGAGGCGATGAAGGACGGAGCCGTCATGTGCAACTCCGGACACTTCAACGTCGAGATAGACATAACGGCTCTTGAAAAAATGGCGACCGGCAAGAAAGAAGTCAGGCCGATGGTGGACGAGTTCCGCATGAAGGACGGCCGCAGGCTGATGCTGATCGGAGAAGGACGGCTCGTGAATCTGGCCGCCGCCGAAGGGCATCCGGCGAGCGTCATGGACATGTCTTTCGCCAACCAAGCCCTCTGCGCCGAATACATGAAGCTCAACGCCGGCGGCCTGCAGAAAAAGGTCTACGCCGTCCCGGCGGAGATCGACGCGGGAATAGCCCGCCTGAAGCTCAAGTGCATGGGGGTCGGCATAGACAAGCTGACGCCCGAACAGGAGATATACCTGAATTCATGGTCGGTCGGAACCTGAGACATCCGCATAAGACAGCCCGAGAGACGGCGGGAGGAACGCTTTGGAGATAAGAGATTATTGGGCGATTATATGGAAGCGGAAATTCATCGTCTTCCTGTGCGTCATCGGCGTGGCGTTGATCGGCTTCCTGTACACTTTCATTTACCTGAAACCCGTATATAGCGCCACCGCCAGAATACTCGTCGACCAGCCTAGCAGGGTTCTTCTCATAACGTCTCCGACGCCCAACATGCAGTCCCCGATGAGCGTAGAGACGCAGCGAAAACTGCTCAAGAGCAGGGCGGTGGCCGAGCGCGCCGCCGAGAAGCTCAACTGGCCCCCGGAAAAAGCCATCGAGCTTGTCAACAGGGTGATGGACAAGAGCGACGAGGACACCGGAATAATCTATGTGACGATAGAGGGCGGAAATCCCTCCGAATGCTCGAGCGTCGCCAACGCATACGCCCGCGCTTTCGAGGACTTCAGCAAGGACCTCTCCGAAAAGTCTTACCGCGAGACGCTCGAATTCATCAAACAGCAACTGGATCACGCGCGCGAAGGCTTAGAAGAGAAAGAAAAGAACATCTTCGATTTCAACCTGCAGAACGGCGTCGTCATGCTCGACGAAACGGCGATTCAGAAAAACAAGAATATAGCCGATTTCGAGACGGAGCGAATCATGGCGGACATAGAGGTCAGGCTTCTCGAGACCCAGTCCGCAGGCGTGAGGTCCGCCTTGAGGGACAAGACTCTGCTGGTGGCGCAGAATGTGGAATCGCTCGCTGAAACGACCCAGTTCACTTCCGGCGACTCGACAAGCGTCACCTCAATGCTGATGAACCTCAAAATGGAGAAGGAATCGAAGCTCAAGAAGTATAAACCGGAGCATCCCGCCATAAAAGAGATTGACGACAGAATCTCGGTGCTCGAAAAACAACTGGACAAGCACGCGGCCGACCTTATAAACAACAGGGTCATATCGCCCTCGAAATACGTCAAGGAACAGGAAGCCCTAGAGGAGTTGAACTCCCGGATGCAGTTGGCGAGAGTTAGGTCCGCCAACCTCGAATCCAACATAAACAAGCTGAAAGCCGAGCAGCGTGACTACCCGCAGTTGCAGTATGAGCTGAGCCGGCTCATCAGGGAAAAGCAGATAGCCGAGGAGTTGTTCATGATGCTGTACGAGCAGCATCAGAGGATAATGATCGAGGAAGTCCGCAAAGACGTAAAAGTGAGAGTGTTCGACGAAGCTGAAACGCCCAACAGGCCGATTAGGCCGAACAGGGCCAAGAACATGGCGGTGGCTCTCATGTTCGGCCTGCTGTCAGGCATCGGGCTTGCCTTCATCCTCGAAGAGATGGAAGAGACCGTCCGCACCAGCGACGACGTCAAGACCTATCTGAACCTGCCCGTGCTAGGCTCGATACCTTACAGCGCTGAAACCATAAACAAGCTCATCACCGACGTGCCGTTGAAGTCGCCCATAGCCGAGGCATACAGGCGGCTTAGCTTCTTCACCCAGTTGTTCTGCTTGGATCCGCCTGTTAAAACCCTGCTGGTGACAAGCTCGAAATCGGACGAGGGGAAATCCACGACTATGGCCAACTTGGCCATATCGATGGCGCAGGAAGGCACGAAAGTGCTTATGATCGACACCGACCTGCGCCGCCCCATGCTGCACAGAATGTTCGGGGTCGACAACTCGCTCGGATTAAGCTCGATACTCACAGGAGAACTGGAAGCCGAGATAGCCGTCAGCGACCTGTCCGTGAGCGGAAGGCTCCCCAAAGAGTCGTTCATGGACGTCGTGGTCGACCGCCTGATTCAGCCGGTGGGCATCAAAGGCCTGAGCATGATACCTTCCGGCCCGCTGCCCGCGAACTCGATTGAGCTGCTGCGCTCCGAGCGCATGCTTCAGTTCCTGCGGTGCGTCGAGAGAAAAGCCGACATCGTGCTGTTCGACAGCCCGCCCTCCATCCACGTCATCGACTCGGTGGTCATGGCGCAGATGCTAGACGGTGTGCTGCTTGTCATTAACTCCGGACGAATCAACCGGGACGAAGCGGTTCAGGTCAAATACATGATAGAGAGCACGAAGACACCCATAATCGGCGTGGCCCTCAACAACATCGAGGCCTCAAGCCCGGATTATTATTACTATTATTATTACGGCGGCTACGGCTACGGAAGCCGGCAGAGGCAGAAGAGAGTGAAGCTCAAACGCTAGAGGGAAAAGGCGGCGCCGATGCTTGAGCGGTTCGTAAGAGGAATCATCGAAAAAGAGGGAAAGAAATCCGTCGTCGACTTGCCTGTCGACGAGATTTCGGTCAACCCGTATCAGCCCAGAAGAACGTTCGATCCCGACAAGCTCGACGAGCTTGCCAAGTCCATCCGGGAACAGGGCGTGTTGCAGCCGGTGATAGCGCGCAAGTTCGGCGGCGGATACGAGCTTGTCGCCGGAGAGCGCAGGCTTCGCGCCTGCAAGCTGATAGGCCTTAAAACCATCCCCGCGATTGTCAGGCAGCTCGACGATCAGGACATGATCGAGATTGCCTTCATAGAGAACCTCCAGCGCGAGCAGCTCGACGATGTCGAAACCGCCGAGGCGGTCGGCAAGATGGCCGCGGCGGGCGGCGATATAAAAGCCGTCGCCGAGCGCATAGGCCGCGACGTCGATTCGGTCAAAGCCAAGCTCTGGATGCTCAAGCTGCCCCAAGTCGTCAAAAAAGCGGTCGTCTCCAAGCTTATAACCGTCGAACACGCGAGGCTCCTTTCTGAGATAGTCGGAGAGAAAAAACAGATGGAGGCCCTCGAAAAAATTTACCGGGAAAAATTGACGGTGGAGCAGACGCGCGAACTGGTAAGCTCCCTGCCTGAATATATGAAGGCAAAACGCGGCTTCGAGAAGCCGCGCGGAAAAACTTACAGGTACTCCAAGGAGAGTTTGGGCAGGGCCGCTGCCTGCGTCGACATGATAAGACAGTTGGTGGGCGAGTTCCGCGACGCGGGCGTGAGAGTGGAGGTCAGCGAGCTTGTAACAGGCAAATCCGTCAATGTTAGGCTGTCTTTTCCTCTGGAGCGCGAAGAGTCCGGCCCTCAGCCCCGCGCGGAGGCTACAGGCGAATAATCGATGAACGCTCAGTCGCGCGACATGGTTTCCCCTAGGCACGCGTTCATCTTGGCCGCGATTATCGTGGCTTCAGTCGTCCTTAATTCTTTATTCGGATTTATCGATCCGGAATCGAGCCTGAAAGTCTCAAAATTCGTCGTCGGCTCATATTACGCCGGCGGCGCTCTTCTAACCCTTATCGCCATCCTCAATTTCGAGCTGGCGGTCCTAATTCTGATTTTCTTATCCCCGCTTGCCGGCTACACCTTGCCGGGCTTGAAGTTCTTCTTCACTCTGTCCGATATGTATTTGGTGATTCTTGTTTTTCTTATGTTAGTCCGTTCAAACCTCCGGCGTGAGCGCGGCGTTCCTTCTACCCACCTGAACAGAATAATTTTCATTTTCGTAGCTATCACCGTGTTATCCATGATGAACAGCAGAGACATGTCGAGCGGGTTCGCAAATCTGGCGCAGACTCTGGAATTCTTCGTCTTTGCTTATTTCCTGATTGTCGTCGCGGTTTACAAACGGGGCGTGCTTGACGCGATTATTTACGCGATTGTGATTGTCAGCGCCCTCGTGTCGATACAAGGGATACTTCAGTATTTCCAACTCGGCGGCGGCGACACGAGGATATTCGGCGCTCTGGGGCATTTCAACGCCACCGGCTCATATCTGGCGATGAACTTGGTCTTCACTTTCAATCTGGCTTTGGCCCAGAAGGATCTCAAAACGAAATACTTCTACTATGCGATAATAATACTGAACACCGCCGCTCTTCTTATGACATTCTCGCGCGGAGCGTGGATCGCCACAATATTAGGCATAGTGTTGTCTGCGCAGATTCGAGGAATGATACAGTTCATCAGGGCGTTCGCGCTCATAGTAGTGGCGATAACGGTTCTGGCCGTAGCCGCGCCTCCCCGCTACATAGGAAGGCTTTACTCGGCTCCCCGCGTGGCTGACGAGGCTTCTCTCAGTCGCCTCCGCCAGTATGAAATCGCCACGGACACTATCTCCACGTATCCTCTGCTCGGCGTCGGGCTTGGCAGCAATCTCGAATATGTCACTCTGGTCTACAATGAGCCTCACAACAGCGAGATTCACAATCTTTTCCTTCATGTCGGCAGCGAGAGGGGCGTCCCGGCGATGATAGCGCTATGCGCGATCTTCGTGTCTTTCTTCGTTAATATCGTCCGCCGCATCGGCCGCACGACAGACCCTTTCTTTTACTCTTTTTACATCGCCCTGTTCGCCGCCGTCGTGGCGTTTGCGACTGTGAATATGTTTGCCTATCAGCTTATCCGCGGGCTTGGCATTCCGTTCGCCATATTTCTGGCGCTTTTCCCGGCGGCGACCTATATAGAAGACAACACGCCGGCGGAGACTGAATGGGCGGGAATGCTTTCGTCCCTCGACCTGAAGCGACACCATATAGAAATGGGAATCTGACCCGTGGCCCCAGCCGCCGTTCTCTACGTCGTCTGCGATTCAGACCTTTACGGCACGCAGAGGAACATTCTCAGCGCGGCGCGACGTCTGGACCCCGCCCGCCACATGCCTCTGGTCGCCTCGCCTCCGCGAGGACGTTTCACCGACGCTCTCAGGGCCGAAAGAATACCCCACTTCCCCGTGCCTCTCGCCAACCTCAGAGACGCCTCGTCCGTCGCCGCCCTGAGAAACATCATTGCGACCGAAAACGTCGCCATCGTCCATGCCCATCTCGGAATAAGCGCGTTCCTGTCGCTTGCGGCAGCGCGGCTTTCCGGCAACCCTCCAGTCGTCGCCACCCGCCACTTCATCGAGGATAGATACGCGACAATATCCAACCCCGCCCTTAAACGGCTTTACACCCGGATATATGCCCGCATGAACAAGCGGTTCGCGCGCGTCATATTCGTGTCGGAGGCCGTTCGCTCAGCCATCGAGCGGCGCGAAGGCGCGCTCGGAGAGCGAGGCGTAGTCATCCCGAACGGAATAGACATACTGCGAGGGCCTTTCAAAGAGGAGCTTCTGCCAGAAGACTCGGAGCGGATACGCGACAGGTTCGGCGTCCCTCCCGGAAGATTCCTTGTCTCCACGCTCTCGCGTCTGGCGCCGGAGAAAGGGCTGGACACACTTCTCGAAACCGCCGCCGTCCTCGAACGCGCGTTCCCGGGACGCTTCCACTTCATAGTCGCGGGCGAAGGCCCGCTGAGAGAGTCTCTGCCGTCCGCCGCCGCCGCCCTGAACGTTTCAGCTAGCGTGACGCTCGCCGGATACGTCGACAACCCCGGAGAACTGCTGGCCGCGTCGGACGCTTTCGTGTTGTGCTCCCGCGCCGAGCCGTTCGGAATAGCCCTGCTGGAGGCTATGGCTGCGGGGCTGCCTTGCGTCGCCGCCGGCGCGGGCGGCCCGCTCGAAATCATCTCCGACAACGACAGCGGCCTGTTCTTCGCGCCGGGCGATGCGCGGGGATTGGCCTCGCGACTGCTCGATATCGAAGCCGACCTTTCGTTGCGCGAGCGTTTGGTGCGCGGCGCCCGCGCCCGCGTCGTCAACTTCGACGAACGCTCTCTCTCCTTGCTCCTCGCCTCCGTTTATGACGATGCGCTCGCCCTCGGCAAACGCCGGTAATCCATTATAAAACAGGCTTGATTGTCGTTTTTTTCTGCTAACGATTTATTTGTGTTGCCATAAAGCAATGGTTTTTGAATCTGCGCGCGCTATCGGCGAATCAGGCTTACAGCGTCATATATACGAAGAACTAAATGAAAGCTCCCATTTGCTATTTTGGTGAAAAGCATCATGCGCAAAAGAAAAAGTTTTGCGCATGGCACACTTGGCAGTGGGTAGAATCATCTAATAGCATGTATAATATCATTTGTGATTTTATACGGTAGTATTACTAAAGCAAGCAGATGTTCTAGCCCTTTTTCACAAAAACGATCTGGACGCCGTGCGCCCATGAGACAAGTCTGAACGTTCTGTGAAGCGCTTCGATGAACACGAGGCAGGCGAGCAGAATCGGATGCCTGTCGAAAAACATGCTGCCGCTGAAGACAGACGCCGGGATAATCTCTGCCGGAGCTAGGCCAGCTTCCGCGCCCGCCTTAAGGTATCCTTTCAGATTCATTTCGGATATGTGGCCGTAACCGTGTTCCGGCTTGTCGGTCTTGCCGATGCCCGGTTTTGTGCCGCCGTCGTAATACTTTTTCTCAAGTTTTCCGAACGAAACGGCGCTCAGGATTTTTGAGGCCGTCTTGAAAAGGCTGTTCTTGAGGGGAGAGGTGAACACGATTTTGCCGCCGGGCTTCAGCGTCCGCGCGGTCTCTCTCAAAGCGGCGGCGAGGTCTTGGCTGTGTTCGAGAACGTCAGAGCAGAGAATGATGTGGAAAGAGCCGTCCTCGAATACAAGCCCGGCGTCGACATCGCCCTCTGAAAACTCGCAGTTGTCGTATCCCGGTATCGCGTCGCTGAAAGCCGTGGCGAACTCAAGGGCCTTAGGGTCTATGTCGATTCCGGCGAAGTGGATGTCGTTCCCGCCGCCGTGCCGGGCGTTGAGCATGAAGATATGGTTTCCATACGCGCAACCGACGTCCAGAACCCGGATTTCTTTTGTTCCTGCCGTCCTGAGCCTTTCAATCTCTTCTTTCACAATTCTGAATATGTTGGCGTTCCTTTCCCTGTCCATCCAGACGGTGAGCAGGGAGATTTCGCGCTCGTGCTGATGCGCCACCTTGTTTTCGAGCGAGGGCCGGAACTTCTCTCCCTCTCTTAATAACAGTTTTCTGTAAAGGCCGTCCATTAAGAATCTGTCCCGGACGCGGTATTGCGGCGAAAACGCGCCGCGAGCGTAGAATCCGCGAAAGTCTGATTCACTATCATATTCTACAAAGAAAACCGGCGAAGGCAAATCCGGGGGTGGCGGCGGGGGGCGGTTGCTTATCAATCATTGCGTGTAAAAAAGGTTGCTTTTTTGCGTCTTGATGCGCGCTCTCGGGGCGACGGATAATCAAGACGCGAAAGCTGAAAACACAAATCTTAACAACGGAGGACTCGAAGGATGAAGATTGACGTGAGGGTTGCGCGCGTTTTTGCGACTGCGGCGCTCATTGCGGCGGTCGCGGCGCAGTTTGCCGGAGCGCAAAAGGCTCCGCAAGGAGCGAAGGGCGGCAAGGCCGAAGACGCGAACGTGATGATTGTTTATTCTGGAAAGCATTTTGCGTCCGCCGACCCGATGAGCGCCGTGTCAGGCTCGTCGTTGCCGACGAAAAGGCAGGTTGAAAGCGAAACGAAAGAGCCCTCGCTCGAAGATAGGATGTCCGGCCTCGAAAGCAGGATGGACGACATACAGAAGGATTTAAGAAAGATATCCATATTGATAAGCGGGTTCGCGGGCGACTACCCGGTGTTCAAGACGGAGACTGCCGGCAAGCTTGAAAGGATTTCCGCGCAGGTGGGCTCGTTCCAAAAAGACGTGTCGGACGTTGAAAAAGCAAAGGCGGCGGCTCTCGATGCCGCCGCGAAGATGGAGGCGATGCGAGGCGAGGCGCTTATTCTGGCGGAGGATATCAAGACGAGCCGGAATTATTTGAGCGAGAGGTACGAGGAACTGCGCTTCGTGGAAGAGAACATAGGAAAGGTTGCGGAGGACGCTGGAAATAAAAAGCAACAAATAGACCAGAGATACGACGCTTTTAAAGAGTATTCGGAAAAGCTTAACGACAGGACGTCGATGCTGGCGGACATGGCGATGCGCGCCGCCGGAAACGCTCAGAGCCAAGCCGTCGCCGCCGAGCGAAAAGCGGAAAACGCGCAGAAAACAATCGTGGATACCGCTAAGACTGCGGCAGGAGAAAAGTATTCGGAGGAATACCCCGATCTTTCCGATAGGATTCGAGAAATGGTCGACAAGCGCACCGATGTGGTTTTTGATGAATCAATGAAGACAGCCAAAGATGTGGTGGTATCCGGAATAGAGGCTGCTGTTAGTCATACGATGATGTGTCTCGGTATAGTAGCGATTATGGTAACCTTTGTCGCGACAGTAGTAACAGTGTATTTCAGCAAAAGGCTCAATTTTGAGACCGAAATAAGCAAAAGCGACTCGAAAAAAAGACGCGACGCGGACGACGAGACCGCGCCGCTGCTGCCCGAAAAGGCGGCGACAAAGCCTCCTGAGCCAGAGGATAAAACGGCAAGCTGACAATCTGCGGAATGAACAAAGATGGAAGGGGAAGATTGTGTGAGCGGCATATGATTTGCTTTCAGTCGCCGCGAGGCGGGCGTTGAAAAAACAAAACGGGGAGGGCGATTATGCAAGAACAGGGGTTTATGAGCGTGGATCAGGCAAAAAGCGTCGCAATTTCATTCCTAGGTCAGTTCGGAAGCTCGGTTTCGGAAAGCGACAGTATAGATTGGAACATTGTTTTTAAGAATAAACTGGCATCTTCGGGCTGGAACCGCGAACAGGTTCTCGGGTGGGCGTTGATGATTCTAAACGGGATTGTGAACACGGAGATGGGTTCCCAGCCGGGCATCTGGCACATGGAAGAGAATAAATGGTTCCGGTATTTTGCGACGTGGGTAAGTTCCGGAGAGCAGTCCAACAGCTTTGAAAACTTCGTCGCATTTTTGAGATGGGCGGTGTGACAATGCAAAAATACAACGGAGCAGTCGCGGCGGCGGTTCTAGCATTGTCACTGGTCATGTCTTGCGCGGCGGCGGCGGGGCAAGAGGGCGGAAACCGGACGGCAAAAAGCGAAATAGCCGCATCGGCCAATGCGGAGGAAACCCGTCCTGTTTGCGATCCGGGAAAACTCGCGATATCTAAGACTCTGGAATACAGCTATACGATGAAAAAGTTTTTGGCGACCGTGGAGTTTGGCGAGAATTACGTGGATAAAGACAAGACGCCAAGCGATGTTCAACCTGTAGCGACGGAGAAAGACCCGATGCTTTGCGTGGGAGAAAAAGACAAGGAATGTGTGGAAATCACGCCACTTGAATGTAATTTCAGAATTGTAAAGGAGGGAAAAAAGGTCGAGGCAGCCGACGCGAACACCGGAATGGAGAAGTTTGAGATTCAATGCTCATACGATGCCCGAAAGGTGGAAGCGGCGAAGCGGCTATCCGCAGAAATAAAGCTGACCACTCCGCCCGGAACGTTCGTGTGCTCAGGCCAACCGATATCCGAAGAAATTGTTTTCACTCTGGAAGACAAGGGAAAGTTGCTTGAAAAACTTTTCAGGGCGGGGCCGAAGATTGGAGTTGAAAATCTCGAAGTGGCGCCATCCGCGAGTTCGGACGAGTCAGGCAAAGACGGTTTTTACATCAAGTTCGATTTCACGACGACTCCGGCGGGAATGAAGCATAAATATTCGGAAGATGGGCAGGGCATGACAACGCAATATTGGTCCGCAAAGATGTCCGGCAAATTCGCCACGAACGAAGCCGACTATTTCGACGCCCTGAAGTTCGAGGGCGCGTGGGTGGCGGAGAGATCGAGCTGGGGCGAGGGGAACTTGCTCGCGGACCGCTCATTCTCGGTGTACGCGCGGCCTGAGACTACATCGGACGGGGACGACACGGATTTCAACTGCGGTTTGAGGTTGGCGGGAGTTCCCCGCGTCGCAATCCGAACCGGCAACAGAATGAACTTCCAGCCGTATCCCTACGCGCAACTGAGTTTCGAGTCGGTCAATCCCGTGAAGCGCAAGACAGGCGACGAGCCGGAGGCGTACGAACGCGTCACCGGCGCTCTGCGGTGGGATATTTATCTGACCAACGATTCTCTTCTTTCGTTCGACGGCAGATTGGACCGGAACTTCGGCGCGGGCGAAGCGCCGCGTTGGACCCGTCTGGTTGATTTGAAAGTGATGATCGCGGATGACATCGCAGACGGCGCGGGAGGGACGAAGCGGAAGTGGACGCCTTTCATCAAGTACACAGTCGGCAAGGACGGCCCGAAGAGCGAATTCATTCAAAAAACCATGCTCGGAGTCTTGTTCGGCATTTCTGACACCGGCAAAACGACGCCCGCAAAACCCAAATCGGATTAGAAGAAGAAGCGGTCGCGGCAAAGCAATATAAGACGCCTGCGTCCGAATCCGCGCGCCGGATTCGGGGCGCGGTCGCCGCGCGTTTTTTCAGCGGGAAGAACCGTCAGTATGCGATTTCCGGTTTTTTTCTTTTAGGTTTTTGTTTTTCCGGCAGAGGCAGCAGGCTGGTGCAGTTGTGGTAAAGCTCGAACAGGAAGGCCACGCGCTTGATGTCGGAAGAGAAACAACGCTTCTGGCGGTCGCCGTTTTGAGCGGCGATATAAGCGGCGTCCACAGCGCGGTCGAGAGCTTTGTGAGCGCGAAGAAGGCCGGCGGGCATAGAAAGCGGGTCATAGAGGTCGGCCAGAGACGCGTCGGGATAAGCGGCGCGCGCGTCCAGCACGCCCTTCGCCGCTGATTCGATTTTCAGCTTAAGCTTATTATCAACTTTGCGGGGCCATGGATAGTTATTGTAGACGATATCCTTTGAGTATCTGTAATCGCTTTTAAGTCTGCCGCAGACTTGCCGGACCCAAGCCATGTGCATTGCGGAAGTGAGTATGCCGAAATGATAGAGGGTGGCGTTCGGGACGACTTTTACCAGATTGCTTGCGAGAACCGAAGGCCGCATGAAGCCCATCGGAATGTAAACCCGTCGCTCGGAAGACACTTCTGGAATCAATAAATATGTGGATTTTGGAATGTTTTCGACAAGAAATCGAGTGGGGGTTTGTGCTAGATTGCGTGTGGATTTGCGTTTGCTTGCAAGTCTTAATTTCTGAACAGCTTTGATGCGCTTCATGACTTCCGGCATTTTTCTCAGTTCTTCAGGAGGGCATTCGCCCAGCCATAAACACCAGCGTTCATATTTATTTATGAACTCATCAGACCCGACCCATTTGCGGAACCATTTTCTGGCAGCCGGTTCCCTTTTAAGGAAATCTTTTCTTTCTTCCGGCGTGAACAAGTAGTATCCGCCGTCAATCGGCTGGTTTCCGATTCCGATTGATGGGACATTGCAGAGAGGGGAGTCTCGCCGAGATATGACGAGGTCGTGAGCGTCCACGAGGTAAGGATTGATATTGGAGGCAGCAAAGGGGCGGGGGCCGCCGTTCGAGTTCTCGTAGTCGAAAATGACTTTGTTGTCTGAGTCGTGAAGCGCGAATCCTATGATGACGCAGTGGACGGCGGCGTTTCCTCGCGCTTCGTTGCTCCACCTGAAAGTCCGGTGAGCGAAATGAATCTTGACGCCGAGGTTGAGAAGGGGGGGCCAGAGAGAGCCTACCTGTTCTCCCTGCGTTATGGAATTAGTGGAAACGAAAGCGATTTTGACGCGGGACGCCGGAGTCGCGGACGAGCCGGGAGCAAACCCCAACAAGCCGTTAAGACTTTCGTCGCCCTTCACGTACAGCGCGGCTTTCATATACCATGCGGACACATAATCCAGAGACCCGGAGTTTTTGACGTCTGAAAAAACGCCGGCCATATCTTCGCGTTGGTCGTTGTTCTGGTATTTCGAACCCACGAAAGGCGGATTTCCCATGATGTAGTCGACGTAGTCGGAGTTTATCACGTCGTTCCAGTCCATGCGGAGAGCGTTGCCGCAACATATTGTCGGCGAGCAGGTCAGGGGCAGCCTTCGGAAATACTGACCGAACTCCTCTGAGATTTTCATGTTCATCTGATGGTCGGTGAGCCAGAGAGCGACTTGCGCGACTTGAGCCGGGAACTCCTCTATCTCAATGCCGTAGAACTGGTTGACGTTCACTTGGACGAGTTGAAAGATGTCGAGGAGGCGCTGGGCCGAGTTTCGCGACGCCCGCAGAATTTCCAGTTCCAGAAGGCGCAGTTCCCTGTACGCGATAACAAGGAAATTTCCGCAGCCGCAGGCCGGGTCGAAGAATTTGAGGCGGGCGATTTTTTTGTGAAGTTCGAATAGTTTGTTTACGCTGCGCTTGGCGGAGCGGAACTCGCGCCACAGGTCGTCGAGGAAAAGAGGTCGGATCAACTTAAGGATGTTTTCCTCGCTGGTGTAGTGCGCGCCCAGATTCCGCCGCCTCACGGAGCCTTCCTCGTCCATGACGCATTGAAAAAGGGCGCCGAAGATGGCTGGCGATATTCGGCCCCAGTCAAGCGCGCAACAGTCGAGAAGAAGCTCGCGCATCCCGCGGTCGCAGTTTGCTATTATCAGGCTCTCCTCGAACAGCTTTCCGTTCACGTATGGGAAAGCGGCAATCGTTTCGTCCAGACTCTTCTGTCTTTGATCCGACGGAGTGTTCAATGTCTGGAAGAGAAGCGAGAGTTGTGGGCCGAGGTCGGAGCCGTCCTCGCGGGTGCGGTTCATCAGGAAGTCCTTGAACGCGCCTTTCTGGTCGAAGAGGGTGGTGTCTTCGGCGAACAGGCAGAATAAAAGGCGGACGAGGAGGATTTCAAGCGTGCGGCCCTGATAGCCGGAGGCGCGAAAACGGTCGTGAAGCTTTCCCATTCGCTCCGCGGCTTTGATGTTGACCGGGTCCTGCGCAGTCACTTTTTGCGTGGTGTAGCCCGAAATGAAGCCGAACAGTCCGATATTCTTGTAAAGGTCTTTCAGGCTGAATTCGTTTGTTTCACCGTTTTCCAAGTCGTAGAGCCTGAATCTGGCGAAGTCGGAGACGACCACGAACCTCGGCAGGTCGCGTTCGGGAAGGCCTTCGAAGTAACCGAGAGCTTGAGCGTAAGCAGAATCAAGGTCGCGTCCGAGGGATTTGTGCTCGGCTATCATGGTTCCGCGCCAAAGAAGGTCTATGAAGCCGCCGCGCGCTCCGCTCTGTTCGAACCTCAGGCGCGCTCGCCTGACAGGCTCCTCGAAAGACGCCACTCTGCGGCGCGACACGCCGAAAATATTGAAAAATTCATTCCAGAATGTTTGCGCTTCTGCTTTTTCCGCGCGCTCGCTCTCCCACTCGCGGGAGAAAGCTATAGCTCTGTCCTTGATTTCGTTGAGGCTCAGCGGCGTCGGCATTTCCAAACATTATTATATGAGTGAAAAAAAAGCAAGAAGTCGGGGTGGCGCGGGCGGGATTTGCGGAGGGGGCGGAGTTGGAGTTAGAATTGTAGCGGGTTTCACGAGGTTGTGTTCGCGGCGATCTTTAACAGGGGAGTCCGATGAAGGTAATATTCCTGCAGGACAACGGCATCAACGAGTCTCTGGCGGTGACGGACGTGTCCGGCCTGCTCAAGAGCCGGGGGCACGAAACGGAGCTGTTCTTCAAGAAGAACGAGAGGCGTTTCGCGCGCAAGGTGGCCGAAAGCGGGGCGGGGCTGATAGTGGTTCCGATGGACATCTGGGGGGAGCGGGTGGCCCTGTCCATAGCGGCGGAGGCGAAAGAAGCGTCGGACGCCCCGATAGTTTTCTGCGGCACGTACCCGATGCTTTTTCCGGAGATTATCAACGACCCTCAAGTGGACATAGTGGCAAGGGGCGAATCGGAGTTCCCAATACTCGACCTAGCGGACAGGCTGGAGAGGGGGGAGGACTACTCGGATGTGCTCAACCTGACGGTCAAGTCCGGCGGCGAGGTCAGGGTGAACGACATGAGGCCGCTTGTGCAGGACTTGGAATCGCTTCCGCTGCCCGACAGGGCGCTCTATTTTAAATATTGGTTTATGAAGGTCATCAGCGTCAAAAGGTTCACAAGCGGGAGGGGATGTCCGAACGCGTGCAGTTTCTGTTACAACGCGAAGTTCAGGGGCTTTTTCACGGGCAAGGGCCGCTACCTGCGAAGAAAGTCCGTGTCGAGGATAATGGAAGAGATCGAGGAGATGAAGAGGCTGGCTTCGATGCGGAGCATCCATTTCTCCGACGACATATTCACGCACGACAAGCCGTGGGTGATGGAGTTTAGCCGGGAGTACGCCAAGAGGTTCCGCGACATCCCGTTTACCTGCAACACGACGGTGCACGACATCGACGACGAGATGGTGTCGGAGATGAAGAGGGCGAACTGCGCGGGGATTGCCATCGGGGTGGAGACGGGAAACGAGCGGCTGCGCATCGACAAGCTGAACAAGCATTATCTGGACAGCCAGATAGTGGACGCCGCCGCCTTAGTGAAAAAACACGGCCTGATTCTGACCGCGTTCAACATGATCGCCCTCCCGTATGAGACGATTGAGAACGCGTTTGAAACCGTCCGCCTGAACAGGGACATAAAGGCGGACAACATCCGCGTGACTTTCCTGTCGCCGATTCCCCGCACGCAGATGGTGGAGGAGGCGATCAAGGACGGTTTGCTGAACGTCAATTACGAGAAGACGGGCATGCGGGTGATGACGCCGGAGATACACACGAAGAGAGACAGGGAGTTCGAAACGTTGTACGCGCTGTTCGACATCGCGGCGGCCTCGCCGGCTCTCGAAAAACTGGTCAGGAAGCTGTTGCGCGTGAAAATTCCGCCGGTCGTTCTTTTCTTCCTTCTCATACCGAGGATGCTGCGCGAGAAGAAATTCTTTAGAATAAGCCTGATATCGGGAATCCTGTTCTACATGAACACGACCGCCCCGCAATACCGCACTAAAAACTTCAACAATTTTCTTCCGTGAGATAACTGAAACGCCGAATGCCAGCGGTCAGAAGGAGAGGACGCCGCCGGCGATGGGGATGGCGGTTTCGCCGAGGGCGCGGCGGGCGGCGGCCGACTCTTGTATGCGCCTGTTCGCTTCCCGTTGTGCTTGGATGTTTTTTTCGAGCGAGGCGGAATCAGACAGCCAAGATTCGGCAGGGGGGTGGGCGATGAACAGGGCGGAGTTTTCCGGGAGCGAATCCGGCGGGACGTCGGCAACGCTTGAAACAGGAAATCTTTTTGACAACGTGGATTGCGCTGCGGCTGCGGCAATCGGGTTTTCCGAGACGACGATGAGGGTTTGTTTTTGCGGCGGCGCGGTCTCGGCGGCGAGGGTGGCTTGGACCATGCTCAACGGGGGGGCCGGGGCGAGTATAGGGGCGAATATCGCGCTCATGCGGAAGACCTGCGCCGCGATGATGGCGGCGGATAGAACGAACAGGGACGCGGAGCGCGCGAAGCTTTTCGGCGACAGAAAGGCGAGCGTGAAGAGAAGGAAAATGGCGAGGTACGCCGCCAGACCCGGAACGACGCCGCGAGTGAGGGCGGGCAGGACTTTGTACAGCGGGGGCGCGAACTCAAAATTGAAGCGTCCTGAAAGAAAACCGGCCACAGGGTTAAGTCTCTCGATGTAATTCGAGTCAGGGGTTTTAAGGTATTCGTCGAGCCTGTCTCGATCAACGGAATACAGGGTCAGCCGCATTCCGGAGGCGACCGTGTTCGTGAACGGCAACTCCGGGAAGCGGTCAACGCGCCATGCCGAGGCGAAGACGATATTCCTGACGTCGTACTTTGCGGCGACTTCGGCGACGGAACTGATATTGCCGTACGGCAACGGAACTGTGGGCCGGTCGCAGAGGTAGTGGGTCGAGAAGAAGGGGTATGTCATCACGACGTCGCCGGGGTCGGTCGTATTGCGGATGTGTTCGCAGGTCGCGTTGAGTTCGGCGTATATGTTTTTGCGGGAGTCTCCCGCCATGCGCGCGGCTCCGAAAACCAGAAGTCCCGCCGATTCCGATAGTATTAGGAAGACGATTATCGCGGCGGGGAGTTTAGGGGAAGAGAGCAACGGGCGGGAGGCGAACATGCGCCTGAACTCGGCGAATCCCGCGCCGCAGAGCATGAACGCGAAAGGAGCGACGCACATGACGTATCTGTCCGAATAGGTGATCATGGCGACGTGCATGGCTGTCTGAAACAGGATGACGGCGAGGGCCAGAGAAGTCGCGGGCGACCCTCTGGAAGCTCGGACGCCGAGAACGATAAAGGGGAGGGTCAGAAGTCCTAAAGTCTGAAAAATGCCGGGGATGTAAAGGATGTCGGACTGTTTGCCGAAGAGCGCCATTTTTGCGTTGGCGAACAGGACGGCGGCGAAGTTGGAGGCGAAGGAGCCGGACGGGTCCGGCCCGCCGCCGCGATACGCTTCGTAGTTGAACACCACCGCGAACATGCGCGCGTCCTCGAAATGCTCGCGTAGCGTCCCGTCGTAAACCTTTGCCGCGCCGACTATCTGTTCGTTGTATGTTGGAGAGCCGAACACCATCCAGTTTCGGACAAGGAAGGGAAGGACAATAAGGAAGGCGACGGCGAACATCTTGAGAGAGGCGGTCGAAAACAGGCGGTCTCTCCTGCGGATGGCCATCCATATCAGAGCGGCGGGGATGAGCGCGACGCTGTTCGGGCGGAACTGGTATGCGAGGCCCATGAACAGCCCGGCGGCGGCGTATCTTTCTTCGTACAGGAATACGGCGAACAGCAGATAGAATATCATCTGCCAGACTTCCGGCAGGCCGGGGTCGGCGAGGTAGTAGAGGCGGAGGAAGGAAGGCAGGAATAGGGAGAGAAGGGCGGAATGCCAAGCCGGGTCTTCGCCGAAGAGCCGCCTGCCCGCCCAATAGACGGCCAGAGGAAAGATAAAGAGGCCGATCAGCGACGGGGCGAGGAAAGCCCAGTGGGAATCCCCGAAGACGGCTTGGAAGGGCGCGACGAAGAACACATATAGGTTGGCCCTTTGCGAGGCCGGGTGGGGAAGAGGCTGGTCGGGGATGGCGTAAGAGCGCAGCAAGTCTTCTCGAAGACCTTCGCCGCGAAGAATATTGCGAGCGACGCCGGCGTACTCAAACGAGTCGCCGTCGGAAATCGGCTCTATGGAATGTAGAAGAATGTTGAAACAGACAAAGAGCGCCGAGAGGACGGAGAGGGCTTTCCACCTTGAAGCGGAGACGGCGGGCTTGGTTCCCATTTCAGCGAAGCTCCATAAAAATCATTATATCAGTCGGAGCGCCGGGGTCAACACGGAGGCGGGAGCGCGGTGGTTTCGCAAAAGCGGCCTCGATCGCCTTAGACAGCCGTCGTGATTGAAAAAAAATTTGGGCGGCGGTATCATTTCAGTCAGCGACAGGAAGCCGTCTGATGACAAAAATAATTGTGGGGATAATATACCTAGCGGCGCTGGCGGCGGCGCTTTATTTTGCGGCGGGCGCGCTGGGGGCGCTTGCCGGGAGGGCCGGGGCGGCGCGCGGCCGCATCCTGAGACTCTCCGCCTCGCTCAGAAGAGTCTCCTTGCTCGCGGTCAGGTTCGCGGTGTTCGTCTTCAAGGCGGCGGACATGAAAAGCGCCGCGCAATCCGAAAAGAACAGCGTGTTTTTCAAGACAGGGCGGTTCATCGTTCTGGCGGCGGGGCGGGGAGTTCTGCTCGCGCCCGTCGTGTTCTATTCGCATTTTCCGTCGCCCCTGCCCGGCCTGTCGGCCCTTTCCAAACCGTTGGCGATATTCATAGGGTTTTTCTACATATTAGTCTTTCTAGTCTGCTCGATTGTGGACGCTTTTTCGAGTCGAAAAGGAGCGGGATCTGTCGTCCTTTTCGCGATTTTCTACGCTATATGCGCGCACACGCTGGCGTTGTGGCAGCCGATGTTTTATGTGGCGTGGATGATGTTCAAGTGGTTTTTCCCCGCGCTCGCTATGGTTGTAATCGCGTCCGTTTTCTGGGCTGCGAAGACCGGGAGGCCGGTATTGAGCGTCGCGGCGCAGGCGGCGGTGGTTCCGTCATGCGCGGCGTTTGCTGTGGCGGCGTCGATATTCTCAATGGCGGACAAATGCGCCTCCGGCCCGGAGCCTTCCTTCGTTCAGTACTACGTCAATTTCTGCGACGAAAGCGCGCAGCTTATACCCGCGAAAAAGATAAAGGAGTCGCTTGGCGGCAAACGCGTTTGGCAGCTCCGGGAGAGATACCGCTCGGCGGCAGAGTCCGGCGGCAGGGTTTACATCGGCGCGAGCAACGAGATTTCGTTCTCTTACGATTTTGATTCCGGAGAGATAGTCCCTATTGGTTGCGGATTTTTTTCATTCTTCGAGGACGCGACGACGGGGCGGTTGTTCTTCGCTTGCCCGCAGGATAGAGCGATGCTGGTTTTCGACGGGGAGTCAATGACGCAGAAAAAGGAGTATCGCTACGGACGGTTCGGAGGCCCGTACTGGCTCGAAGCCGACGAGGAATCGCGCTCTCTGTTCGCTGGATTTGGCGAGACCACACACAGCAGGGCGATAGTGTACTCGCTCGACGGGCTGGAGGCGAAGAAGCTGGAGCCGATGCGCGAGGGATACGGCGGCTCGATTGTGGAGACTACGATGTCCCCGGATGGCATAGTGTATTTCATTTACATGTTCAACGGCATTTATATCGGAGCTTATGACATCCAGAGCGAAAGGCTGTTGCGGACGCGCGACATGGCAATCTATCCTCTGGGGATTTGTCTCGGCCCTGAAGGGAAAAGTGTTTTCATAACCGCGCCGTACACGAGCCTAAATGGCGGGGAGATTATCGAACTGGACCCGGCGACGCTCGAAGACCGGGGGAGGATGAAGATGCCGGTCGGGGTCAGAGACTTAGCGGCAGGCTCAGACGGTTTCCTTTACGTCTCGAACTATCTGACGGGAGATCTTTATAGAATTGATTGGGCTAAACGGAGAATTGCCGGGTCAGTGAACGTCGGGCGAAAGATAAAAAGGATGGAATACGACAGTGCAAGCAACTATCTGACGTTCGCGTCCGAGAGGGGCTACGCGCGGATCGACGTGAATAAGTGGGAGCGCGCGAGCGGAGGCGGGCCGCGATGAAGGAACTTGTCAAACGGGCTGCGGGAGCGGTCGCGGCGCTTGCGCGCGGCGCGGGCGGGTTGTTGTGGAAACTCATCAGGATCGTCCTTTCCGGAAGAAACATCTCGAAAGCGGCGAAGCTGATAATCGCGGCGGCGATAGTCGCGCAGCTTGCGCCCGGAGGATTCAATTTCGGGGAAGAGCATGCGTCTCCTGCGTTGTTCATACTGATATATACGCTTTCGGCGTTGTCGCTTCTGGCTCTGTTGTGGGTCGGCGTTCCGGCGGCGGTCATCGCGTCAATCATCGCGGCGATGTCCGCGCTGGCAGGGAAAATACTAGAGAAAAAACCGGGAGTCGCGCTGTCGGCGGTCGGCCGCGCCGCAGTTGCGATTGCGCGATTCTACGCATGGCTTATAGTTCTCGGAGCGGTTTTCACAGGATTTCTCATTGAACCCGAGAAGACTCGGCTCGGCGCATTGAGTTTCCTTGCCGCGCATCTGACGGTCAGCGCGTTTACTGCAACCGCTGGAAAAGAGAAGCGCGCTCGAATATTGAAATCCGGCGTTACAGTCGCTGCCGGAGCGGCCCTTTACGCGGCGCTGTCGCGGTTCGACGCAGGGATATCTTCTGCGGCCCTTTTTGCCGGGTGCGCGGGTTTCATCGCGTGGCGCGCGGCGAGGCGGCGCGCTTCGATGAAAGCCGGCGCGACATCCGCGTTCAGGACTCTGGCGGCGTGTTCGCTGCCGATCTGCGCTCTGGTCTGCGCGGCGTTCGCGCTTGAAATTATCAATTCCGGAGACGCGGCAGGCGGCGGGCTTCGCAAGATAAGCGATGCAGGCAGGGTGTACGACGTGAAATACGACGGCGAGTTGTCCCGCCTGTATGTGACGTCGAGGGACAAACCGAACGCGCGCTATATCGATATCTCTTCGGGAGCGGAAACAGCCTCGCCTCACACCATCCCCGAACCGCGCCGGATCGCGGTCTTCCCCGAACACGACAGGGTTCTCATCGGAAGCGTTTACGGCCTAAAAACCCTCTCGCTCAACCTTGCCGAGATGTTCGACGAAAAGATATTCGAACCGCACACGGTCGATGTGGAGAAAATCGGGCCGGACACCGCGGTGATAGCGCAGGAGATAATCAACAACATCGTCGTGTACGACCTGAAGCGCGGACGGCGCAGGCACATGACGCTTCGCAACGGCTCCGGGTGGATATATTCCATTGAGCGCGGGGAGAAGCCGGGGGCGTTCTACGCGAGCAACTGGTTCTTCTCGCCATTCGTTCACCGCGCGGACGGAAAGAACTACGGCAGGATAAAGACGTCGTTCAACGGGCTTATGAACGTCGGGATGTGCGCGATGCCGGAGAGGGGACTTCTGTTTGTGGCGAGGCCGCTGCACAGAAGGGTGGACGCGCTGGACGCGCTCACCCTCAAAAGGACGGGATGGATTCCCACCGGGTTCGGCGTGCGCGAGATGGAATGCGACCGGAAGGCGGGCCTATTGTTCACGCTCGCGCACTTTCAGGGCGACTTGTCGGTTTATGATGTGGATGAGAATAAGGAATTGGCGAAACTGAAAGTTGGGGCTGGGGCGAGGGCGGTTTCGTACGACGCGGACGGAAAGACATTGTATGTCGGGACGGCTACGGGCGTTTATGCCGCCGACTTGAAAGAGACATTGGAACTGAACGGCGTAGGAAGAGAATAATAGGGTCTGCTTTGACTTTTTGGAGCGGGCGCGGATATCATAGCGATGTGAAAAGCGAAATCCGGAGGTGACGGCGACATGGCGGAAGGAAAGAAAGCCAAATTGGGCGGCGCGTGCGACGTTGTGATAATTGGAGCCGGAAACGGCGGGCTGGCGGCGGCGCTGGCGCTGGCGGTGAGAGGGGCGAAACCCCTCGTGCTCGAACAGCACAACGCTCCCGGCGGGTTCGCCACCAGTTTCGTCAGGGGCAGGTTCGAGTTCGAGGCGGCCCTTCACGAGTTGTCCAGCATCGGCCCGGAAAACAACAAAGGCGGCGTGCGGCGATTCCTCGAAGACGAGGGCGGGGTCGATATCGATTGGGTCCCCATCCCGGAGGCGTACAGGGTCATCCTGACGGACAGCGGGATGGACGCCCGGTTGCCGTTCGGCGAGGCTCCTTTTATCGACGCTATAGAAGAGAAAGTCCCCGGCAGCAGAGAGCCGCTGACGCGCTATTTTGCTCTGTGCCGGGAGGTGAGCGGCGCGCTCGGCCTGCTGGCCAAGACTGCGGCCAACCCCAGCCCGAAACGCATAATGAAAGACCTCAAGAAATTTGTCGCGGAGTCCGCCGACCCTTTCGACGACGCGCGGCGCAACGCATCCAACGTCGTGACGTTCCTGCGCACTCTGCCTAAGACCGTCGACGACGTGACTCTCAAAATGGGAATCCCCCCTAAAGCCGTAGATTTGCTGTATCCGTACTGGTGCTACTTGGGCATCCCGATGAGCCGGATGAACTTCACCATCTGGGCGGCGATGCTGATCGACTACATCGACTACGGGGCGTGGATACCGAGGCTGCGCTCTCAGGAAATGTCGTACGCGATAGAGGCGCGCGTCAGGGAGCTTGGCGGCAGGGTGGAGTACAACACGCGCGTCGAACGGGTTCTGGTGGAGCGGGGCAGGGTGAAAGGCGTGGTCACGGCTTCCGGAGAGACAATCAAAACGTCGGCGGTGATAGCCAACACGTCGCCTGCGCAGCTTTACGGCTCTCTGGTAAATCCGGCTTCCGAGGCTCCCGCCGCCGCGTTGCGCAACGTCAACTCACGCAAGCTGGGCGGGGCAGGGTTCGTTGTTTACCTCGGGCTAGACGCTTCCCCGGTTGAGTTGGGCGTAAACGACTACGGGTATTTCATTTCCAAGACGATGGACACGGACGCCGTGTACGGGTCGATGGAGAAACTCGATCTGGTTGACATGCAGGCGACTATTTGCCTCAACAACGCCATCCCCGACTGCTCGCCTCCGGGCACGACGATAATATCGATGACGACTCTTTACAAGCCGGGCGTGTGGGACTCGGTCAAGCCGAAGGAATACGCCGCGCTTAAGAACCGGATCGCGGACGCGATGATAACGCAGTTCGACGACGCGCTCGGAACGGATATCCGATCGTGGGTGGAGGAGATAGAGGTGGCGACTCCGGCGACGTTCGCGCGGTACGCCCGCTCCTTCAACGGCGGGATTTACGGGTACGAGCTTGACCCGTGGGACTCGATAATCCCGCGCATACTTTCCGAAAAGGAAGAATCATACATCAAGGGGCTGGAGGTCGCGGGAGGATTCGCGACGATGGGGCACGGGTTCAGCAGCTCGCTGATATCCGGGCGGTCCGCCGGCCTGAAAACTCTCGCTGGACTGGGAGGATGACGCGATGAGCGAACTGATAAAATTCGACGGATTCAAGGACATGGCCGCGCTGCTGGAGTTGTTGCCGGAGCGCAAAAAACGGATGAAGGAAGCGTCCGCGGAGCCGCAGACCGGCGACGCGATGGCCGCGCTCGCCCGCGCGCTGCACCCCGATATTCAACGGCTAGTTATAACCGACGTTCGCGAAGAAGCCGCGGGGGCGCGCGTGTTCAGGCTTGTTCCCGACAAGGAGTCCGGGGCCTCCTCGCTTGCAGTTTTCAGGGCGGGCCAGTACCTCAGCCTGAAACTGGATATCTCCGGCGTTCGCGTCGCTCGTCCGTACTCGATTTCCTCCTCGCCGGCGGACGCCGACGACGGCGGCTTCTACGAGATAACCATCCGAAAGAAAGACGGCGGATTCCTCTCGGAACACGCGTGGAAAGAATGGCGAGAGGGGACGAAAATTGAAGCCTCCGGCCCGGCGGGATTCTTCTGCGTCGAGCCTCTGCGGGACGCTCGGCACATCGTCGGCCTCGCCGGCGGCAGCGGAATTACTCCCTTTCGCTCGATGATAAAGGACATCGCCGAAACCGGGGCCGACGTCAAATTCACTCTGCTTTACGGCGTAAACAGGCCGGAAGAAATCATGTTTAAAAGCGATCTCGAAGCTTTTGCGGCTCAAGCCCCGGACAGGATAAGCGTCCATTTCGTATGCTGCGAGCCGGACGCCGCTTGGTGCGGGCCGACCGGGTTCCTCACCGCCGACTCAATCCGAAAACTCGCGGGCGACCCGGCGGGCAAATCCTTTTTCATCTGCGGCCCTCAGGCCATGTACAGCTTCCTCGAAACCGAGTTGAAGCAGTTCGACCTGCCCAAGAAAAGAATGCGCAGGGAAGTATTCGGAGAGACCGCCGATGTGGCGTCGCATCCCGAATACCCGCCCGATGCCGCCGGGAAAGCTTTCTCGATGACGGTTCACTGCGGGAGCGAGACGACGGTCATTCCGGCTAAAGCAAACGAATCGGCGCTTGTGGCGCTCGAACGCGCGGGCATAGCGCCGCCCTCCGAATGCAGATCCGGCGAATGCGGCTTCTGCGCGTCCATCCTCCTGAAAGGCAAAGTGTTTGTTATCCCGGAGACGGACAGGCGCAGGCTGGCGGCGAAAAAATTCGGCGTCTTCCACCCTTGTTCCTCGTATCCGGTGACGGACATTGAAGTCAAAGTCCCGCTGGATAAAAGTTGACGCGGGTCCGAGTTTTGAGTTGCTGATGGTAGCTGTTGGGGCTGGCGCGCGGCGCTATTTTTCGTACACTTCGACCGACCACTCGTCTATGTCCGCTGACGGATGTTGCTCGTTTTGATGCGTGCTTATGAACGCGTTGAGGTCGTCGTCCGTGTAGTTGTTCAGCCTTGTCTGGAAAGTTATCAGAGGCTGAGTGAGGAAATCCAGCGCGGGCGAATCATTGTCCCTTATTGGAAAATATCCTGTAACGAAATTGAATTTGATATTTTCGGCGTCGGGGATAAGTCCGGCTGTTTTTAGAATGACTTTGATTGAATTGCCTGACACTTCGGCAAGCTCGAACCGGGGCGAATTATGGTTGAAGACCTCCGGCTCTTCGTCGATGTCTTCGGGGACGGAGATGATTTTCTCGGTGAAGACGCCGTCGTACAACCTGATGTAGTATTCCCAGTTTTTCGCGCGGTCGGGTCCGGACAAAATTTCGCGCGGGCCTTCCTCCGTTAGAGTCGGGCCGATGTCCAGCGCGATATAATAAAAATAGTCCGATGAAACCGGCGACGCCGTCTTCAGGTTGATCTCTATTACGCGGTATTTCGGAATCGAGGAAAGCGGGGTGGGGGCGTATCTTGAACACCCGGAAATCGCGGCTGCGGCGAGCAGGATTGAAACAAAAGCCGCGCGCATTCCCGATGTTTTTGCCCATTTTGCGCTTTTCATTCCGTCCTCTGCCTTCAGTTCGTTCCCAACTGCCGCGTCTGCGACTCCGTGGTCCAGAAGGAGTCGTCGAGGTCGAATCCCCGCTCGCTCTGCGTGAATCCGAGTCTTTTCTGCGGGAACGCGCGGATTATATACTGCAACTGGAACTCCTCGCGCGTCGTGTTGTATTTCATTTCAATTATAGTGCAGCACCTTTCTTTTGTGACGACGACGTCCTTTATAATGCTGTCCGTCATGTTTCTGGACCAGCTAGATTGGACGGCGACCTTCCATCCGTTGCGGCGGGTCGACGCCGCCGAAAGCGTGGCCGCCCTCAGGTCGCCCCGCTCCGTGTCCCACGTCGAGCCGACGTTCAGCAACGTGTTCTTTCTTCTCAACTCCATAGAGATGTCCGAATATCCCCATCTGTGCGTGTTGAGGTTGCGCGAACTCCGGAGCGTAAAGCGCGTGTTTTGGGTCGCCGACCGGTTGACCAGTATCGTCATCGGGGAATATCTAGACCCCTGAGGCGAGCGGTAGTCGTACTGCGTATTCATCGTCAAAGTGGTTTTAGGCCTGTTGAAAGCGAACTCCCCGCGCAGCCTTGAGCTTTCACGGTTCACTGTGTTTCTGTTCGGCCACCCGCCGGAATCCTTGTTGGTGGAGAAGTTGAACTTCAGCGCGGAGGTCTTCGGCCCGGACTTTTGCAGATAGTACGACATGTCGGACGAGTGCGTCATCAGGTAGTTGGCGTCCGTCGTGCTGTAGAAGCTCTGGTCGTATCTCTGCGAAGTCTTGAACTCGAACCTGTTCGTCCGCAACAGAGTCTTTGCGGCTGTTATCGACGCGGAAGTGTGCCGCAGCGCTTCGCTGTCGCTCCTTGTCCCCTGCCGTATCCTTTCGTGGTTGAGCGTTATCGCGGTGATCGGCACATACTTCAACGGTATGACTTTCGAGTACAGCTTCGGTTGCAACGCCAACGTCGCTTTCGGCCAGAGAGTGTTCAGAGACTTGGAGACGCTCTGCTCTTCGGAAAGGTCGAAGGATTTCTGGGTGGCGACGGTCAGCCTGTAGAGTCCGCCGGTGTACGTGGTGGTCGATCTGAAGTCCGCGTTGCTGCTCTCCGTCCTGTTAGTCCCGCCCGTGGTCGCCAGCCGGTATGTGTAACTAGTGTTCAGCTTCTGCGAATGGTTCAGCGTGTGGCCGAAGTTGTAGTTGCCCGTGACGGACTCGCCGGTGAGGGTCTGGGTGGTGGTCGTCGTCACGCCGAGCGTCATTCGCCTGCGCTCCGCCCCCTTGACCGTTCCTGACGGGCCTTCCTTCATCTCGCGCGCGCTTCGGGTCAGATTGAACGAAGTCCGGTTTGTGTTTCGGCGCGATCCCGGCCTGTCGATGATGAACGAGCTTGTTCGGTTGAACGAGAAATCCCCGGTCATCTGGTCGTTGAAGTTCAACTTTTGCGTCACGTTCGCTATGTTGGTCGAGTTCCCGGTGTCCTTCTCTCTGTTGGTGAGGAACCAGTTTCTTCCCTCGCCGCCCAACCGCTTGGAGGTGTACATGTGCTCGGCTCCGTACTTCGCCCCTTTCTTAGAAGCGAGGTAGATCAGCGCCCAGCCGTCTATGTTGTCCTTAGTCAGATACGCGTAGTCGTGATTGAGGTAGAACCCGTCCGTCTTGTTGTATCCCATTTCCGGGGTGTGCCGCCTGTCCTGTTTCAGGCTGATAACGTACAGGGGATAGTATATCGAGCGCGTCCCGCCGAAAAACACGTAAACGTCGCGAGCGACGATTTTGATGTTCGGTCGGATGGTCACTTCCTTTGCGCGCAGGTGATACTCTGTCTTGCAGTCCGGCTCGCACGTGGTCATGCGCGCTTTTTGCAACTTTATCCTTTGCGGATCGCCTTTGATAAAATCGGCGGAGAAAAACAGCCGCCCGGAAACGCCTTCGGCGGTGGTCGAGCCGCTCCCGTTCACTATCTCGAACCATTCGTTGTCGTAGTTGTAGAACAGGGAGTCGCCCGCGTAGTCGCCCTGCGGGCCTGTCATCTTCACGCTGTGGCGGGCAAAGGCGGTCTTGCGCGTCTCGTCCAGCGTGGCTTCTCCGCAGCTTACGGAAATGTCGCCGTACTTGAACCTGACGTCGCCTTTCAGGACGGTTATCTGGGTTTCCTGCTCGCGGCGCATGTAGTCGGCGGATTCGATGACTATCAACTCGTCGCCGTCCTGCGGCGCGTCCTGAGCCAGAGAGAGCGGGGCAGGCGCGAACAGGAGAGCGAGCGCTATCGCCGCCTTCAGGCATCCTATCCCCGCCACGCGTTTTTTATGTCGGATTCCGGATTTCATTTTCTTATGCGGGACACTAGGATGATTCCCACCGCGAGGTAAATAAAGTTCAGAGACCACGCGGCGACCACCGGGGGCAGCACGCCCTTCTTGCCCAGCATCGTGCTCACAATCGTTCCCACCCAGTACAGCAGCACCAGAGCCGCCGTCACAGCCACCCCGGCCATCATCCCGCTCCGTCCCGCCCTGATGCTCAGCGGAGCGCCCACCAGAACTAGGATGAAACTCGCCGCCGGAACCGCCGTCTTGAAGTGCAGGTCCGTCTCGAACTGCCTCGTGTCTATCCCGCTATCCTTATACAGCGCTATCTTGTCCTTCAACTCGGATATGCTCATCTCCTGCGGCGATCTCTGCTCCCCGAATATCTCCTCCATCTCCCTCTCAATATTCAATGAAAGCTCTTCGAAGTCTATCTGGTACTCCAAGTGTCCGGCGGAGTCGTAGTTGTGTATCGAGCCGTCGAACAGCTTCATGTCCTTCTTCGTCCATTTGCCGACCGGAGCGGTTATCGCCCTCGGATGCGGCCCGTCTCCCGTCTCGTAAACCGTCACCCCTTCCAGCGTTCCCGCCGCCGGGTCTATTTTGTTGATTATGAAATGTTTGTTCCCCTTGCCCTTGAAGAAAACGTTCTCCATCGGCTTGCCCGACACATCGCTGACGAGGAACTCCCGCCATAGCGATATGCTGTGGTTGTTGGACCATGGGACGAGTTTCTGCAACATCAGGAACCCCGCGCCGCTCACAAGCGCTCCCATCAGCAGAAGCGGCGCCATCAGCCTGAAAACGCTTATCCCGCTTGTCCTCATCACGTCTATCTCGCTGTCCTTAGACATGCGGCTCATCCCCAGCAGCGTCGCGAAAAGAGTCGCCATCGGAAACGCCAGAACCGCGAACGCGGGCAACTGATAGAAAAGTATCCTTATGAATATCTTGAAGGGAACCTGTTTCTCGATGACGAAGTCCATCATCTCGAAAAGCACCGTGTTCACCATTAGAAAAAGGATGATCAGAGACACGCCGAAGGTGAAGAATGTGAAGAATTCGGACATCAGGTAACGGTCGACAGTTTTAAATAATCTCATTGCGGCAATTGACTTTTCTCGAAAAGAAACTAACCTTTTTAACGTGCGGCGCGCTCGGCGCGCCCGTTCGCCGAAGTGGCGGAATTGGCAGACGCGCTAGATTCAGGTTCTAGTGTCCAATTGCGGACGTAGGGGTTCAAGTCCCCTCTTCGGCACTAACCGCGGGAAAACCTCCCGCGGTTTTTTATTTTCCCCCATCGTCCGCGCCTCGCCGCCGCCAACTCACATTTTCAGTTTAATTCCCTGAAAAATCAATATAAACAGAGCGTTAGTGTTGTTAAGGGAAAACTTTTGAAAAAGTTTTCCCTTAAAATCCCTTTCAAAATCTTTCATGCCAGCGCCGAAGTCGGAGCTTCGCCACCGCCTTCGGCGCGTATCGTGAGAAAAGATGTTAGGAAAGGGTTTTCAGTGGAATCTGTTTATAAATGATTTTATAAGGAGCGTCGGGATGGAAGCGCGTCAGCGATTCGCTCCCGAAGACCATTGAAATGTTTTGAAGAGATTCAACCCGGATTCGCCAATAGAAA
>DIWT01000029.1 GCA_002435745.1 bacterium UBP15_UBA6099
CACGAATAGGGGTCACGAATAGGGGCGAATAGGGGTCAGGCGAATAGGGGTCAGGTCTGTAATTTGTTTTTTTGGATGGCAGGGGAAAGGGCGAAAAGAGAGTACGGGCAGCCGGGAAAGAGTCGTTGCGAGTTTCCGTTTTTTGTGACGGCGGGGGTGAAAAACAGCAGAGGTGGAAAATGCGGGCAATTCTTGAATTGCCCCTACATACCGCTTTCTTTCTTCGCGCGGTATTTTCTTCTATTCCGCCATCATCTCCAAGCGACACTTCTGCTATTGCCAGCGAGATACCGAATCCCAACATGTAGGGGCGATTCACGAATCGCCCTGCTACTTTCTTTTCAACCGTGTTCGGGCGACCCGGCGTAGGGAAAATTAGGGCAATTCGTGAATTGCCTCTACTTTCATTTTTTTGTCAGCGGGCGAAGGAAAGATGGCGGCGGGAATCGGCGTTCCCGCCCTACACGGGAGCCGGGAATGAATTCCCGGCAAGGGCAAAGCGACAATGAATTGTCGCGCTCCAAAGCGCGCGCCTTGCGTGCGCGCGCGTTTCATCCGCTCTGTGCAATCGCTACCGAATCCTAATGACGAGCCGGGTTGATTGACAGGGGAAAGTGGCCGTGTTAGAATCTGCGGCAATAAAAATCCCTATGGATAACTGACAAAAATCATATTATGGAGCCAAAAAATGAAGGGTAAAAAAGAGGAGAGAAAATCGACCGCGCTGCATTACGACGAACAGGCGGCCGACTATCATCTGATGTACCAAAAGGAGTTTTTCGAGGATGTCAACGCGGTGTATCCGGCGAATTATTTCAGGCTTCAACTGCTGCTGAATTCATTCACGCGGAAGCGGATCAAGAGGGTGATAGAGGTCGGGGTGGGAGAAGGAACGCCGCTGGCGGCGATGCACAACGCGGGGGTGGAGGTCTGGGGGTTCGATTTCGCGCCCAAGATGGTGGAAAAAAGCAGGGAAAAGATGAGGAGTCTGGGGCTTGACGAGAACAGGATTTCGCTGGGGGACATTCAGGACCCGCTGTCATACGCCAAACTGCTCGGCTGCGGCCCGTTCGACGGCCTGATCGCCATGGGCGTGCTTCCTCATGTGGAGAACGACGACATGGTGATAGAGAACATGACGTCTCTGGTGCGCCCGGGGGGCAGCGTTTTCATCGAGTTCAGAAACAAGCTGTTCTCCCTTTTTACGCTTAACAGGCTCACGCGCGATTTCATAATGGACGACCTTCTGCACGACGTTGACGAAGACATCCGGCGGACGGTTTCCGCGGAGTTGGAGAAACGATGCCGTATGGACGCGCCGCCGGTCAGGGAAAACGCCATCCTCGCAAAGTTCCACAATCCGTTTGAAGTGGTCGAAATGTTCAAGAGGCACAACTACGAGGACATCCGGCTGTTGTGGTATCATTACCACCCGGCCATGCCGTGGCTGTCCGCCGAAAACCCGGAACTGTTCCGGAAGGAATCCCTGAAGCTGGAGCATGAGCCATCTGGGTGGCGCGGGCTTTTCCTGTGTTCCGCGTTCGTAATCGAAGCGGTAAGAAAGGAGCGCTGAAAAGCCTCCTGATGGACAACTCCATTTTGCCGAGAGAGAAAAGCCCGTTCCTGATCCAAGCGCTTGAAGAGGCCGACCGGGAGAAACCGGAAGATTACAAGAGGTATTTCGACCGGCTGTTCCCGCTGTTCAGAAGCATCACAGGCGACGGCGCGCGAAAAACGCACGACATCCTATCCGAGATAATGCCCCTTGAGAGAATCGAGACGCCTTCCGGCTCTCAGGTTTTCGACTGGACGGTTCCCAAAGAATGGGTCGTGCGGGAGGCTTACGTCGTCACGCCCAAAGGCGAGCGGATTCTCGACATCCGGGACAGCAATCTGCACCTTGTGAACTATTCGCAACCGTTTCGCGGAAAGGTGTCCCGCGAAGAGCTGGACAAGCGCCTTCACAGCCTGCCGGAGCTGCCGGACGCTATCCCGTACGTGATTAGCTATTACGCGCCGAGATGGGGTTTCTGCCTGACGCAGAACATGCGCGACCGGCTGGAGGACGGGGAATACGAGGTCGTGATAGACACGGAACACATAGACGGCTCGATGACGATATCCGAGGCGGTTCTCCCCGGCGAAGAGAAAACGGAGGTTCTCATCACGGCCTACACGTGCCACCCGTCGATGGCGAACCACGAGCTGTCGGGGCCGCTTGTGACGTCGTTCGTTCACCGGCGGCTGGCGTCGCTGCCGAAACGCAGGCTCACGTACCGGTTCGTCTACGCGCCGGAAACCATCGGCAGCATAACGTACCTGAGCCTTAGGGGAGAGCATCTGCTTAAAAACCTCGCGGCGGGCTATGTCTGCAACAGCCTCGGCATGCCGACCCACTTCACCTGCAAGAAGACGCGGAGGGAGAACTCGCTGTCTGACCGCGCGGCTCTTTGCGCGCTGCCGTTCTTCGGCGGCAAAGAGTTGCAGGTCAGAGAATTCTTTCCCAGCCACGGCAGCGACGAGAGGCAGTACAACTCTCCCGGTTTCAACCTGCCTGTGGGAGTGCTGGCGCGGACGATTTACGGAGAATATCCCGAATACCACACGTCGCTCGACAACCCGGATTTCATATCTTTCGAGGCGCTCGCGGAGTCGGCGGACGCCATTTTCGCGGTCTGCTCCGTTCTCGACAAGAACGCCGTCTATGAGAGGACGATGCCTTATTGCGAGCCGTTCATGACCAAACACGGTTTGTACCCGACGCTCAGCGGAAGGCGCAAGATCGAAGACTACAGCAAGGGCATGATGTGGCTGCTGAACTACGCTGACGGAGAACACGACCTGTTGAGCGTGGCCGAGCGTTCCGGGTTCGACTTCTGGATGCTCGACGACATAGCGCGCGTCTGCCTCGACGCCGGAATCATCAGACTCAAAAAATAGAAACGCCCCGAAACCCGCCGCGCGCGGGCGGAACTAATTTTCGTCATATTTTGTCATTATGCGATATTTGCCCGCGACAGAAGCGCCGGTCGCCTCTGGTTCGCATTTTTCGCTATGCGGGCTGAAATCGAACAATCGGTTTTTTTTGCGGGAAATCCGCGCCAAACTTCTGCTTTTCAGCGCGGCGCGATACGGATATGATATTGGACGGCAGGCGGCGCGTTATGAGAATCCAACCGCCTTTCGGAGACCCTAGAATGGTGAAGTTTAAAAAAATCAGAGTTTACGATCACAACGCGGAACAATCAGTGGACTATCTTATTGAAAGAGAGCTGGGGTACGACATAGTCGAGTTGCAAAACGTGACTTCGGTAAAAAAGATTAAGCGAACGGACGACGGCAAAGTGAGGAAAGACGTGGACGAATGGTGCGCGCACGCCCAACTGCCCAAATCTCTGCAACACGTTATCCCTCCCAAGGCGCTGACGTGGATTGCATACGCGGAGTGGATCAGAGCGACCAAAACAATTTATTTTCGCATTGAGCCGATAGTTCTGAAAAACAAGGTGGAATGCGCCGGCAGAACGATATACAGCGGCGACGCGCAGAACCGGCTCGTGCGCGACTTTGAAATAAGCATTAATGTAAAAATGCCGGTTCTTGGACAGGTCGCCGAAAACTTCATCATAGAAGTCCTCAAGAACAACGAGCGGCAGGACGACGAGCTGTGCCGCAAAATACTCAAACGGATGGAGGACTGCGACAGCCGCTCGGTTTATGTCCCGAAAGATTGACAGGGGGAGAGAGAGGGTTAAAAATAAATACGCTCGGTTTGCGAGTCGCGCGCCGGGCGGGGAAACTGTGGAAGCTTAGAAGCAGTTCGACGTTATGGAAATTGTCTCGGATCGGCCGGCCCTATCGGCATATCCGGGTTGAGAGCGCTCATAGCTCAGATGGATAGAGCAACGGACTTCTAATCCGTAGGTCGCAGGTTCGAATCCTGCTGAGCGCGTAGATTTCATCCGATGCCTATTCTTAATTGGTTTTATCCATCGCGCACCCGCAACGGGGCTGTGGGCGCCCCCCCGGCAAATGAGCAAAATCATATATAGCAGAAATTAATTCAAATCAACCACCTATAGGCGCTATTGATTTCCCTGCGCATGTGATAGAAATAGGCATGCCAACATTTAAGTGTTTAGAAACAAAATGGGGCGATCTGGGAGAAGTTGACAAGATGTATCGCGAGGAGAAGGACGCGAAACTCGCAAAGAAGCTCAACGCGATAAGGCTTCTAATGATGGATCGCCCCCGGAAAGAGGTAGCTGAGATATTAGGTGTTTGCGTGACAACTATCGGGCACTGGAAAAATCGATGGGACCAGTCGGGAAAGGATGGCTTGAAATCAGCGAAGAAAGGCCGCATCTCAAAGGTTACAGACGATATCAGAGCGGAGATTCAGGAAATCGTAGAGATAAAGCGGGAAATAAATGGTCGCATGGTCACAGGGCGCCTGATCCACGGGCGCTTAAAAAAAACACCGGTTAAATATCAGTTACTCACATGTCAATTATGTGCTCAGGAAGATGGGATGCGTAAAGTTGCGGCCCAGACCCTGGCCGCTCAAGCAGAGCGAAGAACTG
>DIWT01000042.1 GCA_002435745.1 bacterium UBP15_UBA6099
TTGACAGCCTTTTTCAACAGCCCCGTAATCAGGAAGGGTTTTTCCCAAATCGCCGAAGGCGAAAACAATTCCAAACGGTTTTTCGATTTTAATGGAAGCGTTTATCGCGCAAAGCAGCATTAATAATGATATTCAAGCTACTGTTCGGTTTAAGCGTTGCCTCTGTTTTTGAATCTGTGATAAACTAGTCGCGCGGCGGGAGGCCGCCTGATATATGCCCGGAGCGATACTTGTGGACGAAGTTATGAGCGCGGACGTGCTGACCGCTCGTCCGGACGTGTCCACGCTAGAAGCGATGAGGATGATGGCCGTGCGCGGCGTCGGCTCTATCGTCGTGACCAACGGCGACGACAGACCGCTGGGCATATTCACCGACAGAGATTTGTTCAGCAAGATAGTTCTTAAGAATCTTGATCCGGCCTCTCTGCCGGTGGGCGATGTGGTGACGCGCGACATTGTGTCAGTCGGCTCCGGAAGCAGCCTCGACGACGCCCATCAAGTTATGATGCGCGGCGATTTTAGACACCTTATCGTCACGGATGAAAACGGGAGCATGAAAGGAATCATATCCATAAAGGATTTGATCAGGCACAGGGAACGCGCCTTAGAGAAGAAAGTGAACGAGAAAACATTCGAGTTGATGGAAACCAGCAAGCAGTTGATGAAGTCTCTCAATACTATAGAGCGGGAAATGTATCACGCCGGCAAATTCCAGAAGCATCTGGTCGAGAAGAAATATCCCAGAATACCCGGAATGAGATTCTCGCACGTGTACGAGCAATCTCTGCATCTTGGCGGGGATTTCTTCTCGGTCAGCAGAATAGGGAAAGGCCATGTGGGGATATTCGTCGCAGACGTTATGGGGCACGGGATCACTTCCGCGATGATAGCCCTCGAAGTGAAGATGAACCTTAACTTCATCGCAGAGGGCCGACTTTCGACCTCGGAAGTCATCGGCAAGATGAACAAGGAACTTATCCCGCTGATGCCGGAAGGCTTCTTCGTCGCGGGTTTTTACGGGATAGTTGACATATCGACTCTGGAGATGAACTACACCCAGTTCGGGCTTCCAAGGCCTGTTTTGTTGAGGTGCGACAAATTCCGCGCAAGCCCTCTGCAGCCGGGAAACATGCCGATCGGCATTCGCGTTGGCACGGAGTACGTCGAAGGCAAGACGCAGGTTAGGCCGGGCGACAAGTTGTTGCTTTTCACGGACGGCTGCAGCGAGCAGAAAGACTCAAAGAAAAGGATGTACGGAGACAGAAGGTTCGTGGATAACTTCAAGGCTCTCAGCGCGCGAGGCGAGAAGGATATCGTCGGAACACTGCACAGAAACGTGAAAAAATTCGCGGGCAGGCAGCCTATTACGGACGATATCGCGATTCTCCTATGCGAGTTCTCGCGTTGCGATTACGCAGATAAAAAGAAAGCGCGCAGTTCAGGCGCGTCTTCAAAAAAATAATCCCTGTCAATCAAGTTTCTCTTGTCTTATTGTCGAACCTTCTATCCAGTCCATAAGAGAGATCGAGTTTTCCGTCATCTCGACGTATGTGGAATGCGCCACCCAGTCTCCAGTGTTGACGTAGAACTGAGGCCCGCCGAGCATTCGTGACAGCGCGGGGCCGTGCGTGTGGCCGAACATTGCTATGTCGCATCTGCGTTTTTTGAGAAGTTGTTCGGCCGCTTCCTCCCACAGCTTGAGGAATCTTTCCGGCACTCCGACCTCTGTTTTTTCTTTCGCTGCCGCTTTATCGGCGTCGTGTTTCGGTTTCCTCTGAAATATTCTTACCACGTCGCGCAGAAAGTCGGTCGCGCTCTGGTCAACCGCTTTCCCCGTCACGGCTCTCAGAAAGTCCACCGCGTCGTATATATGTTCCTGAAAGAGCGGGTCGTAATAATGCCCGTGCTCCATATAAACCTTTTTTCCGAACAGTTCGACCTCGAAAGGATGCTTGTTGTCCGGATATGTCAGCCTGAAGTTAACCTCTTCGATTTCAATGCCCCTGAGGGAAATGTCGTGGTTGCCGATAAGGTAGTTGACCGGCAAACCGGCGCGGGACAGGCCGAGAATGCGATTGACTGTGTCTTTGTGCCTCGGCCAGATGGAATCGCCTTTCAGCGCCGGGAAATCAAATATGTCTCCCAATATGTAAACCCCCGCCGCCGTTTCTTCGACCCGCTCGATAAACTCGAAAAATCGCTCTTTCTTCAATCTGTCCCATCTGTCGATGTGAAGGTCGGAAAAGAAAACATAAGGTTTTGATATCTTTTTGCTCATTTGTGAGTCCCTCCGGATGAATGGTTCATCGGTTTGACGCAAATCATGCTGATCGAATTTCCGTTTGAAGAGCGAGTGAAAGGAGAGAGCAGGGCGCGGTCGACGGCGTTTGCGAAGGAGCGCGCGGCGTCTCTTGCAAAACGAAGTTTGGTTCTAGCGATATGCTTTTGCTTTTCGCCTATCGGCAGTCCGGCCTTTTTGAACGAGCCGGCTGAAAAGAGAAGATCGGAAAGTCCCCAGAACGGAAATTCGACGGACGCGATGTTGAATCCGCATTCCGAAACGAGTCTTTTCAGGGTGGCGGGCGTGAAATAGTAAAGATGGTGCAGCGGGGCGATAAGTCCCCACTCGGCTCCGAGGATTCTGGCCGCCGCTCCATCAAGATTAGGCGTCTCAACGACCAGAAGTCCGCCGGGCTTCAGTATTTCATAAGCTTTACGGACGCCTTTTACGGGCGACGGGAGATGCTCGATAAGATCCATCATCAGCACAAGGTCGAATTCGCCGGCGGGAAGTTCGGCTTGGATGAAATCGCATGATGACACATCAAGGTCGAATCTCTTTCGAGTCTGCTCGGCGGCGTATTCGGAAATCTCAACGCCCCGGACAACCCAGCCGCGCTTCTGCGCTTCTCTCATAAAAACGCCGGACGCGCATCCAACGTCTATCATCCTTCCCGGAACAGCCAGTTTTTCGATGCGCTTGAAAACTCTTTCCGCTCTAGAATTGTCCCCGCCCGATTTTTTCCCGAAAGCGTTCTCTATGCCGAAGCCTCTCTCGGCGTTGAAATATCCCTCGTTATAAACTTCATCTTTTAGGTATTTTTCGGTGGGTCTGGGATTGACTCGAGCCAGCCCGCACCCGTCGCAACTAACTATATCTAAGCCGTCCTTTTTATATAGAGGACTGCTTTCAACGGAGCCGCAGAGATCGCAATCGGCGTGAACAAGCTCGACTCCGTTTTCAGTCCCGTGTTTTCTGTCGTCGCAATTTTCGTTCATATTCGTGGTTCGCGGCCGTCGCCGCGATAATATGATTATATTGATTATTATTGATTCAAATAATGAGTTTGAAAATAAACCCGGTTTCCATCTTGCGGAGAAATGGCATAAAATAAAACCGGAAAGAGTGGCGGAGCGCTGAATTGATTGCGACGGTAGATGAAAGCCGTTGCTCATTTATGGAGAATCACAGGTTGAAGCGTTTTTTAAAATGGTTCGAGGAAAACGCGGCGTTGTCGCTTGTAATGTTTATCGCTTTTGTCGTCCGCGTTCACGGAATCAGGTATGGACTTCCCGACCAGTTGCATTTGGACGAGGCACATGTAGTTTCACACGCGATCAGGTTCGGATCGGGGGATTTTAACCCGCATTTCTTTTATTATCCGGCATTTTTCATGTATCTGCTGTTCGGTTTATACGGAGCGGCGTATATCGTCGGGCATGTGTTCGGTTTTTTTCCATCGGCGACCGACTTCGGAATTCAGTATTTCATAGACCCGACAATGTTTTATTTGATTGCGCGAGTGACGGCAGCCGCGTTCGGGGCGGGCGCGGCGTATATCGCGGCGGCGGCCGGCGCGAGGTTTGTAAATAAGCGCGCGGGGCTTCTGGCGGCATTCTTCTTGGCTTTGACCCCGTTGCATGTGGAACAGTCCCATTTTGCGATTACGGATATTCCGCTCACGTTTTTCATGACTCTCGCCCTGTATTTTGCGGCGCGGCTGGCAACAGAAGGCGGACTTCGCAACTACATATTTTGCGGGATTGTCGCGGGGCTGGGAACCGCAACAAAATACACCGCCGCCCAGCTTCTTGCGACGATGTTTTTCGCGCATTTTATTTTTGCTATGCGCGCAAAGAGCGGGTCGAAGGCGGGAACGCTGTTTTCAATCGCTCCGTTTGCGATGTTTTTCGCGTTCGGGGCGGCATATCTGGCAGGCGCTCCGTACAGCGTTCTCGATTTCAAAAGCTTCATCGGCGACATCAGGATTCAAAAGACCCTGATGAACGACGGCTGGTTCGGGATGGAGACGCCGGTAAACATGTGGCTGCATTCGATTGTCGTATATTTAAAAGATGGGATGGGAATTCCGCTGCTGGCCGCGTCGGGCTGCGGAATAATATACGCGGCAATGCGGCGACGGCCTCATGAACTCGTTTTCCTTTGTTACATAGCGGTTTTTTACTCGATAAACGGACAGTTTTCGCAGTTCGGCTTCTCAAGGCATTGGCTTGGCGCGCTTCCGGTTTTGTGTTTTCTAGCGGCGACAGCCCTCGATGCGGCTTCGGGAATATTCAAGGCAAGAGGGCGGGAGATAGCTATGCTGGCGGCGGTCGCAATTATGGCGCTGCCTATAAAAACTATCTTAGATAGCAATAACCTGTTTATGGCGAAAGACACCCGCACGCTGGCCCGCGAGTGGATAGAGGAGAACGTTCCGACAGGAGCGGCGGTTGCGGTGGAATACGGAGGGCCTCAGCTTGCCCCGACTCCCGAATCAATGTTGGGCGCTCAAGAGTTAAAGGACAGGATGGCGAATGAACGAGTGGCAGGCGCGGTTCCGCTTCCGGCGTATGACACCCGGCGTCCGTCGGACGCGGAAAAAAATTCACCCAAAAAGTACCATCTGGCCGCGCTTGATATAATCGAGCCTAAATACAGGTTGACTTCTTCTTTTTCACTGGCGGAGTATCCGTTGGAAAGTTATTCGCGCGAAGGATTCGAATATATCGTAGTTAGCGGTCATATTTACGAAAGATTCTTTGCGGCGGAGGACTTTTATCCCGAAGCGGTCGCTTTTTATAGGTCTCTGGATGAAAAAGCTCAACTATTAAAGGAATTTCCATCTTCTCCAAAGGAGAGATTGGGGCCGGAGATAAAAATATATAGGCTCCCGAAAAATCCTGAGCAATAGCAATGATTTTCTCCTCAGTAATCCGGGTGATTAAAATGATAATATCAGAGTCAGGAAAGAAATTGCCGCGCGGCTAAATGTTTTTATGGAAAATGTGTAAGGTTTTGGGCAAAAATGACTTTACAATTTTGAAGCATGGTATGTATAATGCACAACGAAATTAAAAAGGAGGAGGAGATATGAAGAAATTAGTGAAACAGTTGGCGGCGGCGGCGGCATCAGTGATGATTATGGCTGTCGCGGCTCCCGCTCAGGAGCTTGACCTGAGCATCCTGCCTGCGGACGCGCAGGAGATTGTGCAGGACAGGCTGGACACGAGGTTTCCCCCTGAATTGAAAAGCATTACACTGAACCCGGCGGCTCCGGTCGGCGGACAGCCCACATCGATAACTGTGGAAATCAGTAACGACGCGAAGAAAACTAGCGATGAAACATCCGAAGTGTATGTGCTATACATGGCCAATTTTGAAATGGATTGGCAGAGCATAAAATTGTCTTCAAGCGGCAATAAGTGGACGGGCCAGCTCCCGGCTTTCCAGAGCGGCGATGAAGTGGTTTACTCGGTTCGCGCTATGGACTCTTCAGGCAACATATTCATTCAGGTTCCCTGCATGGTGGAAGCTGAGAACGAAGTAATGACGAAAGAATATTTCGCGGAAGACTGCGTCAACAGCGGCGATTTGAAAAGCTGCGAGAGCTTCTTGCCTAGAGGTTGCATGATGCAGATGGCTCTGAATGATTCCCCTGATGAGAATCTTCCCGCATTCGGAAGGCTGCGCGATCTCAGAATCGGATACGATGAGGAGTTCGTGTATGTGGACATGGTCGCCGGCGCAAAAATTGAAGGCGGCTCGATGACCCCGACGGACATCAGGATATACGGTTCGCTGATGGTCAACCCCGACGTGATGGGCGGAGACACCAGCATGGACGCGATGTTGAAAGCGGGCGGACTGTTCGCTTATTCGCCGCTTCTCAAGCAGTTCGAGAGCACGGGCTACATCAGCGACTGCTTCTTCGGCTACCAGAGAGCCGGGGCGTGGGCGGTCGACACGAAGAACACCACCTGCATCAGCAGGAACACGAACCACCTGATTATGAAGACGAAATGGTCCAGAATCGAGTCGATAGGAGCGAATCCGAGCGGCGTTCTGCAGTTCATACCGCTGGGAGTTCAGGTTACTCTGCTCGACATGGGCGCGATGAAGTTCGACGGAAGACCGATGGATGTGGCGCGCTGGACAGCCGCCCAGTTCACCGAAGACACATATTTCGAGGTCAAGTAGTTTAGAAGTCGGAGAGAAGTGTTTCAAGGCCGCTCCGGAATCGTCCGGGGCGGCCTTTTTAATGCCCGCCTAAAATGTCGCAACCCGTATGATATAATGTCGCCTGCGAGGTGAGTGGATAATGGAAATCGCTTTTTATTTGATTTTTCTAATAATAGGATTGGCGCTCGGAGCGGCGGCGGGCAGGGCGACAGCGGCGTCTGGCGCGGCTGTGGCGAAGGAAAGACTGGACAACGAGCGGTCGCGCTCGGCTCAAGCTGAAGAGCGCGCCGGATTGGCCGAAAAAGAACTCTCATCGATTCGCGACTCGCTGGCTTCAGAGATGCAAAGGCGCTCCGCTTCGGAACAGGCCGCTTTGAGAGTTCCAGCGCTCGAAAACATAATAGCGGAAAAAACTGATGAAACGCTTAGGCTCCAGAACGCTATTACCGACCTGAAAGAATCAAAAAAAGAGCTTGAGACGAAACTTGAGGGAGAAAAGAAGGCGGCGGAGGAAAAACTAGCCGCCCTCGAAGACGCCGAGAAAAAGCTGATGGCGGCGTTCGAGGCGTTGTCTGACAAGGCTCTGAAATGTAATAACGAGGCTTTCCTTGTTCTCGCGAAGAATGAGATGCTGAAGTTTCATGAGTCATCCAAGATCGACCTTGAACAGCGGCAGACGAACATTTCCGAGATGATTAAGCCTGTGGCGAGCGCGCTTGAAAAGTTTGACGCGTCAGTAAAACTGTTGGAGAAGGAGAGAGTAGGCTCGTACTCGACTCTGATGGAGCAGGTGAAATCGCTGAACGACACGCAGTTGAAACTGGAGGGAGAAACGTCGAGGCTGGTTCACGCTTTGAAGTCGCCGGGAGCGCGCGGAAGCTGGGGGGAGATTCAGCTTAAGCGGGTTGTGGAGCTTGCCGGGATGCAGGAGCATTGCGATTTCGAGCAGCAGCAGAGCGTGACTACGGAAGACGGACGGCTGAGGCCGGACATGATAGTGAATCTGCCCGGAGGGAAGAAAATCATCGTGGACGCGAAGGCTCCGTTCAATTCCTATCATGACGCGCAGGGCGCGACGGACGAGACGGTGAAAACGGATAAGCTGCGGGACCATGCCCGTCAGGTGCGCGCGCACATGTCGGACCTCGGAAAAAAGGCGTACTGGGATCAGTTTCAGCCCGCGCCGGAATTCGTCGTTATGTTCCTTCCTTACGAGAGCCTTTTCAGCGCGGCTGTTCAGCACGATCCGACTATAATTGAAGAGGGCGTTCTGCAAAAAGTTATCCCGGCGTCTCCCACCACTCTCATTGCCCTGCTCAAAGCGGTCGCTTACGGCTGGCAGCAGGAAGTAATGGCGGAGAACGCGGTTCAGATAAGCAAGCTGGGCATCGAGCTTTACGATAGGATCAGGGTGTTGAGCGAACACTGGACGAAGATGGGAAAAAGCCTTGAGTCGGCCGTAGAGTCTTACAACAAATCCGTCGGCTCTCTCGAAAGAAATGTTCTGACGAGCGCCAGAAGGTTTAAAAATATGGGGATTTCAACAAAAGACGAGATTCCGGAATTAGCGCCGATAGAGCGTATGACTCGTCAGATAAGCGCCCCCGAACTTGCCGAACATGAAGATTCGCCCACAGACATTTGATTATGACTTTGTATAAATTCATATTTTGAGAGAAGAAAAAAGAGCGCCCTTGAAGGGCGCTCTTCTATTTCGACTTCAAAACGATGCCGTTGATAATCAGCCTTTCAGTTCGGCGGCGGCGATCACGAGGCGCTGCACTTCATTGGTTCCCTCGTAAATCTCCGTGATTTTGGCGTCGCGGAAATTGCGTTCGACGGGGTATTCTTTGGTGTAGCCGTATCCGCCGTGAACCTGAATCGCTTTTGTGGCGATCCACATGGCTGCTTCGGCGGCGGCGAGTTTCGCCATTGCCGATGAGCGGGAGAAGCGGACTTTCTGGTCTTTCTCGAAAGCGGCTCTGAGAGTGAGCAGCCGGGCGCAGTCGAGTTTGGTGGCCATGTCGGCGATCATCCACTGAATGGCCTGAATGTCGGCGAGAGGCTTTCCGAACTGGAAGCGTTCGCGGGCGTGCTTCTTGGAGGCTTCGAGGGCGGCGCGCGCAATGCCGAGCGCTTGGGAGGCTATCCCGATGCGTCCGCCATCCAGCGTCTGCATGGCGATTTTGAATCCGTCGCCTTCTTTGCCGAGGATGTTTTCGGCGGGGATGCGGCAGTCTTCGAACACCAACTCAGTGGTTGATGAGCCGCAGATGCCAAGTTTGTCTTCGATTTTGCCTATGGAGTATCCGGGCGTTCCTTTTTCGACTATGAACGTGGACATGCCTTTGTGCTTTTTTTCAGCGTCTGTCATCGCGAACACAACCGCGATGTCGGCCTCTTTGCCGTTCGTGATGAAGTTTTTCGTGCCGTTGAGGACCCACTCGTTGCCGTCAAGGACGGCGCGTGTGCGCTGGCCGATGACGTCCGAGCCGGCGTTCGGTTCAGTGAGGCCGAAGCAGCCGAGTTTGGCTCCGCTCGCAAGCGGCTTAAGGAATTTTTCTTTCTGCTCCGGAGTGGAGTTGCGTTCGACCGGGTCGCAAACAAGCGAGTTGTTGACCGACATTATTACGCCGGTGGACGCGCAGGCGGCGGAGATTTCTTCGAGCGCGAGAACGTAGCAGACGGTGTCCATGCCCGCGCCGCCGCTGGCCGGATCGACCATTATCCCCATAAGTCCCAACTCGCCCATTTTGGCCACCAGTTCGGACGGGAACCTGTGGTTCTTGTCGATCTCGGCGGCTTTCGGGGCGACTTCTTTGACGGCGAAATTCTTCGCCATTTCCTGAATCATTCGTTGTTCGTCGCTTAAGTTAAAATCCATTGGATGCACCCGCTTTCGTTTTTTTATGAGCGTGACGGGCCGAGGCGCAATAAATCCAGCGCCGGGACGCGCCGCTATTTCTTCTTGAAAAATCCCGTCTTTGCCTTGAGGTCCTCAAGCTCCCGGTGTTTATTCTGCAAAGAGGCCTGAAGCCGGGCTATTGTCTCGTCCTTCTGTTTGAGCATGGACACCAGCCCCTTTCCTTTGTCGCCGACCTGAGACGACAATTCTTCGATTTTTGTGTCTCGTTCTTTTATGCTTTCCTCGAAAGTTTTCACTTGCTGTTCCAGAGTGATGACGCGCGTCTGAGCGGTCTTGATCTGGTTTCGCAACTGATGAATCTCGAGTTTGAGGTTTTCTGTGTTTCTGACGCTTTTGAGCAGGGCTGAATAGTCGCTCGGAGCGCCTGTTTCTTGTTTTTCCTGTTCGGACATTCGTTTTCCTCCGTCAGACGTAGTCTAGGTAGAGGGCGCGCAGAGCCGAGTCAAGTTCGGAGATGCGCTGGCAGGAATTGCGCGCGGTTTCGTAGTCTACCTTATCATGAACCATGAGGGCGACAATGGACTGTTCAAGAGTCTGCATTCCGAAATTCTCGACCGACGCCCTGATGCTGTCGTAAAGGTCGCCTGTTCTGCCGTTGAGCAGGTGGTCGGATATCGCGGGCGAGTTGGTCATGATTTCCACAGCCGCCGCGCGGCCCTTCTTGTCTTTCATAGGAACCAGCCGTTGGGCGACTATGCCCCGGAGCGTCTGGCTCAACTGAATTCTTATCTGTCGGTGCTGGTTCTGGGGGAACGAGTCAACTATGCGGTCGACCGTCTGCGCGGCGTCAAGAGTGTGGAGGGTGGACAGCACAAGGTGGCCCGTCTCCGCCGCGCTCATCGCCGCAGATACTGTCTCAAGGTCTCTCATTTCACCGATAACAATCACGTCAGGGTCCTGCCTGAACACCATCCGCAGGCCCTCGGCGAAGGTCAGCGTGTCCGCTCCGACCTCTCTCTGCACTATGGATGAAAGGTTGTCCCGGAACAGGTATTCGATCGGGTCTTCAATGGTGATTATCTGTTTATGGTAGTTTTTGTTTATGTAGTCGATCATCGCGGCCAGCGTGGTGGACTTGCCGCTTCCGGCTGGGCCGGTGACAACTACCAGCCCGGAGTTCATCCTCGCAAGGTTGGTCACGGTGGCGGGCAGTCCGAGGTCTTCTATCGAGGGAATGTCGAATGGTATCGTTCTGATGACCATCGCGAGAGTGCCGCGCTGATACAGGATGTTCACTCTGAAACGGGACACTCCGGGCAGGCTGTACGCCACATCTATGCCTTTGTTCTTTTTCAGCCGCAACTGGTCTTCGTCGTTGAGCACGTCGAAGATGAAATCGTCCATGTCGGTCGGTTTGATTCTGAGATACTCTTCGAGAGGAGTGAGGTCGCCGTGCAACCGGATTACGGGGGGGCGCCCCACTTTAAGGTGAAGGTCAGAAGCCTTCTTCTCCACCATGGTTTTTAGAAGTTCGTCCAGCTTCATTATGTTAAGACGTTCTCCGCGCCGGCTTTTGCCGCCATTAAAGTAAATATTAAGCTATTATAGCAATCGCGCCACAAAAACTGAACAACTCGCCATTTATAAGCGCGAGCCGGAGAAAGGAGCTTTCCGGCGGTTGCCCCGCGCGCGCTTATCATATAATATTTCCGTGGATGAAAAACAGAGGAAAAACAAAAACAATGCCGAGGGGCGGCAATCCCGGCGGCGGCGCAAAGGGCTTCAAGGCTGAACATACGGCATCCGGCGCAAGTTCGGTTCTGATCCATGCGCTTGTTTTTTTCTCCGGCATGACGGTGATGGCGGTGGAGTTGGCGGCGTCGCGGCTCTTTGCGCCTTATTTCGGAACCACAGTGTTCGTTTGGTCAGGGCTAATCGGGGCGCTTCTGGTGTTTCTGGCGATAGGGTATTACGCGGGAGGCCGGTTGAGCCGAAGAGGATTCGGGAGCAAAGGCCTGTTCGGGATAACGCTTGCGGCGTCGGCTGCCGCGGCGGCGGCTCCGTTTGCCGCGCGTCCCGTGATGGCGGCTCTTACGGCTAACGCGGGGCCTGCCGACAGCCTTCTTCCGGCGATAATAATCGCCGCGGCGGCGGCTCTTGCGCCGACTCTTATTCCGCTGGGGTGCGTGTTGCCGCTTGCGACGGGGATACTCAGCAGGAGCGACCGCGACGCCGGTCAGGTGGCGGGCGGGCTGTACGCCGTGTCCACCGTCGGGAGCGTGGTCGGCGTGTTCGCTCCCGTTCTCTTCACATTGCCGACAATCGGGACGCGGTTGACGTTCATCCTTTTCGCGGGCGTTCTGGCCGCCGTTTCGATAGTCGGCATGGCGGGAGCCAAATTTCTGCCGGTTGCCGCGGCGGCTTTCTCTCTTCTGGGATACGCCACCGCCGGAGTCCCTATGAAATCGCCCCCGCCTCTCCCAGAAATCAGGCTGGCGGAGAAAGAAACTCTGTACAATTATTCGCAGATAACCCGCGAGGGGCCGGAAGTGCGGATGCTCATTGACAACGGATGGTTCATGTACTCGAAGATTATCGAGGGCAAGGCGCTGACGGATTCTTACAGGGATTATTTCGCGTTGTCGGGGATGTTTTCGCCAGACGCGGATTTTCCGGCAGAAATACTCATACTCGGCGCGGCAGGCGGCGCGGACGCAAGGGTTCTGAAACATATTTATCCGAATGCGCGCGTGACAGGCGTTGAGATCGACCCCGGTTTGCTTGAACTGGGCAGGCGGCACATGGGATTGGGCTATTACATTGACAGGACGGTCGTAGGCGACGGGCGCGCTTTTCTCAGATCGTCCGACGAAAAGTTCGATCTAATCGTTCTTGATGTTTATTCACAGACCTACATTCCTTTTCACATGACGACAAAAGAATTTTTTCATCTCGCAAAGGACAGGCTGACCGACAGGGGAGTGGTGGCGTTCAACGTCGCGTGGCGCTCTTTCGACGACTGGGCTTTGCTGAGGCGTTGCGCCGACACCCTCGACGCGGTTTTTCCTTCGGTTTTCATCAGGACGATGCCGAACCGGCTGAACACAGTGTTGTTCGCGTCGAAGTCGAGAGTGGATATGAACGCGCTTGAAAGAAACCTTTTGTCTAGAGCGGATATTATCCCGCGCGAGTTGACGGAGGATAACGCGGAGCACTTTCACAGCTATTCGTCCGACGGGGCCGGGATCCCGTTCACCGACGACCTTGCGCCGGTGGAGTATTATACGGACACCACGATACGAAAGGTGTTCGGAATTATCGAAAGCAAAAAACGGCGAATCAGCCGATAAACTATTCGGAGGCGGACATGACAGGAAAAGAACGGTTTCTTACAGCGCTCAAGGGAGGGCAGCCCGACGCCGTCCCCATCTGGGAGATGGGCATCAACGAGGTTTGCATCATAGACGCGGCGAAGCATTTCTTCACCGATCTGCCCGCCAGAAAACTAATCCATGAAATGAACATGGCGGAGCAACTGGCCCTTCTCAACACTCTGGTGAAGCTTCTGGACACTCTGGATATGGACGGAGTGACGATGCCGACGCTCACCGGCAGGGAGGATTTGGGCGGAAACAAAGTGCGGGACAAGCTCGGCGTGGTGTCTCATGTGACGCCGCACGGAGAGCCGTTCCCTGTGGACGGCCCGATAAAGAGCGAGAGCGATCTTTCGGGGTACAAGATGCCGAAGCCGGATGATTCGTTTATGATGGCCGTCCGGTTTGCGTCCGCTCAGTTTGCGGGCCGCAGGGCGGTGGTTCTCCATTCGCCCGGCACTTTCAAAGTAAGCTGGAGCCTTAGAGGAAGCATGGAGGCGCTGCTTACCGATTTCGCCCTGAATCCGACGCTGGCGCACAGTCTGGCGCGCATGGTCACGGACTATTGCATTGAAGTGTTCTCGCTGGCGATGAAGAGCGGCGCGGACGCGGTTATCCTCGAAGGCGACCTTGCGATGAATAACAACACTCTGATGTCTCCCAAACACTACAGGGAATTCATCAAGCCGTATCACAAGGAGATAACCGACGCCGTGCATGCCGCCGGAGGGCTTATAGCAAAGCATTCGGACGGGAATCTCTGGCCGATTCTGGACGACCTTATGGAAGCCGGATTCGACGGCATTCATCCCATCCAGCCGCAGTGCATGGACATCGGGGAAGTGAAAGCTCATTGCGCCGGCAGAGCGGCAGTGCTCGGCAATATCGACTGCATAGGCGTCCTTGTCGACGGAACAACGGACGATGTGGATGAATATGTCAAACAGACCATTCGCGTCGCCGCTCCCGGCGGTGGATATATTCTGTCATCTTCAAATTCCATACATCCGGACGTCAAACCGGAGAATTTCATCGCGATGACGAAGGCGGCGAAAAAATACGGCGCGTATCCGATAAATGTTTGAAAAATAAGCGTCGATTAGCGTTTTATTGGTAATTTGTTGAACATGCCTGATGTAGATTCTTATATTCTCGCTTCGAATTTCATCCGGCGATAGTTATTGCATAGTTATAAAAATTTAGATAAATAATATATAATATATAAGTTTTGATGTTCGTATTTTAAAAGATGCGGCTGTGTGTTCGCGCGCGGCTTTGCGAAAGGAAAACGCGCTGATGTCTGAGGCAAGAACCGGGAAAAGAATGAAGCGCCTGACAGAGTTCCGCAATCTGCCGGTTGTTAATGTGGCGGACGGAAATGAACTGGGAGCGGTAAACAGTTTTCTGATCGACACTGAGCAAGGTAAGCTGGCTGGATTCGTGCTCGCCTCGAAGCCGGGCGGTTATGGCGTGCGGGTCGTGCCTCTTTCGGCGGTGAGCAGTTTCGGAAGTTTCGCCATGACCCTCAAAAGGGACGGGGAAGCGGTTGACCTTATCGGCGACCCGTATCTTCTTTCCCTCTTTGAAAAAGACGTTCCGCTTCTCGGCTCGAAGGTGTTCGTAGAGAACGTGGACAAGACAATCGGATTCGTTAAAGACGTCGGAGTCAGCGTGGAGGACGGGGAGTTGCTGCTGCTGACGGTCACAAGCGACGCCGGGTTCACTTCTCCATACCGCGCATCCATACCGTACGGGGCGGTTGTTTCTGCGGACAGGGACACCGTGGTGATAAAGAGCGACGAAAGACTTAGATATGTGAAGATGAGCGCGGCGGGATCGGCGGGGGCCGACAGCGCGGCGCTTGTTCCTCTCGTGATCGAGGAACACAAGCTCGCGGAGGCGATGAACGAACGAGTGCGCGAGGAGATGGAGAAGGTGATGTCCGGTCTGCGCTCTGCTCTCGGCTTCGAGTTTGAGCGCCATTTTCTTTCAAAGCACAAGGAACCGATGGCATCGGAGCTGCTCGCTCAGCTTAAAGGCTCAATTGAGGCGGTATACGAGAACAGATTCAACGAGGCGGCGCGCGCGTTCAGGGAATTGCTCATGGAAACCGCGCGCGGGCTGGTCAAGGGCGAGAATTTTGAGTCGAGGCTGGCCGCCGCCGGGGACGACGCAAAGCGAATAAACGACGAATTGTCGTCGCGCATGGAATCTACAGTCGAAGCGCTAAGGAATGAGTTGGCCGCGGCAAAGGCGGGATTGTCGGACGCAATCAGGTCTGAGGATGAATCAACCCGGCGCACGCTGGAATCCGTCATAGATTCGATGGCCTCGAAGTTGGAATCGGCGACTGACAGGAAACTGAGAGCGTTGTCCGATGAGATAGCGGCCAGAGTGGAAGACGCTTCCCAAGCGGCCGACACGAGATTGTTGAAGATCGACGCGGGCGCTCGCGATTTCGAGAAGTCTTTGCGCGCCTCAATAGAACAAACCCGCGCTTTTGTGTCCGATGAAGTGTCGCAGGCGATGGCCGCAATGTCGGCTCAACTCGAAGAAGCCCGCGCGAAGTTCTCGGAAACTCTCGATAGGGCGGCAAAGGAATCCTCCACGACTTTCGCGTCGTTCAAGCGGAATATCGAAGCTGAAATCACAAAAATCAGACAGGAATCCGAGGCCGCCAAACAAGAAATCTCTCGCGCGGCCAAGGAGTCCGATTCAAAAATCGGTTCGGCGATCACAGAGGCAAAAGCTGAAACGGCGGAGTTAATAAGGTCATTAAAAGATGAATTGTTCGGCAGGATGAATGATGAACTGCGCGCGGTTAAGGAAGAAATCAAATCTGTCGAGATGAAAATTCCCGCGCTCGATCCCGCCGATGTAAGAGAAGAACTGTCGTCCGCGATGGCTGAAATGGAAGCACGGATGGACGGGATGGCGGAGAGGTCGGCGGCGACTGAATCGGCGCTGCGCGAAGCAGAAACGAAGCTTGAGGGCGCGGCGGACAAATCCGAGTTGGAGAACGCGTCGGCAAAGCTTGAGGCCGCGATAAAAGATGAATCGACCCGTTTGACTTCTCTTATGGAAATGTTTGCCGAAAAAGAAGCGTTATCATCCGCGATGGCTGAAATGGAAGCGCGGATGGATGGGATGGCGGAGAGGTCGGCGGCGACTGAATCGGCGCTGCGTGAAGCGGAAACGAAGCTTGAGGGCGCGGCGGACAAATCCGAGTTGGAGAACGCTCTCGAGATTTTTAGGATGTCGAAGGAAGAAGTCGAATCTTTCATGGAAACGGTCGTGACAACCGCCGATTATGAAGCGGACAGGATCGCGATTTTCGAGAAACTATCAGGAGAAACGGAGCGCGTTTCGGAAGAGTCCCGGATTGCCTCCGAATCCTTGAAGGGCGCTTTTGAGAAATCTTTGAGCGGAATTCAATCGCAATTTGAGAGCTTGAAGAACGAGCATGAGGCTTTGTTGGAAAGCCGGCTTGCAGCATTCGCCGAAAAGGAAGCTTTGGAGTCGGCTCTCGCCGACATAAGCTCCCGCGCGGATAATTTTGTTTCGAAAACGGACATTGAATCGTCATTTAATGAAATTCACTCAAAGTTAGGCTCTTTTACGGAGAAGAAAGAATTAGAATCAGCCGTCAAGGAGTTGGAAACCTTGTTGAAAAGGGCGGCGGATAAAGGCGAACTGGACAGGATTAAAACCGAATTTGAGGAAATGACAGGGAAACTTGCTAGTTTCGAGGATATGGAAGCCGGCATAGCCGGGGCAGAGGAGAGGTTGCGCGGGGAGTTGATAGGTTCTCTTGCGCCGTATGTGGACTCAGCCAAATTGGATGAGTCTAATCGCGCTGTTCTCTCCGAAATATCTGAGAAAATAGAAGAGCTTGCAAAGGAAGTTAGTGAAAAGATAGACAACATTTCTGACTCGATTTCGAACGTCTCTGGAGTAGAGGAGAGGTTGCGCGGGGAGTTGATAGGGTCTCTCGCGCCGTATGTGGATTCCGCCAAGTTGGAAGAGTCGAGGCGCTCTGTTCTCTCCGAGATATCAGCAAAGATGGATGAAACGATAGAAGAGATGTTGGGAAAAATCGACGGATTGACCGTTTCGATATCTAAAGCGGAAGACGCGGCGAAGGCGCTGAATAGTATCGAAGGAAAAATATCTGAAATAGGGAAGGTTGCGGCGGAGGGAGCGCGCGCCGCTGCCGATGTTCAGGATTTAAAAGCGAGCGTGGCTTCTCTTGAATCGCGTTTCTCGAGCGTGCTAGAAGAGGTTGCTTCTTTGAGCGGCGGCGGCGAGGATGGGCTTGACCGCAAATTAATCGACCTTGATGAGAAACTTACTACTATTGAAAGGTTGATTGAATCAGAGCCTGTCCAAGAGAATTCCGCGGTTCCGGAGTTTTTGGAAATTGAGGAACTGAAAAAGCAAATAAGCGAACTTTCCGAATCTGTGAAAAAGATTGAATCAGGAGAGGGCGCGGGAATCGCGCGGATCGATATCGAATCTGTGTCCGCGCTAGCGGAAGAGAAATTCGAAAAATGGAAAAAAGATTTGCAGGAAAGCGTCAATAAGGAGATGGGAATCCGTTTCGCGGAGTTCGAAAAACTTGCCGAGGAAGCTGAGAGGAAGAGCGCGGACGAAAGCGGGACGCTAGCGGCGACCGCTGAAAGGACTTTTGCGGGCGGGCTGGAGAAACTGCGCGAGGAGATGGAACGGGAGATAGAGAAAAGAATGGCGGAAGCGCGGCCCAAGCCGGTTGATGAAGACGCGCTGAGGATGAAAGTGACAAAGGATTTGATGGAAGCGGCGGGCGGCCCCGGAATGATCAAGCTCGCGTTCGACCCGGCCCGGCTCGCGCGCAGGGCGGAAGGGTTCCCGGAAAAAGCCACAGAGGAGAATGTCGCGGATTTCTTCGGCGGTCAACTTGCCTCCGCGATGCTCGGAAAACGCGCGCCGAGGGACATTTACACGGAAGAGAACGTGCGCGTCGTTCAGAAGGGCGAAGCCCTGACCGAAGAGGTTTTGCGCCGGGCGCGGGACTACGGGAAATTCATAGAGCTTTCGCTCGATTTCAAGTCCGGAGAAGGACAGGCAAAAGACGCCTGAGTCCGGATGGAAACTCAAGGCGGCGCAACCGCCGGGGAGCCCTTGTAAAATGCCGACGAACCGCATGGATGACAACTGCGTGGTTTGCGTCACAGGAGCGTCCGGCTTTGCCGGATCGACCGCCGTCGACTTTCTTTTGCTTAACGGCTATTCAGTTCTCGCCACGGACATGAGGGGGCGCGATTTCCGCGCCGCGCGGGAGCATGAGCGTTTCATGCGCGACAACCCCAGTCAGTACCGGGGCGTTTCTTTGGAGATTGTTCCGGCGGACCTTACAAAACCGTCTGACGCCGCCGCATTGTTCAAGGGACGGCGAGTAAGATATCTGCTTCACCCCGCCGCGCTGTTCAGCATGGGGGCGGCCAAAGAAGCGTTGTGGGCGGTCAATGTGGAGGGAACTCGCAACCTCCTCGAAGCCGCCGCCGAACACGCGCCGGAACTGCTCGGCGCCGCTGTCTGGAGCACTTCTCAGGTGTACGGCGACGCCTCCGCCTCCCGCATTTCGGAAGACGCGGTTCCCAATCCAACGACTCTGTACGCCAGATCGAAGCTAGAAGAGGAGCAGGTGGCTCTCGAATTCGAGCGCAAAGGCCTTCCCGTCATAGTAATCCGCCCGGCGAACGTTTACGGTCCGAGGAATTTCTACAGGATGTACCGCATGGTGAGACCGATATCATTGGGCGTCGCTCCTCTACCCGGAGACGGTTCGGCTGTGACTCATCTCGTTCACATAGACGATGTTACCGCAGCGGCGACGCACCTAGTTTACGTTATGGAACATCAGAAGCTGTCCGGCAAAATATTCAATGTGGCGGATGACTTCCCCGCGGACGTCAAGACCGTCATGTCCGCGGTCGCGTCGGAGCTTAGAGCGTCTTCACCGAGCCTGAAGCTTCCGCGGGCCGCGTTCAAACTTCTCGGCGGCGTCTTGCCTAAAGGAAAACGCGTGCCGTTCTTCGATTCCGACCCTGAAGAGTTCAACGAGCTTTTTAAGGATTTTTCCCTAGACACGACCGCGCTGAAGAAGGCGGGATACATTTTTAAATATCCTGATTTCCGCGTCGGCATAAAAGGCGCTCTCGACTGGTACGCCCGAAACGGAGCGCTTCCCTCCATCTGGCGCATGACTCATTCAGACTGGAGCGGATATTGGTCTTCTCTGCGTCCTGAAGAGCGCCCGTTCGCCGACTATCGTCTCATAGCGGCAACGCGAGGCTGAGAAGCCTTGAACGCGTCGCGTTCGATTCTTAGAATAAACTAAATGCATATTGCTCAAATAAAAAGAATCGCGGTTGTGTTGATAGCGGCGCTCACTCTAGCGGCGGCTACGGCGGCGCGCGCGTCTCTGCTCGACAAAATCCAGTGGAAGACTGAAAAGCATTACGGCAATTCTACTGTTCAGCAGATAGGGCAATACTACGGCTACATAGAGGACGCTCCGCTCGCGGACTATGTCAACAGAATGGGGCGCTCTATAGCGAGCGTCGGCCACAGGACGGACATCAACTATGAATTCTTCATCGTCGACACCGACGAGGTGAACGCGTTCGCCGCCCCCGGAGGCTTCGTTTTCATCACAAGAGGCATGTTGGAAGAAGCGGAAACCGAAGACGAAATCGCGGGAGTGATCGGCCATGAGGTCGCTCATATCTCCGCAAAACACGGGGCTAAAAGGATAAAGAAACTTCCGTTCATACTTATCGGAATGGGCATTCTCGCTTCGAAAACGGACGACACGACGACCAGAATCGCGGAGTATGCCCTGTCTCTTGCCCAGCTTCATTACAGCCGCGAAGACGAATATGAGGCTGACAAACTCGGCGCGGCATACTCTCGCGACGCAGGGTACGACCCCAGAGCGCTAGCGTCGATGTTCCGCAAACTCGAAAAAGAAAATCCGTCCGGAAATCTGTCGAAACTGGAAGTGGCGCTATCTTCCCACCCCAAGACGACCGGTCGCATCAACAGTCTCGCGGCAAACCCGGCGCTCGCCGAAACGCTGGACGAGCGTCTGTATCGCGCTATGGGACACGCGTCGCGGCATTACTATCGCGAGGCCGCAGGAGAATTCAGGGCCGCGCTGTCTCTGGCTCCGACGGACGCGCGCGCTCTCAACGGGCTTGCCACCGCCCTGACGGAACTCGGAGAGTTCGACGAAGCGGAGAGGCGCTATCAGGACATTTTGGCGAACGACCCCGAAGACGCCGCTGCGGCGCATGGACTGGAACGCATCGAAGAACTGCGCGGCTCGGCAGGGGCGGAGCGGCGCGCTCCCGGTTTCGCGTCATTGCCTGAGGATAAAAGAGAGTCTCTCGCCTCGGCCCTGACGAGCGCCGCCGACGAACTCGACAAAGCCGCAGGCCCGGCGGCCAATAATTTTAAAGCGCTGGCATCCAGACTCGATGACATGCAAGAGGCGTTTTACAGAGACCTTTCCTCTTTCCGAACCACCGCGGATAAAGTCAGAAGCAACGACCGGGGCAGGTCCGCGATTCTCGAACAGGCTTCGAATTTCTTCGGCGGATATCTCGCCGCTCTTGATTATTACAAGCAGACTGGCAGAAGGCTCCTCGAAGCCGCCGATGAGATGAAAGTGAACGCCAGAATCGCCGCTTACAAACTGTCCCGCGCGGAGGAATCCGGCGCAAACGCGGCTCAGGCGGCTCGCGAACTGGAACGCGCCATTCTTCGCATGGCCTCGGACTCGGATTTCCTTTTATCGCGAGTGGTCGAAACCGCTGAAGTCGCGCAAAAAGGATACGAAACGACGAGCGCCACGATGCGCGAGCTTGAATTTTCTTTGTTCGCTTCCGAGGAGCCGATTGACAACTTCACCGGCTCGATTCTTTTCAATCGCACAGTCGACCAGTTGGACTCTTTGGATAAATCGTTTTCCTCCACAGAGAAGATAGGCGAGTCAATTGACAGGAGCGTGGCCGGAATGAGGCGCGCTAGCGCGAATCTCAACGCCGCAATGATGTCGGAGAGGGAAACCGACATATTGTTGAGGCAAGTCGAGCGCAGGTTCGGGATGAAAGTCGAAACGATGCGCTCGCTGTTAGGAAAAGGTTTCGGAGCGGCGGACGCCGTTCTGATTCACAATATGGCGGCTTCAGCGTCCCAAGACCCTGTGGAGTTCGCTTACGGCTTCAATCCCGGCAAGGGCCTTCACGAAGACGATTTTTTCTCGGGCGAAACAAAAGCGAGCGGAAACGCTCTTCTGCTGAAACTCCTTGAGGACGATATCAAAGCGGCAACGGGCAGGTTCCCCTCGGCGCATATAAGTCCCGAACCCGACCCTTCTCCGCGTTCATTCTTGAAACATGAGAGCGGAGACGAAGCGCTTGAGAGCGCGGCGGCGTCGCTCGAAGCGGGTGAACCGGACAAAGCCGCGGCGGCGATAAGCGAGCGCGGAAAGAAACTGCCCGCTACTATGGCCTCCCACGCTCTGCTTGCTGCGGCTCACAGAATGCGCGACGACTCGGATTCCGCCGTCGTCGAACTCAAGCGGGCGCTCAACAAGCGGTCTGACATTTTCGAGTTGAGGCTCGCCCTCGGCAACGCGTTCGCTGACTTGGAAAGATATGACGACGCGTTGAACGAATACGGAGCCGCCTCGGCTCTGGCTCCTGAGAGACCCGAATCGTTCAGCGCGACGGGGCGAGCTTTCGCAATGAAAGGCGACTTGCCTCGCGCAAGCGAGAACTTTAAAATGGCCCAGAGCATAGGGGACTCACGGCCGGAGACGATAGTCAACCTCGGCCTTGTGTATTATCGCGAAGGCAGGCTGGCTGACGCTCTTGCCATGTTCGAGTCGGCCCTAGAACTCGATCCCTCCAACGAATCTCTGGCCGGAATGGCGGCGGCTCTAAAAAAATGAAAAAATTAAAATTTGCTCTGACAAAATCATGGACAAAAAGAATCGTCGCGCGGACGGCTCTGCTGGCGGTTCTGTTGCTGGCCTCTCTCGCGTTTTCCACCGAGAAAGCCCCGGAAGCCGCCGAAGGCCCGGTCGTCCTGCTTGAAGTCAAGGGAGTAATCGGCCACGCGACGAAGAATTACGTCACTCGCGGCGTCAAACACGGCGAAAAAACAAACGCAGCCGCCGTGCTTATTACCATCGATACCCCCGGCGGCATGATGGACTCGATGAAGGATATCGCCACTGCGATTATAAACTCGAAAGTCCCTGTGGTGGTCTATGTTTATCCGTCGGGAGCCACCGCGACCTCGGCTGGTTTTTTCCTGCTGATGGCGGCGGACGTGGCGGCGATGGCCCCGAACACGAGCGCAGGCTCCGCTCATCCAGTGGCGATGGGCGGCCAGCAGATGGACAAAACAATGAAGGAAAAGGTCGCCAATTACGCCGTCAAACTCATGGAACAGTATGCAGAGCGGCGCGGCAGAAACATCGACGTCGCCCGCGACGCAGTTCTGCGCAGCATTTCCGTCACTTCTCAGGAAGCCCTCGACAAAGGCGTGATTGAGATTATCGCCGAAGACGTCGATGATCTGCTATCAAAAATCGACGGCTGGACGATCTCAAAAAGCGGACAGAAGACAGTCGAGTTTACTCCCGGCGAGGTGGAGCCGGAACTCCTCGACGAGTTGCGCGCGCGGGGCATGGAGGATATTGACGGCGGCGAAACCATCGTTTTCGACCTCAACCAAACGGATGAGGACATCCGCGAGCTTTTCAAGAAGCACGGGCTGCTCGACGACGATTCCGGCAGGTTCACTCTGCGCACGGACGGCGCTCCGGTGGAAAAACTTCCGATGTCTTTCCGCGAACTGTTCTTTCAGATGATAGGACACCCGCAGATAGCCTACATATTATTCATGATAGGCGTTTACGCTCTCATCTTCGAAGTTACTCATCCCGGAGCCATCTTCCCCGGCGTGGTGGGCGCTATCTGCCTCGTCATCGCGTTCACCGCCTTTCAGGTCATCCCGATAAACACAGTCGGGCTTGCTCTCATCGTCGGCGCTTTCGTTCTGTTCGTGTTGGAAATATTCATAGTCAGCCACGGTTTGCTGGCTCTGGGAGGTGTGGCTTTGATGGTCGTAGGCTCTCTAATGCTTGTGGACTCCACGGATCCCGCGCTTCAAATCAACATCTGGCTAATTCTTTCAACTGCTGGCACGACCGCTTTCCTCTTCGGGGTGGCCATAGCGGCCGTGATTGCGACTCACAGAAAAAAGGTGTCCACCGGACGCCGGGGCATGATCGGCATTAAGGGAAAAACCCTGACTGACGTCAATCCGGAAGGGAAATTTTCCGTCCGGGGCGAGATATGGAACGCGCGGTCAAAATCGGGCGACCCGATACTCGCCGGTGAGAGCGCTTTGGTTGTCGAAGTAGACGGAATGGAGCTTGTAATAGAAAAAATCAAAGCATAGTTTTAGTGTTTGCTAGCGGCGGCAATCGGTCGCGCCGCGAATCAACAACGAGAAAGGTCAAAGTTATTTCAAGATGAATAATAATTCTTCGCGGATGAGCGGAACTTCGCATCCCGCGTTTTTAGTCTAATGGGTTCCCGGCAGAGATATGTCACGGTGTCCCCGCTGCTTGTTCCTGTGGACAAGTCGTTCGACTATGCCGTTCCGGAGCGTCTTTCGGAAACCGTCACAGCCGGCTCGATGGTGGTCGTCCCGTTCGGCAAACGCCGCATATTCGGCGTCGTCGCCCGCATCACCGACATCAAACCGGACCGGCAGCTTAAGTTCGTCGAGAGCGTCGTGGACGATTTCAGGTCGATGCCGTCCGACCTGCTTTCCTTATGCCTCTGGATGTCCCGGATGTATCTTTGCCCGCTGAACGCGGTTCTTGAAACCGCTTTTCCGTTCCATCGGAAGATGAGCGGGAAGGGGATAGACCGCACGGCGTTCCAAGCGTTGCAGCGGCGCACATCGCTTGAAAAGAACGTGACCGTCATGAAGGGCGCGTTCACGATGGCTGACGCGGACGACTTCGCCGGACTCGAACGCGCCCCCGCGCAGCGCCGCGTCATGAAGACCCTGTTGCGCGAGGGAGGAAGCCTTCCCGCCCGCACTCTCGTCCGTATCGCCGACGCCACCATGCAGACCGTCAAGGAGCTTGAGAAAAAGGGCCTTGTTTTTATAGGCTGGATGCCCAAAGACATGTCTCCGTCGGGAGAGGACGAAACTGCCCCGTCCGAAAACGACTACACGCTGAATCCCGCGCAGAAAGACGCTTTCGGTTCCGTTTGCTCCGCGATAATTCCCCAGAAGCATCAGGTCTTTCTGCTTCAGGGCGTCACCGGAAGCGGAAAAACGGAAATTTACATGCAAGCCGCGAGGTGTTGCATCGGCAATGGAAAAAAGGCTCTGATTCTCGTCCCGGAGATAGCGCTGGCCACGCAGATAATCGCCCGGTTCATGAAACGTTTCGCCGGACGCGTCGCCATCTGGCACAGTTCGCTCTCGATGTCCGAGCGGCTCTTCGAGTGGAACCGGATAGTTTCCGGGGATGTCGATATAGTGATAGGGGCAAGGTCTGCGGTGTTCGCGCCGCTCGAAAATATCGGGCTGATAGTGGTGGATGAAGAGCACGAGGCGTCCTACAAACAGGAGCACAGGCCCATGTACCACGCAAGGGACGCGGCCGCGCAACGAGCCAAACTCGTCGGATGCCCGGTAGTTCTCGGCGGGGCGACACCTTCGCTTGAGACTATCCACATGGTCAGGACAGGAAGAATCAGGAGGCTCACCCTGCCTAGCCGCGTCGGAGCCAGCGAGATGCCCGACATCGCCATCATCGACATGCGCAGGGTTCAGCCCTCGCGCGTCACCTCTCTTTTCAGCCCGGCTCTCATCAACTCGGTGGCGGAAACCTTCGAGAAAAATGAGCAGTCGATGATTTTCCTCAACCACCGGGGATATGCCCAATACATCCAGTGTTTCAGTTGCGGCGAGACTATTAAGTGCCCTCTCTGTTCGGTCAATATGAAATACCACAGGATGGAGGCTCTGCTGAAATGCCATATCTGCGGCCACAGCGAACCGAAACCGGAAAGATGTCCGAACTGCGGGGCGGGCGGCTCCGCTCTGCGCTACTACGGGTTCGGAACCGAAAGGGTTATGAATCAGCTTAAGAGGAAGTTTAAAGACGCCCGCATAGAGCGCATGGACAGGGACACGGTGACCCGGCGCGGAGAGTACCGCCGCATAATAAACGCTTTCGAGGAGCGCGAGATAGACATTCTTGTCGGCACTCAGATGATAGCGAAAGGGCTGGATTTTCCCGGCGTCACGCTCGTCGGCGTGATCTCGGCGGACAGCATAATCAATATGCCCGACTTCAGGGCCGGAGAGCGGACATTTCAACTGCTCACACAGGTCGCGGGCCGCGCCGGCAGGCGAGACATACCCGGACGCGTGATAATTCAGACCCTGAATCCCGACCATCCTGCAATCCGCGCCGCGGCAGGCGGCGACCCTGATGATTTTTACGACTACGAACTCAAGATACGTCGCGAGGCTCTTTATCCGCCTTTCACACAGATGGCTAATTTTATAATTTCTTCCGAAGATGAAAGAGAATCCGCGTCAGTCGCCAACGAAATGCTGGCCGCGCTCGAAAAAGCCGCTAAAAACGCGGAAAAAAATGAATACATCGGGTTGCTCGGCCCAGCGGAAGCCCCGTTCTTTAAGATGCACAATAGATACAGATATCTTGTTCTACTCAGGGGAGCATCAATCAAAGTCGTTCTTGCTGTCGCCCGCGAGGCGCTGGAAACTCTTTCGCCCATATCCCGCAAATGCGTATCCGTGGATGTCAATCCTCAGAATATGATGTGATTGCCTTAATCTTTTATTAATAACCTTTAAATAATTCTCATAAAAAAATCTCCTTTGCTTCGTGTCGGCGATTAAAAACGAGTTGAATAGTTCAAGATTATTAAAAAACAAATCAAATAAATCAATAATGGGCGTCAAATAACGCTTTGGCATGTGGCATATTTATTAGCGTATTGATAAGTTTAAATATATTTCACAAAAAGCTTGACAAAGTTAATGCTACGTTTATAATTAGGCCATAAAGACCAAACAAACTGGTCGAAAAAAATTGAGGAGGAAAGAGAAATGGCGCTGGAACTGGACAAGGTAGGATACGCAGGGATAGGTTTGCTGGCGAAGATGCAGGACCTGATCGAGGATTTCGTGGAAGGCCGCACGGAAGAAGAAGCTGAACCCGCAGTGGAAGAGGCGAAGGAAGTCAACCTGCAGGAGCGCTTCGAGCAGCTCGTTGAGCTCGGCGAGGAACGCTACGACGAATGGCTGGACAAAGGCAAGGAAAGCCGCGAGAAAGTAGCCGACAAGTTTAAAGAGCGCGCGAACAAGATTTTCTCCGAGATCGGTCTCGTCACCCGCGAAGACATCGAAGACCTCGAAGACAAAATCTCCAAGCTTCAAAGGGCGATCAAAAAGGCTCAGACCCCGTCCAAAAAGGCCTGAACTTTCAGATACGCAGGCATATATAACCGAATCGCCTCCCCATCAGGGAGGCTTTTCGGTTTTTGGGCTTTGGCTCGTGAAAATCCTAGGTCAGAATGCCCGGCGTAGTATTTCAAGAGCTTCTTCGTATGTGACTTCTTCAGGGTTGTATATCAAAGCTCCGTCGTTGACAGCCACTTTCGCTATCGCTTCGAGCTTATCCTCTGTGACGCCTGCGTCCCGCAGCCTGTTGGGAAGACCGCTCATCTGATTCAGCTTCTTGTTAATGTCTCTGACTGCCTGAATCGCCGCTTCTGCTTTGGCGCGGTCATCTCCCGGAATCTCCCGGCCGCAAAGGTATTGGGCAAGCTCGCCTATTTCGCCGGCTCTCTTCGCGAGATTGTTTTCCATTCCGAATGGAAGCAGTATTGCGTTGGCAACTCCGTGAGGCACATGGCAGACGCCGCCGGTGGCGTGCGCCAGCGCGTGAACCACTCCGACCATTGAGTTCGAAAACGCGATTCCTGCGATCAGAGAAGAATTAGCCATCGCGAGGCGGGCGTCTTCGTCCTTGCCGTTTTCAACGCATTTAACAAGGTTTCCCATCGCAAGTTTGATCGCTGTGATTGCCAGCGAATCGGAAATAGGATTTTTCTGCAGGCAGTAATAAGCCTCAACCGCGTGAGTCAGCGCGTCCATCCCGGTGGCGGCGGTGATTTTAGGCGGCATCGTCATCGTCATTTTCGGATCAAGTATCGCCACGTTCGGATAAAGCCGGTCTGATGTGAAAGCCATTTTTACGCCGGCCTGAACGTTGCTTATGACAGCGACCAGCGTGACTTCCGACCCGGTTCCGGCGGTGGTCGGCACGACCAATAGCGGCTTCATCGCCTTTTTCAGCCTTTCCGCGCCTCTGAATTTCATCAGGTCGTCCGTCTGCTCCGTCACCACGATGTTCGCGCCCTTCGCGGTGTCTATGCAACTGCCTCCGCCCACAGCCACGAAACAGTCGCAGTTCTTCTGCTTGAATAGTTCCGCCACCTGATTGACCACAACATTGCTGGAATCCGGGGGCGTTTCGTCGAATATATGGCCTATCGAGCAAGCTGAGCCTTGAAACGCGTCTTCTACATATCTGATCAGCCCCGCTCCTGCTACCCCTTTGTCAGTCACGACCAAAGCCCGTTTGACGTTTAACTGATCCATTTCATGAGGCAGGTTGGAGAGCGCCTGCCTTCCGCTTATGACTTTCACTGGACAGAAGAATTCGTAGAAATCCGATTTCATTTTTTTATCTCCCGATGTTTTTGGACTACCTTCGAGCCGCCGCGGCTATGCCGGGCAGTAGTACGAGCATCAGTTTCGCCTTCAATATCTTCTCGCCGAAAGACATCTTCGGCGCGCGCTTGAAAGTTTTTTTCAAAACCAAGCCGGGATATAGGTAGGACTGTACGATGTTCATCGCTCTCAGCGCCTCCATAGCAATCCCGATGTCGCCGTGGACGATGGTGCGATGCTGGGCGGAGGCCGTATGAGCGCCGATGAATCCCGCGAACAGCATCAACGCCGAATCTATGTTCTTGAAATAAAACACGATTTCGGCGTTTTTTAGATCTTCGCCTACGCAACGAATCGCGCCATTCTCTTTCTTCATGGTCACGGACGGGCCTTGGCTGAGGATGCTGAGAGCAAAAATCCTTCCTTCCTCCCATCCGGATATCTCTTCTTTCAGTTTATCGCAATGGCGGGACAGATATTCGAAGCCCGCTCCCAGCGCCAGCAACGCCACTCTCGCTATGCCGCGCTTGACGGGATAGCTCAAAGAAAACAACCTGTTCATCCCTAGCGGTTCTTTAGCTTTTGGATATATCGAGGCAGCCGACGCTCCCGCCGCCGCAAGTCCTCCGCTATCTAGCCCTCGCGAATCGTTTTTATTTGAAGATTGGCTCATATATCTCCTTTCGAACGATGGCGGGGTTTATGTGTTTCATCAACGCCGTTCGCTCTACTAAATGCGTCGCTCGTTCCCGCTTTTTATCACGCGATATTATATACGAAAATCCGGGTTGCAACTCATATTTAGCCACGGAATTGCGGATAACGGAAAAATATTGGTTGTCTCAATTCGCTCTCTATATATAAAAATGCGGCCTCGGAGTTATAATCTCTTGTCGGCGGTTTCGAATTATGCCGGTTAGATTTGGAGGCGGAGAATGAAAACGAAATTAATGTCAGCGATAGCGGCTCTATTGTTAGCGGCGGGAGCGGCGTCGGCCGCTGTCGCGGGGATATCAGTCCCCGGAGCGGATGCCGTCCCGCTGGGCGAATACTACGAAGCGCAGGCGCAGCTAGACGGCGCGGCGGTTGGCGACAAGGTTGAAATCGTTTCCGGCTCTCTTCCTCACGGACTTCGTCTGACTTCCCGGAACACGATAGAGGGATATCCTGCGGGAATCGAGAGGACGACCGCGAGGCTGCGCGCAAAGAAAGCGGACGGTTCTTTCGCGGAGTCCGACATCGCCTTCGCGGTAGTGTCAGCGGATTTCAGGCTGATATACAGGGAACTTCCCGTGGCGAAGCTTGGAGAGACGGTAAAAGTCAGGCTCGAAGGGCAGGGGGGGCAGGCTCCTTACGGAGGCTGCCGCGTCGTCAGGGCCAGAACATATTTCGAAGGAGCGGCGAAACCGGGCATGAAAGCCCCTGCGGAAGACGCCGCGCCGGTTTGGCTCTCTTTGACGCAGGATTGCGAACTGACGGCCGCCCCGGACAAAGAGGCGGTTGTGTTGCTGATTGTCGAAGCAACCGACGCGTCGGGCGCGACGGCGAGCGAGTTCTACGCGTTGCGCTCGTCGGCGGACCCTTCGGCCCCCGGTTGGATGGAGTTTAAAGCGCGCGAGTATAACAAGGATTATCAGGACAGATTTTCCCCTTACGGACTGACTCTGGAAATCGATCCCAAGGGAGCGTATCAGCACTATGGCGACTCCGCTATCTGGACGGGCACATATCTGGCCGGGGCCGCTTATTTCTACGCCGTCACAGGCGAGGATTACGCCCGCGCCAACATGTTGAAGTCTCTCGACGCCACCACACGCCTTAGAGAAATCACAGGCGTTCCCGGTCTTATCGGCAGAGCTTATGAAAACGATGAATGGATCGGCCATAGAGACGAGCCTTACATCAAGCCGGACCCCGCGCGATTCCAGTTTCAGATAAACGAAGGCCCGCACAAAGGATGGCGCTTTCTAAGCACGTCCAGCAGGGACCAGTACACGGGCGTCTATTGGGGCAACGCCACTGTTTTCGAACTGTTCGACGACCCTGAATTCAAAAAGAAATCCTCTGAAAACATCGTGTCTATGTCGGCTCATATCTGGGACAACAAGATGCGCATTCAGGACGTGGACGGCAAGCACACGCGGCACGGCATAATGTCCGGTTACGGCATTCAAGGCTCTGAAGGCGGAGACCTCACTTACGACCCCTACACAAGCCCCGCCCGCATGGCAAACGGCTTCAACGCCGCTCTTATCCTCAACTGGTTCAACATGGCCGCCACTGTGGCTCAAGACGACGACACGCGCAGACTCTGGCGTCAGAGATACATGAACCTCATCTCGAAAGACCCCAACCCGGAACCCGAAAGGTCGTTCGAGCGCAACTACCTGTCTGTCCTCAAAAAAGTGTACGTTTACGGAGAGGCTTACAACGATTACTGGGACACGCTATGGTTCAACTTGAACTTGATTCACAACAACTACTTCCACCTCGCCAGATTTGAGCGGCATCCGAAGATAAGAGAGAGATACCGCGAGACGCTACAATGGCTCTGGAAGGACAAAATAAAAATGGAAGACGGATGCCAAGCTCCCGAGAAGAGGCGCACCGAGCATGAAGGCAACCCGCACTTCACATGGCAGTACCTCGGAGCGATGGGCGACCGAGACGCGAGCGCGGTGTTCAACGCCGTCGATACGCTGATGGCGTTTCCGCGCGGGCCTCGCGCTCCTTACATACCCGTCGAGCCTGTCGAATTCAAAACAGTTCCCGGGCATGACGACTGGACGTGCGAGCCGGTTCCCATCCAATACCGGCGGCCGCAGGACTTTCAGTGGCAGCGCAGCCCGTATGACCCTCATCTGTCATACCCCGAGCATGATCACGGACGCAACTTCGCCGGCGTCGATATGATAACTCCTTACTGGATGGGGCGTTATTTCGGTTATATACCGTCATATCTGTGACGGCGGTCGCGATTTCGATATTTTTGCGAGCGGATATAGAGGGCAAGCATGACGCAGATAGATTCCCAACTCAGCACCGGGTTGCTAGGACTTGACAACACATTGCGCGGGCTTATCCCCGGAGACAACATCGTCTGGCGCGCGGACACGCTTGAGGATTACGAATTTTTTCTTGCTCCCTATTGGCAGAGCGCTAGAGCCAAAGGACGCAAGGTTGTCTATTTCAGATTCGGCTCTCACCGGCCTCTCGTCCCGGAGGATTCAGGCGTGGACATCGTGCGGCCCGCGCTGGAAGCCGGGTTCGAGAGGTTTATTTCCGATCTCCACGCGGTAATCCGGGAGAACGGCCGCGGGGCTTTCTATATTTTTGACAGCCTGACCGACCTTTCGGAGCGCTGGCACAGCGATCAGATGCTCGGCAATATGTTCGTGCTGATTTGCCCTTACCTTCTGGACGTGGAAGCGATAGCATACTTCGCGTTGTTGCGAGGCCGCAACTCTTCTGACGTCATCCAGCGCATACACAACACCGCGCAAGTGATAATAAACGTTTTCAGGCAGGGCGGAGAATTGTACCTGCATCCTCTGAAAGTCCAGCGCAGATATTCGCCCACCATGTACATGCTTCACGTTTGGGACGGCTCAGGCTTTCAGCCCGTCACCAACAGCGCGTCGATTTCGGATGTTATGATGTCCGCTCCGGGAATCACTCCCGGAGAAAACGAAGCGGCTCTGGGCGACCTCGAAAGAATCTACGCGGAAGCGAAGGAAATAAACGAGGCGGTGAAACGCGGAGAGCGGCCAGATAGCGACGCGGCGGACGCTCTCTCGAAACTGGCCGGGATAACGATATCCCGCGACGCGCGGGTTCTCGAACTGGCTCGCTCATGCCTGACTCTTCCCGATGTGTTGCAGATAAAATCGAGGATGATCGGCAGCGGACAGATAGGCGGCAAGTCCGTGGGCATGCTCATATCCCGCGCAATACTTCGCAAACAAGGCGGGCGGTGGCCCGAACTTCTTGAAGCGCACGATTCTTTTTACGTCGGCTCGGATGTCTTCTATTCATTTATCGTTCACAACGGACTTTGGCACATCAGAGAAAAACAGAAAGACCCTGAAAAGTACATGGAAGGAGCGGGACAGGCGCGCAGAAGGATGCTCGTAGGCCAGTTCCCGGATTCCATCATTAAGCAGTTCGCGGATATGCTCGACTACTTCGGGCAGTCGCCGATAATCGTAAGGTCGAGCAGTCTTCTTGAAGACAATTATCTAAACGCGTTTTCAGGCAAATATGAAAGCGTGTTTTGCGCTAATCAGGGGCCGCGCGAGAAAAGGCTCGAAGATTTTATCTCTGCCGCTCTCACCATCTACGCAAGTTCAATGAGCGAGAAAGCCCTCTCGTATAGAGCGCGGCGCGGCTTGCTGCAACAGGATGAGCAGATGGCTCTGCTCGTTCAGCGCGTGTCCGGCTCGTTTCACAACAGGCTCTTTTTTCCGCACATCGCCGGCGTCGGCTACTCTCACAATCCTTATGTCTGGGACAAACGCATCGTTCCGGAGGCCGGCATGCTCAGGCTGGTTTTCGGATTGGGAACCCGCGCCGTCGACCGCGTGGACGACGATTACACCAGAATCGTCGCGCTCAACATGCCCGGCATACGCCCGGAATCCAGCTTCGACAAAGTGAGAAAATACGCGCAGCGCAGGGCTGATGTGATCGACCTTGATTCCAACCAACTAGTTTTCATGTCATTTGAGAAAATTGCCAATAGGTGCGAGGACATCCCTCTTGAGATGGTGTCTTCGCGGGACTCCGAAACGGACAGGCGCGCCGCGTCCGCCGGTATGAAAAACATATCCTCCCGCGCTCTTACCTTCAACAAACTCCTTAAAGAAACATCTTTCGCGGCGGATATGCAAGAGATGATGACCATTCTGCGAAACGCTTATGGAGCGGACGTGGACATCGAGTTCACCGGCAATTTTAACGATGACGGCTCTTTGAGGATAAATCTTCTGCAATGCAGGCCTTTGAATATCAAAGTGGTCGGCGAAGTCGCCGAGACTCCCGTTATCCCCGTCGAGAATCTGATTATGAAATCGACAGGCGCAGTGATCGGAAAAAGCCGCGGCATCGAAATTGACTGGATAATCTACGTGCCTCCGTCGGTATACGGAGAACTTCCGCGCTCGGACAGATATGCGGCCGCCAGGCTGATTGGAAAACTTGCCCGCCTCCCGGAACTTAAATCCGGCGGGAACACCATGATGATCGGCCCCGGTCGATGGGGGTCTTCCATGCCGGAACTTGGGCTTCCGGTTTCTTTCACCGAAATCAACGCCGCCTCCGTAATATGCGAGCTTGTCGCTATGAACGACAACCTTATCCCCGAAGTCTCCCTCGGAACTCATTTCTTTAACGACTTGGTGGAGATGGACATCTTATATATCGCATTATTTCCCAATGTAGAAGGCAATTTGTTCAACGCGTCGTCTCTGGAATCCGCTCACAATAGGCTCGAAGAGCTTCTCCCCGAAGAAGCGGCTATGAGCCGCGCGGTGAGATTGATCGAAGCCCGCTCTCTGTTCAACCGTCCGATAAAACTCAACGCAAATGTCATGGAGCAGAAAACAGCTCTATATGCCGATATCGCCAGCGACTGATTATGCCAAACTTTTTCTTATACAATCTATCCATGTTAGAATGAATCCGGCTCTTTTTTTTGAACCGAAGGGAGAGAGACTTAAATGGATTTCGATAAAGCCGTGACGGATGTTTTTGACTTGATAGCGTCGATAGCGGGTAAACTGACTTCGACTCCGGAAATTCCGGATGTGACCGGATACGATGTGAGCAATCTGCTGACGGACGAGGAGCTAGGAGACCCGGCTCTTTTCTTCGCTCCTTCCGACACCATCCCTGACATACGGTTCAGGAAATCATCCCAGCTTCCGTTCGTGTCCGTTTGGGAAGGGAGCTATCCAAGCCCCATCGAGACGATCTTCCCTGAAAACAACACGGTGCACGTTAAGCATTTTCGTCTGGACGGGAGCAAGGGAGCGCCTGTCATCGTGATGCTGAACGGATTGCACGTTGACGCGGCTTTCGATTTCTATTTTGAATGGTGGGCTTTGAGGTTCGCGTCTTGGGGTTTTGAAACGGCGATGGTGACAATACCATATTCGCAGCGGCGAACGCCGGAAGGCTCTTTCAGCGGACAGTATCTGATGACTCCGGAGACAAGATGGACGCTGCTCTCGTTCAGGCAGTCGTTCGCGGATGTTCAGGTTTTCATAAACTGGCTGAACGAGAACGGGGCAGGGAGCGTCGGGCTGTTCGGGGTCTCTTTCGGCGGCGTTCTGTCAGGCGTTTACGCGTGCAACGCGAGCAACGCCGATTTCGCCATCATGTGCATGCCTCCTGTGGACATGGCGGACCTTTTCGCGAAATGGGATTATGCTGACGACTGGCGGCGCAGAGAGGCAGCAGGGGAACTGACTCTGCTTTCGGACGACAGGGCGCACGCCCTGATGAGTCTGCGGAGGATGAAGCCGCGCGTCCCCGTGAAGAATATGTTCATGGCTTCCGGGCGTTACGACCACCTCGTCCCCGTGGAGACGGTCGAAGCGACAGACGCGGCATGGGGCGGAATGCCGTGGCTGAGGGTCTATCCCACCGGACACATAAATACTTTCGCGTTGAATTTCCGGCTGATTGCTGATTTGCAACGTTTTCTTAAAAAAGAGATACTCTGACAAATCGCGCGCGCAAGAATTTTATTATGCCAGTTCTTAATTGATTTTACCCACCCGTTTGTGTGCCATGCACAAAATTATTTCTTTTTCGCATATCAATGAAATGAGACGATTTTGTAAAGAACGAAGTTCAACAAAATCGGCGACCGAGAGTTTTTTTCGGAAGGGGCGCG
>DIWT01000012.1 GCA_002435745.1 bacterium UBP15_UBA6099
TTTCTATTGGCGAATCCGGGTTAAATGATAGTTCCCATTAGCTATTGGGGGGGAAAGCATCATGCACAAAGAAAAACCTTTGTGCATGGCACACTTGGCAGTGGGTAGAATCATCTAATAACATTTATAAGCCGAAATAAAACGCCGTCCCTTGCGGGACGGCGTTTTTGATTCGTTGCGATCCGCGCTCTGACGCGTCCGCGTCGCTCAGGGAGCGTTCGCGGCGCAAGCGCGGGGATTATCAATACTCTTCGCGCTCGAAGAGGCCTGCGGCGCCCATTCCGCCGCCGATGCACATGGAGACGACTCCGTACTTCATCTTGCGGTCGTTCAGCGTGTACAGAAGCTGGGTTGAGAGCTTGGCTCCGGTGCAGCCCAGCGGGTGTCCGAGAGCGATGGCTCCGCCGTTGATGTTGACGGTGTCCATGTTAAGCTTCAGTTCGCGGCAGCAGTACGCGGCCTGCGAAGCGAAAGCTTCGTTAATTTCATAGTTATCAATGTCGTCCACTTTCATGCCCGTCTTCTGCATGAGCTTGCGGATGGCATACAGCGGCCCGACGCCCATTTCGTCCGGGTGCGTGCCGATTGTGGAATAGAACCTGAAAGTTGCAAGCGGCTTGCAACCCAGTTCCTTGGCTTTCTCTTTGCTCATAATGACAACCGCGGCGGCTCCGTCGTTCATCGGGGAGGAGTTGCCGGCGGTTACGCTTCCGCCTGTCCTGAAAACGGGTTTCAGTTTGGCGAGGCCTTCGATTGTGGTGTCGGCGCGGGGAGCTTCGTCGACTTTGAATTCGACGGTCTTCCATGTCGCGCCTTTGGCTACGCGGGCTTGTATTGGAACGATCTGTTCCTTATAAACGCCCGATTCGATGGCCTTGACGGCTTTCATGTGGCTGTTATACGCGAACTCGTCCTGAGCCTCGCGTGTTATGCCGTAGCGGGAGGCCACATTCTCGGCGGTGATGCCCATCGGGCAGTACGCTTCCGGGAATTCAGCGGCAAGTTTCAGGTTCAGTTCGGGGATGTAACCGCCCATGGGAACCATTGACATGGATTCGGCTCCGCCGGCGATGACGACATCGTTCCAGCCCGCCATGATGCGTTCGGCGGCGATGGCGATTGATTCAAGGCCTGAAGAGCAGAATCTGTTGACGGTGACCGCCGCTGATTCGATGGGCAGGCCGGCGGCGAAAGCCGCTATTCTAGCCACGTTCATTCCCATCGAAGCTTCCGGCATGGCGCAACCGAGGATTAGGTCTTCGACGATTTCCTTCTTTATTCCCGCGCGCTCGATGGCCGCGTTTATCGCAACGGCGGCCATGTCGTCGGCGCGCATGTCTTTCAGCGTTCCCTTTTTCGCTCTGCCTATGGCAGTCCGGGCCGCTGATACGATGACAGCTTCTCTACTCATATTGTATCCTCCATTGTAGTCTCGTTATCGCGCCCCGGATTAGTTGCGGAGCGGTTTGTTGTTCTGAAGCATGTACTGCATCCTGTCCTGCGTCTTCTCAGTGCCGCACAGGCTCACGAAGGCTTCGCGTTCGAGGTCGAGAACGTACTGTTCGTCTACGACCGAACTGCCGGGGATGTCGCCGCCGGTGAGAATCTTCGCCACCCAGTCGGTGATGAGCGCGTCGTGCTCGCTGATGTAGTTGCCCTGTCTCATCGTCCACACGGCATTCTTGAACGCGGCGTAGTACTGGGAGCCGATCATGCGGATGTCCTTGCGAGGAGACTTGGGAGTGTAGCCCGCCTTCACCATTCCGAGCACCATCTGCTTGGCGTCGCTCAACAGATAATCCCTGTTGACTGTGATGTGGTCCGTCGGTCGGAAGATGTTGTTCTCGACGGCTTCGTAAGCGTTCATGCAGACTTTGGCCATCGCGATGTTTTCGAACGCCCTGCGGACGAACGGGAACAGGCTGGGAACGTGCGGGTTGGAGAGAGCGGCCTCGAGGTTGCGCACGAGGTACTCTTTGCAGCCGCCGCCGGCGGGAATGACGCCCACGCCGACTTCGACCAGCCCGATGTACGTTTCCGCCGCCGCGCAGACCGCGTCGCCGTGCAGCGTGGCTTCGCAGCCGCCGCCCAGAACCATCTGGAAGGGAGCGGTCACGACCGGGAACGGGGCGTACTTCAGAAGCATGTTGGCGTCTTGGAACGTCTTGCTGGCCAGTTCGACATTCGCCCAGTTCTTGTTGCGGGATTCCATGAGAAGCATAAGCAGGTTTGCGCCGACGGAGAAATTCGTGCCTTCGTTGCCGACGACCACGCCGCTGAAACCTTTTTCCTGCACGACATCGATGGTCTTCATCATCATGGCGATGATGTCGGCGTCGATCGGGTTCATGCCCTTGTAGGAGTGGAACTCGAGGAGGGCCACGCCGTCGCCCATGTCATATATGCTGGCTCCGGCGTTCTTTTCAATCTCGTTGCCGCGGTCTTTGAGGTCCGCGATTTTGATCTTGAGAGAAGCCGGGTCGGCAACCGTGGCGATCGCGCCCTGCAAGCGGGCCACCAGATTGTCCTCGTTGAGAGTTAGCGCCGTTAGCGGAGCCTCTTTATATTTGAGGTCCTTGGCGCAGAAGTACATCTTCTTAAGGCCGACTTTTTTGTAGAAACCGCCCGCCTTCGCCGCCTTATCCAGCAGTTCGGGAACGGCCACTCCGTCGTCCTTCATGCGTTTGACGATGTCTTTCAGCCCGATCGCGTCGGCGGTCTCGAACGGACCGGCGTCCCACGCGAATCCCCACTTCATGGCGTTGTCGATATTGACGACGTCGTCGGCGATTTCGGGAATCCTGTTGCAGGAGTAGATGGTCACGTCGCGGAGAACTTTCCACGCGAACGCGGAGGCCTTGTCGTCGCCGGCGAGGAGCGCTTTCACCTTTTCGGCCGGGGTGTCTTTCTTCTTCGTGCCCTTCACGGAAGCAAAGTCGGGCTTGATGCTCGGAATGTACTCGCCGGTTTTGTAATCGACGACTTCGAACATCTTCTTGCCGTCCGGGCCTTTGCCTTTCTTGTAGAAGCCCTGTTTGGACTTGTTGCCGAGCCAGCCTTTTTTCACCATCTCGTTGATCCAAGCCGGCACGTTGAACACGTCGCGCTCTTCGTCGTTCGGGCAAAGGTTGTAAACGCTCATGGACACATGGCAGAAGGTGTCCAGCCCGACGAGGTCGGCGGTGCGGAAAGCGGCGCTTTTCGGGCGGCCCATCGGCGGGCCGGCGATAGCGTCGATCTCGTCTATTCTCAGTTCCATCGCTTCCATGTGGGCGATGGTCTTCATGATGGCGTACATGCCGATTCTGTTTGCCACGAAGTTCGGCGTGTCTTTGCCGTACACGATGCCTTTGCCGAGGACGCGCTCGCCGAACTCGGCCATGCGGTCCATAATCTTCTTGTCCGTCAGTTCGCCGGGGATGATTTCCAGAAGCTTCATGTGGCGAACCGGATTGAAGAAGTGCGTGACGAAGAAGTGCTTCTTCATCTCGGCGGGCATATCCTTCGACATCTCGGTGATCGGCAACCCGGAGGTGTTCGATGTCACTAACATGCCGGGCTTCCAGTATTTGGCGACCTGTTTGAAGACACCCTGCTTAATCTTCATGTCTTCCTTGACGACCTCGATCACCCAGTCGCAATCGGCGATCTTTTCCATGTCGTCCTCGAAGTTGCCGATCTGAATCAGAGCGGCGCTGCTCTTGACGTACAGAGGAGCCATCGGCTGCTTCGCCTTCAGAGCCACGGCCATCGCTCCGGCCGACAGCTTGTTGCGAAACGCCGGATCGGTCTTCTTAACGCCTTTCGCCTTTTCCTCGTCCGATAGCGGCAGCACGATGTCCAACATCAAGCTGGGTATCCCGCAGTTCGCGAGGTGACACGCTATAGCGCATCCCATCACTCCCGAACCGAGGACCGCTACCTTTTTGATCTGTTTGCTCATACGCGTCCTCCCTAAGAATATTTGTTTCTATATTTAATTGATTAAATCCTTAATTATCCGCCGCCGCGACCGCCTAACCCCTGTTTGCCCCCCCATCGGCGGACTATCATCATAATTGACCTTCTTCATTCTGTAAAGCGGTTGTTTTTCTTCCGGATTCCGGCCCCGAAATCCCGCCGAAATCATTGTGAAATATATCACATGTCCGCGTCATTGTATATGCCCCCCCTCTCCCGTGTCAAGAATTACTTTTATTGCTCCGCAATCTCTTTTTTCCTCTCAAAAAAATATCCTCGTCCGTTTTTCAGCGCAAGACTCCAAAGCCGCGCTTCTATGCCGTCAGCCAAAGAAAATTATCTTTTTTTAATAGGGCTATAAGAAATTGTCGATTGAGATTCGGCGTCAAAAAACGCCGGCATGAAGCGCGTCGTCGCCGCTTATTTCAGGAACAATAGCGCAGCCATTCCTTTAACATGAGACGCGAATTCGGTAAACGTCCTGATTCTCGACAGCCGTCTGACGATGTGCGAAACGCGCAGATAAAAGGATTTATAGCTTCTGCTCAGGAATTCGGAATATTCGCGGGGGCTTGCTCCGTCCGGCAGATAGACAATATTTGAGGCGTCCGTGTCGCTCCAGTTCTCTTCGTAGTCGAAAGAGCGCCCCGCGCGCGCAAGCTCGGCGTGTATCTTTGTTCCGGGAAACGGCACGAATTTGTTGAAGTGCGCGAAATCAACGTTCAGTTTCTTTGCGAACATTACGGTTCGCCACATCTCGTCCATCGTCTCGCCGGGTGTGCCGACAATGAAATCTGCCCTGACTCTAAGTCCGACGGCGAGTGCGGCGCGGACTGCGCGCTCTGACATCTCCGTTGTCGTGTGTTTGCGCAGCTTTTTCAGGACGCGGTCGCTGCCCGACTCCAGCCCGAACAGAACCTGCCAACAGCCTGCGCGTCTGAAAAGCTTCATAAGCGCCGGGTCGGCGGCTTTCGCGCTTATGTTGCACGTCCACGGCGTCCGCGCCTTCCGCGCTATCATCATCTCCGCAATCGTCTCCGCCCGCTCCCTGTCTATCGCTATGTCGTCGTCGAAAAACCTTATCTCTTTCGCCCCATGTTTGCTGACGGACTCCCCCATCTCCGTCATCACGTATTCGGGGCTGTGCGCCCTGTATGTCGCCCCGAACACAGCGCGATCGCAGAAAGCGCATCCGTACGGACATCCTCTCGACGTTATCATCACCGCCAACGGAAACCGCCTTATGGACGCGGGCGTCGGTCTGTGCGTCCTCAACGGCGGCATGAGGTCTCTGGCGGGAGCCGGGATGCGGTCGAGAGGGTCGATCAACGGCCTCGCGGGACCGAAGACCACCCCGCCGTCCGCGCGAATCGCCGTCCCGGCCACCCCCTCGAATCCCTCTTTCCGGTCTATCCTTTCGGCAATCTCGCAGATAGTCTCCTCGCCCTCTCCCACCACGCCGACATCGAACGGATGCCTCAGCATGGTGTCCTCCGGCAGCGCGGACATGTGCGGCCCTCCGGCGATCATCACCGGCCTTGACCCCGCCTCGCCGAGGGCGTTGAACAATTCCCTGACGCTCCTCATGTGGGGCGTGAAAAGCGAAAGGCCTATGGCATCGGGACGCCACCGCTCCGCCTCCTCGACAATCCTTTGCACGCTTTCCGGAACAACCGGGTTGTGTATCTTTACCTCGTGCCCTCTCTTTGCCAGAGTCGCCGCCAGATAGCCCAGCCCCAACGACGGGATGAAGTTGTCCGCAAACCGCATGCTGTAACTGCTTCCCATATAGGAGCGGTTGTCGACCGTCGGAATGGTTAATAGTATTCTCACTCCATGATAATATCCCCGCGACGGCCAGCATGTCCATCCCGAATTCGCTCGCGCCCCGCGTCCGACAAAGGATTATCGAGGGTGGACATTCGCATGTTAATATGAGAAGCTTTGAAAATGGGGTTGAAAATTTGCGTTCTTGTTTTTCACGCTCCTAACCCGCATTTTTAACCAATGCGGATAGTTGCCAAGCCGGAAGTCCGGCCGGAAAATCGGCGCGCTTTGGCGGATTCGCGGGATGTCTCAATGAAGATAGTTCTGACAGTTGTCCAAATAGCCATCGCGATTGCCGTTCTATCGGCGCAATTCCTTGTGGTAAGGTTCGAGCGAGACGCGCTGTGGGCTGCCCTCGGAGCCAGCGCCTGCTCCGGGCTTCTTCTCCTGATTCTTCATCGGGCGCTTGCCGAGCGCGCCGGCTCCAAGCCGGGATTCCGGATTCTCAAAACTTCCGGCGTTGCGCTGCTTTTCTTTCCGGCGATGATGTTTCTCGCTTATTCCTACACTCTCTTTTACATGTTCGGAGTCAAGCCTGTGGCGTTCGCTGCTGTGGCCGCCGCCGCCGGAACATGGGCGACATCGCGGGGCGCCGCCGCAGCGCCCGTCCTGTGCCTCATCCCGGCGGTCTGGCTGCTGTCGTTTTATGTCAACATGCCCGCCCTTCTTCCGGAGATTGCCACAGGCCTGATCTCGGTCGCGGCGGTGGCGGCGATAAAAGTCAGGCTCCGCCTGCCCGCCGCCGCGCGCGCCGCCGCATTCGCCGCATACGCTCTGGTTCTCTATGGCGGATTCTGGTATCTGTCTCCCATGACGGTTTTTTCGGACGGCGTTCCCGGCGACGCTGTCGCGAAACACATCGAGCCGCTTGAACGAATGGCCGCCTCCGCGCCTTTCCCTAGAGGGTTCTACGAAGTTGTGGAAAGCTGCGACGGCTCAATTCTCTTCCTTTCCAACGTTTTTAGCGCTCCGGGCGCTCTGGCATGGAACAGAGCCGGCGGCGAAACCTACGAACTGGACTGGCTCGACGGAGCGGCGGAACAACTGACGCTGGACTGCGAAACGAACTCCGCCTTCGTGGGAGAATACAACACGGGCCGAATGATGAGCGTCGAGGGCGGCTCTCTAATGGGCGCCCGTCGCGCGCTCCCCGCCAAGGTTTTCAAACCCTGCCGGATGGCCCATCTGCCCGGCTCAAACCTTTTTTACGTCAACTCCGACTTGGCGACTTTCCCTTGGTTTATCATCGACGGCTCTGGAAACATTCTTCATAAAATCAATATGGGCAACATCGAGGAAATCCTGCCGCTCGAAGACGATTCCTTCATCGCCGTTTCGGACGGCATGGTCATACGCTCCCGCTTCGACGCCGAACAGGGCGCCCTGCTTACAGTCGCCAAAAAGCCCCTCCCCGGAGTGGGCCTCAGGTTCGGCCCGCTATACCAGCATCTTGCTGCGGACAGGCTGCGCGGCGACATCTATGTCTCGGACTTCAACACAGGGCAGATATTCCGCGTCCGGCTGTCCGACCTCCGCGCCACAAAACTCGGCGCATACGGCCGGGGCCTCAGACACATGACGTTCGCTTCGAGCCGGGGCCTGCTCGCCGCGGGCAACTACATCACAGGCGAACTGCTCCTCATAAACGGAAGCGACGGCTCGGTGGTTTACTCTAAAAACATCGGTTCGCGGCTCCGGGGCGTGACTCTGTCCAGAGACGGCGAGAGGATATACGCGGCGTCCCGCGCGGGGGTGTTCGAGTTGTCATTGGAAAAAGCCGTCTCGGCGGCCCGGTGACGCGATTTCTCGCGTCCGTCCGCCCTCTCACGCTCCGCCGTGCATCCTGATTTCGCCATACACCTCAAACGGCCTGCCGACCGCGTGCGTCAGCCGCATCCTCTCGCTCGTCTCCGCGCTCCCGCAGTCGAAACACTTCGCCTCGCACTCCTTTACGTCCCTCAGCCGCGACCTGAATTCTTCCGAATCCATTATTTCTTCTATTGTTTTTTCTCTTAAATTCAATCCTGTGTCATATTCATAGCACGGCATGACGTTTCCCGCCGGGTCGATGACGACCCACAGGAACCCCGCGTAGCAAGGAACCCTCCCGCGCCCTTCGTAAGCCAGATGGATGTTGTCTATGAAATGCCTCGTGTTCGAGCGGACATGCAGCGAGTCGAGCTTTCCGGCAATCCTCCTGAGAGTCGATTTGACGCCCTCGATGTCCTTCGGGATAAGCGGCTCCAGAGCCTCTTCCGTCATTGATTTGTGCTGCGGCAGCCTGTTCACAGGAGTGAATTGTATCTTGTCCGCTTTCATCCCGGCGAAGAAGTCCGCGATGTCTTCCATCTCCGATTCGTTCAGGCTCGAAACAGCGACGTTTATCCCGACCGGCACGGGACGTTTCAGCGACTTGAAACTCTCGACCGCCGAAACAACCCTGTCGAACCCGTCGGTGTTTCTTATGAGGCGGTATTTCTCCGGCGCGCAGTGGTCGCAGGAAATATAAATCATGGACAGTCCGGCGTCCGCGAGCGACGCGGCGCGCTCCGGGGTTATCGAAAGCCCGTTGGAATTGACGTGCGCGGATATCCCCTCGCGGCGAAATGCCCGAATGATTTCTTCGAGGTCGGGCCTCAGCGTCGGCTCGCCACCGCCGAATGAAACAATGCGGGCGCGCTTCCGGGCGAGCGCCGGCGCGAGCGCCGTTATCTCTCCCGTCGAAAGCTCGTCCTCGGCTCTGGCCGCGCCGTCCCTGAACGCGCACATGACGCACGCGGAGTCGCAGCGCCTCGTGATGTCGAAATAGACCAGAGGAATCTGCGCGGGCGGCGTCCCGGCTCGCCTCGCGGCGCGCACGCTGAAATACGTTCGCGCCGCGTCTGCCATATTGACAATCGTCATATCTTTTTCAACCGGGCGGTTAGCGTTCGTCTTCAATCCGCGCGGGAAGCGGTCTCCTTCACCACGCGGGCGGCGCGCAGGGCGTCCGTTTCCGATATCCTGTCGGACATCGGCAGCGTCATAGCCCGGCTGAAGACGGCGGCGACGTTCGAGCCGGGGGCCTTCAGGCAGTCGTCGGCTATCTCGTCTCCCGCCGCGACGTCCACCCCGCGCAGCGCCAGCCGCAGCCTCAGCTTCCCGATGTCCCCGTCCGCCAGAGCGACCGCCATGTGGCACGAGCCTTCCGCGCCGGGGGCCGTCCTCTGAAACTTCAGCGTCCCGCCGAGGACTTCCCGGTAGATATCCCTAATTTTTCTCCTGCGGGCCAGCCGCGCGTCCAGACCTTCCATATTCATCGCCGCCAGTTCCGCGAACAGGTCGGGCATAAGCGGCGAGCCTGCCGCGCGCGCCTCTTCGGGGGCCGTCTTCGCGCCCTCTTTGCGGCGGTACGTAGACACGATGGCGCGGCGCGTCCCTTCATATCCGAACAGCAACATCGCCGCCCTCCACGCCGGGCTTCCCACCGCGAAGTCCTCCACGGCGGCGGCGGCGAACTTCAGCCTCGGCGCGCGCTCCGGCGGCCCCGCCGACTCCGCCCGTTCCCTCGCCCTGCCCAGCCATTCGGCGTCGTTCCCGAATATGACGCCTCCCTGAATGCCCTGCAAAGGCTTCGATTTGTCCAAGCTGATGAACCCCGCGTCGCCGAAAGTCCCGGCCGGCCTCCCGTTCAGCGTCGCGCCGAACGCCTGCGCGCAGTCCTCGATAAGCGCCAGCCCGCTCGCGCGCGCCATCTTCTCCAGTTCGAGGATGTCGCACGGCTCGCCGAAGATGTGAGTCGCCAGAACCGCGCCCGTCTTCCCGGTCAACGCCCTTCGCGCCGCTTCCGGGCTTATCTGGAAAGTCTCCGGGTCGATGTCCACCGCCACCGGGACGAACCCGGACGCCGCTATCGCCGGATACACCATGCCGAACGTGTAAGCGGGAACAAGGACCTCGCGGCCGGGCGGCATGCCCGAAGTTTCGAGCAGCAGCCGCAGCCCCGCCCTGCCGCTGACCGTGGCGAGCGGGTTCTTTAAGCCGCGTCCGGCGATAAGCCCTTCGAGCTTCCGCCTGCCGCCAGCCCCGGCCTTGCGCGCAACCAGCCCCATCGCTCCGGGCGCGAAATATATCCTTCTTCTCGGAATTGTCTTTATCACTTCGTCACTCCGCGCGCCGGGAAACGAACCGAAGCCCCGCCGTCTTCAGGGCTTGGCGCGCAACGAAGGAGGCGAACGCCGCGTTCTGTCCCGCCGCGATTCGCGGATTCTCAATCAAATACTTTGCCGCCCCCGCCGCGTGGCCGCGCAGATACGACAGCGAAAAATAATGCTTCGCGTAAAACTTCAGCCTTATTCTTTTCAACCTGTCCGCGCTCAGCGCGCATATCCCCGCCGCCGGGTCCTCGAACCGCCTGTCGCCGCTCCGCAACCCAGCTTCCTTCGCCAGCTCGGTGTCCGCGTACGGCGTGCAGAAAGACATCTGAACCACCGTCGGGTTAAGCTCCCGCACGAGAGCGGCGGTCATCCGCGCGTCCGCCTCCGTCTCCCCCGGCGAGCCTATCATCGTCGTGTATCTCGTCGCGAATCCGTATTTGTTTATCAGCTTTCCCGTCCGCCGAATTGTTTCCACCGTTTCCCTTTTGCCCAACGCCTCCAGAACGCGGTCGCTTCCCGATTCCATCCCGCACGTCATGCCCGCGCACCCGGCCCGCTTCAGCGCCGCAAGAACCTCGTCGTCCAGACAGTCGAACCGCGTCTGCATTATCCACGGCGTCGCCCATCCGTTCTTCTCAAGCAACTCGCAGAACCGCAGCGTCCACTCTCTGTTTCCCGTGAACAGGTCGTCTTCCACCGAAATAATCGTCCGCCCGCCCCGCTCAACCTGATATTTCATCTCCTCGAACAGCCGCTCCGGCGAACACAGCCTGTATTCTTTCCGCAACGACTGCCGCGTCATCGCCGTGCAGAACCGGCACGAAAACCTGCATCCCCTGTTGCCCAGCGCGAATCCCCATTTCAGAGGTCGGCCTATCGCAACCGGAAAAGAGTTCTTTCTGTACCTGCCGTCCGTCAGAACCGGGAGCGGAAGAAAAGGCATATCGTCCGTGTTCACCGGCGCCGACGGGCCGGAAAACCCGATGCCGCCGTCCGGCTCCAGCCATTTGACGCCCGGAGGAAAAGCGCCCCCGCCGCCCGAAATCAGCCGCTCGGCCAGCCCCGGCAGAGCCGCCTCCGCTTCGCCCACGACGCAGAAGTCGGCCAGCCCCCTCGTCAGAATGGAATCCGCCGACATCCCGCTGTAAAGCCCGAACAGCGCGAGACTCCCGCCGCGCTCCCTGACCTCCGGGCGGAGCCTTTCAAGAAAACCTTCGTGCCGCGCCCCCGCCTCCACCGCCACCACTCCCGCGTTGACGCCCCGCAGTTCCGGGACATCCCCCCGTTTCACGTCTGACGCGGACAGTTCGAGCAGGCGGGAGCCGATGCCAGCCGCTTCGAGCGCCGCCCCGCTGAGCGCCGCTCCGAACGGCGGCGTCCTGTCGCGCGGATGCAACCCCGCCCCCGTCTCGTCGTCAAACACCACGAACAAGACCTCAGGCGCGCCCTCGCGCCCCCGCCCGATGGCAATAAGATTCGACCCCTTGCGCGTCAACCGGCAACCCTCGACATTCCCTCGCGCCACTCAGCGCTCAATCTGTCTTTTGATATACTTTAGTCTTCGACCGCGAACCATCCGCAACCATTTCCATTATACGCTCCTTGCGACAGCCGGTAAAGGCAAAGACCGCCGCGCTTCAACCATACTCGTCCACTAACCCGCATTTTTCACCATTGCGTTGAAATCTAATAATGAACCCGAATCCGTCGCTAGGATTCGGGAGCGATTGTTCAGAGCGGATGAAACGCGGATCGCAAGGCGCATTTTTGAAGTAGGGGCGGGGTTGCCCCGCCCCGAATTGTCTCAGTTATTGGTCGCGGAAACCGCGTTCCTACTGAACAAAAAAGGGCGCCACCCCAAATTTGATTGTGGATACAAATCAGTTCGCCGCTACGAAAATTGCCCCGGTTCGTCGGCTCTATCGGCGAATCCGGGATGAAAGAGATACAAGGCAAATCGAGCCAGAACAAGGAAACATACTGTTTCGCATGTGACGGCAGTTCGAGTCGATTATTCACTCCCGAATCCTAATGATAGATTCGGGTTCAACGACGCAGATATCTCTTTATTCGTTTTTCGGATTTTTCCCGTCGGAATATCGGGGGAAATATTGACATACCACGCGGCATTAATTTGGACTGCGGCGATTCATCCCCTCTTTGCCCTTCCGGGAATTCATTCCCGTCTTCCTTGCAGGCCATGAACCCCGATTCCATCCGCCGTCCAATAATACAAAATACAGACCTAGCACCTATCTATGTAAGCCAAACACTCATACATATCCTCTAAAATTTCCACAGAATCATCCGTTAACAATCTCTGTCTATACATGAACCTAGCTAAATGATTCTTTATTTCTAATTGCTGACAATACATCTATCACTTCTCTTGGTATTTCAGACTTAGTCATTTCCCTAGCTATGCTCATCGTTGACAATGATATATTGTAATGTTTTTTACTCCATTCAGACAGTTTTGATATTGCCTTCTTTCCAGGCAGAATGTCAATAATGTTTTGGTAGTCATCATATGCTTCTTTTACATGTTTCTTAGCATCTCTCATTACGGTTTTTATATCAAGACCTTTATCTTCCTCTTGAATTCTCTTTGCAATATCAGCTTCTATGTCATCTTTTAATTTTTTTGCTATATTTGTCAATTCTTCTTTCACTTGGCAATCAGATGTTTGTGTAATTATTTGACTTTTATTAATTATTCTTACAATACTATCAATACTTAAAGTATAATTTTCTATCTCTTTTCTTTTCCATAAGTGCAGTTCTATATTATTCTTTTTTGCGCTATTAATTCTTTCATCTATTAAATGTTGCGGCCTATAATCGCGATCCAATATGCAATACACTACAATACTATTACCATGGTCCCTAAGAACCATAGTAGAACCGATAATATTGTTCCATTTATCCCATCCTCCTAAAATAAAATTAGGCATAAAATCAATTGATATATCATCGTCTGGAAAAAGCTTGTCATAAAACACTTTTAGCAAATGAATGTCATGGCCCTCTACAAATATTATTCTCTTAGCGTTCCATATCCTAGCAAGATGAATATTCTGTATTCCACCCATATTATCTATTAACATTTGAACAATTGGCAGTGAAGTTGCGAATTTCGATTTTCTTTTTTCTCTATTAACAATCAATATGTTTTCAGGCGCTACTTCTGACATTATTTCTACAGAATGGGTTGCTATTATTGTCTGATCGCAATAACATTTCATCAGCCTGACAATTCTTCTTTGCAAATCAGCATGCATATATACGTCAGGCTCATCCAGAATGATGACGCTATCTTTACTATGCCGCACTAAAAACCACATGGTTTGCAACCACATCTGAAGACCGTGGCCCATCCATCCGATTTCTCCTACAAAATCATTGTCCCTCACTAAAAGTTGTAGTTGCCTTCCATCATTTCCATCGCGTACTTTTAAATCCTGAATAGTCAATCTTGGCCATGTATCAGAAGATAAACGTTTAAATTCTGAATAGTGCTCATCTTTAAATAAATATATCTGGTTCCTAAAATGACGATATGACAAATAAGAGTTGATATTATCTTTGACATAGTCACTTTGAAGAATCGATTCTTCTTCAAGCAGTGGCAATATAGGAGGTAGCACGTAAAGTTTTGAAATCTTACACTCAGCAGCTTCCTTCCTGTTTCTAACAAGCTTGTCATTTTCGTTAAACACCATTGCGAATATTTCACTCTGAGAATATATATTAATTTCTATACTAGCATCGTTTGAAAAGTATGCTTTTAATATAGCAGGTGCATCACCAAGTCTATAAAATACATACTTAAGATTGATCTCTTTTTCATTAACTGTCAAACGAAAACCTCTATTGATTAACGGAATTGCGTATTTAGGGTCTGGATGTATATAATTTGCCTTTTCATATTTACTAACAGCAAACGATATTATTTTTAAGGCATCAACAATTGATGATTTACCAACGTTATTATGACCCACCATTATTGTTAGTTTGTTGAAAGATAGCTCGTGGTCTTTAAAACATCTGAAATTTTTTATTTTTAGCTTTGTTATCAACTATGCATCTCCAAAAATTATATGGTATTAACGCTTCAACAACATAATCTAAATATTTTTTACAAAAGTCAACATATTTCATGATACAGTTCACATGACCGCTAACGACAAACAAACATCAGGAATAAGGAATCAGGTCTGTAATTTGTATTTTGGATGGTAGGGGAATTGGCGAAAAGCGGGTTCTGGCATCGCTGGGATGCGCGCTGCAAGTCCCCTTTTTTCGTGGCGGCGGGCAGAGGAAAAACGTTGAAGGTGGAAAATGCGGGCAATTCGTGAATTGCCCCTACATATCGCTTTCTTTCTTCGCGCGGTATTTTCTTCTATTCCGCCTTCATCTCCAAGCGACACTTCTGCTACTGCCAACGAGATGCCGTATCCCAACATGTAGGGGCGATTCACGAATCGCCCGGAGACTTTCTTTTCGTTCATGTTCGGGCGACCGGCGTAGGGAAAATGCGGGCAATTCGTGAATAGACCATACAGTTCAATTTGTTTCTTATCAGCGGGCGACCCGCCGGGTCGAACATGCGGCATGGGCGGGGTGGAAAATGCGGGCAATTCGTGAATTGCCCCTACATACTGCTTTCTTTCTTCGCGCGGTTTTGTCTTCTGTTCCGCAATCATCTCCAAGCGACACTTCTGCTACTGCCAACGAGATGCCGTATCCCAACATGTAGGGGCGATTCACGAATCGCCCGGAGACTTTCTTTTCGCCCATGTTCGGGCGACCGCCGTAGGAGAAAATGAGGGCAATTCGTGAATTGCCCCTACAGTTCATTTATTTTGTCAGCGGGCGACTCAACGGATCGAACATGCGGCATGGGCGGGGTGGAAAATGCGGGCAATTCGTGAATTGCCCCTACATATCGCTTTCTTTCTTCGCGCGGTATTTTCTTCTATTCCGCCATCATCTCCATGCGACACTTCTGCTACTGCCAACGAGATGCCGTATCCCAACATGTAGGGGCGATTCACGAATCGCCCGGAGACTTTCTTTTCGTTCATGTTCGGGCGACCGGCGTAGGGAAAATGCGGGCAATTCGTGAATTGCCCCTACATACTGCTTTCTTTCTTAGCGCGGTATTTTCTTCTATTCCGCCTTCATCTCCAAGCGACACTTTTGCTACTGCCAACGAGATGCCGTATCCCAACATGTAGGGGCGATTCACGAATCGCCCGGAGACTTTCTTTTCGCCCATGTTCGGGCGACCGGCGTAGGAGAAAATTAGGGCAATTCGTGAATAGACCATACAGTTCAATTTGTTTCTTATCAGTGGGCGACCCGGCGGGTCGCCCCTACGTTCATTTATTTTGTCAGCGGGCAAAGGAAAGAGAGGCGGGAATCGGCGTTCCCGCCCTACACCAAGGCGGTTGCGTTTGGGATGATTTGGCGGGATGGTGGAAAAATATTTTTCGATTTATGGGCTGTTGGGGTATAATCATGCCCTGTCATCCCGCGAATGCGGGCGTTGTCAAACCCGGTTCCGCCGCGAAGCGGCGGCGGCCCGGCACAGGCGGCAAGGCGGCGCGGAGCGCGCTCCGTCCGCAGGCCGCGCACAAAGGAGGCCGAGATGGAATTTTCTATCAATGAAGAGCAACAGGCGTTCATGAAGAGCGTGTTCAACTTCTCGAAGAACGAAATTTATCCTCTGATGGAGGAGTTCGAGAAGAAGGGGGAGTTCTGCTGGGAAGCGTGGAAGAAGATGGGCGAGTTCGGCATGATGGCGCTGCCGTTCCCGGAGGAGTACGGGGGGGCGAACGCGGGGGTGCTGACGACGTGTCTGGGGATGGAGGCGCTCACGCGCGGCGGGGCGTCCGGCGGGCTGACGCTCTCTTGGGGCGCTCACACCATTCTCTGCGGCGTTCCCATCTGGCTGATCGGCAACGAGGAGCAGAAAAAGAAGTATCTGCCGGGGATAGCTTCGGGCGAGAAACTGGGCGGCTTCGGGCTGACCGAGCCGAACGCGGGGTCCGACGCGGCGAGCGTTCAGACAACCGCCGTCAAAAAGGGCGACAAGTACATCCTCAACGGCACGAAGATGTTTATCACCAACGGCCCGATAGCGTCTCAGTTCGTGGTAATCGCGGTGACGGACAAGAAAGCGGGCCATTTCGGCATCAGCGCGTTCATTGTTGACGCGGACGCGCCGGGGTTCTCCATCGGCAAGGAACTGGACAAGATGGGAAACAGGACGTCCACGACGTCTGAACTGATATTCGAGGACTGCGAAGTTCCGGCGGCGAACCTGCTGGGGCCGGAGGGGATGGGGTTCGTGGTTGTGGGCAAGACGATTCTCGAATACGAGCGCTCATGCCTGCTGGCGGCGGGGCTTGGCGGGATGGAAAACACGCTCGACGAGTCCATCAAGTACGCCAAGGAGCGCGTGCAGTTCAACCGCCCCATCGCGCAGTTTCAGGCGATACAGGAAAAGATAGCGAACATGAAGATAGCGGTGGAAGGGGCGCGGATGGCGCTGTACCGCGTGGCGTGGATGAAGGACAACAACATCCCGGCGATGCTGGAGGCGTGCCTCGCGAAACTGTTCATGTCCGAGGTCGGGCTGAAGGTGGCGGACGACGGGGTGCAGATACACGGCGGGTACGGCTATATGAGGGAGTATCCGGTGGAGCGCAACTACAGAGACGTCAAGCTGGGGACGATCGGGGCGGGAACCTCCGAGGTTCAGCGGCAGGTCATCGGAAAGATGCTGCTGAAGACGAAAAAGAAAGGGGCCAAATAACATGGACTTCAAATTAACGGCGGAACAGGAGAAGTTGAGGAAATCGTTGTCGGAGTTTTGCGCCGCGGAGATAGGGCCCCGCGCGGCGGAGGTTGACGATAAGGCGGAGTTCCCGGCGGAGAACTGGAAGAAGCTGGCCGAGCAAGGCGTGATGGCGCTGACCGTGCCGGAGCAGTACGGCGGGGCGGGCAAGGACCTTGCCACCGCGCTGACGGCCATCAGCGTGATAGCGGAGCATTGCGCGTCCACCGCCGAGGCCGTCGCCACGAGCATGCTGTGCGCGGGCAAGGCCATCGAGATTTACGGCTCGGAGCAGTTGAAGGGAAGGATTCTACCGGAGCTGGCCAAGGGATGCGAGATCGGGGCGCTGGCGGTCTCCGAACCGGGAGCGGGTTCCGATGTTTCTGCCATAAAAACGACAGCCGAAAAATGCGGCGAAGAATATATTTTGAAAGGCGAGAAAGCGTACGTCACCAACGCGCCGGTAGCGGACGGGATAGTGACGCTGACGAAGACCGGGGATTCGTTCACGGTGTTCGCGGCTCCCAAGTTCGCCGCCGGAATCTGCGTCGGAGCGCCCGCGCGAACGCTCGGCATGAGGGGCGCTGTGGCCGCGAATATTTCCTTCAACGACGTCAACCTCGGAGACAACAACATACTGGGCGGATACGGCAACGGGCTGGCGGTCATAGCGGACATATTCGACTACGTCAGGCTGAACGTGTGCGCGGTGGCGAACGGCATATCCGTGGCCGCGTACAATGTGGCGAAGAGCCATGCGGAGACAAGGGAGTCGTTCGGCAAGCCGCTGGCGGCGCACCAGATAGTGGCGTTCAGGGTCACGGACATGTATGTGGACGCGGACGTGTCGCGGATGCTGATGTACAACGCGGCGTGGAAGAAGCAGAACGGCGAGAAATGCGCGCCGTTCGTGGCGCTCGCCAAAGTGTCGGCGTCCGACACCGCGATAAAGAATTCGGACAGGTGCATGAAGGTTCTGGCGTCGGCGGGGTTGTCGGCGGACAGCCCGGCGCAGAGGATATACCGGGACGCGCGGCTGATGGAAATCGCCGGCGGCACGAACGACATCCTGCGCCAGATAATCGCCCGCGACCAATTGGAACTCTGACCGCGCGGAGCGGCGCGCGCGCTGTTAGAAAAACCTGTTTAAACCGAGGGATATCCTGATGAATGGGAGCCATCCCAGACGGTTGATTTTCTTCAAGGACAGAGCATAGACGGCCTTGTGGAGAAGCGCGTACAAGGGCGACAGCGGGAGCGCGCACAGCAGTCTGACCGCCGGGACCGGCGCGCGGACCGCGTTGAAAAACTGCATCAGCATTCCGAGGTTGGACATCCTGCGGTCTGCGGCGGTGGCGGCGGACGGGGTGAAAAAACTGTCCGGCACTGACGCCGCCGGGGCCTGCGGAGCCGACGCCTCGAACTCTTCCCGCAGCTCCGTGCCCGGATAATGCCTGTAGAATGACACCCAAGTAAAATCCGTCTTCATGCGCCTGTTGAAGAGCATCGTCTTGAGAGCGTCGTCGAACCCTTCGCCGGGGATGCCTACCATGTTGTAGGTCTGCGCCATGATGCCGCGCTCCTTGAGTCGGGCGACGGCTTCCGTTATCTGTTCGTCGGAGACATTCTTTCTGAGGATTTTCCGCCTGTTGTTCTCATCGGCGGTTTCGAGGCCGACGCGCGCCGACACGCAGCCCATGCGAGACAGCATCCCGGCGGAGTCCGCGTCGAGCGTGGACGCGGGAGTCTGGCACACGAACGGAAGAGAGACCTCCCGCGCGTAAAGCTCCGCGAACTCCTCCAGCCACCGTTTCGATGTTATGAACGAATCGTCTTCGAAGACCACCCTCTTGACCGCGAAATCCTTTTTCGCCCTGAGCAGTTCCTCGACGACGTTCGCGGGACTTCGCCTCCGCGTGTATGCGCCGAGACCCTTGTGCATGTCCCTGAATTTCTTGTTGAAACAGTACGAACAACTGTTCGGGCAGCCGCGCGAGCACATCGCCGGGTACAGTTCTGAGATGATTGTCGCAAGCCGGGGGATGCGCGCGTAAAGAGAGACGTCCTGAAACGGGAGCGAATCGAGGTCTTCCACGAGAGGGCGCTGAGGCGATATGTGAATAGCGCCGCCATCGTCGAAGCAGAGATTCTTTATGTTTTTCAGGGAGTCGCGCGTCGCGTCGAGGGAGGAGGCAAGTTCTGGCAAGGCCTCGTCCGCCTCGCCCCGGATGGCGAAATCGGCGGACACCGCGCGGATATCATCGGGGACGAAAGTCGGGTGCGGCCCGCCGACGACGACGGGAGGGCGCGCGGGCAGCCGGGACAGGAAATCCCTCAGCCAGCCGTCAGACCCCGTGATCCAGTGGAACCCCAGCAGGTCCGCCCGGCGGACTGCGTCCGCGCCTCGCGCTCTCAGCCCGTCCCCGGCGATGAGGACTTCGACTTCGTGTCCCGCCCGCTTCAGTTCGGCGGAAAGCAGCATCGCGCCGATGTGCGCGAACGGGAGGCGTTGGATGAAAAGGATTCTCATTGTGCCGCCGGGCCGCCGCCGAGCCTCGCGCCGGGCTTCACGCCCAGCCGCTTCAGCATGTGGGACACGAAATAGAAAAACACCATCTTCACGTCCGCTATCCTGAACACGTTTCTGATTTTTGCGGGGCGCAGATAGTACCTGAAATAAGCGTTGCGCTGGAGTTTCTCCAGTTTGCGGCGGTCGAGGTTCTTCGTCTCCATGGCGTAGCCGAGCTGTTTGCCGTACAGCCGCCAGTCCTTTGTGAGCAGCGTCAGACCTTCGTTTCCGCTTTCGGCCATCTCCATGACTTTCGTTCCGGGATACGGGACGAGGATGGAAAACGTGGCAAAGTCGCTGTTCACCTTTAGCGCGCCGCTCACGTTTTTCCTGACGGACTGCGCGGTGTCCGTCGGCAGGCCGAGGATGTACGCCGCCTGAGTCTGAAGGCCGTGAGCCTTGCACATGCGGATGGCGGTGTAGATGTTGGCTGCGCGCGCGTTTTTTTTCATTATCTTCAGAGCGTCGTCATCCGTGCTGTCCGCGCCGAAACACAGGAAGAAACACCCCGACCTTTTCATGAGGGCGACAAGCTCGTCGTCCACCATGTCCGGGCGGGTGTCGGCGGTCCATGATATCTTGTCGCTGATTCCCGATGAAATCATGGCCTCGCACAGCGAGACCACCCCTTCCCTGTCGACGGTGAACGTTTCGTCCGTGAAAAGAATCTGCCCCGCCCCGAAGTCCCGGATGTCTCTTTGAATCTCGTCGATGACGCCGGGGATGGAGCGTTTGCGGACTTTGTTGCCCATAATCTTGGAGCAGAAAATGCAGTTGAAAGGACAGCCCCTGTTGATGGAGACGCAGAGTTCGCGGATGCGCTGGGATTTAAGACGGAAGCTGGCGCAGTATACGTCGAGGTTGAAAGCGCTCCAGTCGGGGAGAGAGAGAGAATCTAGGTCGTCGATGAAAGAGCGCGGCTCGCCAGCGCGGACGCCGTCGGGAGAGATGGAATAGACGCCTTTGACGCCGGAAGCCGGAGAGCCGCCCGCGACGAGGCGCAGAAGCTCCGCCATAGTCAGCTCGCCCTCGCCTGCGACCGCGTAGTCGAACGCCGGGAACTCGGCGAGCGCGTCCATAGGAACACGGCTTGCGTGAGGGCCGCCGACGACGGTCACGATGGGATTGCCGCCCGCTTTCGCGGCTTCCGCCACTTCCGCCGCGTCGTTTATCTGGATGGTCAGGCATGAAAACGCCAGAACGTCGGGCTTGAACTCTTCAATTTTTTTAAGAGTCTGCTTGAAGGAGAGTTTCTCCGCGAACGCGTCGATAAAGGCGGTTTCGGGGAATTCGGACTTTATGTTTCCGATGATAGAGGCCAATCCGACCAGTGGCACTACCTGAGTGGCCGCCGAATCCCTGTTCAGCAGGGACATCCTCGGCGGAACAATAAAAAGCGTTCTTAACCCTGAAGATGTCCGCGTCATGGAATGCAGTATAGCAAACGCAATCGCGGCGGGCAATAAAAGGCGGCGAGTCTTCCTCCTTTTCAATTCTTCTCAAACATTGTAAACTCATACCTGTTGGAATCAGATTGGCATTTATTGATATGTCTGCAATGGTATTATCAATGATTTCAAATGGATTTCCGCTTTCGCGGGAATGGCGGCGGAAGAAAAAACGGATATCCACTTTTTTTCAGAAGTGACGATATGATCAAAAGCATCGATTAGCCCGCATTTTTCACCGATGCGGGCTAAAATCGAAGAAAGGGATGAGATACGAGGCGAATCGAGCGAGAACGAGGGAGCATACTGTTTCGTACGCGACCAAGTTTGAGTCGATGATTCAACGACGTAGATCGCCCTTTATTCGATTTCCCGGATTTTTCTTGTGAAAAATCCGGGTTAACGGCGGAGGCTAATGCAAGTAATAGCGCTGATAATATTCCTGCTTGTGGCCTTTTACGTGCTGCGTTTCGTTTACACCGCCCTGAAGCACCTGATGACGGTGATGAACTGGGTCGGCGAGGACGCCGGCAGGTTTTATAGGGGCGCGCGCGAGACCGCCCTGTCGTTTTACGAAAAGATAGAGTATTTCGTCAGGGAGCGGGCGGCGGCGGCGCAGGGCAAGCCCAAACCGTTCAAACCTGTCCGACTGCGAAGATTAAAAAACTTTCGGGCAAAGACAAAACCTGTGGCGGACGCAAAGGCCGCCGAACCGGAAACGGTTCCCGGCGCGGCGGAGCAAGCCATCGAAGCGGAACTAACCGCTCAGACCGCTCCCCCGCCTCCTGAATTCGATGAGTGGACACCGCCCGCCGTATTTCCGGCACAAGAACCATTCAAAGAATCTCCCGACGCTGAAGGAGTCCCGGTTTCCTTTATCATAAAAAGAGCTCTGGTCGGCGCTGTTTTCACAGCCATGAAACTCGCGTTGTGGATTGTCGACTGCGCGCTCCGCGCCCCCTACGCGTTCAAAGCAGGGTTCCCTTCGCAAAGTTCGGTACTGTTCGCAAAAATATCTATATGCGTTCTCCCGATATCGATAATGACGAGGATACCGGACATCTACGGGTACGGCCCCGTTCTGAACGCCGTTCAGATTATCTTGGCTTCGTACATCGTTTTCATCGTCGCGATATATTTCCTGAGGATAACCGTTCCGTTCGACATCGAAGCGGCGTACTCGCGGACCATGTCTGACGAAAGACAGGAGAAGGAGAGCCGGGGCCTGTGGAATTCGGGGAAGGCGCTGTACCTTGTCTGGTTTTCCATAGTGGCGCTGCATCTATTCGAGGCGAGCAGATGGGGAGTTCCGCTGTTGTTCCTGTTTTTCGCGCTGGCGTACGCGCTGATGCCGGGATGGAAGAACAGGCCGAAGTCGCGCGCGCTGAGATATATCCCGGCGGCGGGGATAGTCGCGGCGTACGCGGCGCTGCTGGTCAAAGCCCCGCAGTACCTGAACCCGGAACGGATGGACGTTTTTCTGCTGATGATAACGGCGATGCTTGCGGCCACCGCGACGGTCTATCTGTACTGGCGAGTGATAGCGGCCAAGATGGAAACCGCGCTAGGCAGGCTCGAACCGCCCGCGAAAGCGAGAATCTGGACCAACTTCTTCGTGGCTCCCATGCTTCAGCTTTATTTCCTGTTGCCGGGGCTGTATTTCATCCTGATGTTTCACACGCTGAACACGGCGTTTTTTTTCATAGCGGCGGCGGCGCTGTCCGCCGGATACGCAATCTGGCGCAGAGGCAGAAAATACGACACGCCGTACGCGCGTCCGGGGCTTTTCCCGCTCTACATACTCCTGTTGTGGACATCGATAATCTACGTTCAGAGCTACAACCAGATAGCGCCTTCGGCGGCGTCATGCGCGCGCGTTAAAGACGACGCCGGCAAGCGATGCCTCCTGTCGATGCAAGAGTACCGCAAACTGGCATTCCTCTCCGGCTCCCTGCCTTACGAAACGATAATGGACGCTGAAGAGCGAGCGCTGTTCGTGTCCTTTAAGAACATCTTCGGGCACGGATCCGTTCTCAGGCTGGATTCCGAGACGGGCGACGTGGCGAAGTACGTCATCGCGGAGAACGAAAAGTCATACGGAAAGACTTTTTATCCGGAGAGATTCTGCGTGAACCGGGAGACTAAGCGGCTGTACGCCACAGTGAAGAGCGCCGGGAACTTCCAGTTGCTGGAGATGGATTATTCCGGGGGCGGGCTGGCTCTCGCCGACAGGATAAAGTTCGGCAATCTGGAAGTGACCAACTGCGAGGTCGATGCCGCCGACGGGCGGATATACGCGATATTTCTAGGCCCGCCGGACAGCCGGATAATTGGCATAGACGGAAAAACAAAGAGAAAACAGACCCCGATAAGGTTCGGCTCGCTAGGATACGCGGACTATTTTGCGCTCGACGCCGATAACGACAGGCTGGTAGCGCCCTCTCTGGACCCGGTCAGGATGTTCGACGCGTACGAAGTGCGCAATCTGAAGGACGAGTCGGGAAGAAAGGTTGTGCGCAGACCGGTGAGGCTGCCCGCCCAACTGCCCGGAGGACGCGTAGCGGGCGTCCCGCTGCCGTCCTTCGGCATCGCGGCCGATCCCGCGAGAAACCTGTTCTATTTCACGTGTCCGTTCCTCAAGATCGTGTTTGCCGCCGACGCGGACAGTTTCCGGGTGGTTAAGATGATGCCGGTGGGCAACTTCCCCCGCAAGCTGGCGTTCAACCGACGGGACGGGTTGCTGCTGGTGGCCAACTACAGCGGAGGCTCGGTGGACATGATAGACGTCCGCGAGTGGAAGCGCGTGAAGAGAGCGCGCGTCGGAAAACTCGTCAGAAGCGTGTCCGTGGACGAGGAAAGCGGAAGGAATTTTGCCGTGACCGCTTGCGGAGTGTACGAACTGTTCGATCCCCGGAAATAACCGACGCGCCGGGGGCCTTTATTCGGAAACCGCGGCCCTACCTTTCATAAATTCATCCAGATTGATTCCGACGACGCCGCAGGACGCCCCGATTACGGCGTTGCCGTCTGAATCGACCGTCATCCCGCGCGAGCCGTAGCCTATGAAAGTCTCGGCGACAAGTTTGTTCGACTCGACGTCTATCACGTGGAACTTGCCTTTGAAAAAACTGGTTCCGAGAAGATATTTGCCGTCTTTTGAGAACTCGATTTCGCGGACGCCGGCGGGCATGACGAGCTTGACGAGTTTATTGAGATCGAAGTCGAGCAGCCATGCTCCAGCCGGGTAGTTCCTGCTGGCCGCAATTTGTCTTTTTTCCGGCCTTATCTCCACGTCGAACATGCCGACCGGGTAGTCCTGCGCCCACATCTCAGTCGAGCGCGTCTCCGTGTTCACCCTGAGCAGGTGGCGGGAGCCGAACAGCTTGCCGAACATCGGAGACACCGAAAAAGTGCCGAACAGATACGGTTCGGACCACGCGGTGCGGTACACCGGGGTTCCGGCGTTTCCCGCGATGTTCAGTTTTTCGATCGAGCGGCTCTTCTTGTCGTATTCGTAATAGTTGGATTCTATGGTGATGAAAACTTTCTCCGGCATTATCGTCGCGCCCGCGCCGTAGAAGGTGTTTCTTTTCAGCCGCATGTCTATCCGGTTTAAAATGTCGCCTTCGGGGCCGAACACGATAAACTCGACGTTCGGCGCGCCGCGCTCCCTGAAGTTCCTCTGTATCACCGCGTATATTATGCCCGTGTCCGGCTCTTCCCTTATCGCGAGAACATTGCCCCTCTTGTGCCACTCGGTCATCTTCCCCGTCTTAAGGTCCAGCCTGTTAATAGCGTTTTTCACCAGAACGCTTTCCTCGTGGACGTAGACGTGGGCGCAGACAAGGACATCGCTCCTCTGTGGGCGCGGCACGAAAAACCTCGGTATCGCGGTGTGCGGCACGTCTGTAAAATTGTACCTCTCGTGATTCAGAACTTTCGCGCCTCTGACTTCGGAGATGCTTTCGCACCTGTCCGCCGGATTGCGTATCTCGCCGCTCTTCACGGCCAGTCCGAGCAGGCATACAGGAACGACCAGTAGTTGAGTGGCGGTCAGGAACATCGGCCATTTCCATATCCTGCGGAATATAAGCAGCGCAAAGTAAATGAAAGCCAGAGTGGCGGCCACGCTCGTCCCGAAAGACGCGTTCAGCCCGAACCCGACCGCGTATATGAAATCGATGGACAGGATTAACCCGATCCAGTACAGGATGAAGACTATCCTCGATTTCCTGAGTCTGGGGTTTAGCCGGAGAATGCCGAGAATAAGGCCCATAAGAGCGAGAGGAGGCAGTCCCGTGTTGTTGAAGTACCCTATGCCTCCTAGAAGGAAATCAGAGAACACTTGGCTGCATATTTTGAAAGCCTTGGAGAAAAAACCATCGTCCGCGCTCAATCCGTTCATCGGTTTTGATTATATCAAAAACAGGGCGGCAAGCCAAACATGGCGAGGCCGATGTTTTGTTTGCGCCCACAGAATTTATTTTCCGGATGTCAAGAACTGGCGCGGGCGCTATTATTAAGTCATATGAAAGTTCTGTTCTTATATATCGGAGTCGAAAATATCGGAATCGAATACCTCGCGGCGTCGGCGCGCCGGGCGGGGCATCAGGTGGAACTCGCGTTCGACCCCTCTTTATTCGGCGGACATCTCATGTGGGACTTTCCGTCCCTCGCAAAGATGTTCGACAAGCGCGCGTCCGTATTGAAAAAAGTCTCCGAGATGAAACCCGACGCGGCGGCTTTCTCGTGCGTGTCAGCGAACTATCAGTGGTCTCTCGGCCTCGCGCGAGACATCAAGAGAACTCATCCCGGCATAACCACGATGTTCGGCGGCACTCACGTCACGGCTGTGCCGGAGCGGGTCATCGCGGAAGACGCCGTCGACTGCGCGATTGTTTCCGAGGCGGACATCTCTTTTCCGCTCGCGCTTGCGGACATCGAGAGCGGAAGCCGGGAGCCGAGGCCGGGGGTATGGCGAAAGATTGACGGAGAAATTGTCCGAGGCCCCGCTCCGGAGCCGGTCGAAGACATGGACGCGCTTCCGTTTCCCGCTAAGGATTTGTTCTATTCCAAGGCCCCCGCGCTCGAAAGACATTACACCATAATGGCGTCGAGGGGTTGCCCCTTCAAATGCACGTACTGCCACAACAGCTATTCCTCCTCGCTGTCCGGCGGACAGAGGATGCGGGACAGGAGCGTTGACAACATAGTGGCCGAACTGGAGCCGGTCGCCGCGCGCGGCAGGGCGCGCCTTGTCAAATTCTACGACGATGTTTTCGGTTTCAATAAAAAATGGCTCGAAGAGTTCGCGGAAAAATATCCCTCGCGCGTCGGGCTGCCTTTTTATTGCTCGCTTCATCCCCGGACGGCAAACGAAGAGACGGCCGACAGGCTGAAGGAATCGGGTTGCCGCTATGTCGCCATCGGGATTCAGTCGGTGGACGAAGGGCAGCGCAGAAACGTTTTGAAAAGGATTTATTCAAACGACGACGCAAGGCGAAGCGTTGCGCTGCTCAAAGAGCGGGGTATTCGAGTTCTGCTGGATCACATCATCGGGCTGCCCGGAGACACGGAAGAGATGATGGAGGAGGCGGCGCGGTTCTACAACGAGCTTCGCCCCACCCGGCTGCTGGTTTTCTGGCTGTCGTATTTCCCCGGCACGGAGATACTGGCGGCGGCCTCTGCGTCGGGCCTGTTGTCGGAAGTGGAAGTCGAGAGCATCAACGCAGGCATGGAGGGAAGTTTCTACGCGGGGCACGGCGGACGCAGGGTGTCGATGTTTATGCGCTTCATCGCTTTTTTCTCTCTCATCCCCATCCTGCCTAGAGGGGCGATCGAGTTAATGATTCGGAAAAAGTTTTACCGGCGGCTGCCGCCCTCCTCGACGCTCTCGAAAATCGCCGTCGCGCTCAACGCGCTGTTCACGCGGGACGCGTTCTTCTTCTACAACGTGAGATATCTTCTTTCAAGGAAAAAAACGCCGTGAACGATAGGCGCGTTACTCTGATGCGACCCTGCAACACCTGAATCCTATCTTTTCAAGTTCGAGAAGTTTCTGCTGGTCGGCAAAATACAGAGCCGCCCAGTCGCAGCTCCTGCACCTCTGGCATCCGTTTCTTTCGCCGGGTCCCATCAGGCCCGCCATGCCGGGGTTGCCCGGCGTAGCCACCCACTCCCAGAGGCTTCCCGCCATATCGTGAATGCCATGCCTGTTGACACATTCAGGGTACGCGCCGCTCTCGAACTTGCGGTCTGCGGAATTATGGTCTCGCCAACTGCACCTTTTCTCGACTTCGATATACGATTCAAACTTTTCGGGATGGACGTAGTAGAACATATTGTCGTCGCCGCCGGAGCAAGCGCGCGCCCATTCCTCCGCCGAGCAGAGTCTTTTGCCGGCCGCCTCGCACATCCCTGCGGCCTGCTCGATTGTCGCGCCGGAGACGGGCCTTTCGCCTTCTTTGTTCGGGTACTCGAACCTGTCTATGAAGTAAGCGCCGCCGGGGCCTGTCACGAGCGTCTCGTCCCCGCGCCGGGCTAGGCTGTAGCCGGAAGATTTCTCCGGGAGGTCGAACCTGTCAAAAAGCCCCGGCGCGCCTGTTCCCCCGCGCGGGAGAGCGACGCGCGAAACGACGAGAGCCGCCGCCGCGACCGCCACGACGGACATGATAAACGCTCCAGCCGTAGCGCCCTGTCGCCTGCCATAAACCGCCTTCCCCGCCTCCGCCTTTCCCGCAAGTTTCGACAATCCGAACGCGTTCTCAAGAAATCCGAGAACGCACATGGCGAAAAATATCTCGTGTATTACGAACGCGGTCATGAACAGCGAGATGACGAACGCTTTTCTCCCTGAGCCGTCGCCGAACGCCCGGTAAGCGAGCCTCATCCCGTGGAATGTGTACATAACGATTATCGTCGTCCACACAATCTCGACCGCGCTTTGCGCCCGAAGGGACGACGGTGGCGTCTCGAAAAGAATCGCGATGAAAGCCGCGGCGAAAACAGCAATTTTCAGTTTCTTGGTGTTTGATCGCGTTCCGGCGAGCTTGAATAAAAAGTCGGCGAAAGCCGAGATAAGAAAGGCGGCGGCGACGGAGACGATAATCTTCAACGGGCCGTCGACTTCTCGTGTTGCCGGAGAATTGAGAAAGATTTGCGCGGCGTATCCGGCGGCGAGAAGAATAGGAGCGGAGCGCGGCGCTGTCATCGGGCCGAAACTCGGAAGGTTCTTGTCGCCCGGCGCGCTTTTGGCCGCCACCACCGCGCAAAGATGAGCGTACGCCGCCGCCCCGGCGAATATCAGCCCCTGCGTCGTCGCTTTGAACATGAACGCGCTCTGCTCCGAGATAAACCCGTAGATTACGCTTCTGACCGCCGGGTCCGTTATCCCCATCGCCTTCGCGAACCAGTCCATCGGCATCCCGAACATGTTGTTGTACACGAACAGCCTGATTATCGGCACGGTGAATCCGCAGTTGTAAAGTATCAGCCTCGTCACCAAATAGATAAGCGCGGAGAAAACCACCATCTTCGCGCCGGGCTCGCGGCTCGCGAGATCGGCCGCTATCATCGATAACCCGAAGAATAATATGTACGGAAACATCTCGGCGACGCTGTATGCCATGAAAGCGACGAGCAACACCGCCGAGATAATCGTCGCGAAGTCCAACCGGCGGGATTTGAGCCTGTAATACACCGCGCACAAGCCTATCACGCACAGTTGAATTGCCAGCGCGGGAAGAATCACATGGTGAAGGCCCCTATCCAATCCGCAGAACTCCCTTTCCGGCGTCGACAGTCACAATGTCGCCGTTGGCTACTTTTAACATAGCGCCCTCGACGCCGATGAGTACCGGGATTCCGGCCTCGCGGGCGAGCAAAACCAGATGCGACAGAGGGCTGCCGCGCTCGATGACAAGCGCCGATATGCGGCCCGCCGCCGCTCCGTAAATGCCATCCGGCCTTCCGACTATCAGCACGGGCCTGTCGCTCCCCAAGTCCGGCAGGCGTCCGGTGGCGACCAGCGCGCGCCCGCAGGCCGTTCCGGAGCCTATGCCGAGACCGCGTAGAGATCCATCTTCCGGCTGCGACTTCGTCTCCAGTTCGGGAATGTGGACGATTGCGCCTGCGCTTTCCGCCAGCCGCTTCTCATGCTCTTCTTTTCTCCGCCTGATTTCCCAGTCCGGCGCTCCGCCTTTAGACATTTCGTCGATTGTCATGTGGAAGGAATCCGCGCCGAACTCCGACGCGAGAGCCCTTTTGCGTATCTCGAACACCGCCCGGTTCAGGCTGTCCCGCGCCCGCTCCCGCGCCGACATCGTTTCTCTCTGCCTTCTTAATAGGAATCTAAAAATCAATAGCCCCGCATTGACGGCGCTGTCAGACCATTTTTTTCGCAACGCCCGCTCGACTTCGTCGAGTGAAGAGTCCGCCGCGCCGCAGGGCGACACCGTTTCCTGCGCCCCGCCTTGCCCCGACAGCCACGGAGTCGCGTCGTCGGCAAGCCTCGGAGCCGCAACCTCCGCCTCCGGGTTGCCCCAGTGTCCGTATTCCGCGCGGAACGCTTCTACCTGAGCCGCGTCGCCGGGGTTCACGCGCGCCGCCGCTTCAAGCATCTTTTTCCACGGCGAATCAAGGGACGCAATGTTTATTCCCGGCGCGGCCGCAAGCGCGTCCGGTTCGTCCGCGAGCGCCTTGGCCAAGAACGCGCCGCGCCTCCCGGCCAGCATGTCGCTCGTCTCGAACAAATCCAACTGAAGCCGAAAGAGCGGCAAAAGAACGGCGTCCTTCAAACTCCTTATGGAGCAGTCTTCGTCTGACGCGGCGGTCTTCAGCCGGGCATTCAGCCGAGCTAGGCGGAGCCTGAAACCGCGCCCGCTGAGAATCCGGGCTGACTCAACCGCAGCCGGGACGAGCGCGCGCGCGGCGAACTTTTCCCTCGCCGGGTTGTGCGGATTCAGATATTTTCTGACCGCGTTATACTTGAGATAGAAACGCCCTTTATGCTCGGCGAAAAGAGTTTCGCCGCGCGGCATGCCCAACGGGGCGAGCTTCGCCGACATCCTCCGCGACACGCCGTCCGGCAGCTCGAAGAGGTCGCGAGTCAGGGTCGTCGGCGGGAAGTCCGCGATGTCCACTATGAAGGAGTTGACCAGAGTATCAACCGGCTGGAATCCCGTGAGGGGGCGAGCCTGATAGAAATAAAGAGACCCGCCGAGATGTCCCGCTTCCATCTGTGCCGGTCTGTCGAACAATGCCTCCATCCTCAGCAACGCGTCTTCGAGCGCGGAGAGAGCCGCCGGGGATACCGGATGCGGCGTCTGGCCTGACTCCGCCCGCTCCGCGCCGGTGAACGCGTTGCGGACGATCAGACCCTCAGTCCCGTCCGCCGCCTCGTACGACACGACTGTCTCTTCCATAACGCCGTTCAAATAGTTTGCCGAGCATCCGACCAGAAATATATCGTGCTCGATTTTTTCCTGAACTATCACAGGCAGTCGGAACGACGCGCGTGACGCGCCCGCGTTGTCCGCCGCCGCGACCGCTCGCGCGCTGTAATACGACGCCCACACCCGAATGATGGCGGCCAGCGCCTCGTCCGCTCGCTGTCCCGCCGGGAGCGACTCGAACACGCCCGCCATGCTCGCCGTCCTGCCGTCCTCTCCGGGGAACGACGACCGGGCGATTATTCGTCCGCCGCGCAGCGCGCGCAGCTCTTTTTTTAGTTTCCTGACGAACCCTCGCGGCGGCCTGACCCTCTCTAAAAACCCCGCTATCTTTTCTTCCGCGTCTTCCGTCCCCTCAAGCCGCGATATCTCTTCCCTCAGCCCTTCGGCGGCGGTCCACCTCTCGAACACCGTCCCGTTTACGACGAAACCTCTCGGAACGTTGAATCCGAGGCGAAAAAGCTCTCCCGCCCACTTTCCTTTGAATCCCACGCGGTCAATGCCCGCGCGCGCCGCGCCGACATAATCGATTATGTCGGAGTCCCTGACCGGAACGCGTCCGAGCAGCGCGCCTATCGCCCTGCTCAGCCCCCACACCGCCACAAGAAGAACCGCCGCGCCGAGCGTGAACAACCCTTTGCCGGAACCGAATCCCAGCAGCGCCGCCACTGGCACCAAAAGCGCCGCGATTAGAATTGTCAGCGCAGCCGCGATGAACGCCCCGGCTGCCACCGGCATCGAAAACAATCCGGCGAAAAACACCCCGAAGCCCCGCCCGGCGTTCCATGCTTCCGCAGCGATGGACGCGATTTCTCCGATGAGCGCGCTGTAAAGCGGGGATGTCATGTCAGATAGAAAATCAATCATGTCGGCTAGCCTGATATTGCATAAAAAAGAAACATTTGTCAAAGGAGGGCGGAGAGCCGGCGCGGGCGCGCTGTGGCATTTCGCCGCTGTTTCAGGGATAATACAAACGTCGGGTCGCGGCATAGGCCCCCAAAACGCAAGAAAGGCCGCCAAGATTCTGTTAAAGAAATTTTTCAAATATGCGCTTGTCGCGGCGGCGGCAGCCGCTCTCTTCTGGGCCGCGAACTCCGCCCTGCACAGAGCCGCGCATTCAGCATTGCTAGACGGCAACCTCGCAAAATCCCGCCTCCTGCTCCGCTTCGTCGTCGCCCAAGAGCCGTTCTTCTTTATCCACAGGGGCATGCTGGGGAAATCCGTCCTCGCGGACGCGTTCGCCGAAACCGACTCCGCGCTCCGCGAAAGAAAAGCTTGGATAGTCGAAACCGGAGCGCCCGTGATGACCGCCCCGGCGGCGGCTGACGGCTTCGTCTATTTCGGCAACAACAAAGGAATCAAGGGCGGGACAGTCTTCAAGGCGGACGCCGCAACCGGAAGGATTGTCTGGTCGCTCCGCATCGGCGGCGACATCGAGTCAACCCCTCTCATAGTCGGAGACAAGGTGTTCGTCTCCGCGCACGACGGTCTGAGCGCCATCGACGCCGCAAGCGGAAAACGCCTCTGGTTCCACTACATCAGGTGGGCGGAATCATCCCCGGCGTTCGCTACCGGCGCTGTGTTCGTCGGCGCGGATAAACCGGGAGCGCTGATGAAAATCGACGCCGAAACCGGGCAGCTTATATTCAGCGTCCCGACTTCCGGCCCGGTGGAGTCTTCCCCCGTCGTCCACAACGGGAAAGTTTACATGGGCTGCAACCATGGATACGTTTACTGTTTCGACGGGGACACGGGGAAAGAGATATGGCGTCGCGCTTTGGGCGGGTCCGTCGAGAGCGCCCCTCTGATAATGGACGGCAAGGCGTTCGCCGGAAGCAAGAGCGGAGCGTTCGCCGCGCTGGACGCGGAAACCGGGGAAGAGGTCTGGCGCGTGGAAACCGGGCAAGAGATATGGTCGGGCGCGGCAAGCGACGGCTACGCGGTGGTTTTCGGCGACAACTCCCACACCGTCCGCGCTCTCCGAGCCGACACCGGCGAAACCATCTGGACTCACGACGCCGAAACCGCCCGCTTCGAAACCACACCGGCTATCAACGACGGCGTCGCCTACATCGGCTGCCTCGCGGGATTCCTGCGCGCCATCCGCATGTCCGACGGCAAACCCCTCTGGCGCTTCCTTTCGGGTTGGGATATCAATGATTCCCACCCTCTAATATATAATGGACTTGTGATATTCGGCTCCACCGACGGAAGGGTGTACGCCCTGAAGGTTGACTGACGCTTATGACGAACGAGCGCGACGCAGTTCCCCCAATGGCGCGCGGATTCCGCGCCGCCTACGCGGCCGTCTCCGTTTTCACTCTCGCCGCCGGAGCCGCTTTCTCGTCTCTTTTCCCGCTGCCGTTCCCGGACGAGGCTCGCTCTCTTTTCTTCTCCGGCAACTTCCTTGTCATCGGTTTTTTTCTATCTCTTTACGACAACCTCCTCCCGCTCTATTACGCGTTCGCCCGCGCCGCCTCTTTCCTCCCCGGAGGGCTGTTGTCCCTCCGACTGCTGTCATCCGTGTTCTTCCTGTGCGGCGTCCACTGCGCCCGCCACGCGGTCTCCCGCTCCCGGTTGTCGCCCCTCGCCAAACAAAATTCCCACGCGCTGATTATTTATCCCTCTTTATTCCTCGCGCTTGAATCGTGGCGGGCGACCCCGTTTTCATTTTCATTCATGCTGGTCGCGCTTTCATGGATGCTGTTTATCGAGGCGCGCCGCAACCCCGGAACGCGCATCTTTCGCCTGCACGCCGCCGCGACTATCGCAGCCGCCTACTCATGCGAAGCGGGAATCATCTCGCTTCTGGTTCAAGCCGCCGCCGCAGTGTCAGGCAAACGCTCCGCATCTTCGAGCGGAGTTTCTCTGCGCCCGGCGATTCTCGCCTCCATACCTGCGGCGCTCATTCTCGTCTCCGGCGCTTTCAAGACAGGGACTCCGCGCGCCGCCGAACTCATATCTCTCCATCTTCAGTCATGGGCGCGCCTAGCGTCTTCCGCTCCCGGAAACCCAGCCCTTACCGTTGCGGCGCTCGCATCAGCTTTGGTTCTGTTCGCGCTGACGTTGCTTGCCGCGCGCGCAGAAAACCCCTACGGCGATTCTCGCGCCTCCTATCAATCTTCCAAGGTTCCATCGAATGTTTTTATTCTCATCGCAGCTCTTTTCGTCGCTGCCGCTTTCCGCTTCTCCTTCTTTCAAATCGAATCCATCAAAAACAAAGACAACGCCCGCTATGTAAAAAACATCGAAAGGCTTCGAGTCGACTGCTCAACCGGAAACGGCGTCGTTTTCTTCGACTCCGGCGCTCCGACCGACAGGCATGTATTTCGCTATTTCAACAACCTGTATGATTGCGACGGGCTGCTGTACGGCGAAAAGAAATTCCCCTCCGGTTCCATCCTTCCTGAAAGCTACATCCGCGCCGCCCGGCCCTATCCGTTCAACCGCCTTAAAGAATACGCGCTCCGCAAAGACGCCATCTCGCTTCACTACGCCTCCGGCGGTTTGCGACCGGACGCGAAAACGTCGCCGGACATGGCGTGGTTCTTTTCGAGCTTTGAAGAGGACGGAGGCGTTTTTAGACTCAAGAAAGGCTTTTCCAAAGACGGCGTCCTTCTCGGACTTTTCGCAATCGATTACGCCGACCGCGAAAAGGCGGCGGCGCTGATTCAGGCGGACGACTTCGAGCCGTGGATGCTGAAAAGCTACTACGGCGCGGCGGACGGCGGCGACGCGAAATCCAAACTTGACGCGCTCGCGCTCGCTTGCGGCTCGGACGCCGCCTGCCTCGACGCCGCCCTTTCAAAAACCCTGCTCTTTGCCGCGTCAGACGCCGATTCAGGCGCTCTCGTCGCTAACGCCGTCTCGCAGGCTTATCCCGACTATGCCCCCGAAGGCGCGGGAAAGGAGGGCGCGCAGTGAAGCGGACATTGAAATTTTTCGCATGGTTGTTCATCGCCGCGCATATCGCCGCGCCCGCCGCGCTTATCCTCGCGAACTCAAATCCTCTCACATATAACGACTTTCCTGTGATGCTCTACTTCCAGCATCGCGCCTCTCAGTTCTTCGAGTCTTATTTCGCCTTCTGGGGTTTCGACTTTTTCTATGGAGCCGGATACCCTCTCAATTTCACATGGAACAGCAACGTGTTCCTCCAGTTCCTTCAAGCGTTCCTCAACCCGCTGCCGCCGGGAGCCGTTCTGGCCGCCGCCACTTTCGTTTCGGTTGCGATGGCTCCGTTCTGTTTCCGCGCGGGGCTTTCCAACTTCGGGCTGTCGGGCGCGCGCCGCGACTGGGCGCTCGTCGTCATGCTCGCATATTGGTGGACGGGCTATCCGGTCATCATGCTTCTTCTCGGCATGACATCCGGCATCTTCGCCTTCCACCTCTGCTTCTACGCCGTCTCCGTGTTTTACAAATTCATGCGCGAGGACGGCCCCGGACATGCCGCGCGGCTCTGCCTGCTTGTCCCTCTCTGCTTCCTCGCCCACAAGACGGCCATTGTGGCGTTCGGAGCGCCCGCCGCCGTCCTCTTCTTCTGCTATTTGCGCAATGTCAATATCAGAAAGCTCTCCGCGATAGTCATATTCCTAGCCATTACTCTCGTCGTCAACTCTTTCTGGCTCGTTCCTTTCATGGAACTGGTCAAATTCAAAGTGGAACTGGCCCACGCGCCTCACGGGCTGAACTTCGACCCGTTCCGGATATTCAAGGACTATTTCACGCTCTCAAAAGCGATGGGGCACAAAGTGCTCGAACCCTCGCAGAACCCGGCGTTCGCTGTTATGAACACTATTCTGAAAGACGCGCTGCTGGCGCTCGGAGCGGCGGGGATAATCGCCCAGAGGAAAGACCGAGCGCGCGCCGCGTTTTTCGCGCTGACGGCAGTCTTGTTCCTCGCCCTGATATATTTCGGCTCCTTCTGGAAGCCGACCGCGGCCGTGAACCCGACGCGCTACATCGGATATATGGATTTCCTGCTTGCCGCTCCCGCCGCCGCCGGAGCCGCCGCCGCGCTGCGCGCCCGCCCCTCCCTCTCTAGGTTTGCCTTCCCCGCTCTCGCCCTCCTGTTCCTTGTCTCATTCGCGCACTTCGCCATGTTCAACTCCATGATTCGGAAACCCGTTGACAAGGACACTCGGGCGCTCGCTCTGTGGCTCTCCGGAAACACCACCCCGAACGGTCGCATACTCCTTGAGGATTCCGGCTGGAACGACCACGACGCGCTCCCCCCGAAATACGGCGAAGGCCATTTCCCCGCCCTGCTGTCAGAAATCACAGGACGCGAATTCATCGGCGGCCCGTACCCTTACATATTCCTCAAACACAACTACGCGGGTTTTCACGACGGCCGATTCCTCGGAGCCGCGCTTTCCTCGTTTTCTGATTCCGGGCTGAACGCCGAACTCGACCGCTACAACATCCGGTGGATAGTTTGCTGGAGCGACGACTGCAAGGAGCGGTTCTCAGCGCGCCCGCGTGCGTTCGCCAGCCTGACGGAAATCGGCTCGTTCAGCGTCTTTGAGCGCTCCGGCTTTAAACCCTCCCCCTTCCTGTCCGGCGAAGGGTTCGTCGCGGCGGACATCGGAGGAATCCGCGCGTACAGGATAAGGCCGGGCGCTGACGGCGCGGCGGTCCTCAAGTATCACGCGCTCGTCAACCCCGAAGTGTCCGGCGGCGGCGAAGCGGGCGCGGCGGCGTCCGGCGATGACCCAATCGGCTTTCTCCGCATAGAGAACCCCGGCGAATACATCCTTATCAGAAACTCTCCGGCGAAAAAACGCGCGCGTTGAACGGCGGCCGGCCCTCAAGCGCCCGCTCGAATTCCTCCGCGAATTCCACAAGGTTTCTCTATTCAAAATCCAATTCCCTGTTCACTTGCGCGACGCCGCGTGTTACACTTATTTCAGTAGGAGGCGGGACGGCGCAAAGTCATGCAGAAAATTTCTCTTGAACAACTGGATATGGGCGAGAAGCTCGTTCTGGCGCGCCCGGTGCTGCTCGGTTCTGGCGTAAAAGGCTTCAACTCCGGCGTCGAGGTAAACGAGCGCGTCGCCCGCAAACTCATAGAACTCGGATTCACCGAAGTCTGGGTGCGCGGCGAAAACGAGCCTCAGAGCGGCGTCATCGAAGGCTGCGACGACGAGCTGACCCAGACCGAGAAATTCCTCGCCATCAAACAGAACATCGCGACTTCTCTCGCGGACATAATGACCGAGAAGGACCCGGAGCGGGAAATGCTCCGCGTCAGAAGCATGAGCCGCACGAACATAAAACTTGAAAAAGGCTCGCTCACAAAACTCGACCCGGCGAGACCACCCGCCGAAATGAAACTGCTCAAACAGTTCTCCGAAGCAATCATCAGCGTCTCCAAGCTTGAGCAGTTTCTCAAGGACTGCCGCGACCTCATAGACGGGCCGTTCTCGCCGCTCCGCATAGACAAAGTCTCCGTCAACCTCAACGACAACAGAATCGAGAGCAGCTACCTGTTTAACCACATGGCGAACTGCGGCATATATTTTCTGGCCACCATCGCCCGCTACAACGCCGACCTGAAGGCGCGCGGCGCGGTCTGCTCAGACGCGAAGTTCGGCCCCGGCATCGACCACAACAAACGCAAAAACATGCTCTTCTTCTTTTCCGACGAGGAAATCGCCAGCGGCGCTCTCGGCGCTTTCATGCACGACATCGGCTACCTCCACGACGGCATGCCCGACATACTTTTCAAACAGGGATCCATCTCCCCGGAAGAACACTCCATCCTAAAAAAGCACGTCGAAGTCTCCATGAACGTCGTCCAGCACCACATATTTTTCGCCAACCGGCCGCTGGCAAAACACGTCATCGAGAACCACCACGAGCGAGTCAACAAAAAAGGATACCCCAAGCAGAGGGGCAACCTGCACGTGTTTTCTCAGATACTCGGCATGATAGACTGCTTCGATTCTATGACTCAGGACAGGCCGTGGCGCAAAAAGTTCTCGCGCGCCAAAGTCCTCGAATGGATGTACGACAACTCCGAGCAGAAAGCGGAAGCCGACGGCTCGATCCACGAGCCGATGTTCGACAGGGAACTGGTGCGCTGTTTCGAGCGGGTGCTTATGCTCTACGAGAACGGCGAGGTGGTCGATCTCTACCACGCGAAGACCGCGACGCCCGTCTTCAGGTGCAGAGTCAAGGAACAGAACCCCGGACGTCCCGACCGCCCTGTCGTCGAGTTGACCTGCTGCCACGCCGACCCGGCCAGAAACGTCGAGGGCAAAATTATCAACCTGCTCAACATGCCCGACCTCTATATGGGCGAAAGCTCCGACTTCAGGAAAGAACCGATAGTCTGATGCGAAACGACGACCCTTCGCTTGAAACCGTCAGTTTCCACTGCCGCAGCCCAATTTACATGTGCGCAACCTGCACCCACGCCGAAAAATGCGCCGACCTGCTCAATATCCTGCGCATGTTTAAACTCGACGAAAAACCTCCCGAGTTCGACCTGCTGACCAACTTCCCTTTCCTCAAAGAGCGCTCTTTCGAGGTCGATCCACGCAACAAACTCAACGAGGTCTCAAGCGGCGAATGGCTCCAGTTCACCCGCACCGTCTTTTCCCAGAAGTTCCCTAAATTCCTCGGTCACGACCTGCGAAGAAAACACCCCGAATATAAAAGCCCGCACCTGCTCGGACAATTGATCGCTTTCTTCACAAAGAGGCAGGACCTTGTGCTCGACCCGTTCGCGGGAACAGGCACGTCCCTGATCGCCGCGTCCCTGCTGGGCCGCGAGGCGGTCGGCTTCGAAATAGAGCGAAGCTGGGTTGACATCTACTACCACATCTGCCGCAAACACCGCATACCCCGACAGAAACTTGTTTCCGGCGACTGCTCGGAACTGCTCCACAGCGTGCCGCCTGACTCGGTGGACTTCGTCCTCATCGACCCGCCGAACCCTATGAATCCGGAGGAATGGGCCCCGAACTCCGCCCCGCCCTCCAAACCCGTGGACGCCTTTTTCGACTTCATGCTCGGCGCGCTCAACCGCTGCCACGCTTCTCTCAAAGAACACAAACACATGGCCGTTTTCACTCGCAACCTTTACCAGAACGGCCAATACATTTTCCTCACGCCCTACTTCGCCTCCATCGCCGCCGAAGCCGGTTTTCTTCTCAAGGGCGAAAAAATATGGGAGAACTCAGCCGAGAAACTCCGCCCCTACGGATACCCCCATTCATACGTGCCAAATATCTCGCATTACAGTATACTGATATTCCAGAAACAGACGCCGGGCGAAGAGAACGGCCCGGACGACAGCTTTAAACAGTAGCGCCGTCCCGTCGAACCCGCCCGCAAGAAAGGAAACGCCATGCCGCTACTCGATCAAATCACCGAACAAATCAAACAGGCGATGAAAGACAAGGATGTCACCATGCTCGACACCCTCCGCTCTCTCAAAACCGCCCTGAAAAACAAACAGGTCGAACTCATGAGAGACTTGGACGAGGGCGAGGCACTTCAGGTCATTCAGAGGGAAGCCAAAACCCGCCGCGAGTCCATCGAACAGTTCAAGGACGGCGGACGCGAGGATCTCGTCGCCAAGGAAGAAGCCCAGCTCAAGATTATCGACTCCTTCCTGCCCGCCGAGATGTCCGACGCCGAAATCGAAGAAAAAGCCAAAGCGGTCATCGCCGAACTGGGAGCCTCGACTAAAAAGGAAGCCGGCAAAGTGATGAGCAAGCTGATGGCCGAACTCAAAGGCCGCGCGGACGGCAAACGCATCAACGCCATCGTCGGAAAACTGCTCGACTGAACGCTCCTCTCCCGCTCTCCGCGACCGCCGAGATTCGGCTATCCGCTGTGAGAATCGGCTCAGAACCCGACCCCCGCCACAGTCGGTTCCGGGCCGGAAGGCGGACTCCTTGATCATTCGAGACACGGAAATATTCGACGCTCCTCGCCGCGATGTCTTCGCGCTAACCCGCGACAGGTTCGAGGAATACCTCGCGCTCGTTCCCGCCGTCGAATCGGTGAAGTTGCTAAGCAGCCTCTCCCCCGCCCGCGGCGTCATTTCCAACGTCACCGAATGGGAAGGCAGCGCCAGCATCCCCTCCTCCGTCAGAAACCGCCTCAGCCCCGACATGCTCCGCTGGCGCATCCACTGCGTCTGGGACGAAAATTCTTGGACATGCCGCTGGCGCGCCGAAACTTTCCACTTCCGCGATATCTTCGACTGTCGCGGCGACATCGCCTACCACGACTTCCGCGGCTCTCTCACCCGCTGCGTCCTAACCGTCAACCTGAAAGTCTTCATGCCTGTTTTCGGCGCAGCCGTCGAAAGGTTCATCGTCCGCAACTACCTCGACAAAAATCTAATGATGAATAAGGAGGCGATAAAAACCCTCCTCGCCTCCGCGAAATGATTGTTTCTTGACATTTGTTTTGCAACATCTTTTTTCCTTCTCTCAAATATTCTGGCTTTCAAAAAACAAGAAGCGATTCATGTGTTTCGGGTTGAAATTAGCCGCTCATGTTATAGACTTTTAGAATGGACATAGAGAAAAAAGGAAGAAAGAAGCAGGGAGCAAAGCGTGCCGGGGCGGCGTTCATATCGCTATTGGCGGCATTTCTGACGGCGGTTTTTGCGATCGCGCAACAAGAGGATGAAACGGAGTCCGACTCGCCGCAGACATTCCAGTACACTCTCTCGGAAAGGTTCGCCGTGCCGTGGTCAGGCGACAAAAGCCTGAGGATGTCGGAGGGCGAAGGACAGATTTTCGTGCGCGCCGGCGCGGCCGACTCGGTAATATTCAGGGCGTCCAAAACAACTGTCGCGCCGGATCTGGCAAAAGCCCGCGAGTTCGCTTCGAGAATAAGAATTTTCGCTCAGGCCCCCGCAGACAGCGTCGTCGCCACATCATCCGTTCCCTCGTCAGCAGGGCTTGAGGTGTCGGGTCGCGTCGATTACGACATTCTGGCTCCGGCGGCCATCCCCGTCGAACTCGAAACCACGTCCGGCTCGATAGACGTGTCGGGCCTTTCGGGAGAGGCGACGGTGAAAACCGTTTCAGGCAAGATAAGCCTCGCCAACATTAAAGGAGCGGCGAAAGCTTCTTCCTCCAGCGGCAACATCGACATCCGCGAATGTCCGAAGATTTCCGAGATAAAGAGCGAAAGCGGCGAAATTACATTTCAAGCGTCCGGCATGGATAACGACTTGGATATTGAAACAGTTTCGGGCGATATCAAAGTGAAACTCAAGCGTTCAGTGAAAGCCAGAATCGTGGCAATGACAGAATCCGGAGCGGTTGACACGGCGGACGCATATCTAAAAAAGGTGGCGGAGGCAGACTCCGAGCTGACGTTTGAAACGCCCAGCTCTGGAGCGCCTGTCCGCCTGATTCACATCTCAACCGTTTCCGGCAATATCACAATTTCCGCTGATTGAAATATTTGATTGAATAAACACAAGAAAGCGGCAAACATCCGCTCCGGGATTTCACTTCTTCGAGCGCTCGCTTTCGGGCGCTAGCAACATGAAGTCTTTTTCCAGCACAGGCGAATCGTCGAGATAGACGACCGTCTTCCAAACGCCGGTCAATTCCCCGCGCGGCTCTCCCTCAATGGGAAGTCTCCACCAAGTGACGGCTTTCTTTCTCAGGCCTCTTCCGCCGAACGAAAATTTCCCTTCGGCCTCCAACCCGCCGTCAGGATTGAACCACACGTATTTGACTTCGCTGTTCTTGCGCAGGTTTCTCCATTTAATGAAAATCACGACCGTCGCGTCCGACGGAGCGAATGTGGCGCGAATGTCGGACGGTTTGTTGCGGTCATCCACTTTCGCGCAGAAAAAAGATTCCTCGACTTCCGTCTTGCCGGGAACTAAACCCGCTACGGTTGGAAGAAAGCTCGCCGCGATAACCGCCGCGAGAGGAAGCCGGATGTAAGGCCACACGCTTTTCGCCTTGCCCATCGCATAGTCCATCGTTGCGTCGCTCACCCTGTAGAAAAGGAAACACAAAGAAATGTTAAGAGCGGCCAGCGCGGCTGACATCTCTCTGCCAATCTCTTTTGCCGCTTCCGGAATAAGATAGGAGAAAGAGAACATCATGGCATTTATCGCGGCGGTTAACGCGGCAGGCCAGTAAACAGACAGAGGCGACTTCTTCGCCCAGCGGTCCGCATTGCCTTTCAAGCTGAAATGCACAGGGATTCTGTCAGGCAGGCGGTCGTAGCTCTCTCTGGCTTTGCCCGCCATTCTGACGACGAAAAACAAAGGGATGACGTAGCAGGCGAGTATGGCTAGATTGAACAAATCCATGAAAAGCGCTCCGATTCAATTATCACAACATTAGTCCGCGTTTTTCACCAATGCGGGTTAGCCGTCGGGCGTCCATCCCGGGCGTGACTCGGCGGTCGGGTAATATTCTATGATTTTGAAACCGCCATCCGGCAGGACAACCGGTGGCTTGCCCTCCCAGACCACCCAGCAATGGCCCGCAAGCCTGTCTCCGTCTTTGTTGAGTCCGAACGCCACGCGGGCGTCCACCCCGTTTTCCCTCAGCAGGCGGCACAGCACGACGGAGCGGGACAGGCATGAGTTGAGAAGGCCTATCGCGGCCCCGACCCTGAGCGCCCTGTTAACGACGCGCTCCAACCGTTTCGGGTCCGCCCCCGCGCCGTCCGCGACCGGGCAGTCCAGAATGGAGAACGAATCCCGCCCGCCCCTCCGGCTGACCTTTCGCTGAATATCAATAGCCCTGACCGCTGTCGCGCATTCCTCTGCCGCTTTCTCGAGCGCGTTCCGTTTTCTCATATCTCAATCCGAAGGTCCGCCCTCGGTCATCGCCCTGATTAAATTGAGCAGGGTTCTGTTGACAGGGACAGGTATGGAATGCTTGTCCGCCTGAGCGGCGATAGCTCCGCAGATGAAATCTATCTCTGTGGGCCGTCCCGCGAGGACGTCCTGATGCATCGATGATATATTTGCGGCGGTGCGCCGAGCGACCGTTTCGACCATCTCCACTGCGGCGGCGTCCGATATATCCACGCCTGCGGAGCGCGCGGCGGCAGCGGCTTCGGCGACCGCGGCGCGCATCGTCTCCCTAGCCGAGGGCCTCTCAAGCAGTTCGCCGTTACGCAACCTGAGAATGGCGGTCAGAGGGTTGATGCCCGCGTTTATCGCGGCCTTTTTCCACAGCAGCGCGGACACTCCTCCGGGAGCTACCTCCGCGGGAATCCCGGACTCGGACAGCATGGCGGCTATCCGTTCCGCGCGGGGAGTGGCCAGCCCGGAGAACTCGCCCACGAAAGTGTCGCCCCGCCCCGCGCGGCGTATCCGGGCCGTCCCCGCAGGATTCGCGCCCTGCGCCGTCGTGCCCGCAAGGACGCGCTCCGCTCCGAACAGTCCGGCTAGCAGTTCAGCGTTGCCAAGCCCGTTCTGCATGGTCATCGCCCACGCGCCGGGATGGACCGCCGGGGCCAGTCTTTCAGCCGCCGCGCGCGTCGAGCCTGCCTTCACTATGAAGATGACGCCGTCCCTGTCTGAAACCGCGCGGTGGTCGGCGCTCGCCGCGACTCTCACAGTCCGCTCCCGCCCGCCGTCTTCGATGATTATTCCGCTCCCGGATATCGTCGCCGCCCGCTCGGGTTTATAGTCGACGAGGACTACGTCGTTGCCGCCCTCCGCAAGCAGCGCGGCGAAGAGGCATCCCATCGCGCCGGGCCCGACTATGGCTATCTTCATGCTCCGCCCTCCTTCGCGCCCGCCGCAGCCCGCATGACTATTTCATACACAAACCGGGCGACGGCCTCCAAGTCCGAAACATAGATGTGTTCTTTGGCGGTATGACAGTTCCTCATGCCGATGCCGAGAGTGGCGGTGGGAAGCCCGATGTGGTTGAATACGTTGGCGTCGCTGCCGCCGCCGCTCGTTCTCAACTCAGGCGCAATGCCCGCCGCGCGCGCGGCTTCCACAGCCGTCTTCACCGCCGGACAGTCTTCGCCAAGCATGTAAGCGCTGTATTCCCTGTCGATGCGGATGTCGATGCGGGCGGCCGCGTTTGAGGCGGCGCGTTCAAGCGCCTCGCGCATGTTCGCAATCTGCTCGGTCAGCTTGTCCGCGTTCCTGCTTCTAGCCTCCGCCTCAATGGTCACCGATTCAGGAATAATATTTGTCGCAAGGCCGCCCCTGATTACGCCCACGTTGGCAGTCGTCTCATCGTCTATGCGCCCGAGCTTCATCGACGCTATAGCGTCCGCCGCGACGCGGATGGCGCTGACGCCCTTTTCCGGCTCGATCCCGGCATGCGCCGCGCGGCCTGTGATGACCGCCGTTATTTTATCGTGCGTCGGAGAGCCGACGATAATCTCGCCGGGGCCGCCGGAGCTGTCGAGCGCGTATCCGAAATCGGCCTTGAGAACGGCGGGGTCGAGCTTCGCCGCGCCTTTAATGCCGAGTTCCTCGGCGACGGTGAAAACCAGAAGGATGTCGCCGTGAGGCGCGCCCTCCTCTTTTAGCCGCCTGACAGTGTCGAGTATTGCCGCGACCCCCGCCTTGTCGTCAGAACCGAGGATTGTGTCTCCCGACGCCCTGACCACCCCGTCTTCGACCACAGGCCGGACGCCCTTGCCGGGTTTGACGGTGTCCAGATGCGCGTTCAGCATAACCGTCGGCGCGCCAGCGACGGAGCCTTTCACAAGCGCCGTCAGATTCCCTGCGTTTCCGCCGAGAACCTTGCCCGCTTCGTCCTCGACAGCGTCCACGCCCATTTCCCGCAACCGGGCCGTCACGTAGTCCGCCGCCGCCCGCTCGCTGAGCGACTCGCTGTCAATCCTGATAAGTTCGAGCATCGTTCTCAGAACATAAGATTCACCGCTCATAAACGCCGCCTTTCCAAAGATGTTAATCAAATAATAACGCCTGAGAGCCGTCCGCATCAACCTATGGCGCCCCGTTGGCCGCCCCGGCGACCCTTTTTTTTGCCCGTTCTTTCCTTGCGTATCGCTTAAGTGATAGAATTCCGCCAACCTGAAGGATGAGGACTCACAACTAAAATGCCGAAACTTCCGATGGGCAGAATGATGGGATACGCGTCGGGCGCGCTCGGATACTCGCTGCTCGACAGGCTGATGGTGGCGGCAGTCATATACTTTTATCTGCCGCCTGCCGAGGAGTCCCTGCCGCAGCTTGTGCCTAAAATCGTGTTCGGCTACATATTCATTTTCGGGCGCGTGATAGACTCGATAGCGGATCCGCTGGTGAGCTACTGGACGGACAACAGCAAATCGCCGCGCGGGCGGCGCGTCCCGTTCATGTTCTTAGGCGGGCTGCCCCTTGCCGCATGTTTGGTGGCGCTGTTCTTCCCGCCCGTTGCCGGGCTTTCCAACTGGAACGCGGTAACCCTCGCCCTGCTCCTCGGCTCGTACTTCTTCTTCTTCACATACTACGTCTGCCCGTACCTCGCCCTCATACCCGAACTGGGCACAACTCACAAAGAGCGCATCAACATAACCTCCATGCAGGGCATCTTCATGCTGTTCGGAGTGATAGCCGCGTCCGTGGCCTGCATGCCGCTGGCCTCCGCCCTCGGATTCAGGGCGATGGCCCTCATTCTCGGCGCGGCCTCGCTCGTCTTCCTTTATCTGCCCGTCGTCTCCATCAACGAGAAAGTTTACTGCGCCTCCAACCCGTCCTCGCTGGACCTCTTTTCTTCCCTCAAGGCCACCTTCAAAAACAAACCCTTCGTCATATATCTGATCGGCAACCTGACATTCTGGTTCGGGTTCAACATCATCTCGTCAGGCGTGAGCTATTACGTCACGTCGCTCCTCGGCCGCCCCGTGGCGGACACCGCCGTGTTCATGGGCATCGCCCTCGGCGTCGCCCTCGTGTTCATCCCCGTCATAAACTTCTTCTCGCGTTTCGCCACAAAGCGCAACATAATGATTATCCTGCTGCTCATATTCGCGCTCGACCTGCCATTCATATATCTGATGAATTCACAGTCGCTTCCGATATCAAACATGACATTCGCGTACATCGTCATGTTCTTCGCCGGAATCCCGCTCGCCGGGCTGTTCGTTATCCCGAACGCCATAATCGCGGATCTGACGGACTACGACGAGATGAATACCGGGCAGAGGCGGGAGGCGATGTATTTCGGCGCGCAGGGCTTCTGCCTGAAAGTGACTCTCGGACTATCCACATACCTGATGACGCTGATGTTCGAAAAATTCGGCAACAGCGCCGCCGAGCCTCTGGGAGTCCAGCTCACCGGCCCCGTCGGCGGCATATTCGCCCTCCTCGGCATGGTCGCTTTCTTCTTCTTCCCCCGCGACTTGGAAAAAACCGTAGCCGACTTCAGGAGCAGAAAAACACAAACCCGCTGACCCGGCGAATAGACTCGCCCGAATCATAATCAAGACAATTTGTTGTTTGCTGTATGGCAATATAGCTATTAGGTTTATTCGCTGGGGGAGAGGATTTTTTCCACGCGGGCGGCGTCTTCGGGGGTGTCCACCCCGGCGCCCCGGTAGGTGGTCTCTATCATGTCTATCCGGACGCCGTTTTCCAGCGCGCGGAGTTGTTCGAGACATTCGGCCTGTTCCAGCGGAGAGGGCGGCATCTTCGGGAACGCCAGCAGAAACTCCCGGCTGTAAACGTAAAATCCGATATGCTGATAAACGGGCAAAGGAGTTTTCGCGCGGCGGTAAGGTATGGGCGAGCGGGAAAAGTACAACGCGCGTCCGTCCGACGCCGCGACGACCTTCACAATATTGGGGTTGTTGATGTCGTCCTCGCTTGAGAGCGGGGTCATGGCGCTGCCGAACCTGAAGCCGGGAAGAGACGTGAAATGAGAGACGGCGCGGTCGATTAGCGCGGGTTCGATCAGCGGCTCGTCGCCCTGAATGTTGACGACGACGCGGCAGTCGAGCCCTTCGACGACTTCGGCGATTCTGTCCGTCCCGGTAGGGTGGTCGGAGCGGGTCATTACGGCGCGGCCGCCGAAGGAGAGGACGGCTTGAAATATGCGCTCGTCGTCCGTGGCCACCACAACGGAGTCGAGCAGTTCGGCTGCGGAGGCGCGCTCGTACACCCACTGGATCAGGGGCTTGCCCGCTATGACATGAAGGGGTTTTCCGGGAAACCTTGTCGAGCCGTATCTTGCGGGGATAATCCCCGCCGCTGCCGCTCCGCTCATAGCTATGCCTCCGGAGAAATTTCGCCGCCGGCGGCTCCCGAAGCCGCCAGAGTCAGGTCGTACAGCCGCCTGTACGCCCCGCCCGCCTCGTACAGTTCGTCGTGCCTGCCGATCTCCACTATTCTCCCGGCTTCCAGCACGGCTATGCTGTCAGCGTTTCTGATGGTGGACAGGCGATGCGCGATGACTATCGTGGTGCGCGTCTTCATGAGCTTTTCGAGGGCGCGCTGGATGTAAACCTCGGAAACGTTGTCCACGCTTGAGGTCGCTTCGTCGAGTATGAGTATCTTCGGGTCCATGAGGATTGCGCGGGCGATGGCGACGCGTTGCCTCTGGCCTCCGCTGAGGGTGACTCCCCTCTCGCCAACCATGGTGTCGTATCCGTCCGGCATTTCCATTATGAAATCATGCGCGTAAGCGGCGGTGGCGGCCTCGATTATCTCCTCGTCGGTCGCCCCCATCCTGCCGTACGCGATGTTGTTCTTTATGGTGTCCCTGAACAGCAATGTCTCCTGCGGCACTATGCCGATGTGTTTCCTGAACGAGGCTATCTTTGCGTCTCTGATGTCAACGCCCTCGATAGCGATTCTTCCTTCCACGACATCGTAGAAGCGGGGCAGCAACTTTGCGATGGTGCTTTTCCCTGAGCCGCTTGGGCCGACTATCGCCACTACCGATCCCGGCTCGATCTTCAGGTTCACCCCGCGCAGCACAGGCTCGCCGGGCTTATAGTGAAAGCAGACGTTCTCGAAAGATATGTCGCCCCTTATTTCGGGCATATCGACCGCATCCGGCTTCTCCTCGATGTCAACAGGCATATCGATGACTTCGTATATTCTCTCGGCGGCGGCAAACGCGTGCTGCAGGGTAAGATTCAGCGAATTAACGTGGTTGATCTGGGTGAATATCTGTTGAAGCCCCACGAACAGCGCCATCACAGAGCCGAGGGTGAGAAGCTTTCCCGTTATGGGGTCATGGATATTGTGGACAATAAAATACGCGCCTATGTAGAGCATTATGGCGAGACAAGCCGCGCCGAGAAACTCCACCATCGGAGAGTAAGACGCCCTCACCTTGACCTGCCTCATTGTCGCGTTGACGGTGTCCCTGTTTTCTTTGGCGTACTTGCGCATCTCGTGCTCTTCCATTGAAAACATCTTGACGACATGCGCGAGGCCTATGGTTTCGTAGATGCTCGCGTTGAAGTCCGCCACCTTCTCCTGAAGCAGCAGGCTGTGTTTCTTCATCCGCTTGCCGCCCAGAGTTATCACCACAGCGATCAGCGGGAGAAGCAGCAGCGAAAGAATGGTCAGAGTCGCGCTTAGGTAGATCACGATGGACAGGGCGGCTATCACCCCTATCGGGACCCGCACCATCTCGCTTATCCCCGATGTCACGAACATCTGCACCACTGTCGTGTCGTTCTGTATTCTGGACATCAGCTCTCCGGCCTGCCTCTTCTCGAAGAACCCGAAAGACATCGACTGTATCTTCCTGTACGCCATGTTGCGCAGGTCCTCGACCAGCCTCACTCCGCCCAGAGTTATCATGTAGCTGTTCAGATACGCTATGAGCCACCTGACCGCGAACACTATCACTATAAGAGCGGCGATCAACCCGGATTGCTTCAAGTCCCGGTTTTCGATCGCGTCGATGATAAGCTTGATAAAAAGAGGCGTCGAGCTGTAAAGCGCGGTGGCGATAACCGAGCAGACGATGCCGACGATTACCGGCTTTTTGTGGGTCCACGTCTGAGCCATCAGACGCTTGCCCGCCTTGCGGGAGCTGTCCGTCACAGGCTTCTTTTCCGTAAGCAGGATGTCCCTGATCATAGTTTCGTCCGTTCTCCGCCGGGCAGTCCGCCCGCGATTCCCGCAACGCCCGCCGCGAGCCGAGCCGCCCTGTCCAGAACTCCCGGAGAGCCGAGCTTCTCGGCAACCAGCTTGATTTGAGCCGTCATTCTATCCCTTATTTCCCGCGATGATAATATCTCTATGATTTTTTCGGCGACGCGTTCCGGCACGCACTCCTCCTGCACAAGCTCCGGAGCTACGAACTCCCCCGCGATGATGTTCGGCAGGCCAATCATCGGCGGGTTCACCGTCCGGCGAGCGATCCACGCGGTGACCGGATGAAGCTTGTAGGAGATAATCATCGGTTTTCCCATCAGCGCGGCCTCGTGGGTCGCCGTACCGGAGCAGAGCGCCAGAACGTCGCAGGCGTTCATAAAATCATATACCTTCTCGGACGCGACATCGACGGGGGCATTCCTGATATGTTTGCGGATTTCCGCGTCTAGCTGCGGAGCCGCGCGGAATGCGATGAAGCGCGCCCCCGGAACGCGGGCCGCCACGATTTCAGCCGCGCGCGCGAACACCGGCATGAGCCGCTTGACCTCCTGCCCCCTGCTTCCGGGCATAAGCCCGACCAGCGGAGCGTCCGGCTCCACCCCGAAGAACTCGCGCGCCTCCAGCTTAGTCATGGAAGGCTTCGCGGCGTCCACCAGCGGATGCCCTATGTATTCGTGCCGCGCCCCCGCCGCCGCGTAGTCGTCCAGCGACATCGGCAACGCCAGCAGCGAAAGGTCGACCGTCTCGGCCAGCGCCTGAAACCTCTTCCCGCCCGAACCGAACCAACTCACGGGAGCGAAAAAATACACCACCGGGATTCCGAGACTTTTGGCGATGCGCGCCGCCCTCATATTGAACACCCTGTAGTCCACAGGTATGAACAGGTCGGGTTTTTCCGACTCGAACATCGCCTTCAGCCGCCGGGCGACCGGATATATGACCAGCCCCTTCACAAACCCCTCGAAGAAGCCGATGCTGCCCCATGTCGTGCTGTCCGCGAGCAGCCTCACGCCCGCGTCCCTCATGTTGCCCCCGCCTATGCCCACGAATTCCAGCGACGGGTCCAGCCTGCGCATGGCGCGCGCCAGATGCGAGGCGTTAACGTCGCCCGACACTTCGCCCGCTATCATAAATATCTTTTTAGTCATCTGCCGCCGCCCCCGCGCAATAAAAACGGGCCCCGGCAATATCTTGCGGGACCCGCGGCGGAGCGTTTCTGTTTTAACGCCGGATATGCCGGAAGCCGACCCGCGCGGGTCAACCGCCGACCACCCGGAACGGATTCACCACTTTGCCCGTTTCAGTCTCCGCTATGTCCGGCAACGGCACTCTCAGCACCCGGCCGGACTTGTAAGACTCGATGGCGGTCAGCGCCACTGACAGAGCGTGCAGGCTGTCCTCTCCGCTGACGAACGGCTGTTCGTTGTTGGCGATGAGATTCACGAAATATCTCAACTCGTTGCGCAGAGGCTCCTTGCGGTCCACGTTCGCCTCCCGCGCCCAGTTCTTGTCGTACACCATTACTTTCTGCTCGATGAAATCGAGAGTGGCCACGCCGGAGTCGCCCACCACGTTGAGACGGCGCACCCTGTGCGGCGGAAGCCAGCTTGTCTCTATGACCCCCGCGTTCCCTCGCCTGAACTTGAGCATCAGCATCGCGTGGTCTTCCTGAGAGTGGAAGGTCGCGCCGGCCACGGAATACACCTCGCGCACGCGGTCATTGTACAGATATGATATGACATCTATGTCGTGCGGCGACAGGTCCAGTATTATCCCGCAGTCGGTTATTCTCGGACAATACGGGCCTACCCGCTTGGACGACACCGAAACGATGTTGCCCAGCACCCCGTCGTCTATCAGTTCCTTGAGTATCCCCACCGCCGGGTTGAACCGCTCGACGTGCCCGACCAGCAGCTTCTTGTTCAGCTTGCGGGCAAGCGCGATCATCTCCTTGCCTTCTTCCAGAGTCGCCGCCACCGGTTTTTCCACCAGCACGTGGCAGTTCGCGTTCAGCGAGTCCACCGCGACGCGCCTGTGCAGCGTCGTAGGCACGACTATGCTCACCGCGTCCAAGTTCTGATCAAGCAGATCGCGGTAGTCGACGTACGGAGTGGTTCCGTATTCGCCCGCGACGTCTTTGACCATCGTCTCGTTGACGTCCGCTATCCCGACCAGACTGACATCCCGCATCTGGCTGAATATCTTGACGTGATTGATTCCCATCTTGCCGACGCCGATTACGCCTAATCTCATGACCGCGTCTCCCCGCAGTCGCGTCTTCGGCACGAGGCAAAACCCCTGCCTGTCCCCGCTTCGAGAAACGCGACCAGTTTTTGAACTTCCGCCGAACCGCCGAGCCGCTCCTTCATCAGAGCCACCGCCTCCTGCGTCGATTCGGCCTCCCTATATAAAATCCTGTATGCTTTGTGTATGGCCTGCCGGGCTTCCGCGCTGAAACCGGCCCTCATCAGGCCAATTCTGTTAAGCCCGCACACCGGCGGCCTGTATCCGCCCGTCACCATCATGTACGGCGGTATGTCTTCAAGTATCACCGAGCCTCCGCCCGCCATCACGTACGCGCCTATCCTCACGAACTGATGCGCCCCCGCCATGCCCCCTATGAACGCGTTCTCGCCAACCTCCACGAATCCGCCCAACGTCGCCAGATTCGCCATCACCACCCTGTCTCCCACTTTCCCGTTGTGACCCACATGCGTTCCGGCCATCAACATGCAGCCCGAACCCACTCGCGTGACGCATCCCTCTCCGCTCGCCCGGTGCAGCGTAGCGTGCTCGCGCACCACCGTGTTGTCCCCTATCTCAAGAAAGCTTTCCTCGCCTTTGAACTTGGTGTCCTGAGGCTCGCCGCCGAGAATAGCTCCGGAATGAACTTCGCATCCCTTCCCCATCCTCGTCCCTCGCCGGATAACCGCCTGCGGATGTATCTTCGTTCCTTCCCCGATTACAACCCCGCCTTCGACTATCGCAAACGCTCCGACGACAACCCCGTCTCCCAGTTCAGCTCCGGAATCCACGCGCGCGTATGCATCAATACTTATGCTCATAATGATATAGTATCCTTATTAAATGTGAGATATTAATATTTAATATATAGAGGAACTTGAAGAATTTACGAGATAATCAGCGGATCAGCGAGCCAAATTCGACCGGTTGCCATTCTTCGCTCGCAGTAATTTTTTTTATTACGACACGCAAGTTGGATGTTATTGATAATCCGCATCACAACAAGGTTTTTTAACAAAATTCCTATTCCGAGTGAAATTCGATTATGTCTTTGTCCTGAACGACATAGTCGCGCTGAACTTTCTGGCCTTCAAATTTCTGAGAACCCCAGATTCGGGCGAATTTCAGGTTGTCAGCAAAATCATTGTGAACCATCCGGGCGACATCCATTACAGAGCTTCCCACAGGCAGCACGAACGGCGCATTCATATCCGCCTTCTTGCCGGGAACTTTCGAATAGACGCGCAACACGCCGAGCGCCTTGAAAATCTCCCTCTTAAGCTCTTCCAACCCCGCCCCCGTCGCCGCCGAGACCGGAAAAACCCGCAACTCCGTCCGCGCCGCGCGCGCGAACTCGCCCAGCAATATGTCGTCCTCGTCGGCGTCCGTCTTGTTCACCGCCACGAAAGTCAGTTTTTCCGCCACCCCCATAAGCTGCGGCGAGTCCGGCTTGACGGCGGAAAACTTAATCCTGATATTCTCGAAAATCGCCTCCGTCTCGACAAGCTGCGCCACAGGATCGGCGGCGGAGATGTCCACAACGCACAGCAGCAGGTCCGCAGCGCGCGACAAGTTGGAATGATACGTCTCCACCCTGTCTGACGTCACCGGAGGCGTGTCTATCAACTGAATCTGGATATCCTCGAACGGCATCATGCCCGGCATCGGGCGCGTGGAGGAAAAAGGGAAATCGGCTATCTCAGGTTTGGCGTTTGTCAGCGCCGCGAGCAGAGAAGACTTGCCTGTGTTCGGCGGGCCGACGATTACCGCCCTGCCCGCTCCCTCGACTTTTATCGCGTAGGGGTCCGTCCTCTTGCCGCCTGTGCGGTCCTCGGCGTCCCTCAGCTTGCTGAGCCGCTTCTTGAGGTCGCCCTGCATGTGGTCCGTCCCCTTGTGCTTGGGTATCACGGCCAACATGCGCTCCAGACAGGCTATCTTCTCCTCGACGGTTTTCGCCTGTCTGAACGCCTCTTCCGCCTTCTTGTATTCCGGTGTGAGATTCGCCGGCATTTCATTCCCTCTTTTCAGCCCGCATTTTTCAACGTTGCGGGTTGAAATCGAATAACTGGAAATAATATAGCATAACAAATTCCCGGCAGTCCACGCCGCCCGCGCCGGCTTTTTCGCTCCGATTCGCAGCCGTCGCCGTCTTTCAGAGTTATAATTGTTCTTGACCGAAAAAATAGGCTGCCGGAGTAATCGCCGTCCCGGTAGCCGACATGTAGGGGCAATTCACGAATTGCCCGATGACCGCTGCCGGACAAATCTCAGCTCCGGCAACAGACAGGAGAAACGATTATGAAAAACACGGCCCTATCGATTGTCGCCGTCGCGGCGGCATTCCTTTTCGCCTCAATCAGCGCATCCGCCCAGACAGGCGCTCAACTCATCCTTGAGGACAAAATTTCAGGCTCCGAAGGCATAGCCCTCTGCCCGGACGGAAAACTGTTCGCCGTCGAGAACGGCAGCGGCAAAATATTCCAAATCATCGACGATGAAAACGTGTCGCTTTTTTCAACGGGACACGAGCGCGCGGCCGGCATCGCCTGCGGACCCGGCGGCGACATCTTTGTGGCCGATTACGGCTCCGGCACAGTATCCGTCGTCTCGGCGGACGGCAAGGATAAAAAAGTTTTAGCTGGCGGGTTTAAAACGCCGAACGGAATAGCCGTTTCGGCGGACGGAACAGTTTACATGTCCGACTCCACATCCGGCATCGTCCACGAGATATCCCCGGACGGCAAAGCGGAGAGGCTGCTGGACGGCGTGTCGTTCGCCAACGGTTTGCTTATCAGCCCCGACGGCAAGCTGCTCTACATCGCGCAGACCACCGCCGGAAAAATTGTAGCCGCCCCGCTCGAAGGCCCGAACCGCGGCAAGAAAATTACTTTCGCCTCCAAACTAAAAATGGCCGACGGCATAACCGGGACCGCCGACGGAACAATATACGCCTGCCTGTTCTCTTCCGGAGAAATAGCGAAAGCCGTAAAAGGCGCGGAACCGGAAATCATCGCCTCCGGCCTTAAGACGCCCGCCACCCCCGTCTTCAAAGACGGCTCCCTCTACATCACATCCCTCACAGGCTCAGGACTCTACAAAGTCCCCCTGCCGAAAGAGGAATGACCGCGCGCCGAAAATCGTAGGCGATCCACGAATCGCCCGCGCTTTCGCAATCAAATTGTGTTTTATGTTAATATATTCTCGTGTGCATAATAATCGCGCGATGATATATATTTCAAACCGATGCAAAAACAAAAACCGAGCCGCAAAGCTATCCGACTGAAACAATACGACTATTCCGCGCCGGGCAAATATTTCGTCACGATCTGCGCCATCGATAAAATGTTCATATTTGGAGAAATCAATAACACAGAGATGATATTGAATGAATCTGGTAGAATTATGGAAAAAGTATTGTTGAGCATCGCGGATAGATTTACAAATGTGGAAATCGACGTTTATTCAATTATGCCCAACCACGTTCATTTGATAATATCCATTTTGCCGGAAAGCGAATCCGTCGCGCGGGCAATTCATGAATTGCCCCTACAGGATGCGAAATATCGGCGCAGAATGTCGTTGCCGAAGATCATCGGCTATTTAAAGATGAATTCCGCAAAGCAAATCAATAGAATCAAAGACAATAGCGGTAGCCGTGTTTGGCAGCGCAATTATTACGAACACATCATGCGAAATGAAAAAACCTTCGATGAAATCTATGCCTATATCCAATCCAACCCCTTATCTTGGGATCGGGATATGAACCACCCTGATTTTTACATCCACACAGCAGATGACAATAAACAAACCAACACATAAACGAAGAGGCAATTCACGAATTGCCTTTTTTGCCGCGCAGTCCCTGCCGCCGTTTGCTTTCTCATAGTTTGCCATGTTTCAACCCGGATTCGTCGATAGAGCCGACGAACCGGGCGATTTTCATAGCGGCGAACTGCTTCGTTGCCGCCGAATTTTTTTGTTCATGAACCCTATGTTCAATTCACTGCAAAAATGCGCCTTGCGCCTCGCATTTCATCCGCTCTGAACAATCGCTCCCGAATCTTAACGACGGATTCGGGATAAA
>DIWT01000021.1 GCA_002435745.1 bacterium UBP15_UBA6099
CCCTTCCGAAAAAAACTCCCGGCGCGCCGGTTTTGCTGAACTGCGTTCAACGCAAAACCGGCTCTTTTTTGCAAAACAGCGAAATGCGGGCAAAGGCAACAGCGAAAGAGGATAAAAGCGAAAAGCGGCTTAAAAAGGTTTTCGCCTTCGGCGATTGGGGAAAAACCCTTTAAAAAGGGTTGTTTCCCCAAACCCCTTTTCCAAAACTTTTCGGGTTTGTTCCGAACATTTCACAGGATACGGGCGGCGGATTTCTATCAAGCGTCACAATAAACGGTTATAATGAAAAAATGGCGCCATACAGGATTGTGGAACATACGGCGGACGCCGGGATACATGTGACGGGCGGTACTCTTGAAGAGTTGTTTTCGGACGCCGCGCGGGGGATGATGAGCGTGATATGCGAGGTCCCGCCGGAAGGATGGCCGGAAACGCATGTCGTGGAGTTGTCCGCGCCGGATGCGGAATCGCTGATAGTGGACTGGCTGGCGGAACTGCTGTATCTGCTTGAGGTGAAGAATTTTTTCACGACCGACCCGCGAGTGGAGAAAGTGGAGGGGGGAGCGATGAGGGCGGTGGTCGGCGGGGCGAGGCTGCGCGGCGTGGTTCACGCCACCGAAATCAAGGCTGTCACCCACCACATGATAAGCGTGGACCGGACGATGAACGGGTTTGAGACCACGATATATTTTGATCTTTGACGCGAGCCGAGGAGGCGGGCGGATATGCCGGACTGGACGAAGTGTTTCGACAATATTTCCGATTATAAGATAAAGATACCAAGAACCTGTTTTGAAGGGATGAGGGTTCCGGGGATAATTTACGCCGGGCCGGAACTGCTGGACGACCTGAAGAGCGACGACGCGCCGCAGCAGGTGGCGAATGTGGCGACGCTGCCGGGGATTGTGGAGTATTCGCTCGCCATGCCCGACATCCATTACGGATATGGGTTTCCCATCGGGGGAGTGGCGGCGATGTCGGTGGAGGAAGGGGTGATATCGCCGGGCGGGGTGGGGTTCGACATCAACTGCGGGGTGAGGCTGCTGGCGTCCACGATAGAAGCGGGCGACGCGAGGGCAAAGGCGGACGAACTGGCGACCATGCTGTTCCGGGACGTGCCGACAGGGGTAGGCTCGACGAGCGACATACGTCTGCGCGGCGGGGACATGGACAAGGTTTTGCGAATGGGCGCGGCGTGGGCGGCGCGCAACGGTATGGGATGGGAGGAGGACTTGGAATACTGCGAGTCCGGCGGGGCGTTGGAAGACGCTGATCCGGGAGAGGTTGGGAGAAGGGCGAGGGAGCGCGGCGCGAACCAGTTGGGCACGCTCGGCGCGGGCAACCACTTCATCGAAGTTCAGGAAGTGGAGGAGATTTTCGACGACAGGGCGGCGCGGGCGTTCGGGCTTGAAAAGGGCATGGCGGCGGTGATGATACATTCGGGGTCGCGCGGGCTGGGGCATCAGGTGTGCGACGACGCCATCCGGACGATGCGGGAGGCCGTTGTCAGATATGGATACGAGTTGCCGGACAGGCAACTTGCCTGCGCGCCGGTGGAGTCTCCGGAGGGGCGGGCTTACTATGCGGGGATGTGCGCGGCGGCCAACTTCGCGTGGGCCAACCGGCAGTGTCTGGCGCACACCGTGAGAGGGACGATGGAGCGGGTGTTCGGGGCGTCGGCAGAGCGGCTTGGGCTGCGGCTGGTGTACGATGTGGCGCACAACATCGCCAAATTCGAGGAGCACGAGGTCGGAGGAAAGAAGCGGCGGCTGTGCGTGCATAGAAAAGGAGCGACGCGCGCGTTTGCCGCCGGGCATCCTGAACTGGCTCAAAGGCACGCCGGGGTGGGTCAGCCGGTAATCGTGCCGGGAGACATGGGCAGCGCGTCTTACGTTATGGCGGGAACGCCACAGGCGATGGCTGAAACTTGGGGGTCGGTGTGCCACGGGGCGGGCCGGGTGAAAAGCAGGACTTCCGCGAAAAAGGAGTTCAATGCGGCCTCCGTGCTCGAAGATCTGGCGGCGCACGGCGTGACCGTGCGGGCGGGGTCGAAGAAGTCGCTGTTGGAGGAAGCGCCCGGAGCGTATAAAAATGTGGACCATGTGGTCAACACATGCGTGAACGCGGGGCTTGCGACGATTGTCGCGAGGCTGCGCCCGATTGTGGTGATAAAAGGATAATCCGGACAAAATTCGGATATGCGCGAAAACAACAGATCGCGCTCGCGATTTAACCGCGACATAGATGAAAGCCACTAATTTTGTAGTGTTAGAAGAATATGAATATGAATATATAATGACTTTGACAAAAAGGACGCATAGCATATAATACATTCGAATTTTTAAGAATGGGGAGAGCAAGATGCAAAGCAAACACATCGGCGGGGGCGTCATCTTCGCGGCGGCGCTTGCGTTCATGGCAGTTTTGTTCGCGGGGCAAGCAACGAGGGCGCAGGAGTCAAAGAGCCTGAAGATAAACCTCGCGGTGAGCGACGATAGGCTCCTCATTTACGCCGGAAGCTCGGCGGGGGTAAAAATCGGACAGAAATTCACTGTAGTCCGCGACGGCAAGAGCATCGGTTCCATAGTTGTCGCCGAAGTAAAACCGACATATTCAGTCGCGAAAGTAGTGGAAAAGACAGTTGAAATGCGGGACATGGATGAACTGGTCGAGTTTGGAAAGGAACCATCTGCGGCGGAGAATTCCGCAGTTGAGCAACCGGCAAAGAGGGGAATGAAGGAAGTTGCCCCGGCGGCGGCGGAGCCGGCGGCTGCGCCTGTTGCTGAAGAGAAGAAAGAAGACGCGGCCCCAGCGGCTTCATCGAGGGGCAGAAGAGGAAGCGCCGAACCTGCGGCGGAGGCAGCGCCTGCGGCTGTGGCGGAACAGCCTGCGGCGGCAGCGGAAGGGACTTCATCAAGAAGGCGCGGTAGGGCTTCTTCATCGGAGAGTCCGGCAGCGGCGGAACCCGCGCCGGCAGCCGAATCCGCTCCTGCGGCGGCGGAATCCACTTCGAGCAGAAAAAGAGGCCGCGCTTCCGGCGGCTCCGCCGAACCTTTGGGAGATGAGCCTGCGGCGGCTGAAGAAAAGAAAACAGATCCCGAAAAGAAGGAAATCAACTCGCCGATGGATCTGTCGTTCGCCACAACAGACGGTATGTCCGGTCTTTGGATGGTTCCCACGACCGACGTGCTTGACAAGAACAAGTTCGCAGTCGGACTGTACGCGTCGAGCTATTCGGAATCAATGGGAATGAAAATCCTAAGCCCCATGTCCGACGCCGACACGGTTTACTACGGCTATTGGATGGACTTGAAGGATGAAACGATAGGACTTTCATACGGGCTGGGAAAAGGATTGGAAGTCGCTTTCAGCCAGACGAGATATCACGGCTCGGCTATGGTGTATTTGGACGGCGATCCAGAAGGCGTCAGCTATGACGAAAACAACACGTCGATAGCGTTGAAGTACAATCCGCAGAAGCATTTTTTTCTATCTGAATCTACGAATAAAAAATGGGAAACCGCGTTTGCCGTCGAGAGATTCGAGGCGGGAGAAGCGGACGGCACGACAATCTACGGGCTGGTGAATTTTCCGTGCGACAAGTTTGATCTTCACGGCGGAATATTCCACATGAGCTCTCAGGGGCTGAAGGGGAAGAAGTTCGGGACTCTCGCGGGAATCGGAATGGACATATCGCCCGAATTGCTTTTCATAGGGGAAGTCACGCTGTATCAGGCGGAATACTCGTGGAACTACGCGGTTAGATACATATATAAGAATAAGGGGTCCGTGTTGCTCGGGCTGGCGGACGCGGACGATATGAGGCGCCTGACGCTGGGAGCGTCATATCAATTCTGATCGGCGGGGTGAAAGCGGATGAGCGAAAAGAAGATACGGGTTATCGTTGCGAAGCCGGGTCTTGACGGACATGACCGAGGGGCGAAAGTGGTGGCGCGCGCGCTCAGAGACGCCGGCATGGAGGTCATCTATCTGGGTTTGCAACAGACGCCAGAAGACATCGTCAACTCCGCCATTCAGGAAGACGCCGATTTCATAGGAATAAGCTCTCTTGCGGGCGCGCACATGACGCACTTCATGCGCGTGCTGCAACTTCTGAAAGAAAAGGAATCTGATGACATCCTCGTCATCGGAGGCGGAATCATCCCGGAGGACGACCGGGAAAAACTTCTCGAAGCGGGCGTCGCGGCGTTGTTCGAGCCGGGCGCTCCCACACAGAATATCATCGATGAAATCAAAAGAATAAAAGAGGCTTCCGCGGCGGCGGCGTCATCCTGAAAGTCGCCCGCTAGGACCGCTCGTTCCTTCCCGAACGGGGGAGACATCGTGTCGGAAAAAACCGGATGTGTTTTTTGCGATTTCGACAGCCGGCATATCATTGCCGAAAGCGAGTTCGCGTTTGCCGCGCATTTCGATTGCGCCATCAAACCCGGGCACATCGTGGTGGCGCTTAAAGAGCATGTAGTGACTCTCTCCGCTATGACGCAGGAACAGGCGGCGGATATCATGAGTCTGGCGGCGCGAGTCGCGCGCGCGGCGGAGCCTGTCGCAGGGTGCGAGAAATTCTATCTGGCGTCGATAGCGGACGCTGTGCCGCACTATCACATTCACCTGCTTCCGCGAATGAAGGGCGAGGCTCCGTTGGGGCCGCATATCATGGGCGATTCCGGATGGAAGGGAGATGCCGGCGCGGCGGTCGGAGAAGACGAAATCGCCCGGTTCGTCTCGTCATGCCGGGAAGCGCTGTCGGAGTAGCGGCGTTGACGCTATGCCGCATAGCGCAAAAGCGCCGCGCGGGTCGTTCCAGATTAGGAAAAAAGCATGGGAAAAACAGTCAAAAAAAGAAAGAAAACAAAACGGACGAAATCTCCTCAAGCAATAATGGTTTGGGGGTTCGCCGGAGCTATAGCCATTGGAACGCTTCTTCTCTGGCTTCCTTTCGCGCATCAGCCGGGCCGGGTCGGGTTGCTTGACGCGATGTTCACCTCGACATCAGCGGTTTGCGTGACCGGACTCTCGGTGGTGGACACCGGGTCGGATTTTACATTATTCGGCCAGATTGTGATTGTCTTGCTTATACAACTGGGCGGCCTTGGCGTGATGACGTTCGCGGCGATGGCTTTCAAGGCGTTGGGCATGAGGTTGTCGCTCGTATCTCAAGCCGCCGTTCATGACTCGATATTCCAGAAAGATGTCGCGGCTCAGTTCAGAAGCGTTTTCGGAGGGATACTGGCTCTCACATTAATAATTGAGACTATTGGAGCAATTGTCATATTCATCCATCTTGAGCCGTTAAAGGGGGTTTCTGAAGCCATCTTCTCGTCGATTTTTCATTCCGTATCGGCGTTCTGCAATGCCGGGTTTTCTTTATACCCGGACAGTCTTGTAGGTTTGCGCGGAACCGGAGGATTGGCGTTAGCCGTAGCGATTTTAATTATTCTGGGCGGTTTGGGGCACAACACGATGTATGAAATCATGGGGCTTGCTAAGAGAAAGTTGGCGAGGAATAAGGATGATGGAAAAATCGCCCGCCTGTCTCTTCACTCATCGACGGTTCTGTGGGTGTCGGCGGGGCTAATCATCGCGGGAGCTGTCATGCTCATGGTTTTCGGGCTGACTACTGGAGAAAAGAACGCTTGGGAGATAGTCGGGAACGCCTTGTTTCAGTCAGTGACGTCGAGGACCGCCGGGTTCAATACGATAGATATCGGAGCGCTCCCGGTCGCCTCGCTTTTTCTGCTGACAATGCTCATGTTTGTCGGAGGGTCTCCGGGGTCGTGCGCCGGTGGCGTGAAGACGACGACTGTGGCGGTGTGGCTTGCGAGAATAAAGTCCAGTCTGGCCGGAGAAAAGGAAGTCAGAATACTGGGCAGACGGCTGCCTGATGAGACCGTATCGCGGGCGGGTTTGCTGATGGGGCTTGCGATTCTTTGGAATATCGTTGGAGTTATGATCCTCAGCGCAACGGAGCCGGGCGTCAACGGAGCCGGTTTGAGCCAGATTATTTTCGAACAGGTGTCGGCGTTCGGAACAGTCGGATTATCCACGGGGATAACCCCGACATTGTCCGTGTCAGGACGCTTGTGGATTATCCTTACGATGTTCGTGGGAAGGCTGGGGCCTCTCACCATGGCGGTATGGATCGTGAATAATAAACGTGTCAATGTGCATTATCCGAAGGGCGAGGTGATGATAGGATGAAGAAAAACAGGAAACAGATATGCGTGATAGGCCTCGGGCAGTTCGGGGCGGAACTGGCGAGCGATCTGGCTAAGCACAGCGACGTTCTGGCGATTGACAGTAGCGAGGAGAGGGTGAACGCGGTGAGCGATTCGGTGCAGCGCGCCATGATGCTGGACGCGAGGGATTTCAGCGCGTTGCGCTCGGTAGTCACGGAGGACTTCGATGAAGCAATAGTGAGCCTCGGAGAGACTCTGGAGGCAAGCGTTCTGTGTACTCTGCATCTGAAGAAGATTGGAGTCGGCAATATCCGCTGCAAAGCGCTGAACGAGGACCACGCGGAGATACTGGAGGCGATAGGGGCGAACGAAATAATTTTTCCAGAGAGGGAAACCGCGCGCCGGGTCGCCGCGCATATAATAAATCCTAACCTCCTTGATTTTGTTCCAATTGAGGAGGACTACCGGGTGATGGAGGTGTCGCCGCCTCAGAATTTCATCGGCCGCACGCTGATGGAGCTTAACATCAGAGGCCGCTTAGGCATTTTCGTGATGGCTGTCAAAAGAGAAAACGGCGGAGGTTTTGTGTTTCTGCCCGGACCTGACTACAAGATTCGCGCGGGAGATAGTCTTGTTATGATAGGAAAAGAGAAGGATTTGCTGAATGTGGGCAATTGACGCCACAAGAACGATTTTGATTGGAGATGATGGATGAAGGTAACAATAGCGGGTTGCGGAGCGGTGGGACGCAATTTGGCGGGAATTCTTGTTCGGGAGGGCAACAACGTCACCGTCATCGACAGGGACAGGGCGAATCTGGACGCGGTCGAGGAAAGGTTGGACGTTGCGGCTGTGGAAGGCCCTTGTACGGACATAAGAACGCTGAAACTGGCCGGGGTCGTCAACTGCGATATTTTTGTGGCGGCGACCGACGACGATGAAAAGAACGTGCTGTCCGCCGCCGCCGCGAAAAAACTTGGCGCGGGCAGGACGATCGCCAGATGCAGAAACCCGATCTATACCTCAGGAGGCCGCAACAAGGCATATGCCGAGTTGATGGATATCGATCTAGTGGTGAACCCTGAAGATCTGACCGCTCTAGAAATAGTCAAACTGTTGAAAGCTCCCGGCGCGCTCGTGATAGAGAACTTCGCGATGGGAAAAGCGCAGGTTCGGGAAATAGTGGTCGGAGCGGGAAGCGACGCGGCGGAAAAAACGCTGGCTCAACTCTCACTCAGCAAACTGGGGCTGGTGGCCGCAATATCGCGCGCCGGGAGCATCATAATCCCTAAAGGCGACACTCGGATTCTTCCGGACGATAAAGTATTCATCATTGGAAAACAGGAGAATCTTACCAAGCTTATGAGCGCCTTTGGCGGCGCGCGCCCCAAGGGCAGAAAAATCATAATCCTCGGCGGCGGAAAAGTCGGACTTGCCGCTTCTCAACTCGTCGAGAAAGAGAACCTTAATCTTATCGTCATTGAAAAGGACAGGGAGCGGGCGCTCACTGTCAGCGAAAACCTGAAAAAGGCTCTCGTCCTTGTCGGCGACGGAACCGACATCGATTTGCTAAAGGAAAAGGACATTGAAAACACGGATTACTTCGTGGCGCTGAGCGGCGACGATGAAGACAACATAGTATCGGGCCTGCTCGCCAAAGATCTCGGGGCTAAATCGAGCATAGTGATGGTGGAAAGGCCGGAATACGTGGCGATTGTCGAGAGGTTGGGCATCGACCATGCGGTAAGCCCGCGCCTTCTGACAGTGACGGAGATTTTGAGGTTCCTAAAAAAAGGCAGGTTTGCGTCTGTCGCGATGCTCGAAAACGAGGGCGCCGAGCTTGTCGAGGCGAGAATACATCCGGGGTCAAAGATAGCCGGGAAAAGGTTGAGCGAGGCGGGGATCCCTAGCGGCACCATCATCGGAGCCATAGTAAGGGGAGAGAGCGTCATCGTGCCGACGGGGGCCGATTCGGTCATGTCGGGAGACACGCTTATTGTGTTTACCGCGCAGGAGAACATTCCGAAGCTGGAAAATCTGATGGGATGAAAGGCGGAGACGAAGCGGTTCCGCATAGCGAGTAAATGAGCTGGAAGCCTGTCGTAAAACTTATGGGATATTTCGCGCTGGCGCTTGGCGCGATGATGGCGTTGCCGGCCGTTCTCGGTTTCTGTTTTGGAGAAGAGGACGCGTATGCTTTCCTGAAGTCGATGGCGGTGTGCGGGGCGGCGGGCGGCATAATGACGCTCGCCTGCCGGAAGGAATCGGTCAGTTCGCTGACCCGGCGCGAAAGCATCCTTTTCGTCTCTCTCGGATGGATTGTCGGCGCGGTTTTTTGCGCTCTGCCGTACATGTTCGCGACGGCTTCTCCGGGTTTCAACGGGTTTGCGGACGCGTATTTCGAGGCAATGAGCGGATTGACCACCACGGGAGCTTCCGTGCTCAGGGACGTTGAAGCGGTGGCAAAATGCCTACTGTTTTGGCGCTCGTTCACGCAGTGGATAGGCGGGATGGGAATAATCGTGCTGTTCGTGGCGGCGCTGCCTTATCTTGGCATTTCAGGAAAACAGATGTTGAAGTCGGAAGTGCCCGGCCCTGAAAAGGACGGTCTGAGGCCGAGGGTAATACAGACCGCAAGAACACTCTGGCTTGTTTACGCGGCAATCTCAGTAGTTGAAGTAATCGCCCTGATGCTTTGCGGGATGGATTTTTTCGATTCGGTTTGTCACATGTTTTCCACGATGTCCACAGGGGGATTCTCGCCGAAAAACGCGTCGGTCGGTCATTATGACAGCGCGTCGATAGCTCTTGTGATAACATTGTTTATGATTCTGGCGGGCGTGAATTTCTCGCTGTATTACATGGCGATAACCGGGCGATGGCGGACAATGCTGCGAGACCCGGAGTTGAGGGGATATCTTCTTTTTATCTCAGGCTCAATGGCTTTAATCGTTGCAAGCCTTCACGGGACTGGTTTTTTCGGAAGCATCAAAGACCTCGCAGTTCATTCTTTGTTCCAAGTTGTTTCAATAATGACGACGACAGGGTTTGCGACAACCGATTTCGACGCGTGGCCGTCGTTCTCAAGAAAGCTTCTGCTGTTGCTTATGTTTATCGGAGGATGCTCCGGAAGCACGGGAGGAGGCCTGAAGGTTATCAGGGTAATGGTTATTGCAAAGCACGCCTCCCAATCCATATTCAAGACAGTACACCCGGAGGCGGTTGTGTCGATGCGGGTGGGCAGCAGGCTGATGAAGCCTCAGGTGGTAAGCCAAATTATGGGTTTTTTCGCCATAACGGCGGGGATTTTTCTGGGAGGCTCGCTTGTCATACTGGCATTCGGGCACGATATAGAGAGTTCCGTTTCAGCGGCAGCGGCTACTTTAATGAACATAGGGCCCGGACTTGGTTTTGTAGGGCCTACGCAGAACTATGCTTTTTTCTGCCCGTTCCTGAAGCTTTTCCTGTCATTCCTGATGGTGGCGGGGCGGCTGGAGTTTTTTACTGTGCTCGTGTTGTTCAGCAGGGCTTTCTGGAAGAAATAGTCGGCGGTCAAATTTTACTCTCGCACTCTTAACGATGACAAACCGATTATAATAATGTTCATTAGATGCGATTGACCAGAGAGGGCGGGGCGAGCGGCCCCGCGACTGAATATGCCGGATCAGGTTCAAAAACTCATTGAAAAACTGAAATCGAGCGACAGGGATGTCGTCAAAGCGAGCATAATCGAGGAGCTTGGCAACACAGGGGATCACCGCGCGCTCAAGCCGCTTGTGGAGTCGCTCAACGACGGCGACGCGCTTGTGAGATGGAACGCGATAAGGGCAGTGGCGGGTTTCGGAGCGGACTCGGTGGCGCTTCTTTTCAGGACTATCGAGAGCGGCGACAGGTTCGCCCGGCGCAATGTGGTGCAGGTTCTGGGCGAGGTTGGCGGCGAGGATGTCGTGGATAGGCTCATCAGGATGCTGATGTTCGACGAGTCTGATCACGACGTGATGATAGAGATTATACGAGCGATGCACAAGCTCCGCCCGGAAAGAGCGGTCGAGCCGCTTATTACTGTCTTGAAAATGAGCGATTGGGAGATGCGCTGGCGGGCGATCAACACTCTCGGACACATCGGAGACCCGCGCGCGCTGGAGCCTTTGCTGGCCGTGATGGAGGACGAGGACCCGGATATCAGATGGGCGGCGGCGATAGCTGTCGAAAACATTAAGAACCGGGCGCTGAAGCGCGACGCGGAGCCTGATTCACAGCCAAGGGCGTCGGACACACTGCCGCCGGCATCTCTGCCGGCAGAAAGAAAAAAACCGGCGCGCGACTTAGCCGTCTCGGCTTCTCAGAAAAACGGATGGACGGTCGTGAAGGTGGAAGGAGAGATGATTTCCACCAACTCCGCTTCATTCAGGTCATATATGGACGGCGTTGTTTCCGTTTCATCAGGCCCGGTGGAGATTGACTTGTCGGACTGTGATTTCGTGGATTCGCTGGCTCTGGGCCATTTCAACGCGATTCGCAAAAAACTGAAATCGAAAAACCGCAAGATGAAAATATCCGGCATGAACCCGAATCTTAAACAGATGTTTAAGGCGACAAAACTAGACGAGTTGTTCGCTATCGAATAACAGGCGCGCTATTTGGTTTCCTGAGGCTTATTCTTCTTTTCGGTTTCCTCAAGTTTTTGCAGCGCTTCGTTTATCTTCTGGGCTTTCTCGAAAGCTTTAAGCGCGTCGTTGGTCTTCTTCAGGTTTTTATAAGCATGGCCGAGAGTCATGTAAAGCTGATATGTTTCCGTGGCGACATCGGGAGCCAGCTTGATTCCGGAGTTAAGAGTTTCGACCGCTTTGTCGAACTGTTTTTTCTCTATCTGCAGTTCGGCGAGGAATCCGTAAGAGTACAACTGAAGACGTCGTCCGTCTCTGTTTTCGGTTCCTTTAGGGAACGAAATAGAGACGAGCGATTCGAGTTGTTTCATCGCCTCGTCGACTTTTTTATCGTTGTAAAGAAGAGCGGCTTTTTCGTGGTGGATAAGAGCCGCCTCGAATGCCAGTTCGTATTTTTTCTCGTCTTCTTTTGATAGTTTCGCCGATTTCTGCTCCTGAGCCGAAAGCGATGGCGCCAGAATGAAGATGATGGCGGCGAACACCGGCAGCGTTTTTAATAGAATGGACCTCATTTGCCGGAACTCCTTTCCCAACTATTATTGATGAAGAACCGCTCGGCCCGGCGGGAGTTCCACTGCCGGGCGATGTCTTCGGTGGCCTGAATGCGGCGTCTGGACAGCGCTTGCAGAGTGTCTGTCTCTTCAGAGCCTTCCGCCACCCTATTCTTGTAAGGCACATACATATTATCATATTTTTCGACAAGTTCCATCTTGAGTTTTTCCTGTCTGTCCATGAATGTCCAGATTCCGGTCGGAGCTATTGAGAAGAATAGAACCGCGGCAACGGCGTATCTGACCCATATCGAGCGGGAAGCGCGGCGGGCGGGAAGGGAGCGAGGGCGAGAGGAGCCTCTAACGATGCGGGCGCGGAGTGTGTCCGAGAACGCGGGGTTGAGTTCGGGGCCACCGCCCAAGGCGGCGTCAATGAGCAGGGCTGTCTCAGCAGTCTCGGCAAGCTCGGAGGCGGCTCCCGGCCCGATTATGCCGGCGCCGTCCATCCAATCGCCCAACATGGCGGCCATCTGTTTTTCTTGTTCATCCATGCCTGACTCCACGCGCGTTATGCCTCTTCTCCATATTTCTCTATGTATGCTTTTCTGAAAGACTTACACGCTCTAAAAAAAACAACGTCGAATGTTTCGACTGTAACGCCTATCGATTTTGCGCTTTCCTCGCGGGATTTTTTTTCTACCAGTCTGAGTTTTATTGCTTCGCGGTAGCGTTCGTTTATGTTGTTCAGAACATCCTTGATGCGGCCGGCAAGCTCTTTCGCGTAGTCGGACGCAAGGGCGGTTTTTTCCGGCTGATATGAATTGTCCGGAAAGAAATCGAGGGTGACGTTGTCCACAGGGCGGTGGCGGGCGGCGGCGGACATAAGCTCGCGGGATTTGTTGATGGCTATCATGCGGAGCCAGAAAAAGACGCTTCTGTCCGTCCACTCGAAGTCCGAAATTTTTTCGAGGGCCAGCATGAATGTGTCCTGAAGAACGTCCTGAGCGAGCGCTTCGTCTCTGACGCGCGGATAGATGACAGTGCGGTAGAGGGGGGTCTTAAACGCGTCGTAAATCGCGGCGAACGCTTCCGAGTCGCCTCGTTTCGCTCTTGCGACGAGTTGTTCTTCTTCTTTCAGGTCAAGCTCATACGGCATAACGTTAAACATTATAACGCAACGGCGGAGCGGTGAACAGAAAAGAGACGCGAAGCGTTTCGTTGCGCGGCGGGCGGCGCGCCGCCGGGAATCCGCGTCCGCGTCAATAGTCGTTGTTATGCCGGAATCCCCGGCTCATTTTTTTGTTTTCCGCTCTCGGAGAGTAGGGATATGAGACTATAATTAAAAATGTCGAAGAGGCGGCGCGGTTGAGCGCGCCCGGAACGGGGAGGAATCGGGATGTCCGACATTGAAAAAAGAATAGCGATGGCGTGCGACCATGCCGGATTGGCTCTAAAGAAGATGCTTGCCGAAAAGCTCTCTGCGGAAGGGTACGAGGTCGTGGACGTCGGGACGCACACTGCGGAGTCGGTGGACTATCCGGTGTACGGAAAGGAAGCGGCCAAGCTGGTGGCGTCGGGCGACTGCGGGCGGGGGATACTTGTCTGCGGGTCGGGAATCGGCATGAGCATAGCCGCGAACAAGACGCCGGGAGTGAGGGCGGTGGTGTGTACGGAGCCTGTTAGCGCGCGGATGTCGCGTCTGCACAACGACACCAACGTGTTGTGCGTAGGAGAACGGCTTGTAGGCGCGGGCATGGCGTGGGAGATCGCGAGCGTGTGGCTAGCGACGGCGTATGAGGGCGGAAGGCACGCTAAAAGAGTGGCGATGCTGGAAAACGACTGAACCGGATTCGAATCCGAATCTTGAGCAAAGCAAACATTGGTTGTATCGAATCATGAAGGAGGCCGAAGAATGAAGCTGTTGGACGCGGAGAGCATGCGCGAACTCGACAGGAGAACCATCGAGAAGACGGGAATCCCGGGCATCGTGCTGATGGAGAACGCGTCGCGGCGGGTGTTCGAGGCGATTGAGGCGATTGTCGGAGAGCTTGAAGAAAAAAGAGCATTGGTGATTTGCGGAAAAGGGAATAACGGGGGGGATGGTTTTGCCGTGGCGAGGCATCTGATGAACGCCGGCGTCGAGACGATAGCCGCGTTGGCGGCGGCGCGCAAGGAAGTGAAAGACGACGCGGCTGTGAATATGAACGCGTTTCTGAACATGGGAGGCGAACTGAAGCCGGCGACGGACGCGAAGGGGCTGGCAGAGTTGAAGAGAGCGGCCGCCGCTTCCGATTTTATTGTGGACGCGCTGTTGGGCACGGGGGTCAAAGGGCCTGTGAGCGCGCCGTATAAGAAGGTCATTGAGATTATTAACAGGAGCGGGTGTCCGGTGTTCGCGGTGGACGCGCCGTCAGGGGTGAGCGTGGACGACGGGCGGGTTTTCAACTGCGCGGTGAACGCGGATCACACCGTAACGTTCGGCGAGGCGAAGATAGGACTATTCGTGTGGCCGGGCTCGGAGAAGGCCGGAGAGGTGTACGTCGCCGACATAGGGATACCCGCGTCGCACAGCCGGGAGACGCGATCGAAAGTATATCTGACGCAGCCGGGTTATGTGAGGGAGCATGTCAGGGAGCGACCGATGGGGGCGCACAAGGGGGATTGCGGGAAGCTGCTCATTGTGGGCGGGTCGCGAGGGATGTCGGGCGCGCCTGCGCTTGCGGGCATGGCCGCTCTGAAAATCGGGGCCGGACTGGTCTATCTTGCCGTTCCGAAGTCGGTCGCCTCGAATGTCGAGCGAAAATTGACCGAGGGCATAACGATAAGCTTGCGCGAGGACGGGCGGGGTAGGATTTCGGCCTCCGAGCTGGAAGAAATAATCGCAAGGTCTGCCGAGGCGGGCGCGGTGGCGCTGGGGCCGGGGCTGGGCGTGTCTCCGGACACGAGAAAATTGACTTTCAAAATGATAGAGAGCGTATCGGTTCCTCTCCTTTTGGACGCCGACGCGTTAAACTGTGTGGCGGTAGACCCGGATATATTGAAGGCGTCGGCAGGCCCGGTTGTGATCACTCCGCATCCGGGAGAGATGGCGCGGCTTGCGAAGGCGAAGACGGCGGACGTTCAGTCGGCGCGGCTGGACACGGCTCGCTCGTTCGCGGCGGAGTACGGCGTGACGGTCGTCCTGAAAGGGGCGGGGGCCATTGTGGCGTCGCCTGACGGCTCCGTCAGGGTGAACCCGACGGGCAATCCCGGAATGGCCACCGCCGGGAGCGGGGATGTGCTGACGGGTATGACTGGGGCGCTGATGGCTGAGGGAGTGGATGTCTTTGCGGCGGCGGCATGCGCGGCGTACCTGCACGGGCTGGCCGGAGACCTTGCGGCGGAGAAACTCACCCGGCGGGCCGTCACGGCTTCGGACATCGTCCGTTTCGCGCCTGCGGCGTTGAATGAGACTCTTTCGGAAGAATGCTGAAAAGCGATTCAGCGGCAAATATTACAGAGGCGGCGGGCCGCCCTGATTACAACTTAGGAAAAGGAAAAGCCAGAGATGAAGATTTTTAGGCCGATATGGGCGGAGATTGACTGCGACGCGCTGGAGCACAACGTAAGATTGATTAGGGAGAAGATCGGGGCTGCGACGAAACTGATGGCTGTCGTGAAGGCGGACGCATACGGTCACGGCGCTGTGGCGGTGTCGAAATCGGCTTTGCACGCCGGAGCGGACTGTCTGGCGGTGGCGTCGGTCGAAGAGGCGTTCGAGTTGAGGGACGCGGGAATCGCTGCGGACATTCTGATCCTCGGCTATACGCAACCGAACTGGGCTTCGGCGGTTGTGGAGGGGGGATTCACACAGACGATATATCATCTGAATCTGGCGCGCGCACTGTCGGCGGAAGCGGAGAAGCAGAAGAAAACGGTGAAGGCCCATATAAAGATAGATTCCGGGATGGGCAGAATAGGGGTGGAGCCTGAACGGGCGGCGCATCTGATAAGAGAAGTCGCGGGGCTTGAAGGCATAGAGGTCGAGGGCGTGTACACGCATCTGGCGACTGCGGACGAGCCGGAGAACGACGCGCACACGGACAGGCAACTCGAAAGGTTCGGCGCGTTGCTGGCGGAGTTGGAAAAAGAAGGAATTCGGCCTCCTGTGGCGCACGCGGCCAACAGCGCCGCCGCGGCGAGAAGGCCGGATGCTCTGTTCAATCTGGCGAGACCGGGGATTCTTCTCTATGGTCTTTCCCCGTCTTTGCAGATGAAGCCGGACGTTTCGGATTTCAGGCCCGTGATGTCGGTTAAAACGACGATAGTCGAGATAAAGACCGTGTCGCCGGGAACGAGAATCAGCTACAGCGGGACGTTTGCCGCAAAGAGGCCGACGAGGGTGGCTACGCTTCCGGCGGGTTACGCGGACGGTTTCAGCAGGCGACTTTCGAACAAGGGGGCCGCGCTGGTCGAGGGAACCCGCGCGCCGATTATCGGCAACGTGTGCATGGATTTCATGATGGCGGACGTGACGGACGCGCCGGGCGCGAAGATAGGAGACGAGGCGGTTCTTATCGGTCGGCAGGGCGGCGACGAGATTCACGTGGACGACATCGCGGGGATTCTCGGCACGATAAACTACGAAGTGGTATCGCTAATCGGCAAGCGCGTAGCCCGCGTCTTCACGAACTACACGGCGGGCAGCCCGAACGAAGTGTGAAACCCTTTGGCGCGGCCTGATGATTGAATGAAAACTGGCACGATTAGAAAAGCGACGGTTTTAGCGCCTCTAGCGCTGGCGGCTGTTTTCGCGGCCTTGGCGTTTTCAACGCCTTGCAGGGCGGCGATTGTTTTCGCTTCCGACGAAGGCAAGTTCAGGCATCTGTATTCGGTGGAGCTTGGAGGCGAGCCTGAACTGCTCACCAAGAACGAAGACCCTGATTTGATGGTCATGCTCAACACGCATCCGGCTGTGTCGTCTGACGGCAGGAGGCTCGCGTACGCTTCTTACAGGATATATGTGGACGAAGGACTGCGCCAGTGGAAACAGTGGAACGGTTTGCCGCTTTTCACTATGGAGTTTGATCTTTATTTCTACAGCTATTTCCCGTCGCGCACTTATTACACGAGGCATAAAAGCCTGAACTGGTCGATATATATGCTCGACTTGGAGACTCGAAGGGAAAAGAAGATAACGAATTTTCTCTGGGACGAGGCGACGCCGCAGTTCATGCCGCGAGGCTCGGATTTTATTTACACTCTTACAGCGAACAAAAGCGTGTTCGTGCTTCGAAGCGGATGGTCGACTCCGGGGTTCAAACAGATAACTCTGGACGACAATCAGGCCGAAAGCCCCATGTTGTCTCCGGACGGAAGGTTTCTACTGTATCATTCCTTCCGAGGCTGGAACTGGGACATATATAAGATGAAGATGGCGGACCTGCCGTCGGGCAGAGAGGAAACGCGCCTGACCGCGACGAGCGGCGTCAACGAAATGTTTCCGCAGTGGGCTTCCGACGGGAAAAAGATTTTTTTCATATCAAACGATGTGTCGAGCAGAGGGAAGTACGACCTCTACTCGCTGGATGTGGCAACAGGCGAGAGAAAGCGTCTCACTCAGGGAGACAACGTGGGAGCGGATTTCGCGGTGTCTCCAGACGGTTCGAAAATAGCGTATCTGACCGCCGACCGGAAAAGCGGAAGCGCTCTGGCGGTGATAGACGCAGACGGAGCGAACAAGTTTTTTTTGACCGGAGGCTCGGAGATAGCAAGGCATCCCGCATGGTCGCCGGATGGTTCGAAAGTCGCTTTTCTCGCGTCGGGCAAGGATCGGCGATTCATACTGAACGTATCTAACGCGGACGGTTCCGACCGCAATCCGGTGTCGGATATCCCATGCGCTCCTTCGTCGATTGCGTGGTATTGATATTTTATAGGCAATAATTACAATGCGTGACTTCATGGAGGAGAGAAATGTTTGACGAATTCATGGCTAAAGTGGCCGAGGCTCTCGAAAAAATACGGCTGACGCAGAAGGCCGCGATAGAAGAGGCCGGGCGTTTTGTCGCCGAGACGATAAAGAAGGACGGGATGGTGCGCCCGATGGGGACGGGGCATTCGCATCTGGTGGCCACCGAGATGTATCAGCGGGCGGGCGGACTGGCTTGCGTGGCTCCTCTGATGGAAGGCAACCTGATGATGCACGAGGGCGGACGCAAGAGCGGCGCGCTCGAGCGCCTTCCCGGATACGCCGCCGCGATTCTGGCATACAACGATGTCGAGAGCCGCGATCTGTTGCTGATTATTTCGCAATCCGGAAGAAACGCCGTCCCGGTGGAAACCGCGATAGAGGGCAAGCGGCGCGGGATGAAGACTGTGGCGATAACATCGCTCGCGCACTCCAAGAGCGTGCTGTCCCGCGCGCCGTCGGCGTTGCGGCTGTTCGAGGTGGCCGACGTCGTGATCGACAACTGTTCGCCGATCGGCGACGCGTGCGTCGAGATTCCGGGGCTGAGCGACAGTGTCGCTCCGTTGTCGACCATTACCGGGGTTTTTATCTGGCATCAGATAGAAATTGCCGCAGTCAGCGCGCTGCTGGCCGAGGGGGTGAAGCCTCCGGTGTTCGTGAGCGGCAACGCTCCGGGCGGAGAAGCGCGCAACATTGAAATATACATGAAGTACAAGAACCGGGTCCGTTTTTAGGAATCACACGGCGGGTTCGCCGTTTCTCCTTTAATTTGATAAAATGATAGCGTTACGGAATCGCATACGCTTATTTCACCGGGCGGGATAACCGCGCGCGCCGGAACCATCGCCGTCCGGGCCTGTCTTATTAAATGACGGGCGCGGCTCGGATTCGATGAATAAGGAGTCGAGGGCATGAAAAAAAACAAGTTGAGAACGTTTCTGATCGCTGTCGCGGCGCTGTCCGCGGCCTTTTTTCCCGGACATCTTCAGAGCAGGCAGACGGAAATGCTTTATATCTCGATGCAGGGAGATTTCGAGCCGGGCGAGGAGATGCGGGGCGATTTAAGCGGCAACGTGTCGTCGGCGGAATTGGCTCTGTACAAAATCGATATTTATGAGGCGCTTGAGAAGAGCGATGGCTCCGGATGGGCCGACAACTCCGAATTGAAGCTCAAAAAGGCCGAACTTGTTCGAAAATGGACAGTTCAGTTGCGAGGCAGGGGGGAGAGGAACGAGTGGCGGAGCGCGGAAATCAGCATGGACAATCCGGGGCCGGGGGCGTACGCGCTTCAGGCGACGGGGGGAACGGCCGCGTCGTATAAGTTGCTGATAGTCAGCGATATCGCGATGCTCGTCAGATGGGACGATGAGAAGGCGGTCGTGTTTGTTGCGGACAGGCGGACGGGCGCTGGCGCGGCTGGCGCGGCGGTTTCCGCCTTTATCGACGGCAAGTGGATCAGACTCGCGTGCGACAACAATGGAATGACGGAATTTGAAGCGCCCGGCTCAGGCTCGATCCCGGTTGTGGCGGAAAAGAGCGGCAGTTTCGCAGCGTCGAATTTTTACTCATACGGCGAATCTCCTTACGAAAAACATAAAGTCTATATTTACACCGATAGGCCGGTCTACAGGCCCGGACAGAAGGTGAATATCAAGGGCGTCGCAAGGCTACGGGACGGCTCGGAATATTCGCTTCCATCGGCTGGTTCCGTGAGGGTGTTTATCGACGATCCGCGCGGCAACAAGGTGTTCGATGAAGAGGCCGGTCTTTCTGAATTCGGGACGTTCTCGGCGGCTTATTCCCCGAAAGGCGGCGCTCCGCTGGGCCATTACTCGATAAGAGTTGAGTTCGCGGGCGTTGTTCAATACCACAACTTCTTGGTTGAGGAATACAGAAAGCCGGAACATGAGATAACTGTTGTCGCCGCGAGGGACAGGATAGTCAGGGGAGAGCCTCTCGAATTCTCAATAAAAGCGCATTATTACTTCGGCGAGCCTGTGAAAAACGCCGAAGTTTCTTACGAGATATACGGGCGGAGGATATGGGAGGCCGGGATATTGAGGGGCGGGGCGGCGGAGTACCAGTGGTACTATGACCAAGACCGGGGAGGGCCTCGGTGGCATTGGGGGTATCGAGGCGAGCAGGCGGCTTCCGGCGGCGGAACAACGGACGAGAACGGCGCGATGGAGGTAGTGTTCGCGGACACGAACGCCGCGCAGGACATGGAGTACACCCTCATCGCGCGGGTGACGGAGGCCGGGAGGAGAGAGGCGCAGGGAGAAGGCTCCGCGCGCGTTTACAGGAGCGAATACAAGCTGTCTGTCCGCCCCGACCGTTATATGGCGAGGCCCGGAGATAAAGCGAGCGCGCTTGTGGGCGCGACGGACCTTTTCGGCGCTCCGGTTTCCCGCAAGGTCGATGTGAGGATTGATATAGTGTCATGGGAGGACGGCGCGCGCTCGGTGAAGAATGTTGCGCAAACGCAAGTTGAGACGTCTTCCGCCACCGGCGAGGCGTCAATTGAATTCACGCCTGACGAACCGGGATACTACGAGATAACCGCGTCTGGAAAGAGCGCGGCGGGGTATGTGTTCTCGGAGACAGCCGGACTCTACGTGTCCGACAGGGGCGCGCGCTACAGGTGGGGGGCGTCTCGCGATATTGAAATTATCCTCGACAAGGACAGCTATGCGGAAGGGGAGGAAGTCAACGCGCTGATAATATGGAGCGCGGGGGACGCGGACGCGCTCGCGACGCTCGAGGCGGAAGGCATCATCGACAGCAAGGCTCTGAAGTTCGAGAACGGCGCGGCGCATTACTCATTCAAAGTCGGGCCCGAACACAAACCCAATGTTTATCTGACTGTCTCAGCGTTCAGGAACAACAATCTTCTGACGCAGACGATGAATATCGTGTGCCCGCCCACAGAGAAATTTTTGGATTTGAAAATCATCTCGGACAAGGCCGTCTATAAGCCGGGAGAACTCGCCCGCGTCACAGTGGAGGCGCGCGACAGCGAGGGAAACCCCGCGTCCGCCGAACTCTCCATCGGAGTGGTGGACGAGTCGATCTACGCGGTCAGGCCGGACGACACAACCGACATACGAGAATTTTTCTACGGGAGGCGATACTCAAGGGTCGGCATGGATTCGTCCTTGTGGTTCAGGGGAGGCGGGCGAGGAGTGGTAGCGGACATGGCGGCTCCGGCGGCGGCTCCCCAAGCGGAGGGGAATCTGGCGTTCGCGGGAAGGGCGAAGAGCGAGAAGTCGGCAGGCGGCGAGTTTGCGCCCGCGCAGATTCGCAGTTATTTCCCAGACACCGCGCACTGGGCCGCGCATCTGATTACAGACAAGGAAGGCAGGGCGACGGCCGAGTTCATCATGCCGGACTCGCTCACATCATGGAGAGTGGCCACAAGGGCGGCGACCGCGCAAACGGCGGTCGGCCAAACAACGTCCGACGTCGCGACCCGGAAAAACCTTATGGTTCGCCTCAGGACGCCGCGATTCTTCACACAGGGCGACAAGTTGCGGGTGACAGCGCTGATTGACAACTATCTCGACGCCGACAAGGAAGTTCTCGCGGTTCTTAACGCCACGGGTTTGAGGCTGCTGGAAAAGAACGAGAAGACAGTCCGAGTAAAAGCCGGAGGAAACGCGCTCGTGGAATGGAGCGCGGTGGTGGAGACGCCCGGCTCCGCTTGGGTGACGGTCAAGGCTCTCTCAGACGAGGAATCCGACGCCATGCAGTTGACCATCCCGGTGTTGCCCAGAGGCGCGCGGGGTGGAGACACGGCGGCGGGCGAGGCGGGCGCGCGCGCGGCTCTGTCCCTGAAGCTTCCTCAAAACCGCGTTGCGGGCACGGAGAGCCTGAAGATAAAACTCGCTCCTTCGTTGACCGGAGGCATGTTCTCCGCGTTTGAATATCTGGCGGACTATCCTTACGGATGCGTGGAACAGACTATGAGCCGGTTTTTGCCGAACGCGGTTATGGCGGAGGCTCTTCAGAAAGCCGGAAAGCCTCTCACGGGCAAGCTTAAAGAGCTGCCGGACATGGCGGCGAAAGGCTATGAGCGTCTCGCGGATATGCAGAACGAGGACGGGAGCTGGGGGTGGTGGAAGGGCGACGAGCGAAACGCGATGATATCCGCTTACGTGGTGTTCGGTCTTGCGAGGGCGGCAAGGGCTGATTTCACCCCGCCGGAAGGAATGCTGCCGAGGGGCGCGGCCGCTCTTGAAAAAATGTTCGGAGCGCTGAAAGACCCTGACGAGAAAGCTTACGTCCTGTTCGCTTTGGCGCAGGCGGGATACGCGGAAGTCGCGGAAGTCGCGGAAGGCGCGGAAGGCGGACGCGGAACCATCCGCGCAAATAACGGCATGGACAGGGCGGGCGAAGCTAAAAAACTTTACTCTTCGCGGGAAAAGCTGACGCACTACGGGAAGGCTCTTCTGGGGATAGCCTGTTCGGAACTCGGCTTGAAGGACGAGGCGAAGAAGATAGCGAGCGAGCTTGCGAAGTCTGCGGACGTCACGGCTTCCGCCGCAAGCTGGAAGACGAAAACGGACAGATACAGATGGACGGACAACGCGGTGGAGACGGCGGCGTTCGCCATGATGGCGATACTTGAGGCCGACGCGGGCAATCCCGTCGCGTCGAAGGCGGCGAACTTCATAAACATGTCGCGGATGGGCGACGGATGGCGCTCGACAAGAGACACCGCCGCCGCTCTTCTCGCTCTGACGATGTTCATGGAAAAGCGCGAATCGGGCGGGACGGATTTCAGCTATGTCGTCACCGTGAACGGAGCGGAGGCGGGCAAGGGAGAAATGACCGCCGCCGACATCGACGGGGAAGGCGTTGTGATCGACGCCTCGCGCCTCGCCGCTCCGGGAAACAACAAAATCGTTATCGAAAAGTCGGGCGAGGGAAATCTTTATTACAACGCGGCTTTGAACTACCACGAGGCGGCGGACTTCCTGAAGTCGAAGGACAACGGCATCAAAGTGGAAAGATGGTATTCTTGGGACGCCGAAGGAAAGAAAAAACTCGGAGCCTCGACAAGATTGAGAACCGGGGATCGGATATGGTCGCACGTCAGAATCCGGCCCCGCGCGGCTTTCGACTATGTGATGGTGGAGAACTACCTTCCCAGCGGTTTCGAAGTGGACAGGGACGAACGCGGATTTCCCGGCTATTATTACTGGACCAACCGGGAGATTAGAGACGACCGCGTCGTGGCGTTTCTGACGCGAATGTGGGACAGGGAATATGTCATGAGCGTGTCGATGCGGGCGGAGACTCCGGGCGAGGTGACGGCGATGCCGTGCGCCGCCGAACTGATGTACTTCCCGGAAGTGAACGGCAGGTCGTCGGAAGCCAAGTTTATCATTGAGGAATAGCTAGAAACATATGGACAAGCGCGATGCGGGACAGGCTTTGATTCTCAACATCCGGAGGAACTCGCTCGACGACGGGCCGGGCATACGAACTACGGTGTTTTTCAAGGGCTGCCCGCTGAACTGTATTTGGTGTCACAACCCGGAGAGCAAAAAGGCGAAACCGGAGCTTTCTTATGACGCCGCCGTCTGCGTGGGTTGCGGGTCTTGCGCTTGGGGCTGTCCCGAATCGGCGATAAGCGAAAATAATCCGTATTTCGTCGACCGCGAAAAATGTTCGCTGTGTTTCAAGTGCGCGGAGGCATGTCCGTCACGCGCCCTTAAACGAATGGGAACTCAGATGACTGTGGTCGAAGTCGCGGAGTCGGCGCTGAAAGACGCCGCTTTCTACCGTTCATCCGGGGGCGGAGTCACGCTGTCGGGCGGCGAGCCGACGGCGTATATGGAGTTCTGCTCCGAATTGATGAGCGAGCTTCGCGCCGCCGGCGTCGACACTCTCGTGGAGACTTGCGGCCTGTTCGATTTCGACCGTTTTTCTTTGCTCATCCTGCCTTACGCATCCCGGATATTCATTGATATCAAGTTGATGGACTCGGCGCGGCATAAGGAGATGTGCGGCGCGGACAACAGAGTTATACTGAGCAACGCGAGGCGTCTTATTGAGGCTTCGGCGCAAGGCGGGCCGGAAATTCTGCCAAGGATTCCGCTTATTCCGGGCGCGACTGACACGGATGAAAATCTGACCGCCGCCGCAGACTTTCTGAAGGACTGCGGCGCGACGCGCGTTTCTCTTCTGTCTTACAATCCCACTTGGACGGACAAGATGAAAATGCTGGGCGGAGAAACGAAATTTGCCGCCTCTTCATGGACTTCCGCCGAGAAGATGGAAAGCTGCCGCGCATTCTTCAAAGACTTCGAAATCGTCCGCTGACGGCAGAAAAAAGAAAGCAACCGCAAAACTGAAAAATGATATGAGTGGCAATGGCATTAACCGCGCTGGAAGCAGTTCCAGAAGCGGTTTTTCTTAATCGCGCGGATTATGGAGTCTTTCGAGCGGCGGCAGTCGAGTTCGATCCAAGCGCGGCCGCATCCGATTCGGGTGTGAGAGTCGTCGGACGCGATCCTCGGCAATCCCAGTTCGTCAGTGTCGAACTCATTGTCCGGAAACCCCTTGGTCGTAAATTCCACAGCGTCGAGCGGGTATTTCAGTGCGACAGCCTCGACGCGCTCTTTCGCCTGTTCTAGGGTCAGATCGTACTCTCCGATGTGATTGAGGATATGAAGCGTCTCTTCTTCCCCCCATATTTTGTTCACGTGCACGTAGCCTTTCTCGAAGACAGTCAGCTCGACGCCTTTGAATATGATGAGGTCCGATTTGACTGACGCGTATGTGTCGTCGCTTGAGGACTTCAGCAGATAGTCGTGGTCGGTGAAAGCGATGAAGTCATAGCCGAGTTCGGAGTATATATCGGCGGCTTCCTGAGGAGAGAGTTTTCCGTCGGAGCAGGTGGTATGGACATGGAGACAGCCTTTGAGAAGCATGGGAAGGGGCGAGCGGCCTCCCGAACCGCGACAACGCGCATAATAACAGAGGCGGGACTAAAAGGCAAATGAGGCGTCAGCCTCTAGCGGAGAGATATTTCGCGTCCGACACCGCGCGGTTGACGCTGAGGGCGTGGAAGAACAAACACTGCGCGGCGGCGGGAGCCAGCCACAGCGGGTCAGTGAACGCGAACCCTGAGAAGTGGGCGGCGCAGACAAGACCGAGCGCGGCGGCGGCCCCGAAATATTGCAGCGCGTGTATATTCTGTCCGTTGTAAAGCTGTCCGAGGCCCGGCATGAGAACCGAAAGCGCGCCGGCCAGCGCCGGCTTTTTGAACACTACGCCGCACTGTTGGCACGACGTCGAATCAGGAGGCACGGGCTGGCAGCAATTCGGACAGAGCGGGCGTATCGTCCGTTGAGGCGCGGTCTTGGGCATCGCGTTTAACCGGTTCACAAGCCAATCCATCCGAGCCGCGAACGCCGCCGCTCCCCAGTAGTGTGGGGTAAGAACGCGGACGGGGCCTCCGGCAACCGGTTGCAGGTCGAACGTCCAGTACGATTGTAGAAACGGAGAGCGCAGTTCCGCGCCTTGGAAATCCCTGAGCGGTCTGGCCCTGACTAGCGGCGATTTGGCAAAAAGGCCGCCTTTTCCTCCCGCGTCTATCCACACCAGCCTGTATTCGGTGAGCAGAAGGAGTCCCTGCCTGCGGCTCGGCATTCTGCACAGAAGCGCGTCCACCAGCCTTTCTTTCGGCGATACGCTCTGCGATATTTCAGGCCCCAGCAACCTGAAAAGCTGGTCTCTGTGGCGCAGGTGCTTTTGTTCTGAAAGGCCTGCGGCGGACCATTTCTTCGTCAGGATGAATGAAATGATAAACCCTGACCATACCAGCATAACCGCGACGGTAGCCGGGATGTAAAGAGCGATCTGGGGGGTGGATGTCCTTATCAATATCAGGCGAATGATAAACGAGATAATGATTGCTACGGGCACGACTGCGGCTGTTATCGCGTCAGACAGAGTCCCGCGCCACTGCCGGGAAGGAGAAACGTCTTCAGGCCCCGGAATGTGGAATATGACTTCGGTGCTGAAAGACTGCGCGCGGCGGCGGGTGTACCTGTGTTCCGCGTCCTGCCCCAGCCATGCGGCTCGCTGCTTTGAGCCGACAAGCGACATAAGCCCGGCAAGCCCCGCGATCCCCAGCATCGTGAACGCGCTCCCGCAGTATCTCAGGACGGTGTTGATTGCCGACGAGCGTTTCATCCCCGCCACAAGATCTGAAATCTCCTGATAGTGGACATCAACAAAAAACCCCGATTCGGGATCCCACTCCCCGGCGATATAAGCGTCTGTGTCAACGATTGTCAACAGCCCGTCGGGCGTTGCGGTTATTGAGCGCGGGTTTACGCGCTGTCCGCTCCTAGTCGTGATTTCGGACGACGCGATTGTGCTTCCGTTGAAATCCATTGTTGTGATTATGCCGGGGCGTTTGCCGGACGCGCTGAGCATCGACACGTAAACGAGGCCACGCTTCGCGTCCACCGCCAGACTGTCCGGAAAAAATTTCGCTCCCAGAGAAATCTCATGTCCGGGATGGTTCACCGCGACATTCTCCGTCCGCTTGTCGCCGGGTATGACCGCGTTGTGCGGGAAGTTCCACGTTTCGACGAATTTATATTCCCTATCGAGAACTTGTATTCGCAGGTTCAGCGTGTCGGCAACGAGGAGATATCCGTCGGGCAGTTCGGCGACTCCGCCCGGCGACCTTAAATCGGCGAACCCGGAGCCGTATCCCCCTGCTGACGCCACCAGCCGCCTTGAGCTGTCTATAACATCCACGCGGTTGTCGTCCCGTATAGATATCGCCACATTCCCGTCGCTGAGAGCGGAGAACCTGTAGTCGCGCCCGAGTTTGCCGAGGCCGAACTGGTCTAGCCATTTTCCGCTCTGCTCCAGAAGATCCACCGTGCCTCTGAACGGATTTGCAATCCAGATATTTCCGTTCTGGGCGATGTCGAAAAAAACCATTCCTCGAAGCATCCAGCTTCCGGATTCTTTTTTGACCCAGCTTGAGCGGCCCGACGTATCGAACCGGCATAGCTTTCTGGTGGTTGAAAAATAGAAGCTGTCGCGCGTTATAGTGTATTGAACAGGTCTTTCCAGCCTTGGACGGCGTATTGCCGAGACCGCTAGAAAGACCAGCCCTGCCGTTGCCACCGCCACGGCCGCTATGAAAAGATTCCAATATTTGCTTCTTACCTCCGCCGCAAAGTTGGCGCGCGGCGGCTCTGTAGGTTCTACTCTAGGCAGGTCCGCCGCGGCAACTTCTTCGACCGTGCCGCCTTCCGTCACCACCGCCCGGAAAGTGTCAGCAAGAACCGGCGTAGTGTCGCCGGACTTGTCCCGGAGCGCGATTTTTCTTCGAGCCTCCTCGCTTCTGTTGACTCGTTGAGCAGGCTCAGTCGCTGAGTCCGGCGGGGTAGTCCGGGCGATTTGCGGAGAGGGCGGAGCCTTAAGCGGGGCCGCCTCGCGCGCCTCGCCGGGCATCTTTGCCCCGCACCCGTTGCAGAACTTCGCTCCGGGCTTCAACTCTTTTCCACATTCAGGACAAGTCGTCATATTATCCGAAAAACCGCGCCGTCACGCTTTTAGGGAGGCTTCAAGAGCCTCGATCACGCGCCGCGTCTGCTCTTTCTTCGCTTTCTTAATGCCTTCGGCGTCGAACACCTTCGCGCCTGTCACGATTATGAAGTCGGTTACCGTCACATCCTGCTCAAGCCCGAGCTGTTTGCCTACCGCCCGCATTATGATGTCGCCTATCAGCAACCCTGCGAAAGCGCGGCGCATCAGGGCGACGAAGCCGAGCTTGTTCATCGCGAAGCGGGCGATTTCCAGAAGAGCTTCGCCCGTTTTCGCGCCGCTCTCAGCCGCTCGGGCCAGCGACAGCGCGTCCGTCAGTATCTTTTCCATATCTGTGTCCGAGAGTCTCTCGCAGAACGCCGCCGCCGCGACGCCTCCAAGCTCGACGACAGCCCCGATAAGCTCGTCGTCCGTGTAGTCAGGCCCGTCGTATGCCTTCTCTTCCAGCCGCTCGAGAATCCCGCCGTCGCCCGTGATTTTTTCGAGAGCGTCAGCGTCCATGTTTATCCAGCTTCCGACCAACTCAGCCGCAAGCATCTCCGCAAGAGCATCTTTCTGGCTTTTGCCGACAATCTTCTCCCGTATCAGCTTCATCGACTGCTTAAGTGTTTCGTCGCTTACTTCCCGCTCATAGTCGATGTCGAAAACGCCGAGAAGGAACTTCTTTATCCTGCGCTCCATTTTCTTCCTGTCTTCGGAGCCATCCGCTATGTCGTAAAAAGTGTTGGACACAAGATCGAGAAGCTCTGAGAATTCCTTTTTCGGAGCCACCCCGTCAAGAAGAGCCTCCCTGAGAGGCTCGGTGAATTCCTGCGAAAGCTTTTCGGCCAGAATGGCCAGTTTCCTGCTTTTAGGCGACGAATCGGACATATCAGGGTCTAACCTCCACGAAAGCGCCGGAATGCGATGGCGCAGATTTCAAATCACAATTATACAGCATCAAGGCTGATGGTCGATAGACGGTGTTAAGCAAAGAACTAAACGAGCAAGTATCAGACAATTAATTTGCCGAAAAGGTCGTATTCATCCGAGCGGGTGATTTTGACGTTGACGAATGTTCCGGGAGTAGCGTTGCCTTCGAAACGCAAGACGCCGTCGATTTCGGGGGCGTCTCGCTCCGAGCGGCCACAGGACAGCGCGACTCGGTTTTTTCCGGGGCTCTTCATGGGTTTCAGGACGCTTTCGACGAGGACTTTCAACGTTTTTCCGCGCAACTCGCGGTTCTTTTCACAGGAGATTTTCTGTTGCAGTTCCATCGCCGCCGCGAGCCGCTCAGCTTTGATTTCTTCCGGGACAGCGTTTTTCATTGACGCCGCCGGCGTTCCTGTTTCGGGAGAGTATGCGAAAGCTCCCAGCTTGTCGAACCGGGCTTCGGCGATGAAGTCGAGCAATCGCCGGAATCTGGTTTCCGTTTCACCCGGGAACCCTACAATAACGGAACTTCTTATTGAAATATCCGGAACAGCGCTTCGAAGCAACGATATGGAGCGTTTCACCGCAGATGCCCCGCCGCGCCTGTTCATAGCTTTCAGAATCGCGTTGTCGATATGTTGAACAGGCAGGTCTATGTAATGGCAGACTTTCGGGTTGGACGCTATCGCCTCCGCCAGTCTCTCGTCCACAAGGTCGGGGTAAGCGTACATCACCCTAAGCCATTCTATGCCGTCGATGTCGGCGAGGCGGGAAAGAAGTCGCGGGAGCGCGCCGGGCGACGCGTCGGACGAGCCGAACCTCGTGGTGTCCTGCGCCACCAGCACGAGTTCGCGGACGCCTATAGCCGCAAGGTCGGACGCTTCGCGCGCGACGGACGCGGCGGTCCGGCTTCTGAACGGACCGCGCAGTTTCGGTATCGCGCAATACGAGCATCTGTTCGAGCAGCCTTCGGCTATCTTCAGATATGCCGTCCACGGCGGAGTGGCGAGCAGGCGGGGGTGAGTGTGATTGTGAATGAAAGTGGTCTTAGCGAAGTGACTGGAGGCGGAGCTTTGCAGCAAATCGACAATCTTCGGATATGACGACGTTCCTATGAGCAGGTCGATTTCAGGGAAAGATTTCGAGAGGGCTGAGCGCTCTTTTTGCGCGAGGCATCCGGCCACCACCAGCGTGATCTCGGGGCGGGCGCGTTTGAGTTCCGCCATCTCGCCGATGACCGACGCCGACTCTTCCGCCGCCGGTTTGATGAATCCGCAGGTGTTCACGATGATGATGTCCGCGGACGCGGGGTCGGCGGAGAAGTCGCATCCGGCGACGGCTAGCGCTCCGAGCATCACTTCGGTGTCCACTGTGTTTTTCGGGCAACCGAGGCTTACTGCCGCCACCATAGGCGCTCTCGGTTTTCTTTTGACTGTTTTACCTTTCGGCATAAATCCTCCCGGCTCAAGGCATATAGGCAAAGCGCATTGTAGCGGCAGGGGGCGATTCGGGTCAAACGCAGACCTAGCGGCGCGGCCCCGGCTATTTCTTCATCGCCACATTCTTTACCGTCGCAAGAATGTCGAAAATGGTGAGAATGACGATTTTAAGGTCGAACCAGATAGACCAGTTTTCGATATAGTAGAGGTCGTATTGAAGGCGTTCGGAAATAGAAGTGTCGCCGCGAAGGCCGTTCACCTGCGCCCATCCGCTCATTCCGGATTTTACCTTGTGGCGTTCCATGTACCGGGGGATGCCTTTTTCGAATTTTTCGACGTAGAAAGGGCGTTCGGGGCGCGGCCCGACGAGGCTCATTTCGCCTTTCAGCACATTGATAAGCTGGGGGACTTCGTCGAGGGACGACTTGCGGAGCATGTCTCCCAGCCGGGTTACCCGCGGGTCTTCCTCTTTCGACCAGCCGGGGCCGGACTCCGCCTCCGCGTCCGCTTTCATCGTCCTGAATTTGAACATCCAGAACACGCGGCCGTCCATGCCGACCCTTTTCTGCATGTAGAATATCGGGCCGGGCGAATCCATCCTGATTAGAACCGCGACAAGGAAAAAGAAAGGAGAAAGAGCTATTAGCGACGGCATGGAGATCGCGATGTCCATAGTCCGCTTGATAGCCGCGTTGAACCCCCTGATTCGCAGCCCTTTGACTCGGATGAGAGGAGAGCCGCAAACCTCCTCGAAAAATCTCGGCCCGACCAGCAGTTCTACCATGTCGGGGTCTATCAGGCACTCGATGGCCCTCTTGTCGCACAAATCCACTATGTCTTTCATCCTGTCGTGGTGGCCTGACTCTAGGGAAACCACCACCATGTCTATCCCATGCGCGACTATGATTTCTTCCATTTCGTCCAGAGAGCCGAGCAGAGGCGCGCTTCCGAGCGCTCCGGATTTCTCTTCTTCAACGTAGCCGACAAGTTTATAGCCGAGGTCGGCTCTGCCCGAGAACTTTTCAGCGATCCTCTCAAAATTTCGACCTGTCCCTGTCAGGAGGACTCTTTTCTGTCCATTTCCCCTTCGAAGCAGGGCGCGCTCGAAAGACACAACGACGATTCTGCCAGATGAAAGAAGGACGTAGCCGATAATCGCCGCGTAACCTATCGTCAGCCGGGAGTATGAAAAGTCGCGGTAGAAGAAAGACAGAGCCAGCAGAATGACGAGGCTGATTGAGGAAGCCCGGATGGCTCCGAAAACAATGTCGATACGGGAAGCTCCTCGCATCGGCCTGTACATTCCCGAAACAGCCATGAAATAAATGTTTAGAACGGTGAAAAGAATCGCCAGCGCGATATAGTTTTCCTGCGGAGGAATCTCGGTTCCTTTAGATATCTCCGCGAATCTTATTTGGTAAGCGACGATGAAAGTGGCGACGGAACACGCCACATCGGCGACCGCGCGCAAGGCTAGCATGGCCCCTTGAAAAACATTCGCGGGAGACGACCCTCTCATCCCGCGCTCTCCTTGCGCAGGCGGTGTTTTTCTTCCACGAAGTCCGCGATTTTTCTTTTAAACACGGAGACGTCGAAAGTCTCCGCGTGGGCGCGTATCCTTTGCGGATCCACAGCCTGCCAGTCGAAGCGCCGCACTGTCTCTTCGAGCGCGTCCGGAGTCTGGCGGTCAAAAAACGCGCCGGTTGCGCCGCTCGCCACCGTTTCGAGCGCGCCTCCGGCTCCATACGCGATGACGGGCCGGCCCGATGCTTGCGCCTCCAGAGGGGTGATGCCGAAGTCCTCTTCGCCCGGAAAAATGAACGCGCGGCATTTCGAATACAAATCAGGTATTTTCTCGTCCGGCACGAATCCCAGAAACTCGATGTTCGGCTTGGCTTTGGATTTAAGCCTTTCCATTTCCGGCCCGGAACCTGCGATAAGCAACTTGTGTCCCAGCTTGTTGAACGCTTCGACCGCCAAGTCCACGCGCTTGTACGGCACGAGCCGAGAAACGACAAGGTAGTAGTCTTCAACCCCTTCCGAAACCGCGAATCTGGACGCTTGCACCGGAGAGTGTATCACCGCGGCTTCTCTTCTGTAGTGTTTCATTATGCGGCGCGCGACATTTCGCGAATTGGCGACAAACCAGTCCACTCGGTTCGCCGCGGCGACATCGTGCGCTCTGAGGTAGTGGAACAGCAGCCGCATCGGCCATCGGGAGACCCTGCCGAACCCGGCTATGTATTCGTGGTAGAAATCCCAAGCGTATCTCATCGGGGTGTGGACGAAACAGACGTGGCATGTCGTCGCCGGAGTTATCACGCTTTTGGCCGACATGTGGTGGCTGCTCAGGACCACGTCGTATCCGCTCAAGTCGAAGCTCTCGAACGCCATAGGAAAAAACGGCATGAACAGGCGGTGCTTTTTTAAGGCAAATGGGGCTTTCTGCAGAAATGAGGAGATGACCGTCCTGTCGGAAAACCGGTCGCCCAATGCCGCGCGGTCATAAAGCGCGGTGTAAATCGGCGCTTCCGGATACACGTCCGCGAATTCCCTGACGACTAGGTCCGAGCCTCCCCATGTCACAAGGAACTCGTGGACCAGAGCGACCTTCATCAAAGCCTCCAGAGGATATCCTCTATCCTCCTAATGTGGGAGTCCATCATGTGGCGCTCCCGTACTGCGGCGGCGGCGTTGTCGCCGAAAACCTTCGTCACATCAGGATTCTCCAGCATCTCTATCAGAGCGCCCGCCATCGCCGCCGAGTTCCCCGGCGGAATAATAATCCCGGATTCCCCATGCCTTATCAATTCCGGAATAGCTCCGCATCTTGTGGCGACAATCGGTTTTCCGAGAGCCATCGCGTCGAGGGCCTCGAGGGCGTCCGAATCGCGCGAGCAGGAAGGGCACACGTAAATGTCGGACGTGTCTATAATGTCGTACCTGTCGTCGCGGACCTGAGCCACCGTCACATGTTCGGCTATTCCGATTTCTTCGGCTGCGGCCTCAATGTCCTCTTTTACAATTTCGGATGAAGAGTAAAAGTCTGCGGCGAAAATAAAATGGATGTTGGGAGTCTTCTCAAGAATCAGCGCGGCAGCTTCAATGAATATCTCCGCCGTGTCGAAGTCGGCCGATGAAGGGGCCGCGCAGACAACGCGCGCGTCGAGCGGCGCTCCGAGCGCGTCCCTCACGGATTCCCATCTTCTCCGCGTGCGGACAATCTCCATGTCCACGCCGTCCGGCACGACGACAACGCGGGAAGAATTGCCGAATTGACCTGCCGACAGATTCGTATTGCACACGATTTTGCTCGGTCCCCACAGCGCCGCGCTTGTGAAAACAAGGCTCATCGGAGGCCGGATATAATCTCTGAAATGCCAGACGACTTTAACCCCAGCGAGCCGGCCTGCAACCGCTCCGACTATGTGAGACAGCGCGGAAGCGGTGTACACAGCCGCCGGCTTCGTTTCCTTCATAAGCGCCGCCGCACGGCCGATCACCGGAAGCGATCTGTAGATGTCTATTAGACCGGAAGGCCTGAAAAAAACGCCTTCTTTCAAGTTCATAAGCTCGGGGTTTATGTCTATCTTCGCGACATCTATTTCCGCCCGCTCCATGCGGCCCGCCATAACTCCGTCCGAAAGGTCTAGAAAAACAGGCTGAAACCTATCCCTGTCCATTCCTGAGACAAGCCCGAACACCGCGTCGCTGCGCCTGTCCATTCCGTCTCTATCTGATATGAATAGTATCTTTTTTTTAAACATCAGTCGGTCGCCGGACAACGAATAATGAACTCTCTTTTATAAATAATAGAACAAAAAGCGCGCGCGATAAAGGGTTTGCGCCAATTGCCGTGAGAATAGAATCGATGAACGCTCGGATTAGATTGCGCCGGGAATTCAAAAAAAAAGCGGGAGAGGCTATAGTATAATTAAAAAGGAAAATTTCAAGATGACTGAAAACAATGGACGGGATGCGGCCGCCTCGTTGCCGGACGCAAGCGTTCATCAGGTGAACAAAGACCTTAAGGAACTCCGAAGAAAAGACAATAGGGAAATGCCCGCGCGCCAACGCATCAAGTATTTTTTATTGCGGGCGGCGGTTTTCGCTATGGGGAAAATAGCTTCCATAGCGCCGGAAAAGCTCACTTACCGCGTCTGTGTGAAACTCGCGTTGATAGCCGAAAAGCGGTTGCCCAGATTCCGCAAGCTGGCGCGGGAACACTTGGAGATAGCCTTCGGCGCGGAAAAATCGCCGGAGGAAATCGACGACATTCTCCATAGGACTTATATCAACTACGGCATGAATCTCGCCGAATTCTTCATGATTCCGCACAAAAGCAAGGAATGGATCGAGAAAAAGGTCAACTTCCACGACCCCGACTGGATTATCAGAACCCATCACCAACAGGGCAAAGGCATAGTGTCGCTGGCAGGGCATTTCGGGAGTTGGGAGCTTGTAGGCGCCCGGTTGGGCATTTACCATTACCCGATAGTCGCGGTCGTGCGCGCTCAGAAAGACGCTCTTTTCTCTAAATTCATGATGGAGACAAGAAACAAATGGGGAAACGAATATATTTTCAGGGAGCGCGGCGTAAAAGAGGAATGTTTAAGGCAGTTGGATCAGAATAAAATCCTCGGATTGATGGCTGACCAGAATTCGAACAGGGGCGTGTTCGTGAATTTTTTCGGCAGGGAAGCCTGCACCGCGACCGGCCCTTCGGAGATAGCCATGACCCGCGGGATTCCGGTCATTCCCGGATTCCCGGCGCGAAATCCCGATGGGACGATAACTCTGTATATCAAAGAGCCGATTCAGATGAGGAACACAGGAGACTGGCAAGCCGACATCGCGTATAACACGCAACGGTGCAACGACGTTCTCGAAGCTTTCGCGCGGGAGTATCCTACCGAGTATTTTTGGTGGCACAAGAGATGGAAAAAGAAGAGACCGTAAATGACGGCTGGTGGCCGAACCGAGACGTTTTAAAGGGGGGAACCGTTCTATGACCGACAATTGCGGCTTCGACATCGAAAACCTTAAGGCGAGATATCCCGGCAAGTTCGTAAGTGAAAAGGAGATGTTCGGCCGAATCAACAGGGGCGACCGCATCTTCATCGGAACCGCTTGTGGAGAGCCTCAATATCTGGCGGGCGCTCTTATAAGGTTCGTAGACGAAAACCCCAAGGCGTTTTTCGACGCCGAAGTGTTTCAGGTATGGTCCCTCGGAATAGCCCCATACACGGACGAGAAATTCAAGTCCAACTTCAGACACAACTCTTTTTTTATTGGCGACACCACGAGGGACCGCGTCAATCAGGGAATGGCGGATTATACGCCGATATTTCTCTCTCAAGTTCCGGACCTGCTGAGGCGGAGGCTAACCACCATAGACGTGGCTATGGTGCAGGCCTCGCCGCCCGACGAACACGGATATATGAGCCTTGGGGTCAGCGTCGATATTACAAAGGCGGCGTTCGAGAGCGCTCCTCTTCGAATTGTTCAGATAAACCCCAGAATGCCCCGTGTGCACGGCGACACCTTCATACACGCGCGGGATGTCGATTTCATGGTGGCTCGCGATGAGCCGCTTCTGGAGTTCGATGCGAAAGTTCCCGACGACATAGCGGCAAGAATCGGCGACTACGTTTCCCGCATCGTTCAGGACGGAGACACCATTCAGGTCGGGTACGGCAGCGTTCCCAACGCGATAATGGCAGGCCTAAGCGGAAAGAAAGACCTTGGCGCTCACACCGAACTTCTTACGGACGGCATGGCGATGCTGATGCGGGAAGGGGTCATCAACAACGCGAAAAAGACCGCTCACAGAGGAAAGACGGTCGCCTCGTTCTGCATGGGGCGCAGGGAAACTTACGAGTTCCTGCACGACAATCCCGGAATCGAGTTCAGGCCTATAGATTATGTGAATAACCCGATGGTTATCGCCCGCAACTCGAACATGACGGCAATAAACAGCGTGCTGGAGATAGACCTGACGGGGCAAGCAACCGGCGACTCGATAGGCAAGACTTTTTACAGCGGGATCGGAGGCAGCGCCGACTTCATGAGAGGCGCGGTAATGGCCCCCGGCGGCAAAACAATAATCGTTCTTCAATCCACCGCCCGCGACGGCGAGGTGTCGCGCATAGTTCCTTTCCTTTCCGAGGGCGCGGGCGTCACTATCTGCCGGGGCGACGTTCACTATGTCGTCACCGAATATGGAATCGCATACATGCACGGCAAAAACATCAGGGAACGCGCGATGGCCCTGATCGCCATTGCCCATCCCGATTTCCGCGAGCCTCTCATCGAACAGGCAAAACAGAACAACCTCATATACAGAGATCAAGCGTATATACCCGGAAAACCGGGAATATATCCGGAAGAGCTTGAAGTGGTCAGACGCACTAGCGGCGGCTTGGAGCTTCTGCTAAGGCCGGTCAAAATGAGCGACGAGTCGGCTTTAAAGGATTTCTTCTACTCGCTGTCCGACAAAAGCATGTTCAGGCGGTTCGTCTCACAACGCAAAGACATGCCGCACGAAAGGCTTCAGGAATTCGTCATAATAGACTACACAAAAGAGATGGTTATACTCGCCACCGTGCAGGAAGGCGAAAAAGAGAGAATTGTCGGCATGGGGCAATATTACATTTATGACAACGCGCATACCGCCGAGGTGGCTTTCGCGGTAGATGACAAATGCCAGAACATGGGTATCGGAACAACGCTGCTGGATTATCTTAACCTGCTCGCGGCCCGGCAGGGCCTTTTGGGGCTGACCGCCGAAGCGCTCGCCGAGAACACCCCGATGATTCGCGTGTTCGAGAAAAATGGTTTCGAGATAATCAACCGGAATATGGGCGGGATGTGGGAACTGAAGAAGATTTTCAATCGGGTCGTGTAGCCGAACAGCAAGTCATTATCCCGGTTTCCGTCGATGTTGTCAGCCTTTCTGCAAATCCGAGGCTATTCCTGCGGCTCTTTGTGAGAAATCTTATTCCAAGCGTTAAGCTCCACCACCATGCTCTCTTTGATTTCTCTGAGTTCTTCATCGGAGAAATCAGTAAAATTCACTAATATCTGCTCGCCCTGTTCTCCGAGAGAAAGAAGGAATTTTTCCATGTCGGGAATTTTTCCTTCGCGCATCGCGATATTGAAAAGTTCGGTTCCGGGGTATGGGGTGGCAAAGAAAATAACTTCGGGATTCAAGTCGCAGCTTTTGCAGAAATCTATGGTTTCGCGCACCGTCTCCCGTGTTTCTCCGGGCAGGCCAGCGATAAGCGAGCAGTCCGCCCATCCCATATATTTCTGAGTCAGTTTAATCGCGTTTCTCGCCTGTTCCACAGTCACTTGCTTCTTGATGTTTTTGAGTATGCGCGGGCTTCCTGATTCTATGCCATAGCCGAGCAGGACGCATCCCGCCTCGCGCATTCTTGCGATAAGCGGTTCCGTCATAAGGTTGGCGCGCCCGGCGCAACCCCATTCAATTCCCGCGTTCTCTCTCATCAGCAGGTCGCAGAAATCGAGCACGTTCTTTCTGTCGGTGATGAAGCAATCGTCCGTGAAATGGAAATATTTGACGTCGAAGCGCTCTTTGAGAGCCATGATTTCCTCAAAAATCCCTGCGGCCCGCCGCCGCCTGAATCCGGCCCCCATAAAGTCGTGATAACAGAAGATGCATTTATAGGCGCATCCCCTGCTTGGGGTGAGATTCATAGAGCGCGGAATATCCCCGCCGCCCGCGCCTCCATCGACCCATTTATTCACGTTCACCGCGCCTATCGGGTTTCGGCAGTAAACATCCATCGGGAAAAGCTCCCATTTAGGAAATGGAAGCGAATCAAGGTCGGCGATGGGAGCGCGAAACTTATTGGCAACGACCGCGCCGTCCTCTCTCCTCCACAGCCCGGCAATGGAGGAGACATCTCCGCCCCGCTCAAGAGTGTTTGCCAATTCGACAATCGTCTCTTCGCCCTCTCCCACGCAGAGAAAATCGACAGGCGTGTTGTTCATCATGACTTCGGGAGAGGAAGTCGCGCAGCTTCCGCCCATTATGACCGGCCTGTCGGGATGCGCCGCCTTAAGTTCAGAAACGATGCTCTTAATATTTTTGTAAACGGTTATTATTCCTCCGACGCCGGCAATGTCGTAGTCGGAGTTGTTGAAAAATTTCAGCCTGTCCTCGCGCGAGGGACGGAGAGCGTTCATGTCGTAAATCTCAACTTCATGGCCGGCTTGGGTCAAGGTTGCGGCCATGTAACCCAAGCCGGACGGAAAACAGTTCGGAGCCGCCCATTCCCGAATCGTCGGATTGATGAAAAGAACCTTCATCGTTATTTGTTCCTCGCGTCCCGGTCGCTCATCATCTTCAGGAGAATCTCTGCTGCGGCCACGTCGTCGGGATGGTCAACCTCAATCCCGAACATCCTGTCCTGAATCACGTGGCCGATTCTTTCCCCAAGATACTTGTACGCGCCCGAAAGCCCTTCTGTTTTTTCCAGAGTTTCCATGCGCAGAGAGATGACCGCGCCGTCCGGCAGATAGTAATCAGGAAGGTCCTGCTGCCTGTAGAACTTGCATTCGTTGACTAGCTTGAGCGCAGGCCCGTCAAGCTTGAACATCCATTCCGGGCGCTGGTTCACCTTGAAGCATGACAGCGTGGATGTCAGGGATGGGTCGTCAATCAATTTCTGAATCGTCTCGTCGATAAGCCCGTCCCGCCTGTAAGCTACATTGGCAAGGAGCATGGTCACGATGTCCGCGCGCCAGCCGTCTCTCTGTGCGAGCGTCCGGGCGACATGTCTTAATGTGTCTTCAATCGCCGCGGTGTCGCCTGATATCTCGGCCGGGCGCATTATGACGTCCACCCCTTCGGCCTTTGCGACGGCTGCTATCTTCTCGTCGTCCGTCGAGCACACAAGCCTGTCGATAAGCTTGGACGCTTTGGCGTGCGTGAAAGTGTGAGCGATGAGAGGTTTGCCGAAAATCGGCATTATGTTCTTGCCGGGAAGCCTTTTGCTGCCTCCCCTCGCCGGGACCACGCATAAAATATTCATCGTATTCTCCGAAAGTTCAGACTATCAAAAGTTATAGGATAAGAGGAGAAATAGTTCAACTTGTATTCATAACGCAGCGCAACTGGAATCTGGCGGCAGGGGGCTGATGCGCATTGACTTTGTTTTCGAAGGGCAGCTTGACGACTGCCGCCTCATTTTCAGTCGTCGTAATCGTCGGAAATCTCTTCCTTTTCGTCTTGTTTGATAGATTTTAGAACGCTTTTCTCATAAGAGCCGAGTTCTTCGATATCTTCAATGTCCTCTGTGTCGAGGTGAAAATTCGGGTCTCCGGTGGCTCGGGCGTGTTCGAGCATGTTGATTGCAATGTTGGTAATGTGGCTGTTCACTCCGCGCAGGTTGCCGAGGATGTCGAGGTGTATCTGGCTGGTTCTGGATGTGTCGTCGTCCTGAGAGCAGAGGCGCTCGAGATGCGCCATCTGGAGGTTTTTATAATATCTGATAAGTCGTTGTTTATCTCTGACGATTTCCTCGGCCGCTTTAAGGTCGTTGTTCCGGAACGCTTCCATCGCGCGCTCGAAGTTCTCTCCTACAAGCCCGTGGAATCTATTAAGCTCTTTCCAGCCTTCTTCGCTGAAATAGAGTTTGTGTTCGACCAGTTGGGATATCTGCGGCATGATATTTTTGGAAATGATATCGCCGATTTTTTCAAGTTCGTCCGCGTGGAAGAACATCTCAATGCGCCGTTTCGACTGGGTCTCGGAGGATTTTCGCTGCGCCAGTTGTGTGAAATATTCCTTGATGGACACTTCGAGGATGTCCACCTTTTCGTCCACTTCGATAGCCTGATCCACGAACTCGATGTTGCGCTCCCTGAAGGCGGTCATGATGTCGTCTATCATGCGCTGAGTGTGTTTGAACATGCGGAGCAGTTCTCTGCGGGCCTGTCGAAGAGCCAGCTCGGGGATGTCCAACAGGAACGGGTCGAGGTATTTCGGGCCGAACTTCTTCTGCGGAGGCATTTTTTCTTCGGGGTAAATCATATAGATAATGCGCTCAATCTGGCGGGTGAACGGCAGAAACATGAGAGCCATTATGACGTTAAAGATAGTATGCGCGTTTGCGACCTGACGAGGAAGGAAGTCGGGGTTGTTCACTGTCTCGAGTGTGGCGGTAGTGGTCCAGATGGAAATGCTCTGCACCAACATGGCCAGATGTTTGATAAAGAAGAAGAAAATGATGACGCCGAGAATCTTGAATGAGTAGTGGGCTATCGCAACGCGCTTGGCTTCTCTCGAAGATGTTCCGATGGTGGCGAGAGCGGCAGTCACGCAAGTTCCGATATTCGCGCCGAAAATCAAAGGGATAGCCGCGTTCATGGTGATAAGCCCCTGTGAAGACAGAGCTACCACAAGACTTGTCGTCGCGCTGCTGCTCTGCACAATCGAAGTGAAAATTGTCGAAGCAAGCAAGGCGATAAACGGATTTTCCGTCTTTGCCATCATCTCAACAAAAGGCGGGAACTCGCGCAACGGGCTCATAACGTCGCCCATGACTTTTAGTCCGAAAAACAGTATGCCGAAGCCTAGAACTACTTTTCCGAGATAGAGGATATTGTCTTTTTTTCCGGCCACCAGTTGAAGGATGAAGCCTGCTCCGATGAACATCAAAGCATAATCAGTCAGTTTGAAAGCCACTATCTGGGCGGTTATTGTTGTTCCGATGTCTGCGCCGAGAATGACGCCAATTGCTTGGCGCAAGCTCATCAGTCCTGCGTTTGTGAAACCCACCAGCATAACAGTTGTGGCGCTTGAGCTTTGGATTATTGCCGTTACGACCATTCCGACGACCAAGCCGTATACGCGGTGTTTGGTAAGCGCGCCGAGGATGGTTTTCATCTGGTCGCCTGCCCAGTCCCGCAGTCCGTTTCCCATCATGTCCATTCCGAAAAGGAAAAGGCCGAGTCCGCCAAGCAGTCCTGTTACAAGGAAAAACACCCAATTTTTGTTTTTTCCGGGAAGCTTGAAAAAAACCGCCGTTTCTTCGCCGTCGCCCGCTACGGAGGCCTCGATGATATATTTTCCATCTTTTTCCCCAAGAACTATGTCCGCTGAGGCCAAACCTTTTGAATTCGTTTCAATTTCAGTATGAGAAAGAGATGTTCCTTCTCCTTTTGCAGGGTCCTCAATGATTCTGAAACGTATGGTTATTCCTTGGACAGGATGACCGTCTTCCATAGCCATGACGGTCAGAGGTATCGGCGCTTTTTGTCCCGCTATGACAAATTGACCGTCGCCCCTGAATTTTGTGAGAGTGATTTGAGACCCTGTCCGCTCGATTATCGACTGCGAGCCGTTTGTTCCGATTTTCTGCTCGGCAAGCAGGGTGGATATCTTGGGAGCCGCCATCATCATCAGCATCATGAGCGTGAATAGAAGGTACAAACGCTTATGAAATGTTTTGTCGGATAATATGTTCATTTGTCTTTCCTTGTGTAAGTTCACCCCTTCGGTTGTCCGCCGGGGACAACCGACCGGATGATTATATGTAACGCATTGAAAAAATTTTAGGGCTTTGCGCTAAAAAAACAAGGCTGTTTATTGAAAATTTAGCGATTTTCAAATCCCGGGAGAAAATTTCGTCGGATATCGTCTGGGCTTAAAATGTGCCGATTGGGAAATTTTATGATACAAATCCTTTTCACTCGAACATTTAACATAATTCGTTTCATCCCATAACGATTCTTAAAAAAACAGGCGCGAAGAGCGAGGCAGATATATTAATCTCAAGGCTGTTGACTTTTCAGAATAATGAATCATTATAGTATACAATAGTGTCGCTTGGTCATGCTCAAAAATGGCCAAATATAGTGTAAAGGGGGGATTTTTATAAGATGTACGGACCTCACCTGATTCTCGAAGGTTACGAAGCGCCTAAAAAGCGCCTCGGAAACGTCGGGCATATATACGCAATGCTCGACAAATTCCCCGAAGTTATAGGCATGACGAAAATTATGCCTCCCCACGTGCAGAAATACCTAGGAGCCGGCGACCCAGTATGGGGAGTGTCCGGGTTTGTCATCATCGCTGAAAGCCACATTGCGGTGCATACGTATCCGGAAAAGAACTTTTTTGTGCTGGATGTTTTTTCCTGCAAGGATTTCGACGAGTTGAAAGCCGTCGATTTCGTGGTCAAGCAGCTAAGCCCGCTGAGGTATGAGCACAAACTGCTTTCACGTGGAGAGGATTATCCTAAAGATATAGTTGAATCGCGTTCGATAGTTTGCGGAGACAGGAACAGGTTTCAAAGAGCGGCCGGAAGGCCGGGTTGACTTTGAGGCCGGAAACATGAATTTTTGCGGCGGCTCCGACGACAATGGAGCCGCCGCTTATTTTTACCGGCAATGCGGAATTGACGCAAGCTTGATTATTAGCGATGGAGCAATGAAGAAAGTTGTGATTTCGGGAGGACATAGTGGAAAACAAATTGGATCAACTTGAGTGTGATCCCGGCGAGTTCGACAATTTTTTGTCTTTGCCGCCGGAATACAGCGACCCGGCGAGTTCGAAGTTCGTCGTGTTCACGGCTCCTTTTGAGAAGACGACGTCGTACCGGAAGGGGACCGCGCTCGGCCCGGAAGCTATATTAGAGGCGTCTCATCAGGTGGAGTTGTTCGATTTCGAGTTGGGGCGGTCCGCAGTGGAGAAAGGCATAGCCACCGACAGGTCGTTGGATGCTTTTTGCGATGGCGATTATGAAAAGTTCGACGTCGCCGCTAGAGCCGTCGCCACTGCAACGATGCGGCGCGGGGCGACTCCGGTGTTTATAGGCGGCGAACACTCGATATCTTTAGCTCCCGCAGCCGCCGCGCTCGAACTGTATCCCGACCTGACGGTTGTTCAGATTGACGCGCACGCAGACCTGAGAGACAGCTATGACGGAGACAGATACAGTCACGCCTCGGTAATGAGGAGGATTCTTGAGATTGACCCCGGCCCGCCGCGTGTGGTTCAGGTGGGAATCAGAAGCGGGTGCGCGGAGGAGTTCAGGATGGCTGAATCGGAGTCCCGGATAAAGATGTTCACGGCGGCCGCGATTCATTCGGGACGTGTGTCCATAGACGACATTCTGGACAGCGTGAAAGGCCGCGTTTATCTCACTATAGACCTTGATGGAATAGACCCGGCCGAGGCTCCGGCTGTGGGCACTCCCGAGCCCGGCGGGCTTTCGTGGAGATGGACTCTGGAGTTCATCGAGAGGCTTTGCGCGCTGTCGAAACCGGTCGCTTTCGACCTCGTGGAACTGTGCCCTATACCCGGCGATTTCAGGTCGGATTTTCTGTCCGCGAAATTAATCTACCGCATCATCGGACTTATCGCCGCGCAATCGGAATAGGCTGCCGCGCGAGCTTTAATCCGAAAAACCGTTTAAAATGGTTTCCGCCTTCGGCGGTTGGGGAAAAACCCTTTGAAAAAGGGTTCTTTGCCCAAACCCCTTTTCCAAAACTTTTCGCATCATTTTTTTTGCGCGAAGATGAGAAGGTTTGCGGAAAACCCAGAGGGTTTTACGAAGTTGTCTTCCACATTGGCGAATCCGGGCTTAATCCGATTATTACTTATCCAGACCTAACAGGCGGTATGCGTTGGCGGAAAGAATGTTTCTGCGCGCTTCAGGCTCGCCTTCCGTGGCGATGAGCGTTTTTGCCAGAGGCATGACCAGCGGATAGAACGGCCAGTCCGTGCCGAACAGCATCCGCTCCGAGCCGACCTGTTCAATCATGTCCTGAATCTGGTGAGGTGGTTGGCCGTCAATTTCGAGCCAAGCGTTTTCGTAAGTTTTCACAAGGCTGATCGCTTCAGGGTAGAAGTTCATTCCCGCGTGACCCAGCACGAAGTTGGTTTCGGGGAAGCTTTTTATCGGTTCTTCGTAGAACTCCATTCCGGAAAATTTCCTCAGGAAAGAAGGTTCAAGGCCATTGTATGAAGTGTGAAAGAGAACAGGGAACCCTGTTTTGTTCCAGCGTTCGAGAAGCTTCATAACTTTGGGATGGCTTGGAGGGGCCATGTGGGCGTAGGGGTGAACTTTTAGGCCGCGAGCGCCTCGCTCGACACAGTCGTCCATTTTCTTTTCCCAATTCGCGCTGAAGGGATTGACGCCGCAGAAGGGAATCAGCCTGTCCTCGCCAGCCGTGCAGTCGAGATAAGCGCCGGAGATGTCCGAGCCGAACCGCAAGTCCAGAGCTAGAACGACGCTCTTTTCAACGCCGACTCTGTCCATCTCCGCTATCAGGTTCGGTACTGTGTAGGTTGCATTGGGGCCTTTGTTCGAGAAGAGCGTGGTGGAGTAATCGGAGAACATGCCGTTGCGGCGAACCTGCGTAAGGTTCACGCCGGAGTAAATGGAGAGGTCGAGAGCCGCGCGACGTTCTGGGAAATTGTGTTTGACGCTGGGGGTTTTTCGGTGGTAATCGATTGGGGGCGCGGCTAGAAAATAGAAACCGAGGTGCGTGTGCATATCGACTATCGGCGGAGCGTCCGGAAGATTGAGAGCGATTTTTCCGCGCTCGTTTAATTTAAAATAAGGAAGGTCTCTTAATGCGTAACAATCTTTGAATTTGAGTTCAGCGGCGTTCATAAAATATAACCTCCGATAAAGGACGCGAGATGTTCAGTTCCAAGCGTCTACATGTGCGATTATATGCCGCATTGGGCGCGGCGACAAAAATATTTTAATTATCGGTTATGAAATCAATTAAAGATAAACATTGAAAAAGAGGGAGTTATTTGAGAAAATCAGGAGAGCATCTATGCGCGGAGACGAAACCGCGCAGGTTTGACGGGAGGCGTTTAGATATGTTTAAAGGAAGCATCGCGGCGCTTATTACGCCATTCAATGGCGGAAAGATAGACGAGAAGAAGTTAAGGCAACTGGTCGATTGGCACGTCAAACACGGAACAAACGGCGTCGTGCCGACGGGCACTACAGGTGAAAGCCCCACGCTTACTCATGAAGAGCACATGAGGGTTGTGGAGATAACGGTCGAGCAGGCGGCGGGAAGGATTCCGGTGATAGCGGGAGCAGGGTCGAACTGCACGCGGGAGGCCGCGCAGTTGACGAAACACGCAGCGGAAGTGGGAGCAGACGGAGCTTTGCTTATCGCTCCCTACTACAATAAACCCGGACAAAGGGGGATCTTCGCGCACTTCGCGGAAATCTCGAAGAAAGTTGATATTCCTATCGTTTTGTACAACCATGCCGGGCGAACCGGGGTGACTATCGAGCCTGAGACGGTCGCGGCGTTGGCGAAAGTCGGCAATTTTGTGGCGGTAAAGGATGCGAGCGGCGGGATAAATTATACGGCGGAAGTGCTGCAGAGAACGAGCGGCGCGGTTTCAATCCTGTCAGGCAACGACACGTGGACTCCGGCGCTGATGGCGCTGGGAGCTGTAGGGTGCATCTCGGTAGTGGCAAACATCGCGCCTAAAAAGCACGCTCGGATGATTTCGCTTATCGCTTCCGGCGATGCAAAGAAAGGCGTCAAGCTCTATTACGAGTTGCTGCCGCTTATGAAAGCTATGGACATGGACACGAACCCGATTCCCGTGAAGGAAGCTATGGGGATGATGGGAATGGCCGACCCTGCGCCGAGGCTTCCGCTTGTGAGGATGGACGCAAAGAAGCGAGCGGAGCTGAGAGCGGTATTGAAGGCTAGCAGACTTGTGAAGTAACGCCGCGCGCGACGAGGGAACAATCGCGGCGCGCGGGGCTTCTTAAATAAAGTCTAACAATTAATGATATGGAGGCGGTTTCCGGATCGCGGGTATTATTCAGCCGCGCGGTTGCGCGCGGCTTCCGCCGACCTGTCCGCCCAAGGGAAGAAAAATGAGAATTGTGCAGTGGTTGCGCGTCATTGCCGCGATAGCAGTATCGGTCTGCGCATCGCGCTCGGCATTTGCGGCGGCGGAATATTCAATACGGATGGAGTCCAAGGAGATTATTTACGACATCGAAAAACAGACTGCCGTCTCGTGGCTGAAAACTGTTGTGGACGGGGACGGATACAGAGTGACGGCGGACAGGGTGGTTTTTGATTTCAGGAGCAACACGCTGAGGGCGGAAGGGAATGTTTCGCTGTATTACGCGTATCGCAGCGGATGGGGAATGTTTTTTATGGACGACATGGCCGGCGCCGACAAGGAGGAGCGGATATCGGCGCGCGAACTGATAATCAACGCCGAGTTTGCGGAGGCGCTGGTGTTTCCAGAGTCCGAGGGGCGCGCGCCTGTGGCGCTCGATTTGGAGTTGGGCCGTTTCACCCCGGCGCTTCGGGGAATGGACGAGGCTCCGGCGTTTCCGCCGATTTCGAAAGAAGATGTGGCGCTGTGTTATGAATTGTACTATCAATCGTCCGGGAAATTTGTTCTTTATGACGCGACGTATATTGATGAGGACGGAAAACAATATTACAGTTCGGCGCTGATGGCCGACGGACCGGATTTAAGAAGAAGGACCGCTTCGCTGCGAGGGTTGGAAATATCCGATTCCGGCGGCGTTATGTCCACCCGGTTCGAAGGGGTGGTATGGTTGCAGAATGCTCCCCGCTCGGCGACATATATCGACGTCGAATACATCCACGCGAAGGACGAAGGTTTTTCTCTAGCCAGTCCGGCCCTGACGCATTTTCGCTCATTCAGCAGCATGGGGATTATAGCGTCCGGGGGAGGCGACGAGAGGCAGAGGAACGGAAGCGCCGCTCTGTTCGGATTCACGGACAGCAGAAACGAGTTCATGGTTTCATACGCGCGCTCCACGCATGACTACGGAAGCGAGCTAAGCGGCGAGAATTATTCCGGCTCGCGCCGAGCGATTACGGCGGAGGGAACATTGTGGAGAGAAGCGGGAAGGGTGAGGGGTTATTATGCCGACGCGGCGGAGGGCGGGCTGACAATGCGCTCGCCCGAAGCCGGAGACAGCGACCATAAAACCAGAGCAAGATACGGCCATATGATAGCGACGCTGGACCCGGTGGCGATGGCGCTGCCCGGAGCAAAATTCGGCGCCGGGTTGGTGGCCTCCAGATCGAAATATGACAACGAATGGACTGTGTCGATGCCCGGAACGCTGAGACTGGGTTTTGACAGGTTGGACAGATTGACGGCACAGCCATATTTTTTTACCGGAGCTGTCCCGGTGGGCGGCGCGACTCTGATTCACGGCGTATCGTATACCGCCACTTTTTCCAACTACAGACAGATGGCGCGGACGGTTGACGACGGAATTCCGGTCAGCGGATATGAGCAGACCGCGCATCAGTCTCACTATGAAACGACAGCCCGCGCGAGACTGCTTGTGCCTTTGGGAGAGCGGGCTTTTATAGACGCGTCATCCGAGTTCACAAAACAGAGCGGGGTGGAAACATCGACTGCGATCGCCGGGCTGACTATCGCGCCGGGCGCTAGGGATTATGCTTTCGCGGGAGCTTCGTATGATTTCAACTCGGATGAATGGGACATCTTTCGTTTCGACTACAGGATGCGTTTAAAGGGCGGCGCGCGCCTCGCGTATTCGCTGAGATATGACTTGGTCGCCGACGAAATCATGAGCGAGACTATGGGATTGCAGGCGAGACTGGGCGGGGGCGCGATGTCTCTGTCTTACGACGAGTCCGACTCGCTGTATTATCTTAGATACAACACGCGAAACTGGTCGAGCGGAGCGCGCGAAAGGATATTCGACTGAACGGCGGCAAAACAGCGTTGAAACGCGGGTTGCGGCCTCGATATTAACGCGCTGAAGGACATCCGGCCGGAAGGCTGCGGAAAACGGTTCCGCATGGAGAACAAAATGACAAAAGGCAAGAACGGCGAACTGACGCCGCTGGGGATGAAAATCATCCTGCTTTACTGCGTGGCGAACGTGGGGATGATGGTTCTGGACACGGTTCTCGACCAGTACGCGGTTTTTTTCTACGCTCCGAGGAGAACTCAAGGAGGCGCGGCGGCGGGCGCGGTTATGGCGTTCGCGCCTCTCGTGCTGGCAGGGCTCGCCCTTAATTTCGGAAGGTTCATGGACGCTCTGGCAAACCCGATAGTGGGTTATCTGAGCGACCGCACCAGCACAAGATGGGGCCGCAGAATCCCTTATGTTCTTTTCGGCTCAATACCGATGACGATATTTTTCATAATGATGTTTTTTCCTCCGCTGCAGTCGGAGTCCAAATGGAACGCGGTTTGGTTTGCGTTTACCTGCGGCGGGTTCCTGTTCCTGTACACGCTCGTGGTGGCTCCGTATCTTGCGCTGATACCGGAGTTGGCGAAGAGCAGCGACGACCGGGTCAAGCTCTCGTCTTGGCACGCGATAGCGAGCATGCTGGGGCTGATAATCGGCTCTGTGGCGACGGGCGTGATAGTGACGAAAACCGGCGGCGGCACGAACGGCATAAGGACGATGGCGGTCTCGATGGGGATTCTCTCTTTCGCGACGATTATATTCACCGCGCTGACCGTCAGGGAAGGGCCGGTGACGAAGGAGAAAGTCGCAAAAATATCATTCATGCAGGCGCTCGCGCCGGCGTTCAAAAACAAGCATTTTTTGATTTACATATTCAGCATCTCGTCGTTCTGGCTGGGATACAAGGTGCTGCAAAGCTCCACCATATACGTCTGCACTGTCATATTGAACAAACCGGAAGGATATGTGAGCGCGATAATGGCGGGGATGCTCGTGGTTCTGCTCATCTCGATTCCGCTTGTGTTTACGCTTTACAACAAGTTCGGGAAGAAGAAGCTGTTTCTGGCAGGGCTGGCGATGATGATGCTTTTTTCTCCATTGCAGGGGCTTGTGATAAAGGCCGGCGCATTCATGGACGCGACGCTGTTCTATCACATAATCATCGCGTTGATGGGGTTCCCTATCGCGCTGATGCTGGTTATCTATAACGCGGTTCTCTCCGACATCATAGATTTCGACGAGAAGCAGACGGGCTTCCGGCGCGAAGCCATGTACTATGGAATCGAGGGGCTGTTCACAAAAACGACAAGGGGAATCGGCTCGTCGCTCAGCGCGGTGCTGTTCGCGTTGTTCGGGTTGGACGCCGCTTCCGGCTCTGCGTTTTCCGGCATAACGCGGTCTATCACGGAATTTTTCACTAGCGTGGGACTCGGCGCGGGGCCGGCGACAGGGTTGTTGCTGGCAGGCCCAATCTGCGCGGTCTTCTCGCTGGCGGGCGTGATAATCTTCAGCAAGTACACTTTGACTAAATAGTCGCGGCATTGACGGACAAATGCTTCAGAGAGACGGAACCGGAGCGCGGCCGCGCGCTTTTTTGCTCTGGCGTTTTCCAATCTTTTTCTCTGGTGTAGAATTCATGTGACGAAAGACTGATATTCGGGAGGGTGTTCTCGTGAAATTATCTTTGCAGGAAGGATTGTGCGGGTGCGAAGGCTTCAGAGGATTTCTGAGGGACGCGAAGGAATGGGGTTTCGACGCTGTGGAAGTGTGGGGCGAGGGATTGGACGAGAGGCTGGACGATGTCGTCGCCGCGCTGCGAGAGCAAGGCGCTAAGGCGTCGTCGGTGTGTCCGGGGGGCGGGGGCATAAGGGGAACGATCCTGAGCAAAGACGAGGAAGAGGCCAAACGCGCCGCAGGGGACATAGACAAGTTGCTTGACTGTTGCGCGCGGCTGGACGGAGCCGGGCTAATAATAGTTCCGGAATTCGGAGAGAAGAAATTCATGGCTCTGTATCCGGATCACGGGGACTTCGAGAGAAGAAAAGGCTTGTTCGCTGAAAGGCTGGAGCCGCACGCAAGGCGCGCGGAGCGGCTCGGCGTGAGGATTCTGCTGGAGCCGCTGAACCGCTACGAAGCGTTTTTCATGCTCACGGTCGGGCAGGCCGCTGAAACGTGCAGGATGCTGGGCAGTCCGGCAGTTAGAGTGATAGCCGACTTGTTTCACATGGGCATTGAGGAAGACAACACTGCAAAGGCGATTTCGGACAATATTGAATGGATAGATCATGTGCATCTTGTGGATTCCAACAGAAAACTGCCGGGACAGGGCGAAAAGGATTTCGCGCCGGCGCTGGCGGCATTAAAGAACGGCGGATTCGACGGTTACCTGTGCATGGAGTGCGGAGTTCCGGGGGCCGACCCGGCGGCGCAATTTAAGAAATCAGTGAAATGGATGAGAGCCGCTATCGGGCGGATCGGGTAAGATATGAAGGATAAACTTCACTTTTCAAAGATGGCGATATTGGGGGTCGGGCTGCTCGGCGGCTCCATTGCGAAAACGGCGAAGAAAAACGGAATGGTTTCGCGGGTGTCGGGGCAAGGAAGAAACCCTAAGAGAATCGGCTACGCGCTCTCTAATGGAATAATCGACGAAGCGGCGGCGTCTCCCGAAGAAGCTGTCCGAGGCGCGGAACTTGTAGTCGTCTGCACACCTGTCGGACTGATATCAGAGACAATAGAGAGGATATCCGGTTGTCTGGAGCCGGGGGCGATAGTCACTGATGTGGGAAGCACGAAGACGACCATCGTAAGGCATGCCGAGGCGATTTTGCCGGACAGCGTGAGTTTTGTGGGCGGACACCCTATGGCGGGTTCAGAGGAATCCGGGGTCGAGGCGTCGACGGACACTCTTTTTGAAAACGCGCTCTGCGTGCTGGCGTCGTCTGACCGGACAAATATTTCCGCGTTGAACAGGATGGCCAGATTCTGGGAGGCGATGAGGTCGCAGGTGATGATAATGTCGCCGGAGGAGCACGATCTTCTGGTGGCCGCGTCGAGTCATCTTCCGCACATGGTGGCGGTCGCGCTGACAAGATGCGTTGCGGAGATTTCGGCGGACAGGGAGAAGGTGCTGCCTCTGTTGGCCGGAGGGTTCAGGGACACAACGCGCATCGCGTCGGGCAGCGCGGACATGTGGCGGGATATATGTCTCACCAACCCTGAGTTCATCGGCGCGGTGATGGAGAAGTTCGGAAGAACGATGATGGAAGTGGCGGAGGCGGTGCGCGGACGGGAACCCGAAAGGCTGGAATCCCTGTTCGCGGACGCGAAGAGTTTCCGGGACGGCCTGCCCGCGAAAGGAAGAGGGATACTCGCTCCGGCGTCAGAGATTCTGGTCGACGTATCTGACCGTCCCGGTGTTATAGGGGAAATCACGCTTGCGCTTGGCGAGGCGGGCATAAATATCCGCAACATAAATGTGCAGCATGTGCGGGAGATGAGGGGCGGCACTCTTTCACTCATCCTTGAAAAAGCCTCCGACATGGAATCGGCCGCTAAGATACTGACGGACAGAGGTTTCACGGCGACGAAAGTGGATTGAACAAGAGCGCGGGCGATTGACGCGGGATATACGAATATAGCGACAAAGACCGATTTAGACTGTTTTCAGTCATTATGGGCGATTATCGGCTGTTTTTTGAAATATGCCGCAAAGGTCAGATTTCTGTCGGTTTCAAACAACCCTAGATCAAATAAAAAAACATTTTAAAATAAATATTTTTGACCTAAAAAACAGGAATATTAATAACTCAGTGATTTAATACGCACGCAACACCACAACATATTGTGGTGTTGTATTGTTCCCCATACAACATAATGACAAAGTCGTATTTGGCCATATTTTGCCTTGGGCGGCTACGATAAAATAATACAGGGTAAAATCAACTTGAAACGCAGTATAACTACATATTAAGCCGAATATCGCTAATTTATTTATTTTTTGGGAAGTAGTTGACAAGGTTTTTTTTTTGACTTACGATAGCAGTACCTGAAAGTGGGAATATATTTAGTTGAGATTTATATAAAACACAAAAAGTGGGAAAATTTTAATCTCAAATTGCGGGGTTGTCAAGAAGAGAAACAACCTCGCGGCTCGAAGGCCTCTAAAAGGAAAAGAGCATGATAAGCCTGAACTTCGGCGGAGAACATAAGAATACGGTGGATGCCAAGTATCGCTTGAGCATTCCCTTCAGGTTCAGGGAAAAGCTCGAGATGCGCGAGCGGATAGAGGATGAGAAGCGGCAGGACGAGAGAAGGCGGGCGGCGGAAGGCGGAACGCTCGACGATATAAAGGAATATATAGAGAAAGCAATCGGCAGAGAGATTGAAAAGGCGTCGGTTCCGGCAGGGGCGGAGAAAAAGAAAACATCCGCCAAAGAGGAAAGCGAAGAGAAGAAGTCCGGGCAGCGAGTGTGGATGACCAAGGGGCTTGAGCCGCCGGTCAAGAAGCCGCTCGACGACAAGAAAACGAAATACGAAGTCATTCTGAAGCAGTTTATATGGTGTCTGCCGCCTGATGTGTTCGACAGGCTTGTGACGGCTATCGATGCGTTGCCGAAGAATGAAGCGACGATAGAGTTGAGGAATCATCTTATCAGGAGCGCGCACGAGGTGGAGCTGGATCAAGGCGGAAGGGCGTTGCTGCCTCAGCAGTTGAGGTCATACGCTGGGATAGGGACTGGCGAAGTGATAATGGTGGGAGACGGGGCGACGTTCCAGTTGTGGTCGAAGAAGAACTACGAGCAGCTTGTGGACACCAGAGGGCGCGAAGAGCAGATATTCGCCACATACACTGAAAGCGGGATAAGCATCTGACGCCGGCGAAACGGGCGCGAGGCGATTTGGAAGATAAAGCTGAACATGTGTCCGTTTTGCTGGAGGAAACAATAGAAGCGCTGTCTGTGAAGCCGGACGGAGTGTACTGCGACGCGACGGCGGGAAAGAGAGGAGGTTTCGCTAAAAAAATTTTAGAGAAGCTCGCGACGGGGATGGTTGTGGGATTGGACGCGGACCCCGAAGCGGTTGAAAGCCTCAAGGCGGACATCGGCGGCGACCGGAGAGCGAGGATATACAGGGCGAATTTCCGGGACATGCGGGAGTTATGGGAAGAGGAAGGGCTGCCGGGTCTGGACGGAGTGGTGATGGATCTGGGGCTTTCGACCGAACAGTTGGCGGATCCGAGGCGTGGGTTCTCTTTCAGTTCGGACGGTCCGTTGAACATGAAATACTGGGCTGACGGACCCGGACCGACGGCGGCGGACATAGTGAACGAGGCCGCCGAGGAAGAACTGACGGAGATTTTTTATCGGTGGGGAGAGAGACACGCTCGGAGGATAGCCAGAGGGATATGCGACGCGAGGCGCTCCGGAAGGATAGAGACGACGGGGCGGCTGGCGGAGGTGGCGAGGAAGTCTGCGCCGCCGGCTCGCGGAGGAAGAGACGCTAGCACGCTTGTTTTTCTGGCGTTGAGAGCCGAGGCGAACCGCGAACTGGAAGCGGTTGAAAAGGGAGTCAGGGCGGCGGTGGACTTGATGAATCCGGGCGGAGTTTTGTGCGTGATAACTTACCAGAGCGCCGAGGACGGACTTGTGAAGCGACTGACGCGGAAGATGGCGAGGGGTTGCCGTTGCGACGAGGAGAGAGAGAGTTGCGTTTGCGGCGAAGGGACAGCCGACATAGAGTTGGTTAATAAAAAAGTGATAGTCCCGGCGAAAGAAGAAATCGCTCGCAACAGGCGGGCGAGGTCGGCGAAGTTGAGGATAGTGCGGAAACTCACAAAGGAGCCGCAATGAAGAGCGAACGAATCAAACAGGGCGCGAACGTGATTAATAGGGGGCCGGGCGCGCATCACGCCGGAACATGGGTGAACAGCAAGAAGATAGCATTCTACACAATAATAATTGCTCTCGGAATGACGGCCATGGGCGTGTATGCATTGCATCTTAAGATAGACATCGACCGAAAATACATTCTAATTGACGAATACAAAATGAAAAATAACAAGTTAGACGTCGAGATTAGAAAACTCGAAGCGCAGGTCGATGGTCTGAGATCCTACAAGCGGATACAAGAAACGCTGTCGAGCGCCGGATATGAGATGAGTGTGCCGGCGGAGGCTTTGTACTTGAAGCTGAACGACGAGCAGAAGACGGCGTTGAGAACCGAAGGCGAAGCGCAAAGGGCCAGAGCGGGAATATTCTAGCAGCCGGCGCCGCCTTCATGAAAAGGTGAAGGCATGGGCCGGTCCCCTATAACACAGACCAACAGAAAAAGAATACACAACGTCCTTATCATGCTCGTCGCGGCCCATTTTTTCATGGTCGCGAGGGCGATTTATGTCGAGTTGTGGCATGGCGACGATCTGCGCGAGCGCAGGCTTGTGCAGTCGAAGCGGATAGTTCCGTTGCATGCGCGGCGCGGCATGATTCTGGACAACGAAGGCAACAAGCTTGCCGTTGACGTGCCGTACATGTCCATCTATGCGCATCCTTCGGAAATAACAAATCACGACGAATACGTTGAAAAACTTAGCGGCCCTCTCGGAATGAGCGGCGAAGATGTCAGAAAGCTGATATCGGACCCGGAGAAGAACAGCGTTTGGCTGGTCAGACACGTGTCTGAGAGAACGGCGGACGCGGTGAAAGAGCTGAACCTGAGAGGGATAGGTTTTTCAAGGGATTCGAAGAGGTATTATCCGCACGCTCATACTGCGATGCCGGTGGTCGGGCTTCTGGGAGAGAGCGACGGGCTGACAGGCGTAGAGTTCATATTCAACAAGCAGTTGAAAGGCGAGAACGGCTATGTGGTTCTTGAGAGGGGACTAGGCGGCATCAACGTGCCGGACTCCACGCGCGAACTGAAACCGGCGAAGAACGGCGAAGACGTGCACCTGACGATTAACCTTGCCGTACAGCACTTTGTGTACGACGCGCTCGAGCAGGCTGTTAACAAGTTCGGAGCTAAAGCCGGAAGCGCGATCGCGATTCAGCCGAAGACGGGGCGCATCCTCGGAATGGCGTCTTACCCGGTGTGCGATCCGAATGATTTTAAAAAATGCCCGCAGGAGACTTACAGGAACCGAAGCATAGGAGTTATTTACGAAATAGGAAGCTGCATGAAGCCGATTGTGGTGGCGGCGGCGATAGATAAAGGGATTGTGGATCCGTACGCCAAGAAGATTCTCTGCGAGGACGGCATGAGGGTGGGAGGGTACAACATCCGCGAGGCGCACGGGGTGGGACTGCCCGCGTATTTAAGCCCGTACGACATCGTGATTCATTCGTACAATTCCGGCACGGCGAGAATCGGCCTGATGATGGGCAAGGAAATGCAGAGGGAAACTTTTCTGAGATTCCATTTTGGCAAGGCTTTCAGAGGTCTGGGGCTGAACAATCAGCAGAACGGGCTTCTGGCGCCGATGTCCGAGGTGAGAGACTCGACCATCGCGACGAACTCGTTCGGCCACGGGATAGGAGTGACGCAGTTGCAGATGGCGGTTGCGATGGGCGCGTTGTGCAACGGCGGGATGCTGATGAACCCGACTGTGATCGAGAAAGTGGTGGACGCGGAAGGCAATGTGGTCAGTTCTTTCGAGCCGAAGCCGATACGTCGCGTGATAAAGGAAGACACGGCGAAGTTGATGAGGACGATGCTTGTGGGGGCGGTGGAAGAGGGGACGGGAAAGGCTGCGAGGATTCCGGGATACGCTGTGGGCGGAAAGACGGGGACGGCGATTATGCCGAGGACGGACGGAAGAGGATACACGCGGGACGTCGTGTCGTCATTCGTCGGGTTTGCGCCCGCGGAGAATCCAGAAATTCTGGTTATGGTGACGATAGAGCGACCGCAGAGGGGGCTGGGATACTACGGCAGTCAAGTCGCGGCTCCGGCGGCGGGCGAGATAATGAAAAAGGCGTTGTGGCGGATGAATGTTCCGCCTGCGGACATTGAGGGCGGAATGTACGGGTTTCAGCCGGATACGGAGATACCGAATGATTGAGAAAAAATTATCAAGTCTTTTGACGGGAGTGGAGCATCAGATTGCGGGAGGCTCCCCGGACGCGATTGTGACATCCGCCGCGTATGATTCGAGAGAGTGTTCTCCGGGATGCGTTTTCTTCTGCGTGCCGGGCTACAGCGTGGACGGGCACGATTTTGCGCCTGAGGCGATATCGCGAGGGGCCGCTGCGCTGGTGGTCGAGCGGGACGTGCAGGCTCCGCCGGACGTGGCGGTGATAAAGACTCCGGACGCGAGGCTGGCGATGGCGCTGATTTCCGCCGCGTTTTACGGTTTGCCGTCTAGCAAAATCAAACTCGCCGGGGTGACCGGGACGAACGGCAAAACGAGCGTGGCGTATCTGATCGACGCGCTTCACCGGCAGGCGGGAATCGCCAGCGGGCTTATCGGCACGGTGGAGAACAGGGTGGCCGACGTTTCTCTGAAAGTGAAGCGGACCACTCCCGAATCCATGGACCTTCAGGCGTTGCTGGCCATGATGGCGGACAAGGGCGTCGAGCGGGCGGTGATGGAGGTTTCGTCTCACGCCCTGAAACTGTCGCGGGTCGCGGGTTGCGAGTTCAGTTCGGCGATATTCACCAACCTCACGAGAGACCACCTCGATTTTCACAAGGACGAAGAGGACTACTTCGAGGCTAAAAGGCTGCTGTTCTCCGAGCATCTGGCGGAGGGCGGGCCTGCTTTGCTGAATAGCGACGACCCGATGTCGGCGCGCGTCGCAAAAACGCCGGGGCTGAGAGTCGTCAGATACGCTGTTGACGATCCGGAAGCCGAGGTGCGCGCGATAGGCGCGAAGCACGCTCACGACGGAATAAGCTACCGGATAGAGTCGCCGTTTGCCGCCGCGTTCGAAGTGAGAACGAAGCTGATGGGCGGTTTTAACGCGTATAACACGCTGGCAATGGCGGCATACGGGCTGACGGCCGGATTCTCCCCGGAGGACATACAGGCGGCGCTGGCGAATTTCAAGGGCGTGCCGGGCAGGTTCGAGAGGGTGGACGCCGGCGGGCCGGTCGGCGTGTACGTGGACTACGCGCACACTCCTCACGGTCTGGAAAACATATTGAAATCCGCGCGCGAGATATGCAAGGGCAGGCTGATAGCGGTGTTCGGATGCGGCGGAGACAGGGACAAGACGAAGCGGGCTTTGATGGGGGGCATCGCGGCGGAGTTGGCGGACGTGGTTTGGGTGACGAACGACAACCCGCGCACCGAGGAGCCTCACAGGATAATCGATCAGATAACGCTTGGAATAGAACAGGCGCTGATAAAGCTGGACCGTTCGAGGCAGTTCAGGTATCACGTCGAGCAGGACAGGTTCGCCGCGATAAAGAGAGCGATCGCCTGCGCCGCTCCGGGAGACGTCGTGGTCATAGCGGGCAAGGGACACGAAACGGAGCAGATATATAAAGACAGAGTGATTCATTTCGACGACAGGGAAGTGGCGGGAAATATTTTGAGGGAGATGGCCGGCAGTGGAGTCGACGCCGATTGCGAAGCTGATTGAATGGAGCGGCGGGCGGCTCGAGCGCGGAAGCGCGTCGGGGATCGCCGTCGCGGTTGAGACGGACAGCAGGCGCGATTGCGCGGGGGCTGTGTTCGTTCCGCTGGTCGGGGAGAAGTTCGACGGCCACGAGTTCATCGCCTCGGCGGCGGCGAGAGGCGCGGCGGGATGCCTGACGTCAAAAGAGATTCCCGGCGGGCTTCCTGAAAGCTTCGCGGTGATAAGAGTCGCTGACACGCTGAAAGCGTATCAGGCGATAGCGAGAGGATACCGAAGCGCGCTTCCGGCGAAGGTGGCGGCGATAACGGGAAGCTGCGGCAAGACGACGACGAAGAACATGCTGGCTAACGCTCTAAGCCGCAGAAAGACAATAAAGACGGAAAAAAATGAAAACAACGAGGTGGGCGTCCCGCTGACGATGTTGAGGATGGATTCGACGACCGAAATCGCGGTTCTCGAATTCGGAATGAGGGGCAGGGGACAAATAGCCGCGCTGGCGGACATAGCTGAACCGGAGCTTGGATTGATAACAAATATTGAAGCGTCTCACATCGGGATCCTCGGATCGATGGAGGCTATATGCGACGCGAAGGGGGAGCTTCTGGAGAGGCTTCCCGCGCGCGGGACGGCCGTGTTGAACGCGGACAGCGAGTGGTTCGACAGGCTCGCAAAGAAGACGTCGGCGCGGATAGTTTCTTTCGGAATGGAGAAGGGCGACTACAGGGCGGCGGGCGCGAAGATGAGGCTGGACGGATCGAGTTTCACGATTGAGACTCCGTTCGGCAGAGCGGAGATTGAATCTTCGCTGACAGGCCGCGGGGCGATAATCAACGCGGCTGCGGTGGCGACGGCGGCGATGGAACTCGGGGAGCCGCTTGACGCGGTCGCGGAAGGTCTGTCGATGGACATCGGAGAGGCCGGACGCATGAGGCGGGTGGGAACGCCGGACGGCAAGTTGCTTATTGACGACACTTACAATTCCTCGCCGGCGTCGCTGGCTATGACATTGGAGCTTTTGGGGACGGTGGAGTGGAGCGGGCGCAGGGTGGCCGCGTTGGGCGATATGAAAGAGTTGGGCGATTTCAGCCGCAAAGAGCATTTCAGGATAGGAAGGGATTTCGCGGCTAAGAGCGCCGACGCGCTCGTGACGGTCGGCTCCGAAGCCAAAGCCATAGCGGAAGGGGCGTTGTCCGCCGGGATGCGAGAGGACGGCGTCGCGGCGTTTGAGACGTTCGAAGAGTTTGCGGAATCCGGGGCCGGACTGTTCGGGCCGGGGGACCTCGTTCTTGTGAAAGGCTCGCGCGCAATGGGAATGGAGCGGGTCGTGAAATATATCGAGGAGGCGTCAAAATGAGTCTTCTGGCGTCCGCCGGTCTAGGATTCGCGCTGTGCTTGGGGTTTACGCGGCTGTGGATGGTCGTGCTCGCCAAGTGGAAGATGCGGCAGGTGATAAGAACCGACGGGCCTGAGTCGCACCTGAAGAAGAGCGGGACGCTGACGATGGGCGGCGTGGCGATGTTTGCGGCATGGACGGTTGCGACGGCTGTCGCGTCGAACGCGGCAGACGTAAAAATCCGGGCGCTGTTCATAATAGCGGCGACGAGTTTTGCAATAGGCTTTGTGGACGATTTCGCCAAGTTCAGAGGCAAGAAAACGGAAGGCCTCAAGGCTCGATACAAAATACTTATTGAAATAGCTCTGGGAGCGTTTCTGGGAGCTTTTGTTATTTGGCACGCGGACGTTTGGGGACCCGGAGCCGCGAACGCGACGGCCATCTGGACGCCGAAGTGGTTCGGAGCTTTGAACGCGGGCGTTCTGTTTATTCCGTTCGTCATAGTTGTTTACATCGGCACGATAAACGCCGTGAATTTGAGCGACGGTCTGGACGGTCTGATGTCTGGCTGCGTCGCCGTCGTGCTGGCCGCGCTGGGGTTTTTCATAAGCAAATACGGGGACAGGACTCTGCTTCCTCCGATAGCGGCTCTTATCGGAGTTCTGGCGGGGTTTTTATGGTTTAACACGCATCCGGCGAAGATTTTCGCGGGCGACACCGGCTCGTTGTTTCTAGGCGGAGCGGTGGCGGCGGTGGCTGTGATGGCGAGGCTGGAGTTGTTCCTTGTCGTTGCGGGGGCGGTTCTCGTGCTGGAGGCGCTTTCGGTGATTCTTCAGGTCGGGACGTTCAGGCTGACGGGCAAGAGGCTGCTGCCGATGGCGCCCCTGCATCATTCTTTTGAAAAAATCGGATGGAGCGAACCGCAGATAGTGGTCAGGTTCTGGATAGTGTCATGCGCGTTCGCGGCGGTAGCGATATGGATGTTCTAGGAGTCAAAGCCTTGAAGGGGCTGCGCAAGGGGAAAGACGCGGCGCGGGGCGCTCGCGTTATGGTCGTCGGAACGGGCGTGACCGGTCTTGCGTGCGCGATGGCTTTGCCTAAGTTCGGGGCGGAGACGATAGTGACAGACCTGAAAGGCGGCGAGCTGTCTTCCGCCGACAGGGAGGCCATTGCAAGAATTGAGGAGGCGGGGGCGAAGTATCTTCCGCTTTCCGAGGCCGAAGGGGTAGCCGCAGACGCGCTGGTTCTGAGTCCGGGCATTCCGACAGACGACGAAAGATTGATTGAGCTTAAAACGCGGGCCGGAGCGTGGATGTCGGAGATCGAGCTAGCTTACATGCTTTGCGAGGGAAGAATTCTGGCTGTGACGGGAACGAACGGTAAAACCACGACGGCGACGCTAGCCGGCCGGATACTGTCGGACTGCTTCGATGACACGAGAGTGGCCGGGAACATCGGCGACGCGTTCATTGAGGCGGCGGCGGGAAGCGGGCCGGAGACGGTTTTCGTTATCGAGGTCAGTTCCTACCAGTTGGAGGGTTGTTTCAGCTTCAGGCCGGATGTCGCGATAGAACTGAACGTTCAGCCGGATCATCTTAAGAGGCACGGGACGATGTCGGCGTATGCGGCGGTCAAAGCGAGACTGCTGACGCGAATGACGGAGAGCGGGACGGCTGTTCTGAACGCGGACGACATGCTTGTGGCGGCGATGGCGAAGGGAACGCGGGCCGGGATATTGAACTACAGCGTCGAGAGGGAGCTTGAGCGGGGGGCGTTTTTGAGAAGCGGGCTGATGGTTCTGCGGATGGGCGGCGAGGAAGAAATTATCGGCGACGCAGGCGAAATGAAAATCAGGGGGCCGCACAACGAGGGGAACGCTATTGCGGCTGCCGTGGCGGCGCGGGCGATGGGAGCTCCGGCGGAAAATATACGAAAAGCCCTCAAGGATTTCGAAGGGCTGAAGCACAGGATTGAAACAGTGGGATTCGCGCGCGGAGTGGAGTGCGTAAACGACAGCAAGGCGACGAATCCTGACTCTACACGGGCGGCTTTGAAGATGTTCGCGGGCCGAGCGGTCACATTGATTATGTGCGGAGACGACAAGGGATTCGACTATGGCGGCCTGTACGCGGACATCGAGGCGGCGGGCGCGAAGGTGATAGTGATGGGAGCTGGGCTAGCGCGGGTGGCAGACGAGCTTGAAGCTCGCGGCGCCACGGATGTGGCGCGGGCGGCAGATATGGCTTCGGCGGCGAGGATTGGGCTTGAGATGACGCCGGAGGGCGGCGCTCTCCTGCTGTCTCCGGGGTCTTCGTCTTTCGACATGTACAAAAACTACGAGGAGCGGGGAGAAGATTTTAGGAATGAGATCAGACTTGCGCAATGACAACAGGCGGAGGGTTCCGCCGCCGGTGACGCAGGTCGCCGCCGACACTGGCAACCTGAGCAGGTCGCCTGATTTTCCGATTCTCGTGATTAGCGTGCTTCTCACCTGTTTCGGGATAGTGATGGTCACGGCTGCGTCTGGGCTTTTCACTCTGGGCAAACAGGGCGCGGGCATGAGCTATCTGAGCAGGGAGCTTTACGGCGTCGTCGTCGCGTGGGGCGCGATGATATTCACCGCCTGCATAGACTACCGCGCCTATAAAAAACTTGCCATCCCGATAGCCGGGGCGGCGGTTTTCGCTCTACTTCTCGTTATGATTCCCGGCTTGGGCGCGGAGATTAACGGAGCGCGCAGATGGATCAAACTTGGCGGGTTCATGTTTCAAGCCGGGGAGCTTGCGAAGGTAGCGGTGATAATAATCGTCGCCGTGATTCTGTCCGAGACTAACGACAAGATAGGGGATATTAGGACGTTGGGAATGGTGTACGCGGTTGTGGGCGGAGCGGCGGTTCTGCTGATGTTGCAGCCTGATTTCGGAATGACGATCCTGATAGCGGTAGTGGCGACGGCGATGCTGTTCATTGCGGGCGCGAAGCCGCTCCATCTGGGCGGGGTGGGAATCTTGGGAGTCGCTTTCTGTGTTTTCTTCATATTCACCGAGGAATACCGAAGACAGCGCATACTGGGTTTTTTAAATCCTTATGAAAACGCGAGCGATTCGGGATATCAGGTTTTGCAGTCTCTGATAGCGGTAGCGAGCGGCGGCTTTTTCGGGCGCGGTCTGGGGGAGAGCAGGCAAGTGTCCTTCCTGCCGCAGTTCAACACGGACTTTATCATCAGCATAACTATAGAGCAACTCGGGATAGTGACACTGTTCATTGTCGTGTGCCTGTTCGCGGCGTTCACGTACAGGGGATTCAAGATCGCGTCGAGATGCTTGGATCCCTTGGCGTCTTATATGGCTTTCGGGATTGTGTTCATGATATCGATTCAGGCTGTTATGAATATCGCCGTCGCGCTGGGTTGTATGCCCGTGACCGGGCTTACGCTGCCGTTTATCAGCTATGGAGGAAGCTCGTTGATGATGCTGTGCGCGTCGGTGGGGATACTATTGAATATATCGATGCATTCGATGGCGACGACCGGGAGGCGAAATGAAAAGGTTTGTGGAAGCGGTTGGGGGGACCGGAGGCCACCTGTACGTGGCGGTAGCCCTAGCGCTTCATTACCGCCGAACCGAACCTGATGTCGAAGTGACGATATCGGGAAGGGGCGGAGGAGGAGAAGAGAAAGCCGTTGCGGCCAACGGGCTGCGATTCGCGTCCGTGCGAACGGTGAAGCTGCCGCAGAAAAAGCTTTCTCTGGAAACCGCGCTGTTTCCGGCGAGGCTGTTGGCGGCTGTGGCGGACGGATGGAGGCTTCTGGGGGAGATAAAGCCATCTGTCGTGGCGGGGTTCGGCGGGTTCGGCTCGTTTCCGGTTGTGACGGCGGCCCGGTTGAGAGGCATTCCGGTTTATCTTCACGAACAGAACGCGCTCATGGGGCTGGTGAACAAGGTGGCGGCGAGGTTCTCTGAAAAGGTGTTTGTCAGCTACGAGGAGACTGAAGGCTGCCCTAGAGCGGACATGCTGTTCGTGGGGAATCCGAGCAGGTTCGAGGGAGTTGAAAAAACAGGAAAGACGGCGGCGCGCGCCGCTCTCGGTCTGGACTCGGAGAAATGGACGCTGTTTTCATTCGGCGGCAGCCAAGGCGCAAAATCAATAAATAAAGCGATGCGGGAGTGGATCAGAATAAACAGAGACAAGAGAGACATGCAGGCGATACATCTGGCCGGGCGCGGGAATTACGAAGAGACGCGCCGCGAATTTGCGGAGGCGCTCGGAGAAGGGGCCGCGCTCCGGGTCGAGGCGCGCGACTATCTCGAAGAAATGAATCTGGCGTACGAGGCGGCGGACCTGACGATTTGCCGAGCCGGGGCGACCAGCATCGCGGAACTGACTTCGCTCGGCGTTCCGGCTCTGCTCGTGCCTTATCCGTTCGCCACCGGCAATCATCAGGAGAAGAACGCGCGTCGCGCGGCGGAAGCCGGAGCGGCTTTGATGGCGCTGGACTCCGAGCTTGACGGCAACTTGCTCCACGCTATCGTCGAGGGATTGAAGAGCGACCCCGGCAAGCTTGAAGGAATGTCGCGCAAGTCGCGCGCGATGTACAAAGAAGGAGCCGCCGCCAAGATGGCAGAGCATATTTCAGCTCGCTTGAAGGCGTGAAGGAGGAGATCGAAATGACGGTCCAACCTGATCCGAAAGTTCAATCGACTCTCAAACGAGAGAGAATCAGGCGCGTGAAAACAAGAAGGAGGAGGACGCTTCTGATAGCGTTCGTTCTGCTTTTTTCCAGCCTGTTCGCGATAAACAGCGAGCCTTTCAAAGTAAAGATTATCGAAGTGTCCGGCGTCAAGAGAACGAGCGCGGAGGAAGTGTACAAAAGGTCGGAAATCGAGATCGGCGAGAATCTTGTGACTCTTCCAGTCGGCGAGATAAGGGGCCGCATTAAAGACAAACAGCCGCTTGTGAAAGAGGCGGAAGTGCGAAGAGAACTGCCTTCCCGCGTTCACATCAAGATTTATGAACGAGAGCCGTTCGCTTATGTGTCGGACTCGCTTGGAGAAAACGTGTATCTGATAGACGCGGAGAGGTTTGTGCTGGAGAAGCCCAAAGGCATCGCCGACCCGAAAATATTCCATGTGGTCAGCGACGGAGTGCAGCACGCCAATGTAGGCGAAGTTCTGGAGTTTCCTTTCCATGATTCATTTGCGAGTATTTGCGGTTCGCTAGAACGGGCGCTGCATGGAAAATACTCCAAGCTGGTGTTTAATTTCGGCGGGATAAAACTTTTCCTGAACGACGGCTCGTACGTGATGCTCGGGGACAAACCGGATGATGACATCGAGAAGAAAATATTGCTGATCCCGGTGATCGCCAAAGAACTGAATGAAAGAAAACTGAAGTTTGCCGGACTGAACTTGTCGGAGCTTGCGGTTCCGACGTATGTGAAAGCCGAATAAGGGGACGCGGTTTGATTCTAAGAAGAGCGTTAATGACATTGATGGCTGTGTTCGCGGGGTTGTGCCTCGGGGCGATGTCTTCGGGCAAATGGCCCGATGTCGAACTAGGATTGGCGGGGGCCGCCATTGAAAGCGAGAGCGAACTCGAAAGATACGACGGACATTCGCCGGCGACCGGGCCGGGTATAAGAGTGACTGTGGAGGACGGAATCGCCGACGCGGCCGCGCCGATGGACAGGCTAATCGTTCACGAGAGGGATTTGTTGCTGTTGCGCAATGAACTTTTCGCGGCCGGGGCCACGGCGGTCTCGATAAACGGACACCGGATGGTGGCGAACAGCGTGATCAGGTGCGTCGGGCCGACGATAAGGATAAACGACGCGCACACCGCTCCGCCATACGTGGTGGACGCGGCGGGCGACCCGGATGTTTTGAAACCCGCAATCACCATGATGGGCGGCGTGGTCGATCTGATGTCGTCGGAAAAACTAAAAGTGAATGTCGAGACGGTCGGGCAACTGACAATCCCGGCGCATAAGTCGGCGAAGCGGAGACAAGAAAAGGCTCCGAAACGGGAAACTGAAAATGATTGAGACGATTGCGGGGATAACTGTCGGCTGGCTCGTGGGAGCCAAGTTCGGATTCGGGCTTGCGAACGCCGAAGGCCTTATCGCGCTCATAGCGTTTCTGGCGGTAGTGGACGAGCTTGCGGCCGCCCTCGCGGACAAGGAAAGAAAAATCGTGTCCGGTCTTTTGCGCAAAGGAATCTTTTGCTGTGGCTCTGTGGCGGTGGAAAGAATGACCGGCGCGCCGCTGGGCGCTATCGCCTCTGCGGTTCTGATTCTGTCGATATTCAGAAATCTAGTGTGGAGGCCGTCGTCGGTCCGGGGGCGGGAGGCATGGTGAGCAAGGATAACAAAAACATAATATCGGCTCTGGACGTTGGCACGTCCAAGACAGTGGCCCTCATCGCCGAGTTGAAGGACGGCGGAGGGTTCGAGATCGTCGGATTCGGTTCCGCCGCAACGGAAGGCGTGAAAAAAGGCGTTATCGTAAGTCTCGACAAAGCGTCCGAGGCCATGCATCTGGCGGTGGACGCCGCCGAAAAAATGGCCGGACGCATTATTGAATCCGCCGTCGTCGGAGTCTCAGGCAACAGTCTGGCTTCGAGCGAGCAGCACGGAGGCGTCGCGGTGGCCGACCCTGAAAGAGGCGTGAGCGCCGACGACATGCGACGCGCCGCCGAGGCTGCTAAAACGATTCTTCTCCCTCCGGACAAACAAGTCATCTGCACTATCGAGATGGACTACACGGTGGACAACCATTCCGGCATAAAGGACCCGCGCGGAATGTCAGGCTCCCGGCTGGGCGCAGACGTGCAGATCGTTACAGGCTCGACAGCCATGACTCAGAACCTAATGCGCTGCCTGATGAAGCTGGAGATCGGGATCGACGCTTTGGCTCCGACTCCGTTCGCTTCCGGCGAGGCCGTGCTTAACGAAGACGAAAAGGAAATAGGAACGGTAATCGTGGACATCGGGGCGGGCACGAGCGGCATCGCTGTTTTCAAAAGCGGCGTCCTGCGAAAAGTGAAAGTGTTCCCCGTCGGAGGCTGGAACTTCGACAACGATATAGGGATTGTGCTCGGCGCGTCCACGCGGGAGGGCGAGCGTCTCAAGATAGAGAGCGGCATCGCTTATGTGGACGATCGCGTCGGCAGCGAACCGGTAAGAATTGAACACGTGAGCGGTGAAAAGGAACAGCAGGTGACGCGCGGAATGTTGTGCCAGATCATCCACGCGCGCGCTATGGATATGATGAAGATGATTAGGCACGAGTTGGAAACGGACATGCCGATATCGGTTGTCCCGGCAGGCGTGGTGCTAACGGGGAACGGCGCGCTGCTCGAAGGAATGAGGGAAGTGGCCGAACAGGCGATCGGAATGAACGCCCGGGTGGGAAAACCCAGATACTCAGGCCCCCACTCCGATCTTGTGTCGGAGCCGGGATACGCCGCCGCGCTCGGTTTGCTCGCGCACGCGGCGCGGCTGCGCTCAATCTCAGGCGCGCGCCGCTCCGAAACCGCAACTTCTTCGGCTCTAATAAGATCCGTCGCGGGATTTTTCCGCGGCCTGTTCAATAAATAAAAAAGGAATCAATGGGGGGAACGATATGAATTTTGATCCGATGATAGAGAAACAAGCGGCCATCAAGGTTATCGGCGTGGGCGGAGGCGGCTGCAACGCCGTCAACAGGATGATTCAGATGAGCGTGCCCGGCGTCGATTTCATCGCGGTGAACACTGATATTCAGGCTCTCGACAGGAGCCGAGCGCAACAGAAATTGCAACTCGGCGGCAAACTTACCCGCGGGCTTGGAGCCGGGGCGGACCCCGAAATCGGGCGCAAGTCAGCCGAGCAGAGCGCGTCCGAAATCGAAAACATGCTCGAAGGCGCGGACATGGTTTTCGTCACCGCCGGTATGGGGGGCGGAACCGGAACCGGGGCCGCTCCCGTAGTCGCTCAGGTCGCCCGCAGCCTCAAAGCGCTCACCGTCGGAGTTGTGACAAAGCCGTTCGCGTTCGAAGGCCGCAGACGCATGAAGTCCGCAGAGATGGGCATCGAGCGTCTGTCGGAATTCGTCGACACTCTGCTGGTCATACAGAACGACCGCCTGCTGAAAATCATCAAGGAAGACACTTCGATGACGGAGGCTTTCGCCAAGGCGGACGACGCTCTGCGTTGCGGCGTTCAGGGCATCTCGGACCTTATCACCGTGCCGGGAACCATCAATCTGGATTTCGCGGACGTTCGAGCGATTATGTCGGACGCCGGCTCCGCTTTCGTGGGAATCGGCAGAAACAGCGGAGACGACCGCGCGCGCCGCGCCGCGGAAGAGGCTATCTCAAGCCCGCTTCTGGAGTACTCCATTGAAGGCGCAAAAGGAATAATCATCAATATCACGGGCGGCTCGGACATGAACATCGGCGAGATCAACACCGCCGCCGAAATCGTGAGGACCGCCGCCGCCGACGACGCCAACATCATCTTCGGCGCGGTGATCGACGACAGGGCAAGGGAAGAGTTGAGGGTGACCGTTGTGGCAACCGGCTTCACTCAGGGCGCGCAAAAAATGGAATGCGCTCAATCGGAAGCGAAACCGGTTTCAGCCGCGGACTCCGGAGAACCGTTTGCCGCTCGGCAACAGCAGCAGCCTCCGGCCCCGAAATCTCCTGCGCAAACGCCTCAGCCTGCGCGGCAGCAGTCCCCCGGCGAACTGCCACTAGACCGCCCGGCTTCCCCTCCGCCCGCCCCGGAAACCAAGCGCGTGGAAAAGGAAACGGATTTGGATTTGCCTCCTTTCCTGAGAAATAAATAGAAAGACGAAAGATGCGAATGAAGAAAGATGGATGAAATATGGACGCACGACCCGAAAAAAGGATCGGACTGGCAGGGATACGCTTTGCGGATCGCCATAGGATTTCCCGGCGACCGCTCGGCGGGAACAGCCTGTCTGGGCTTTCTTTGGGCGCAGCATCTTTTCAATCTTAATCAGGAGGTTCGTTGCGACCGGTTCTTTAAATCGGACCGGCAACTTAAGAAGGGCGAGAGGCTGACGGCGGTAGAAACGGGACGTCCTCTGTCGGATTACGATGTGGTCGCCTTTTCGCTGCCTTACGAGAGCGGTTTCGCGGAAATCCCTCTGATGCTGTCGCAGGGCGGAGTGGAGCCTGCGGCGTCGAGGCGTTCGCGAGGCCCGCTGGTGTTGGCGGGCGGCATGGCCGCATCCGCCAACCCGGAGCCTGTGGCGGACTTCGTCGACGCGGTCGTAATCGGCGAGGCCGAGCCTGCGGTCGGCGCGCTGATGGACGCTCTGTTGTCATTGAAGCGGGCGCGCGCGAGCCGCAACTATTCGCTCGAAGGCAGGGAAAGGCTGCGGGGGCTGCCCGGAGTTTATCTGCCCGCCGATTACGCGCACATCTTCGGAGGCGACGGGAAGCTCGAAGCAATTGAGGCGGCGGCTACCGGCGCGCCGGAAATAGTCGAGGCGCTTCGCGCGGACAGAGGATATCACGCGGCCCATTCGACGGTGGTCTCGCGGCGCTCCGTTTTTCCGGGGATGTTTCTTCTGGAGACGGCGCGAGGGTGTCCGTACCGCTGCAGATTCTGTCTGGCTGCGCACACGTCCGGCCCTCACAGACCGGCGGCAAGGCTGGTCGAAACTGCCGCTCTCGGACTGCAGCGCTGTTCGAGAATCGGGTTGATAGGAACCGCTTTCACAAAGGCTCCGGGCGCTCCGGAAGTCTGCGAGATGGCTGCGGCGGCGGGCGCGAGAGTTTCATTCTCTTCCGTCAGGCTGGACTCGGAAACACTCGGGCTGCTGTCGCGAATGGCAGGCGTTCTCGACCTCGAATCGATTTCCGTGGCGCCCGAAGTCGCCACAAAGAAACTTGCCCGCGTCATAGGAAAAGACGTAAGCGGCGATTTCGAGGAGTTCATCCGGAGCAATCCTCTGCCGGGACTGAAAAAACTCCGGTTGTACTACCTGATCGGAGTTCCCGGAGAGACGGACGTGGACATCAAGGCGATAGCGAAAACGGCGGCGGACGCGGGACGGAGGTCGAACTGCTCAATCTCGATCAGCGCCACGCCCATGATACCGAAGCCCTTCACTCCGATGCAGTGGGCGGCTATGCCGGAGATGTCCGAACTGAAAAGAAAGAGGGATGTTCTTCGAAAGGCCGTGACGGAAACAAAACGGGTAGGCCTGAAAGTCGAAAGTTTGAAAGGATCGGTTGAGCAAGCGATTCTCGCGCGGGGCGACAGAAGGCTTGGCGGCGCGCTGCTGGAGGCCGCGGAAAACCAACGTGCTGGAGGCGGAACGCGATGGATGGCGCTGATCGACAAATACGCTCCGGGAGCCGCCGAAGCGGTCTTCACTGAACGCGGCTCGCAAGAGAAATTTCCTTGGAAAATTCTCTCGCACGGCGCGGACAGAAAAAAACTCCGGGCGGAGTTCGAGAAGGCAATGCGCGCTTCAAGGGAAAAAGAAGATATATGAGCGACGGCATGATTGAAAAAAGCATAAGAGAAAACATTGCGGAGGCGCGAGGGCGCATGGCGGACGCCGCCCGGCGCTCGGGCAGAAACCCCGCAGATATAGTTCTCGTCGTGGTGTCGAAAAATCGGACCGTTGAAGAGATTCAATCGGTGTTGGCGGCGGGCGAAACGCAGATCGGCGAAAACAGGGTTCAGGAGGCGGAAAGAAAAAGACCGGCTCTTCCGGGCGGGTTTTCATACAGGATGATAGGCCACCTGCAACGAAACAAAGCGTCGGTTGCCGCAAGCCTGTTCGACGCTATCGACTCCGTCGATTCGCTAAGAATCGCAGAACGGGTGTCTGAGGAGTCTCTGAAACTTGGAAAAACAATGCCGGCTCTGATTCAGGTGAACAGTTCGGGCGAAAGTTCGAAACACGGTTTCGCGCCGGAGGAGATTGAAAAAGCGGCGGACGAGGTCGCGACGCTCGAAGGGCTTTCTCTCAGAGGGTTGATGACAATCGGCCCTCTTACGGACGACGAGGGCGAGATACGGCGCGCGTTCGAGGAGACGAGAATATTATTCGACAAGTTGCGCGCGGGCAGGCGGTGTTTCGACATCCTGTCCATGGGCATGTCGGACGATTATGAAATCGCGATAGAAGAAGGATCGACAATGGCGCGGATAGGCCGCGCGATTTTTGAAAGGAGGGCATAGCGCTAACGAGGCTTTTCTGAAGCGGTCGGCGCGCCGCAAAATCGAACGAAACTTGAAAAACAAACGAGCGGCCGCAAACGCCGCAATCTCCCAAAGGAGGGGATAATAGTGCTGGACTCATTGCAGAACAACAAGGTTTACAAAGTGGTGAAGAACTTCCTTTCTTTCGAAAACGAGGAAGAAGACGTCGAACGCGGCCCGATAACGCAAGCGCGCGTTCAGACCGGACGCAAGGTCGTCCCGATCACTCCTGAACTCAATCAGGCAATGATCAACATTAAGAAACCGAGGACCATCGAAGACGCCCGCGAATCAGCCGACCTGCTTAAAGAAGGCCGCGTCGTAGTCATGAACCTCGGCCAGATCGAGAAAGACATGGCGAGGGAGATCGTGTACTTCCTTAGCGGAACCACGTACGCGCTCAACGGCGATTACAAGAAAATCGGAAACGACATTTTTCTGTTCACTCCGTATGGCGTCGAAGTGACCCATCTGGAGGACATACAGAACAAAGGCGCGGCCCAGAACAAGCTCGACTTTGGAGACCTGTGATTCCGGACTCGGCCGCGGGCTGAAAAGGATGTGCGATTATGGCTTTTAAGGGAACTGTCGGCTTCGTGGGAGCCGGCAAGATGGGCGGCGCGCTCATCGAGGGAATAATTGGCTCTGGGCTGCTCGGCGCGGACTCGATTTCTGTGTTCGACGCCGACGCGGCGCGTATGGAGGATCTGTCAGAACGGCTTAAAGTGAAAGCGGCGGGGACCGCGCGAGAGGCTGTAGAGCGCTCGGACGCGGTCTTCATCTGCGTCAAACCCGACCAGTTCGGCGCGGTGGCCGGCGAAATCAAAGCGGGCTGGAAAACGCGCAAGCCCGCTGTGGTCAGCGTCATGGCCGGAGTGCGCGCGGCGAAGATAAGCGAGGCTCTCGGTTCGGATGTCAGCGTCGCGCGCGCAATGCCCAACGTCGCCTGCCTAATACGGCGGGGCGTTTCGGGCGTCGCCCTCGATCCGTCGGCTCCGCCCGAAGTGAACGATTTCGTGTTCGGCGTGTTCGAGGCTCTCGGCGGAGCCGTCAAGGTTGCCGAATCGAAACTTGACGCTGTGACCGCGCTCAGCGGGTCGGGGCCGGCTTATGTGTTCATGTTCATCGAGGCGCTCGCTGACGCGGGAGTGAAGATGGGGCTGGACCGCGCGGTGTCCGAAAAACTGGCCGTCCTCACCGTGTCTGGCGCGGCGGCAATGGCAGAGCGACCCGGCGCAAACACTCTGCAACTGCGCGCGAGCGTTTCCTCTCCCGGCGGAACGACCGTGGCGGCCACAGCCGCTCTCGAACGAGCCGGCTTCAGAGGCGTCGTCATCGACGCTGTCGAGAAAGCGAAGGAGCGCGCGGTCGAACTGGGCGCTTGATTTTTTCTGCCCGCCGAGAAGAAGCGAGTTTTCGGCGGGCGCGCGATTGTAAGACAAGGCGGTGAAACCTGTGAAAGAAAAAGAAAAAAGAACTAAAAGAAAACGCGGCGGCGATACCGCGCAGAAAGAAGAGCGCGTTATCAACGAAGTCCTCGGCATACTAGTCGTAACAGTGGCGCTGCTGTCGGCCGTGTCCTTTTTCGTGGGTTTCGACGTCGATACTCTTTACGCGGTGAAATCCGTTCTATTCGCCGCGCTCGGTTACACCGCCGTTATGGTTCCGGTTCTTCTCGGCTTGTTCGGGGTCTGGCTGATATGGAAGCATCCCGCGATACCCCGCGTGTCCGTGAAAATCCTCGCCGGAGGACTGATGGTCGGACTGTGGCTCAACTGGGCGAAAGCGGCGGGCGCAGGCTGGATATCCGAACTGCCCGGCGAATACTCGGCAGGCGGCGGCGTCGTTTCCGGCCCTCTGATGTCCGCGCTCTCTTCCGCCCTTTCGGTGTCGGGCGCGTTCTTAATCGTTTTCGCGGTAACGCTTCTATTTGGAAAATTCGCACTGAATATTTCTTACCTGAAAGTCGGGCGCGCGTTGCAGCCTAAAGCGGCGGTTGTCGGAAGAGCGATAGCGTCTGTCGCGAAAGCGGCGGCGGGTTTCATCGGCGCGCGCATAGCGGCTGCGGCAGAAAAACGCCGCGCCGCCGCAGAAGAAGAAAAGCTTCGGAAGGATAAACAGGCTGAAGCTATGGCCAAGAAACTAATGGAGGAGGAAGCCGCGCGCGCGGGTTCTCCTCGCTCCTTTATGGAAGACGACGACAGCTCCGACGAACTTGACGAACAGCGCTCTCAAGTCAAAGAAAGAAAAAAGAGAGAAAGCGCGAAGGAAGAAAAAGCGCCCGAACCCGTCAAAAAGGAACCTGTGCGAGCCGTCGAAGAAATCAAGCAGTCTCCGCCCCCGGCTCCCGCAGCCAAACAGACTACCGCCGTCATGGTGGACGCCGAAGGCAAAGAGGAGACCGTGATATGGCGCTTGCCTGATCCGGAGGAGTGGCTGGACGCTAAACCGATAGTCTCAGAAGCGGCGATGGACAACACAATGCGCGACAAGCTTGAAGCCACGCTGAAGAACTTTCAGGTTCCGGCGCGCATCGTCAACGTCGTGAAAGGAGCCGCTTTCACCAGATTCGAGATCGAGCTTGAGCCGGGCACGAAAGTGTCCCGTATCGTGACGCTCGAAACGGACATCGCGCTCTCGCTTGCCACAGACTCGAAGACGATAAGGATAGAAGCTCCCATACCCGGCAAATCCGCCGTAGGAATCGAAGTGCCCAACAAAGAGCGCGCTATGGTTCCCTTTAGAAAAATATTCCTCGACCCGGAATTCAGGGCGTTCAAAAAACCGCTCTCCTTCGTGCTCGGCGAAGACATAGCGGGCAAACCCATATTCACGAACCTGATGAAGATGCCGCACCTGCTTGTCGCCGGCTCCACCAACTCCGGAAAAAGCGTGTGCATAAACGGGATTATCAGCAGCATGATCGCGCGCGAATTTCCCACGGACCTGCGCTTGATAATGATAGACATGAAGCGCGTGGAACTGACTCCCTACGAGGGAATCCCGCACCTGCTCACCCCGGTCATAAAAGAAGCCGCGCTCGCTGCCGCCGCCTTACGCTGGGTGTGCGAGGAAATGGACCGCCGCTACAAAGTCTTCGCAGAGGCGGGAGTGCGCGACATCGCGGGCTACAACAAATACGTCGAAGACCCCGCTGAAAGAATGTTCCGCATGGTGGTGATTATCGACGAACTGGCCGACCTCATGATGGTGTCTTCTCCCAACATGAACGTGGAGAACTATATCTGCCGCATCACCCAGCTCGCCCGCGCAACCGGCATACACGTAATACTCGCCACCCAAAGGCCGGACACGAAAGTAATCACAGGCACTATCAAAAACAACATACCCTCGAGGATATCGTTCGCGGTGGCTTCGCAGATAGACTCCCGCACCGTGCTCGACCGCAAAGGCGCGGAATCCCTTCTCGGATGCGGCGACATGCTCTACCAGCCGATCGACAGCAACAGGATGATGCGGCTTCAGGGCGCGTTCGTGTCCGACGACGAAATAAAGAGGTTGGTCTCGCTCTGGAAAACCCAGACTCCTCCCATATACGACACCATTAAATTCAGCGTGGGAAGCGGGGCCGACATCGCCGGCGGCGGCGGAGACAGCCACAACACTGAAGACGAAAACCTTTATCGCCAAGCCGTCGAGATTGTCGTCACCACGGGCCAGTGCTCAATATCCATGATACAGCGCAGATTGAGAATCGGCTATAACCGCGCCGCGCGTCTAGTGGACGTCATGGAAGAGCGCCACGTCGTCGGCCCTTACGACGGCAGCCGGCCCCGGGAAGTCTTGCTCTCTCCGGAAGAACTTGAGACAGTGTGATGCGTAAAACGTTCGGTCTTAACTAAGGCCGTAAAAACGGAGAATTGGAAACAAAACCGAGAATCTGAACCGAGTCCTTAAACTCTGATTTGCCGCCACAATCGGCGCGTCAGAGCAATAACGCCTCGGACTGACAAAGGCTATCGTCCCGTATTGCGTTGATCGCGCACTTCGGGATCACTCATCATTCCCCCTAATTCGCCCCCCACAAGGGGGCATTTTTTTTTGCCGAAACAATGACGATGAACAGGCTGTGACTTGAATCCGTCATAGGCTTCGGCAAAGGTTGTTAAGGATATGTGAAAAACTTCTTAGCTACTCATTCGCAAATAAATATGTCTTCATAAATTTCGCCGAAAGCGCCGAAATACTCTCAGATTTACCAAACAAAAAGATGTGAAAAGTTTTGAAAAAGGGGTTTGGGGAAAGAACCCTTTCAAAAGGGTTTTTCCCCAATCGCCGAAGGCGAAAACCTTTATACATGTTATTAGTTGATTCAACCCGCTACCAAGTGTGCCATGCATAAAGCTTTTTCCTTTATGCATGATGTATCCTCCCAAATAGTTAATGGGAACTTTAATTTGATTTTTCGTATAGTATTGTTTTTTAGGGTTAAAACGCGGTTAATCTGATGGAGTTGAAGCTCCCGGAGGAAGCAGGCAGGATGGGGGAGAGGGCGCGCGAAGCGGCGATTTCATCTTGAACTCCGGCTTGCCGTCTCCCTTCTTTGTCACTTTGATTCCGGCTTTCAGCATATCAACGATTGTTTTGACGCCCGGTATCCGGCCTATAAGGGTTTTGCTTCTCAAATTATCGCCGACAACGAACAGATCGATGTCTGCGCTCATTGGCTTTTCTCCGAAAAAAGCAGAACTTCCGGACAGGGCGACTTCGAGCCATTCGCCCGCGCATCTCACGTTTTCCGCCTTTATCCGGTCTTTCTCAAGAACGATGTCCCCCTCGAAAATGTCGAACGAAAAGTCGCGGGCGATGTTGAGTCGTCTCATTATTGCATTATTGTTCGTCAGCGCGGCCGGGATTCCGCTTATCGAGACGTTCTTCGCGGAGACGTGTCCTTTGCCTTCAAGCTTGTGGAAAACCGGAGAGTCGGCTTCGAAAACATAATCTCCGGCTTCCGTCATCTTGATTTTATCCTCGTTTTCCATCACGTAGTTATTTCCGTAGTCGCAGTCCAGAGAGAACTCTCCGTTTGCCGAGCCGGAGACCTCCAACGCGGAGTAGTTCAACTGTCGGATTAGGTCCGCGAGATTCGGCGAATCAACCTTGAAACGGAAGTTGAACAATGACCGGGCGACCTTGTCTTCGACGGGATCGTGCCGCATTTCTATTCGCCCGTCGGCAAAAAGCCTCAGTTGTCCGGATATTGCCGCGCATTCTTTAAATGTCAGTGTTCCTTTTCTCAACTCAAGCATGAGCTTCGCTTCCGGTATGGGAGCAAGCGGAAAATCTTTCATCGAGCCTTCGCCTATTTCCGCGAAATCGATTACAGCGTCTTTGATATGAAGTTTTATATCTCCGTTGAACTCATAGAACTTATTCAGGTCGCCTTCGAGGAGGATGTCCGCGTCGAGCCAGCCTGATTTAATGAAGGGTTTCATCGCCAGCATCTTCAGTATGGACTGGCTGGCTTTTCCTCTTCCGCCGCCGCGCAGAATCATTTCCGAAATATCTGTGACGACGTCCGTCACTAGGCTTCCTTCCAGCGCGTACTCGCCGATGCGGCCCTGCATCTTTTCCAGCGTCAGGCTTGTCCCTTTGAATCTCAACGGGGAATGGAAGTCGTGTATCATTTCGTCCCGCATGAAAAGGCCGGGAGAACTGATGTTGCCGACCAGTTCGATGTCGTTTATCGAGCCGAACATCGCGGCTTCGACGCTTATCGGGCCGTGGAGGTGCTTGGGAACTTTAAGAGCGGAGAGGTCTTCGAGCCGCAGGTTCCGCACGATAACCCGGCCCTCGCTCATGGGGCCTTTGCGCGGATAGTGAATGTCCAAGCTTCCGGCCCCCACCATGCATGACATGCGTCGCACTTTCATCTTGTTTCCGTGCGATGTGAACTCTCCGTTGAGGTCCTCAATATAAGTTTTCTTTCCGTTCGCTCCCTCAATTGTTACCGACCCTCTGTATATCCTGACGATGTTCAATCCCCAAAGGTGCATGAAGAAGTTGCTTACTACCCATTTCATCGCGGTCAAAGGAAACAGGAACCACACTTCGCCCTGTTGCGGCATCTGCTTGATTTTAATCCGAGGCCTGTGCAGCGCTATCGGGTTCAGGGAAGGCCGCCGCAGCATAAGCATCCGCCAGAACTGCACTTTTATGTGCATCTCGTCCGCTTCAAGCGAGCCGCCGCCCCCAAGCTTTATCTGCACGTTTTTCATTTTCATCCCTATTATCGGGATGCCGCTTATGTCCTCGAATTTGATTGGAAGCGGGATGTACCGGTTGAACAAAAACAGGATGATTTTCTTAATCGGGCGGAAAGGCGCGAAAGGGATGAACAACACTGCCAGCAGCGCTAGTATCACTATCACAGACGGGTCTATAGGCAAAAGTCGGCTCCTCCGAATCCATGCCGTGGCAAAGCCATATATTTCGTATGATTTTAGCCGACAACGCGCCGGCAATGCAAACCCGGAAACAAACCTGCGACGCGGCCTGCGTCGCCGCCCGAAGTTTTTTATCGTAACACTATTGTCAAATACGTATTACTGCTATAATAATGGCATCAGCTTTGATTGTCGGAGGAGTCATGCACATACCTGACGGATTCGTTTCAACCGAACTGAGCGTCGCCGCATTCGCGATTTCAGGCGCGGTTGCGGCGGTGGCTCTAAAAAAAGCCGGGAAAGACCTCGGCGAGAAACAGGTTCCTCTTCTCGGAGTCACCGCGGCGTTCGTGTTCGCGGCGCAGATGATAAACTTTCCCGTGTTGGGAGGCACGAGCGGGCATTTCATGGGCGCGGTTCTCGCATCCGTAATGCTAGGCCCTTTAAACGCTTTCATCGTCATGCTTCTCGTTCTTTCCATACAATGCTTAGGCTTCGCGGACGGCGGTCTGACAGCGCTGGGTCTGAATGTCTTTAATATGGGCGTCGTCGGCGGAATAATCGGTTATTACATGTTCAGGGGCATATTGGCCGTGTCCGGAAAAAGCAAAAACGGATACGCGTTCGCCGTGGGAGCCGCTTCGTGGTTGTCGATAGTGCTGGCTTCGTCCGTATGCGCTTTTGAGATCGCGCTATCCGGAACCGCCCCGCTCAAGGTTGTGCTGCCTTCTATGGCAGGCGTCCACGCGCTGATAGGCGTCGGCGAGGCTGTGATCACGGTGTCCGTTGTTTCATTGGTGGCCGGCGTTCGCCCAGACATGCTTCATAAGCAGATGTCTGAGGCAAGGGCTTAGATATGGTTTCCAATTGCGGGAGGCGGGCCGATTTTTCACAGCCGCCTTACATTGAGCATAATGGATGAAAATATGGAAAAATACGGAATTGTCACAATAGGTCTTATGGTCGCGTTGGCTATAGCGATATTCGCATCGCCTTTCGCTTCGTCTTTCCCCGACGGGCTTGAATGGGTGGCGGAAAAGGTCGGTTTTCTGCATCTTTCCGAAGAATACGCCGCATGGACTAAATCGCCTGTTCCCGACTATGAGATGCCCGGCGTAGGGAATCCGGCCGTTGCGACGGCGCTGGCCGGATTGGCCGGGACGCTCGCGGTCTTTCTCGCGGGATTCGGGTTGGCGAAGCTGATGAAATCCGACAAGTCCGGCGGATCCGCCGCATGACAGGGTTCTCTTCTTGAGCGGACATACGGACGACGCACATTCAGGCCATATCCAATCGGAGCGGCATGCGGTTCCCCGCTCTCTAAACGCCAGAGCTAAAATATTCATTTTCTTTTCCACTGTCATCATAGGAGTTTCCACGCCCGTAACGTCGCCGCTCGCTTTTGCCGCATACTTTGCGGCGGTAGCTCTCATGTCGGTCGCCCTGAGAGCGCCTCTCTCGGTTTTTCTTAAAAGGATTATCGTCATTTTGCCGTTCGTGTTGTTTATAGCGGCGTCTGCTCCTTTTGCCGCGCGCGAGGCCGGAGAGTCGGCGCGACCCTTTTTCGGCGGCGCTCTTCTTGTTACCGATAGAGGCATCGAAGCATTCGCCAATGCCGCGCTAAAAGGCGCCCTTGGCGTTTTCGCCTTGACGGCTCTTTCTCTATCGACTCCTTTTCACGAGATGCTTGCGGGATTGAGATGGTTTAAGGTTCCAGCCATCCTCGTAAGCCTTGCGGCGTTCTCTTACAGATATATGTTCGTTCTTTTGGATGAGGCGTCTAGGATGAAGAGGGCGAGGGATTCGCGGGGCTGGCGCGGACGCTGGATTTGGCAGTCCGGCGTTGTCGGAAATATGATAGGCTCTCTCTTGTTGCGCAGTTTCGAACGCTCGGAGCGCGTCTACGCCGCCATGCTTTCGCGTGGATACGATGGCAGCCTGCCGATGGCGGAACTTCCCGCTCCGCGCGCGTTCGATTTCGCCGTGTCAGTTTTCTTTTTTTCTGTGATAATATCCGCGAGGTTGTTTCTCACATGAGCCATTATTCCGCGATTGAAATATCGAATCTTGATTACAAATACCCCGACGGCACACAGGCTTTACAGGGAGTTTCCCTCAAAGTCGCCGAAAACGAAACCGTCGGCCTCCTCGGCCACAACGGAGCGGGCAAATCCACTTTGATTCTTCACCTTAACGGAATAATCATCGGCGGAGACGTTCGAGTATTCGGAACCCCGGTGACGAAAAAATCCATTCGTCAGGTTCGCCAGCGGGTCGGCCTGATTTTTCAGAATCCCGACGACCAGCTTTTCTGCCCGACAGTTTTCGACGATGTCGCGTTCGGAGCCAGACAACTGGGCCTCTCCGAAAAGGAAGTCATCGAAAGAGTGCGCCACAGCGTGTCAGAAGTCGGCCTCGACGAATCGATATTGAAGAAAAACGTGTTTCATCTAAGTTTCGGACAGAAAAAACTTGTGTCCATTGCTACCGTAACCGCGATGGACGCCAGAGTCCTCGTGTTTGACGAGCCGACGGCCGGATTAGACCCTAAAGCCAGAAAAAAAATCATCAACCTTTTGCGGTCGTTGGGCCGCACGCAGATAATCGCCTCCCATGACCTCGATATGCTGGCGCAGCTTTGCGATAGAGTCGTTCTCTTGAGCGGCGGCTCCGTAGCGGCTGAAGGAAAAACGGACGACATTCTGAACGACATCCCCCTGCTAGAGAAAAGCGGCGTTCTGTGATTCTGTTTTTTCTTCAAGCTATCATTATTAAGCTGAGCAAATACAAATCCCTCGTTTATGGACGTTCTGTGAATCCCAATTCAATTGTCTGTTGATGTTGGTGAGACACGGTCGCGCTCGTCAAACAGTTCAATCGCCCGAACGGTAACAATTTGAGCGTTATTTTGAAACCAAATCCTTCATTAGGATTCGGGTATTCATCGCGGTTCCGAAAAGCGTGGATAGATATTTCAGATCATTGGCTTTTTTCGCCGCGGCGCAGGCCGGACCGTAAAACGCGACTCCAGAAACGACTCCGACAGCGTCGAAATCGCCCAAAGAAATGAGTTCTCCCTTAGGTTTGTATCTGGCGGCGCGGGCGCGAAGCCCGGTTGCGGACCGGATGATGTTTTTCGCGGCGATATCAGCGTGGTATATAGCCCTTTGAGCGGTCAGAGAGTTGGCGTTCGGCAGGGGACTTGAAACCAGCGCGGAATCCCCGGCCCCGAACACATTTTCATGTTCGCGGCAAATGAGAGTCGGATCGACGGCGATGCCGCCGGATGCCGTCGTTCCTATGCCGGTTCGTTTAATGCCGCCGCACCACACTGTAAGATCGCAGTCTATGTGTTTCCCTTCCTCAAGCCATACGCGACCCGGAGACAGTTTTGAAATTGTCGTTCCGGTCAGCGCTTTAATATTTTCTCGTTTGAAAAATGCTGAAATATAATCCCGCTGGGCGTCTCCGCATTGTGAAGCGGCGATAATCCTGTCCTGTTTTTCTATTATCGCGATATCGCATTTCTTTGGCCCGTAACGCTGTCTGAGTTGCGCCGCGAATTCGACTCCTAGAAGCCCCGCGCCGCAAACAGCGACTCGTTTCATAGATGCGGCACGCTTGTTCATTCCCAAAGACTTGATTCTCAATCCGCATCTCCTAGCCGCTTCATAGCTTAAGATGTTTTCAGAGTTTTCAGCCGCGCCGGGAATAGCGAAGTAATTCGGCTCCGCGCCTGTCGCCAAGACAAGTCGGTCCCAATCATAACCTGACCCATTCGCAAAGATTCTTCTGTTATTGAAATCCACTTCCTCCACAGCGGCATTGATGAAATCGGCGCGCGCAAAATCAGCGAGAGTTCTTATCGGAATTCTGATCAGCATGTCTCGTTCAGGTTCGACGGCGATTTGGTGAAGTCGGGTTTTAACCACGTGGAATTCCGAAGGGTCCAATATGACTGCGTTGAAAGAGCGTCGGGCGTCGAGAGCGGCAAGCTTTGCTGCTATGCCGGCGCCGGCGTATCCGCCGCCTGCGATAAAGACGGTTCTTGTCGCCAAAGCGCATCCTCCTGTTTCGCGAGCCGCTACGACCGCGCCATTCTGGATCGAAGCACGCTCAGAATGTCTTTCTCGTCCACGTCGTCCGCCACGACCGCGCGGCCTATGCTTTCTAGGAGAACCAGCCTGAGTTTTCCGCCGCGGCATTTTTTGTCTCTGAACATGTAATCCAGCAGATGTCGCGGCTGGGCGTTTTCAATCGTCACTGGAAGTTTAGCGGCCGATATAAGGCGTTCGACGCGCGCGGCGTCTTCCTGTGAGATCATGCCGATTCGAGCCGACAGATCGGAGGCGCAGGCCATTCCGACCGCCACCGCTTCGCCATGATTGTAATCTTTGTATCCGCAAACCGCTTCCAGCGCATGAGCGAAAGTGTGCCCAAAATTAAGGATTGCCCTGATATCTTTTGTGTCTCGTTCGTCTTTGCCGACCACCTTGGCTTTTAGACGGCAGCAGCATTCTATCGCTCGCGAAAGAAGAGCTTCGTCTCCGGAATTAAATTCCTCTATGTTCTTTTCCATGAATTTCACGAACGGCTCGTCCATAATGAAGCCGTATTTGATCACCTCTGCCGTTCCCGTTCTGAACTCCCGCGCCGGTAGGGTGGAAAGGGTGTCAGTGTCGACCAGCACCGCGCGCGGCTGATGAAAAGCTCCCACAAGGTTTTTCCCGAAAGGCAAGTCAACTCCTGTTTTTCCGCCTACGCTTGAGTCAACGCATGCAAGAAGAGTAGTTGGGCATTGGATGACAGGGGTCCCGCGCCGGTAGGTAGCTGCCGCGAATCCTGCGATATCTCCCACCACGCCTCCCCCTAGCGCAACCACCACAGTGTCCGCAGTCCCGCTCGTCTGCGCGAAACGCGACACTACCTTTAAATATGTGTTAAGGTTCTTGTGTTTTTCTCCTGCCGCGATTATTTCGGTTTCGGTTTTTATTCGAGCGGCTTCAAGTCGTTTTACCAAATTATTCAGATGAAGCGGGGCAACCTTTTTATCTGTGACTACAAAAGCCAATGGTTTTTTTGAAACATCGTAAACTCTTTCTGCGATTTTATTTAACATTCCCGGGCCGATTTCAATAAAGTATCCGTCGCTCCCGCTGAATTTAACTTTGACTGTTTTCTCTATCATCTTAACTCTCCTAAGAACTTCTTCATTATTCAGATACTAATATATATCTATTTCCTATTCAAATGGAAATTATAAATTGGTTCTAGGACAACAAAATGCGTGTAAATCCTTACACGCGCGCTAGCGTTTTGGGTAATCCAATACACCATCATTCGTTTATATATTATATTTGTTTTGTGAATGCTAATTTTACAACAGTTTTTTTTAGGCGCAAAGAGATAAATCGTTAAAAAATATGAGCACATAAAAAAGGTGGATATGAATGGATATAATATCATTTCCGACTGGGTTGGCTTGACGCATAAGAAAGTACAAAACAAACAAAGCAGACACATTTAGATGTGGCATAATGACTGATTGTGAGTTTATGTGGGCTATGCGATGTTATTGTTTGTTATGGCGTATTGGGCATTAAAAGAATCTGGAAATAAATTTGCTATAAATTACCCTGTTGTACATAATACGCAAAGAGGTGGGCGATGAGATCAAAAGGGTTCACGGTAATTGAAACACTGCTGATAGTGGTTTTGATCAGCATATTAGCGGCGATATTGATTCCAAGATTCACGATAGGCTCAAAGCAGGCCAAGATACAATCCTGCGAAATGAATAGATCAATAATAAACACAATGACAGAAACGTTTTATTTTATTGAAGGAACATGGCCGAATCTCGACCTAGACGTGTTCAGGCATGCCGCTGAAAACGGCGCGTTTGACAGCGTGTGGGTGGATTCATCAAACACCGAATTCGATCCGGCGGTTCCTGCAGAGAAAGCGGCGTTATCGAACTTGGCCGGCAAATATTTTCCGGATGGAATACCGACATGCCCGGTGGATGAGACCTCATATGTACTTGCTCCTTCGCCAATATTTCGAGTGTCGGGGCACAGAGAAGGTTCTGGCACACACGAACTCTGATCTAAATAGATCATAATATTGGCTACTTCGGAGATATAAATGCGAATAAGCGGCTTTCGGGGATTCACAATACTAGAAGTTTTAATAGTTGTTGTACTAATAAGCATTCTTGCTGCGATAGTTATACCGAGGTTCATGGTTTCGACGAAGCAGGCGAAAGTGCAGGCGTGTGAAATGCAAAGGGCCATAATCAACAAGCAAATAGAGAACTTCTACTTCATGGAAGCAACATGGCCGAATCTTGATCTCGACGTTTTTAGACATGCCGCAGAAAGCGGATGGAGCATGACGTCAGAATGGGTGGATTCTACAGGATTGAAATATTACTCTAATGACGCTAATCATAGGTTGACCCTGAGGAATCTGGCGTCAAGATATTTTCCTGATGGGATACCGACCTGCCCGATAGATGAGACATCATATGTCATGATGCCTTCGCCGTGGTACAGGGTATCGGGGCACAGGGAAGGCGAAGGGACGCATATTTGGGCGGAGTATGACAGAAAACCGTAAAGAAGTTAGTATTGAATATATAAATTTGGGCAAGGGGGCAAGGGAATGAAAAACAAAGGATTCACAATACTTGAGGTCATGCTGGTCGTGATATTAATCAGCATACTCGCCGCTATCGTGATACCGAGATTCGTGGTGTCTACGAAGCACGCAAAGGTTCAATCCTGCGAAATGAACCGCGCCATTATTAACAAAGCAGTGGAATCGTTCTATTTCGTGGAAGCCACGTGGCCGGACTTGGACCTGAATATTCTTAAGCAGTCATCGCTTAACGCCGATATGACGGCGAGCGGCGACTACGATCCGGATTGGTATGACGCTCGCGGCGACTACGCGACAACCTATACGCAGAACGAGTTGTATAGGCTGTCGTCAAAGTACTTCCCGGACGGGATTCCCACATGTCCGCTGGACGAGTCGTCCTATGTTTTGTTCCCGTCGCCGATATTCAGAGTTTCCGGACATAGGGAAGGCGCGGGGACGCACGTATATTAATAAGTAAAAATAATTACCTTTAAAGGAGTGTATTGTTATGAAAAGCAAAAGCGCGGGATTCACGATTCTTGAGGTCATGTTGGTTGTTATTCTGATCAGCATACTTGCGGCAATAGTGATTCCCAGATTTGTCGTATCGGCTCGACAAGCGAAGGTTCAGTCCTGCGAAATGAACCGCGCCATCATCAACAAACAGATAGAGGCGTTCTATTTTGTTGAAGCCACGTGGCCGGACACGGATCTGAATATCTTCAAGCAGTCGTCGCTCAACCCGGATATGGTTGCAAGCGGCGATTATGATCCGGACTGGTACGATCAGGGAAATAATTATGCGACAACATATTCCACAGCCGAGTTGTATACGTTGTCTGCAAGGTATTTCCCGGACGGGATTCCCACATGTCCTGTGGACGAGTCATCATATACGATGGGGCCGTCTCCGCTGTACAGAATCACCGGACACAGGGAAGGCGCAGGAACGCACGTATTTTAAGTCGGCGTCTGACGGATTATGCCGGACGCCCGGCATAAACGATGGAGCAACAACTTAATCGCTGAACTTCAGAGAAGCCGCGTCGCTTGTAAGCGCGTGGCTTTTTTGATAAAATGACAAAAGCGCGGCAATCATTGAACGAAGGGTTAATTGATGGCGGGATCTCATCCAAGACAGAGGGGAGTCTCGATAGGCGAGGTGGTTCTCGTCGTGCTGTTGGTTTCAATAATCGCCGCGATAGTAATACCCAGATTCAAGAATATTACGATGGACGCGAAATATGAAGCATGTAGAACGAATGTCGCGAACATTAACGCTCTCGTTCAACTGTACTATATCAAAGAGGGAACATGGCCTCTGCCTGATTTGAGCGACATAGCGATTGATGTGGAGTATTTTCCCGAACTGCAAATGCCTGAATGCCCTGTGACGCCCGGATCTGCGTATGAAATATGGCCTGTCGGCCATAGAGTCACAGGGCATGTGAAAGGGAATTCCGTTCATCCTTGATTTTGAGTATGGTCAGTCGGTTGTCGGGAAGGCCTGATTTTGCTGCCTATAGAATCTAACAGATGGTGGATGTTCTGGGGGATCGTTGTCGCGGTCTTTGCTCTTATAATGTTCAACCTTACCGGAATGCCGTTCTCCGTGGCTGGAAGCTCAGAAAGCGACATCACAAGAGAAGCCATAATGAATGATAGTTCGCTTACGGACCAAGAACGTCAAGCCATGCTTGACCCTCAGGCGGCAATAGAATACACGAAGACGACAGTTTGCAGGCAGCACGCCAATTTGATAAACATGATGGTTGAAATATGGTATGTGAATCATGGCGGAGTGTGGCCGAATCCCGACCTGAGCGATATTGGAAGAGACAAGGATTATTTCCCAAACGGAGCGCCGATATGTCCGTATAACGGAATGCCGTACGCTCTTGACCCCACGACCCACAGAGTAGAATTGAACTTCTACGAAGTGGATGATGGCAAGATTGAAGAAACAATAGAATCAATGAGATAGCTATCCGTAGGAAGCTTCTTCTTGATATATAATCGGAAATAGAGCAGAAAACGAGAATAATCATTGAAATTGCTGATGATAATGAGTATATTCTGAGTTTATTGTTTTTTTAATCTGTTAAAGATGAGAGTTGCAAAATTGGTTTTTGCGGAGGAGAATCTTGGACACCAAGCTTATCAATGTGGGATTCGGCAACATAATATCTGCAAACAGGGTAATATCCATTGTGTCGCCCGAATCTGCTCCGATAAAAAGGCTTATTCAAGAAGCAAAGGGAAAAGGCACGCTGATTGCTTCCACATGCGGAAGAAGAACTAGGGCGATAATCGTCATGGACAGCGGTCATATAGTGCTATCGGCGCTGCAACCGGAGACGATAGCCAACAGGTTTATGGATAAAGAATCATCAGCAGGCGAAGCAAAATCCTGATGAATCAGAATCTTCCGGAAGAGAAAAGAACGGTAGTCGTGGTGTCCGGCCCGTCGGGCGCGGGCAAGTCAACCGTGCTGAAGGAAGTTTTTAAGGATGCCGAAATAATTAAGTCGGTGGAGTACTCCTTGTCCGCGACAACTAGGCCACCGAGGCCGGGCGAGGAAGACGGAACGAGTTATCATTTTCTGACGGAAGGCAAGTTCGACAAGATGGTGTCAGGCGGGGAATTTCTTGAATGGGCGAAGGTGCATAACCACAGATACGGCACTCCCAAGGCAAACATTGCGAGGGCGTTTGCGTCAGGCAAGGACCTTTTGCTTGAGATAGACGTGCAAGGGGCATTAAGGGTAAAGAAAGAGTATCCCGACGCGGCGCTGATATTTATAACAGCTCCGCCGGATGTGTTTAGGGCGCGTTTACAGAATCGCCCGTCGAACCTGACCGGGGAGGCTCTCGCTCAAGAAATCGAGATCAGAATGAACACTGCGCGCCGAGAGCTTGAGCTTATGGGGCAGTATGACTATCTTGTAATTAACGACAGACTTGACGAATCCGTAAAAAAGGTTATATCTATTATAATCGCTGAGAGGTGCCGGTTGACGGCTGCTTTGCGGTGAAAAGGGCTTTCGCGCCCCGGAGGAAAGATAATGGCGTTCGATCAATTTGCAACCGAAGACTTGCTGAAGAACTTCAACGGGAATAAATATATGCTCGTGAATGTGGCCGCTCTGAGAGCGCGCCAGATTAACGACGGCGTGCGCGTGTACGTCAAATCGGACAGCAGGCATCCGTTGCAGACAGCGCTCGAAGAGATTGCGCAAGGTTTTATTGGGTTTACTCTTGGAGCGGATGAAATTTCTCCTGAAGACCTCGAACCCGAAGAAGACGTTATCAGCTTCGACGAGATGGTCAATCTCGACGGCGACTTTGATTTTGAGGACGAAGAAGCGTTCGACATTGAGCCGCTGGATTTCGAAGACGACTTCGCGGGCATGGAAGAATTCGGGTACGAAGTGGAAGAGTGATGGAGCGCAGACTCCTGCTGGGCATAACGGGCGGCATCGCCGCCTACAAATGTCCGTACCTCATAAGACTGTTCAAACAGAATAATGTTGAAGTGAAAGTGGTTGCGACTTCGCATGCCATGGAGTTCGTCACCCGAGTGACTCTTGAAGCTCTTTCCGGACAGCCGCTTTACATGGATATGTTCGGACCTAGAGGCGACTCTTACGAGCACATCGAACTCGCAAAATGGGCGGACGTTATGGTTATCGCTCCGACGACCGCAAACTGCGCGGCGAAATTTGCGAACGGAATCGCGGACGATTTGCTGAGCGCGCTGTTTCTGACTTTCAAGAAGCCGGCGCTGCTGGCTCCCGCGATGAACACGGCCATGTACATCGACGCCGCCACGACAAGGAATCTGAAAATACTCAGGGAGCGAGGAGTGAAGGTGATTGAGCCGGACTCCGGGCCGCTAGCCTGCGGGGACGCCGGGTTGGGGAGGATGGCGGAGCCGGAACAGATTTTTGAGCGAGCGATGCTGATGTTCGCCGACCGAGATGCGTTGTGCGGCAAAAAAGCTCTTGTGACCGCTTCAGCGACAAGGGAGCGTATAGACCCGGTAAGGTTCATCTCCAACCGCTCCACAGGGAAAATGGGGTATGCCATAGCCGAAACTCTGGCGATGTGCGGCGCGGACGTTACTCTGGTGACGGGGCCGTCAAACCTCGCCTCTCCAGCGGATGTCAACATGGTCAGGGTGGAATCAGCGCAGGATATGTATGAGGCTGTGATGGCGCGCGCGGAAGGTTCTGACATAATAATAAAGGCTGCGGCAGTCGCGGATTTCACTCCCGCAACTGTATCCGAATCTAAGATAAAAAAGACCGGCGACGGGCTTACTCTTGAATTGAAACGCACCAAGGATATACTGGCGTCCCTGTCTGAGATGAAGAAGGAAGGTCAGCTTTTAATTGGATTTGCCGCCGAATCGGACGACCATTTTTCAAATGCCGTCGGAAAACTGGTTAAGAAGAAGCTTGATCTGATTGTTATGAATGATATACGCGCGACGGACGCGGGATTCGGGACCGACACCAACAGAGTGATGTTTGTTATGCCGGGCGTAAAAGGTTCTCCTCCTGAAGGCTGGCAGGCCAAGGAGACTTCCGATGCGTCTGTTTTCATGAGAGCGACACCTCTTCTCAGTAAATATTCGGTGGCTGATGAGCTTGTTAAAATCATCATCAGCATGATGTAGAACCCCTTTTTCAACCTTCTTTTTTATCCCGGAATCGCCGATAGAGCCGACGAACTGGAGCGATTTTCATAGCGGCGAACTGCTTCGTTGCCGCCGCATTTTTTGTTCAGTAGGGGCGCGGTTTCCGCGCCCAATAACTGAGACAATTTGGGGCGTGGCAACCCGGCTCCTTCTGCAAAAAGCGCCTTGCGCTCCGCGTTTCATCCGCTCTGAACAATCGCTCCCGAATCCTAACACGGATTAGTGTTTTTATGAGAATTTGTTTGAAACCGTGGAAGAGCGGGTAAATAGTGTTCAGTTAGTGTGATTAAATGATATATAGGCCGGCAAGGGGGAGACATGAATAATCAACCGAAGATACTTGTTGTCGAAGATGATGACGACCTGCGGGAGCTCCTTGGCGAGGCCTTGGAAAACGCCGGATACAGGACAGAGCTCGTGTCAGGGTATTGCGAGGCGACCCGAGCTTTGGACACAGACAAGTTCGACCTAGTGGCTCTTGATCTTATGCTTCCGGACGGGGACGGGATGGAAATATGCGATAGAGCGGTGAACCCTCGAGACGGCGGATCCGGCGCGGCCGTGCTGGTGTTGTCAGGAAGAAACAGTATCGAATGCAAATTGAAAAGTTTTATGAGCGGGGCGAGGCGTTTCGTGTCCAAGCCTTTCGAAATTGACGAGTTGATCTCAGCGGTAAAAGAAACGCTTAAAGGGCATTGTGTGGCAGCGGCCCCGCCGCCGGCTCCTTTGCCGGGGTTGTGATTTTTGCTTTTTTGACAAGTTAGATTTTCACCCGCGCGATTTTCCATGAAAAAACAAAAATGATGTGGGAATATCGACGCTCAGAACCGACTGATATTGTTTGACTTCGAATGTAAGACATTCTCATTTTTGACAACCTTTCTATTCAATCCCGCCTGACGGAGTGTATAATTAGCGCGCGCGGACATGACCGCCGCGACCGGGAGGTTCCACAATGAACCTGACCAAGTTTTTTCTTGAAAAACCAATTTTTACAATTGTGATAATGCTGTTGCTGGTGTGGTTCGGGGCGGGGTCTCTGCTCAAGCTTAGAGTGGAGACGCTGCCGGAGGTGAACGCGCCGGTGATATACGCGGCCATTCCTCTTGTGGGAGGGGCTCCTGAGGAGGTCGAAAGCCTAGTCACCATCCCTGTGGAACAGAAGATCGCTGAACTTGAAGATGTTTCTCGTGTTTCTTCTTCATCATGGCATAACGTGTCGTTGGTGGTTGTTTATTTCAACGAGACGGTCGACCCGGAAACGAAGTTCAAGGAGTTCAGAGACAAGATTAGCGAGGCTAAGGCGTTGCTGCCTGCCGAGGCGCTTGATCCGATTGTGCAGGAGATAAGCTTTGAAAATCTGCCGATGATGTTTCTTGGCTTTTCAGGCGACAACAAGAGCCAGCACGAGCTGAGCATGTACGCTTCGACTATAAAGAAAGAGCTTGAAGCCATTCCGGGCGTAAAGAGAATAGTGATGACCGGAGCGACGGAAAAAAGGATAGAAATCGGGATGCGTCCCGACGCGCTGCAGAAGTACGGAACGGATCCCTTGAAGTATCTGATTGAGAACCTTGAAAAGATAAACACGAACTTTCCCGGCGGAAAGCTGACAGTGATGAATAAGGAGTACACTGTCCGGACGCTCGGCAAGTTCGACAAGATGGCTGATCTCAAGCGGATGGCGGTAGGGACTCACGAGGGAGAGCCGATAAGGCTTTCGATGATGGCGGACATCGAGGAGACATATCCTCAATCCGAAACTATCGCGCATGTGGACGGGCATCGCGGAGTGACGCTGGCGATAATGAAGAAACGCGGCCACGGAACTATAAATGTCGCCGACAGGATAAAGGAAAAGCTCAAGGACTACGACAATGTGGTTGTGATGTCCGACGCTTCTGAGTTTGTCAGGCATCAGATCGGCGAGTTGAGGAATCATGCGGCGTGGGGCGTATGCCTTGTTCTGGCGGTGCTGTTCATTTCGCTGGGGTTCAGAGTCGCCGCGATAGTGAGTTTCGCCATACCTATGTCATTCCTTATGACGTTCACCGCGATGTATTTCAAAGGAATGACAATAGACATGGTGTCGCTGTTTTCGTTGCTGTTGGCGCTCGGGATGATGGTGGACAACTCGATAGTGGTGTGCGAGAACATTTATCGTCACATGACGCTGGGAAAGAGCGCGGATCGCGCCGCGCTGGAGGCGACCAACGAAGTCGGTTGGCCCATATTTTCATCTACTGCGGCGGTGGTGGCGGCGTTTCTTCCGATCGGGATATTTCTAAAAGGGCCGATCGGGGAGTTCACGCGCCCCATTTCGATAGTGGTCACGTTCGCGCTGCTCGCGTCGCTGATTGTGGCGAATTTTTTCAACCCGGTTCTTTGCTCGATATTCATGAAGAAGATAAAGAAAGAAGAGGAGCGGAAGAGCGGCAGAATAGGTCTGCGCGCGCGCGCGGGATACGGCAGGATTGTGGAGTGGTGTCTGGATCACGGGATGATTGTGATGAGCGCCGCGGGCCTGATACTTGTTTCGAGCGTTCTGCTGGTAGTTTTAAAAATTGTGGGACTTCAACTGTTTCCGCAACTGGACACAGCCAAGTTTTATATCGACCTGAAGACTCCGCCGGGAAGCACGATGGAGGACACTCGGGAATCCGTCGCGAAGATAGAGAAGTTCTTTGACGAATCGAAGTACGTGAAGCATTACGTGTCAAACGTGGGGTCATCGGGGACGCGCATAGAGATAGACGATCATATTTATTTCGGATCGAACATCGCTCGCTTCATAGTAGACCTCAAGCCGATGAAGGAGACCGGAAAATCGCACAAGAAAATACTGGAGGAATTCAGATACAGGATTTCCACCATGTTCGAAGACGGCACGGAAGCGGTCTTTATTGAAAAAGTGCTTGGGCCGCCGGTAGGCCCGCCGATAAACATTCAGGTTTCAGGCAACGATTTCGCGCGCCTTAGAAAGACGACAGAGGTTATAGAGGAAATGCTCAGGAACCAGCGGGGAGTGGTCGATCTGAAGAACGACGCCCCCGGCAACATTCCTCAGATAGTTCTCAAGACAAGGCAGGATGAGCTTGCGGGCGCGGGAATGACGACGCGCGACATCGGAGGTTTCATCTTCCTTGCCCTAACCGGACATAAAATCGGCGACATAATGGTCGGCGATGAGAAGACTGACATTTTCTTAAAAATCAAAAAAGACCCGAATCAGGATGTGACGGCTCTTCAATCTCAATCTTTCACGCTCCCTTCGGGAGAAGAGAAATATTTCAGCGATCTTTTGTCTTTCCAGTTGACGGACGGGCTTTCTTCGATTGAGCGGGAGCAGGGCAGGCGCACGATAACCATCGAAGCAAACGTTGCCGCAGGGTTCGAGGCAAAAAGGATTGTGGACGCTCTCAAGCTCAGGATGCCGGGGTTGCGCGAACAGATGATAGCCGCCGACCCTGAGATGAAGAACGTGAATATCGAGTTCGCCGGGGAGACGATGCTGCTCGGAGAGGCGATGAAGAACCTCAGCGTGGCGTTTCTCGTGTCCATGATTTTTATCTATCTCATACTGCTGATCGAGTTCAAGTCGACAACGCAGCCGTTGATAATTCTCGTATGCGTGCCATACGCGCTGGTTGGCGTTATTCTCACGCTGCTTATCCTAGGGTATTCATTCAGCATTCTCGCCGGAATAGGCTTGCTGTGCTTGGTTGGAATCGTGGTGAACAACGGAATAATATACATCGACTACGCGAACCTTCTGAGGGAGCGCGGAATGAAGAGACGCGAGGCGTGCGTGGAAGCGTGTCTGACGAGGATGCGCCCGATCATACTCACAAAGATAACCGTCATCCTCGGCATATTGCCTCTGGCGGCGGCATCTGCGGCGAAGACTCAGTTCTGGAAGCCGCTGTGCTGGTCGATTATCGGCGGGCTTTTCATCGCCACGACATTAACTCTGGTAATCATTCCTGTGGCGTATTACATTGTCGAAGGCTGGAGAAAAGGTTACTACGACAAAAGGAAAGGCGAAGAACCGGAGATTGAGGGCGATTCTTCTCATGCTCAGCTTCCGTGAGGATGTGGATTTGCTCTTTGAGGATGCCCGTTATTAGAAATTTAGGCGATTTTTATATGTGCGGCAATTTGAACCTTATGGTCGGTTTTCCCGAGACCAAGCGGTTTTGTTGTGATAGAAAAGCCGCCAAATAATTATCAGCTTGCTTGCGATGAATCATCTGCCGGTTGAGAATCCTCTTTGTCGCCTGAAGATGCTTCCTCTTGAGCTTCGCCGTCTTCGATGTCCTCTTCATATTCCTTTCTGGTGATTGTATAAAAGGTGTCAGGCTCCGCGCGTTCGGTGAACGTTATCCCGTTAAGATGGTCGATTTCGTGTTGGAAAATCCGAGCCAGATATCCTTCGGCATCCAATTTAATTTTTTTCATATCCAAGGTCTGCGCTTGAACGGTCACGCGCTCGGCTCTGCAAACAGTGCCGTACAGAAGAGGAAAGCTCAGGCAGCCTTCGTCGCCATATTGGACTTCTTTTGAAAACTTTAGAATTCTAGGATTGACGTAAACGCGCACGTCGTCTTGAGCGTGCATGACCGTGATGATTCTCACAGTACGGTTCACCTGATTGCCGGCAAGACCGACGCCGTTGCTGCAAAGCATGGTTTCGACCATGTCATCCGCGAGCAGACGCATTTCGTCAGTCACTTTTCTTATGCTTTTCGCCTGTTTTTTAAGCGTAGGATGCCCGTCGCAGACTATTTCCAGTTTCGCCATTTATGCAATGTCTCCCATTAAGACGCTGTCAACACATTGATAGTATAACGGTATTTTCAGATAGTTAAAACTGATGAGTGACGCAAAGAAGGCAGCTTAAAGTTAGGAGCGACTTGATTGTTCAAGGGTTATTAGGCACAATCGTCGTGACATGAAACGCGGATAGTTTTGCCGTCCTCCATAATTGCTTGAATCGTTCCCGGTCAAAACAGCTTCAAGTCTTACAAGCTCTCGCTATTAATTAAAACCCGCCGGAACTGAGGTTCGAGATTCTCCGCAAAGCTGGCTCATTAAACTCTTCGATTGCGATTGCGTTTACAAAGCAGTATACTAATCAGTAGACGGAAGGAGGTTGAGCGACATGGCGAACAGCAGCATAGTAAGGATTAACAATGAAACCAAAAGGACGCTTGAAGAACTATCAAGAAAATCGGGCGAGCCGATGCTCAACGTAATCGACAGAGCGATAGAAGAATACAGGCGGCGCGTATTTCTTGAGGAAACAAACGCAGCGTACGCGAAACTGAAAAAAGATGAAAAGGCGTCCGGAGAATATGATCGGGAGATAGCCGCATGGGATTCCACCCTGATGGATGGCCTCGACGATTCGGAATCATGGGAAGAAGGCGGGAAGCAGGCATCAGGAAAGAAAGGAAGAAAAACCAATGATAAATCCCGCGCGAGGTGAAATCTGGCTGGCGGATCTTAACCCCGTGAGGGGACACGAGCAAGGCGGACAGCGTCCTGTAATAGTAATTTCCGCAGATATTTACAATTCCGGCCCGGCGGGCCTTGTAGTTGTGTTGCCGCTAACAAGAACATATCGCGGCATACCTCTGCACGTTCAGATAAAGCCGCCTGATGGCGGCGTTAAAAGCCCTAGCGCCATACTCTGCGATGCCGTGAGGTCAATATCAAAAGACAGGCTTGTGAAAAAATCGGGCGTGGCGCCTTCCGCAGTAATTAAAGAAATCGAAGACAGAATGAGAATACTTCTTGAACTATAGAAATGAAAGAAAATACCGCCCCCAACCGGAGCGCAATTCATTAAAAAAATTCGTGGAAACAAGCCGCCTGACTCGGCGCGCTGAGAGAACGCACTAATGCACAACATTTTAAAATACTTATTCATAGTCAGCGCGGCGGTTTTCGTCATAAGCGGACTGACGAAGGACAGGCTTCCGAACCCGGACGGAATCGTCGAGGAGTTGTTGTTGGAGCCGTATCAGGAAGAAGTGGAGATTGAAGAATTCACGACAGAAAGAAAAGGCATCGTGTACACCGTCAACCCGCTGCATGAATATGACATTTACGGGCTTGTGGTTTCTTACAGCGACGCGCGCGGATTCTTGAACATCTCGCATAAGCGATGGGGCGACTATCTGAATATTAAGGACCTGTGTCTTATATGGGGACAGAACCTGCGAACGTCTCATTACAAGCAATTCAAGTTTACAAGCAGGGATTGGATGTGTCTTTACCGGACAAGGGATAACGAAGCTTATTTTGTGTTTAGAAGCGACAAGTTTTCAAACAATCATCTGTTGGTGGATGACAAGGATCTGATAAAGCTTGTGAGGAAAGCGCGCCGGGGAGATCAGGTTCACATCTCCGGTTATCTGTCAAAATATTCGCACGGCGGCGGGTTTTCGAGGGGCACGAGCACAACTAGGCTCGACAGCGGAAACGGAGCCTGCGAGACAATATATGTGACAGGGTTCGAGATATTGAAGCGTTCGCGTCCGGTGTTGGATATTTTGTTTGCCGTTTCCGGCATAGCCGCGGCGTCGAGCGCGCTAGCGATTATAATGATATTCTTTGTTTACACCGGGACCGCCCGCAAAGGCGCGGGCATAACGAACGCCCGGGACTAAAGAAAAGAATCACAGCAGTTCGGCGGCGAGTTCGGCCAGTTTTGAGCGTTCCCCTTTGACCAGAGTGACGTGTCCTGCGGCGGGGCTGTCTTTAAATCTTTCGACGACATAGTTAAGGCCGTTGCTGTTGGTGTCCAGATATGGATGGTCTATCTGATAAGGATCGCCGGTCAGAACGACTTTGGTGTTTTTTCCGGCGCGTGTGATAATCGTTTTTACTTCATGTTGCGAAAGATTCTGCGCTTCGTCGACAATCATGAACTGGTTGGGGAGGCTGCGGCCTCTTATGTAAGTGAGAGGCTCTATGTTTATCATTCCCGTGCTTTCGACGAGTTCGCGGATTTTTCTTTTCTCGCGTTTTTTCTCCTGCGCGCCCAGCGTGAAAATCAGGTCGAGGTTGTCATAAAGCGGCTGCATCCACGGATCCATTTTTTCTTCGATGCTGCCGGGGAGGAATCCCAAATCTTTCCCCATCGGAACAACGGGGCGGGATATGAGGAGCCTCTCGAATGCGCCGCGCTCTAAGACGGCGTGGCATCCGGCGGCCAACGCGATAAGCGTTTTGCCTGTTCCCGCGCGGCCGTTGAGCGTGACCAGACTAATCGAGTCGTCTATCAATAGTTCGAAAGCGAATAGCTGTTCGATGTTCAGCGGCTTGATGCCTGAGATGATGGCTTCGTATGAGTGTTTTAGAGGAACTATGGCTCCCGACTCTGCGTCGAAGCGGCCGTAAGCGGTTTTTCCGTTCTCAGCGCAGGAGAGTGACACAAGTTCGTGAGGCCGCATCGGTTCGGCGAGAACAAGTTTGCCGTTAGCCGCCAGTTCGTCCAGTTGAGACGCGGTTGCTTCCTTTTCGGCATATCCTTTGTACAGTTCCTCGAACTGTATTTTGCCCGGTTCATAGTCTATCGTCACAAGGCCTATAGCCTCGGCTTTTATCCGCATATTTATATCTAAAGTTACGAAGACGCATAGGTTGTCCGGATTCTTAGATTGGATGGAAAGGGCTGTTGCGAGAATTCGGTTGTCTTCCTTGTTGCTCCGGAGGCTGGCTGGAAGCGAGCTCATAGGTTTGTCGCCGAACTCGACGGAGACATTGCAGCCATTTTCGAGAGTGACGCCCTCGGATAGGCTTCCGTTGACGGTTCTCAGGTTGTCAAGAATGCGGGAAGTCTGGCGGGCGTTGCGGCCTACGTCGTCCGAGCGGCGTTTCTGATCGTCGATTTCTTCGATTACTTCGAGAGGTATTTTGATTATTTCGTTTGGAAAAGCGTATATGGAATTCGGGTCGTTGATGAAGATGTTGGTGTCCGGGATGAGAATTCTCTTTTTGTCCATTTGAAATAACCGCCTTTATATTTGTGCAAGACGGCATTCGACGCGCCGTCAATACAATCTCAGCCTGCGTTCAGCGCGCCTCGAAACCCGAATGAGAGCGCATCCAATCTATAACGCTTTCAGCCGCTCCGCGCCCGACGCTCTTGGGAGCGGACGACAGAAAACCCCGCATTGCGACCAGAAGTTCTTCGCGAAAATCCTCGATATCGGCGACCATGAGATGTTTGAAATTCCCGATTATTTCACATTGTCGGATAGCTTCGGCTCTGCCGCCGAGCCGGTCAACAAGACCGAGGCTTTTCGCTTCGTCGCCGAGGAATATTCGTCCATCCGCCAGTTTTTCAACCTGTTTTTTTTCAAGGCCTCTGTTTTCCGCGACTGACGCCACGAATCTGTCGTGGATTTTATCTATATGTTCTTTAATGGCGCGGCGTTCTTTTTCGGAGATTTTTCTGAACGGGACGCCCATGTCTTTGAATTCGCCTGACTTGAAGCCTTCGTAGCCGACGCCGAATTTTTTCATAAGTTCTGAAAACTCCAGATGAGTTGAAATGACGCCGATGCTGCCGACGGAACTCATAGGGTCAGCCACTATTCTGTCGCAGGCGCTGGCCGCCCAGTAGGCGCCTGAGGCGGCGACATCCCGCACCCAAGCCACTGTGGGCGCGCCCGCCGCGCGGATTGCGTCTGCGATTTCCTTGCTTGGAAGCACGGCCCCGCCGGGACTGTTTATCTCAAATATGAGACATCTTACGCCTCGGTCGACAGCCCATTTGATTTTCTGCGAGATGCGGTCGGGACCGATTGAGCCGAAATGAGAGCCTGATGTTGCGGCGGAGGAAATGGGGCCGAATATCCTGATTTTTCCGATAACCCGGCCTGCAAAAGGCCCCACCATCGCTCTTTGAAAGCGTTTTGTCGCCGCTTTTCCCATGCCGTCCATGCCGCATAGTCTATCAGAGGGGGGGGGAATTATCAAACGCGAGGTCGCGGCGGTTGCGGTTTATGAACTGAAGACTTGTTTGAATAATTATGGAATTGTAACACCAAAACTTATACAATTGATGTGGTTGGCGTTTGTGCGCGAGTTTGAATATATCGGAGGACGACTGATGTCGAACATGTTAAAACTTTCGGACGCGGCGGCGATGGGTTTTCACGCTATGGCCATAATGGGGACGAATTACAAGAAAGGGCCTGTCACCACAAAAGAAATTTCGGAGATGCTGGACGTTTCCGAGGCGCACATGAGCAAGGTGATTCAGAGGCTGGCCAAATCGGGGCTAGTCACCTCCACAAGGGGCCCGAAAGGCGGAAGCGAATTGGCTAAACCGCCTACGAAAATCAGGCTGATCGATGTGTACGAGGCTGTCGAGGGGCCGTTCAGAATTTCTGACTGCCTTCTGCACAAGAAAACCATGAAATGCAAAGAGTGCGCATTTCAGGGGCTTGCCCACGAGGTGAACAAGCTCGCGATGGATTACCTAAATCAGACTACTGTGGACAAGGTAAAGATAGGTTGAAGGCTCGTCGCGGAACAATGGCGGCGCGAACATAGTTATATGTGTAAACGTTTGAAAGCAGGTGGAGGCTGATGTGGGATTATACTGAAAAAGTTAAGGATCATTTTCTAAATCCGAGAAATACGGGAGTGATAGAAGACGCTCACGGAGTGGGGCAGGTAGGCTCCATGGCGTGCGGAGACGCGCTGAAGTTGATGTTCAAGCTGGACGCTGAAGGACGAATCGAGGACGCGAGATTTCAGACTTTCGGTTGCGCCAGCGCGATAGCCTCTTCATCCGCGCTGACTGAGATGATAAAGGGAAAAACCCTTGAAGAGGCCTCCACTATAACAAATCAGGACATAGCGGACTATTTAGGCGGGCTTCCGGAGCAGAAAATGCACTGTTCTGTCATGGGGATGGAAGCGTTGCAGGCTGCTATCGAGAATTACAAATCCGGCGGCGATGCCGGCAATGTGGAAAAAACGGACAGCCGGGTAGTCTGCTCATGCTTCGGCGTGACCGAAAAAGAAATCGAGAAGGCCGTAGCTGAGAACGACTTGCGGACTGTAGAACAGGTTACGCATTATACGAAAGCCGGCGGAGGATGCGGCGGATGTCACAGCGACATAGAGGGAATTATAGCAAGAGTCAGAAGCGGGCTTGCGCAAGGAGAACCGACGCGGAAGAGGCCGTCTAAACTCACAAACATACAGAGGATAAAGCTTGTCGAAGAAGTTGTGGAGAGGGAAATAAGGCCGCAGCTTAAACGCGACGGCGGAGACATAGAGCTTGTGGATATCGACGGGCCGCGAGTAGTCGTGGCGATGCGGGGCGCTTGCTCCAAATGCAGCGTCGCTCAGTTCACGCTTAGGGATGTCGTAGAGGCTAAGCTGCGCGAATTCGTGTCGGAAGACATTGTCGTCGAAGAGGAGAGCAAATAATGGAAGTTTATCTCGATAATAACGCGACAACCCGAACAGCTCCGGAAGTGGTCGAGGCGATGGCTCCGTTTTTCGGGACCGAATACGGCAACCCGTCCAGCATGCACAATTTCGGCGGGAGAGTGAAGAAGCATATCGATGAAGCGAGGGAGAAAGCGGCGGCGCTGATAAACGCAGACCCCGCGGAGATTGTATTTACGAGTTGCGGCACGGAAAGCGATAATATGGCGATAAGAGGCGCGCTTGAGGCTGAACCGGATAAACGGCACATAATCACTTCAAAGGTGGAGCATCCGGCGGTTCTGGCATCAGCGCGCTATATGAAAAGATTCGGATACAGGGTAACGGAGTTGTCTGTGGACGGGCAGGGAATGCTTGACCTGAACGAGTTGCGAGCCTCGATATCCGATGACACGGCGCTAGTGAGCCTGATGTGGGCTAACAACGAAACCGGAGTTTTATTTCCGATAAAAGAAGCGGCTGAAATTGCGCAGTCCAAAGGCGTTCCGTTTCACACGGACGCCGTGCAGGCGGTTGGCAAAATCCCCATCGACGTCAAGAAGACGCCGGTGAACATGTTGTCCATATCGGGGCACAAGTTGCACGCGACTAAAGGGATTGGCGTGTTCTACGCGCGGCGAGGCACGGCGGTCATGCCGTTCATGCACGGCGGACATCAGGAAAACGGTCGCCGCGCCGGCACAGAAAACGTTCCATACATCGTAGGATTGGGCCGCGCCGCCGAAATTGCGGCGGCGAACATAGACTCGGAGTTCGAACACGCCAAGAATCTACGCGACAGGTTGGAGTCCGCGTTGCTTGAAAAATGTCCTGATACAAGGCTCAACGGACATCCCGAACTGAGGCTTCCCAACACCTCGAATGTCAGTTTTGAATACATCGAGGGAGAAGCTATATTGCTGATGCTAGACAATGTGGGAATAGCCGCGTCGTCGGGGTCGGCATGCACCTCCGGGTCGCTTGAGCCTTCTCATGTGATGCGCGCTATGGGAGTGCCGTTCACCGCCGCCCACGGTTCGATAAGGTTCAGCCTGTCCCGTTACAACACCCAAGAAGAAATTGAATACGTCATAGAGAAGATGCCTCCGATAGCTGAAAGGCTGAGAGCTATGTCGCCTTTCACGCCGAAAAAGGCGGGATGAAAATATGTCTATGGATAGATGTCCCGGACAGGATACGCGGCTGTGGAAGCCGGGAGACATATTCGATTTGGAGTGCCCCGGCTGCGGAGCGAGGATAGAGTTCTTCAAGGACGAGTCGCGCAGGTTGTGCAAGAAATGCGGATACGAGATTCCTAACCCGAAGTTGAATTTGGGTTGCGCGCAGTGGTGCGAGCATGCCGAGCAATGTCTGGGAGCGCGGGCGCACGCTGAAAAAGACCCCGGAGCCGCAGACGCCGCGCTCGGCCAGCGGATGAAAATCAGGCTGATATCTGAAATGAAAGCCGTCTTCGGAGATGACGCGCGAAGGGTTGCTCACGCGCTCAAGGTTCTTCAACATGCCGAAAGGATTCTCGAATGCGAAAAGGCAAATCCCGTAACCGTAATCGCGGCGGCGATTCTGCACGATATCGGAATTATTGAGGCCGAACGGAAACACGGAAGCTCCGCGCCCAAATATCAGGAACTTGAAGGCCCGCCGATAGCGCGAGCCATTTTGGAGAAACTCGATATTTCCGGCGATGTGGCGGAACACATAGTCCGCATCGTAGGAAGCCACCACACGGCAGGCGACATCGAATCTCCCGAATTTAACATTATCTGGGACGCTGACATGATTGTGAATACACCGGATGAGCGGGCGGGAATGGACAAAGAGCGGCTGAAAGCGTTTATTGAGAAGACGTTCCGAACCGAGACTGGAAAGAAAATCGCTATAGATCTGTATTGCGTGGAATACACACATGAAGAAAAGGGCGATTGATTCCGAGGGCGGAGTAGGCGCGCGCCATGTCAGCCCTGATTTCAACAAAGTCTCTCTTGAATATATTTACTTCAAATATAACCGCAGGGAATTCGTTCACCCCGATCCTCTTGAATTTCTGTATCATTACGACAATCCCGGAGACAGGGAGATAGCGGGGCTTGTTGCCGCGTCGCTCGCGTATGGAAGAGTGGCGCAGATATTAAAGAGCGTCGGGAGCGCGCTTGCCGAAATGGGCCGCTCGCCGTCGGACTTCCTTTCACAGGCTTCGGACTCGACTCTGCAAAAAAAATATGCAGTATTCAAGCACAGGTTCACGACAGGCGAGGAGTTGGCTCTGACGTTGGCAGGGGCGCGCGACGCGATCAGGTTTCACGGCTCTCTTAAGAATTGCTTCATTTCACACTATAAAAGCAATCACGATACTCTTTTAGAAGCGCTCGATGGGTTTGCCGGGGAGATAACATCGCGACTTGGAGGAAGATGTTATTTGTTGCCTGCTCCCTGCGGAGGCAGCGCGTGCAAACGGATGAACCTGTTCCTGCGCTGGATGGTTAGAAAAGACGAAGTCGATCCCGGCGACTGGAGCGACGCTCTGCCTGCGTCTAAGCTTGTGATGCCCCTTGACGCACACATGTGGAGAATTGCCAATGAATACGGTTTGACGCGAAGAAAACAGGTTGATATCGTTTCAGCAATTGAGATAACAAAAGAGTTCAGAAAGATTGCCCTCGAGGACCCCGTGAAATATGATTTTTCGCTGACTCGCCCCGGTATTATGGGGAGTTATTATCAATCGAAGCAAACATGATGAGAATAACAATAGAATCTGTGAATAACAATAAAAAGCAACAATATCGACATTCCTCAAGAGGGAGAGCTTGATGAAGTTGATTTTTCGGTTCTCTCTGGTAATATATCTCTGAACTGAAACTTTAACATGCGCCGTTTTTGTTTTGATAAGCGGAAGGAATATGTTGACCGTATCCAAAGCAAATGAGATTCACAAGGAAGAGCGGACGAGCGTTTATGCAAGAGTGACTTCGGACGCGACTCGTTTCATGCTGGAGTCGTCTCTTCCTTCAGAGTATGTCATCGAATATGCTCCAAGCGACGAACATGTGATAGCCGCGGTGAAGCGAGACGCTTACGATGTGTATGTAATAGACACTGCCGGTTTGTCAGGAGAGATGAAAACCCGGCTCATCATTGAGATAGGAGCATTGAGGCTTAAGCATCCGATAAGGATTCTGGCGCTTCTGGACGGATATCCTCTGAAGAACTCAAACAGGATGGAGGTTTTCGGCCCTTTGTTTTTCTTGGAGGTCTTTGCCACAAAGCAGCGAATGAAGAGAACTCTCGAGGCGCTGACATCGAAGAAAATATACAAGCGCGGCTCAGACGCTGGTCGAGACACCGGATGTCGAGTCAAAAAAGACGACAAGTTTTTCAACACAGATGGGTTTATGGAACAGCAATAACGATGAGCGAGAACGAAAAACAGATAAAATTGGTGCTGGGCCAACCGCTTGAGGCGGACATCGTTTCAGCGGATCGTTCAGTGGTGCTCGTTAAATCCGGCACTATGGTCACTCAGGATTTGATGATGAGGCTGACCAACTGGCTCCATGAACAGGAACGATTGAGGGAGAAACAGGAGAAGACCGGAAAAAAAGGCGCTCGCCATAAAATGCGCTGGGACATTCTGAAAAAACTGGAGTTCGAGCAGATAGTTTCGGATAGGACTCGGAAACAACTGGAGAAAGGATGCGAGAAATTTTTCTCGACCATAGGAAAAAAAGGCTCTCCTCCTGATATTGCGGCGCTTGAGGAAGCTGTTCAGATTATGGTTTCGGAATCTCCCGACAATCCGGATATGCCCCTCAAACTGTTGGAGATGAAGAAGCACTCCTCGTATCTGTTTCAGCACGCCATGAACTGCGGAGTCATCGCCACGTTCGTCGCGGCGGCTTTGAAGCATCCAAGAAGAGAAACCGCGGCGTTCGCGCTGGCAATGATGCTTCATGACACCGGGCTTCTGACCGTCAATCCCGATTCTTTGAACAAGATGGAGTTGTCCGAAAAGGAGCTTGTCGACATCAGGAATCACCCGAGAAGCGGATACGACGCTTTGCGGGCGATTCCCGGAGTCGATCCGTTGGCGTTGCTTGTAGCTATCGGGCATCATGTTTACGCGGACGGGTCGGGATATCCCGACAATGTGAATTTTAATGACTTGCCGGAACTGGTGCATCTGGCGGTCATCATCAACGACTTCGAATCCCTCACATCCGAGAAACCCTTCAGCGAAGCGATACACATGCACGAGGCTATTGTCGCGCTGTTGAGACAAAGCGAGAAATATCATCCCGTAATGCTCGGTCATTTCATCCGAGCGGTCGGATTCTATCCCGTCACCACCTTCGCTCAACTCAACACGGGGGAAGTGGGCGTGGTGGTCAGGAATAATCCTGAGAATCTATTTCTTCCAGAGATCAAACTTGTTATGGATGAGAACGGAAAGAGATTTCCAAGCGAAATCAGCGTGGATTTGATGAGAGAGAACGACAGGTGGATCGCGCGGATTAAAGACGATATCTGAGGCGTTTGGAAACGCCGGGGACGGAAATTGCCGTGAAAGTGGAATTGCTTAAAAAGATGCAAGAAGCGGCGCTTCAGTTTGATCCGCCTTCGGTTCCTCCGAGACAGCGCAAATGGCGCGTAGATTGCTCGATAAAAGAAAACGGAATGATAGCATACGCTAGAGTAGTCGCGGCCGATGACAAGTGCGACGCGACGGAATACGACATCTTGGCGAGGATATATAGAGAGGGCGCGCGGCTTGGAATAAACCTTGAGCGCGTCCGTGAAATGGCTATCAAGAAACGGTTTAACGAGGATGTGGTCGTGGCGGTCGGGATTGAACCTGAACCGGGAGCGGACGCCGCGATATATCCCAAGATGGATTTCAAAGAGTTTACCCCTAAAGAAATCATAGAGAAGTTTCCCGGCCAGCCTTTTTATAAAGGGGAGCATGTCGAAGCGGAGCAAGTCCTATTGGAGAAATCGCCCGCTTCCCCCGGAATGCCGGGATTCACAGTGCGGGGGCAGATGATATCCGCGACTCCGGGGAAAGACGTTTCTTTCGATGTCGGACCGAACGTAAGAGTGTCGGAGGACGGCAGAAGCGCCGTTGCGGAGATTTCCGGAATGGCCGGGCTTGTAAAAGGAAAAATTGAGATTCGGGAACCGCAGTACGACGAATGGAAACACAATATCTCGTTCAAAAACAAAAACATGGAGGCGCATCTTTCGATTGTTCCCGGCATGTCCCGACAACCGGCGCATGATAGGGAATGGTTTGAAGATTTGCTCCGTAGAAACGATATCAAGTTCGGGGCGGTTACTGACGCATGGAAACTTATCCCGACCACGTTGCATGCCACATATTCGATTGTGGCGGCAAGAGGCGAGAGGCCTGTTCCCGGAGACGCGGCCAGAATCGACGAAATATTTGCTCTTTCAGCTTCGTCCGGGATTTTTTATGTAAAAGCCGGACAGATCATTGCGGAGAAGATGCCCGCCGGAAAAGGCATTAAGGGAAGAGATGTGTTTGACAAACCCATAGACGCTCCCGACGGCTCGGACACGGAGCTTTCCGCCGGAACTAACACCTATCTGTCCGAAGACGGCTTGAAGCTTTTTGCCGGAGTCGACGGATGCGTTGTCAAACGAAAAGGCGTCTACTCTATCGCGAAAGTCGTGTCGATTGAAGGGGGAAATGGATCAGTTAAGAAGCAGATGAGACACGATGAGGCTGTGAAAGTGGTCGGCAGCCTGACTGCCGGACATGAAATAGTGTCCGGCGCGCACATTGATATCACAGGGGATGTCGAGTCCTGCGATATTATCGCCGGAGCTACTTTGAGAGTGGGGGGGCATGTGCGGGAATGCATGAAGAACCGGATTCAATGCGCAGGAGACCTTGTGTTAGGCTCGGCTGAGAGGTCGAGGTTTATTGCGGGCGGCAGGGTATACTTTTCCGGCGAGTTGCGCAACTGCGAGATTTTCTCAGGCGGTTCGCTGTCATGCGACGGGACGAACAAGGGAACGCTTGCGGGATGCAATGTCGTTGTCGCCGGCTCGGCGGACCTGTGCAATCTCGGCTCGGATAACGGTTCCGCATGCGTTCTAATGGTAGGGGCGGCTCACTCTGCAAGAAGCCGTCAAGAGCAGTTGACGCGCGAGATAGTCAAACTCATCGACAGCCACAACTTTGCCGCCGCTGAATGCGCTCGAATAGAGGCGGCAGTCAAAGAAAAGACCGCCACAAGGGAAGACATCGCCAAGCTGAAGAGGCTCCTAGTCGCGCGCGAAACGCTTCTCGAAAGAATACGCATAACGCAGGCAGCCATCGCTAAAATGAAGACGGACATGGAAGAATCAGCGGCAAAAGCTTTCATTAGAATTAATGGAACAGCCCATCCCGGAGCGCGGGTAAGAATCGGGCCTCACGCGAGAACGATTGATTCTCCTCTGAAAAATTGTCTCTTGTATTATTCTTCTCTATCGCGCGCGGTGGAAATCAAGCAATTCTGAAAATGCGTCGGCGATTCAATAGCATTCTCGCCTATTCCAAAAAATACAATTAAAGAATTTAGAAGCGGTCATCCGAGCCATTTGAAACGGAAGTCGCAGATTTCGTCTCCCCGCGATATTGTTTCCGGTCGATCCAAAGATATTTCGGGCTGGCGCTCATCGAAGAAGATTCTATCTCCTTCGCAGAAGACGGGGGCCATTTCTTTTTCGCCGATCGCGTCGAGCAGTTCCACGAAGCGGCAGCGGGTCACCCGCATGTTCAGCGCTTCATCGCCTTCGACGACCATATCGGCGTCCGCGTTGAAAAATTTCTCTTTTATTGATTTCATAAATCCTTCGCGCTCGCGTTCGTCCATGTTAAGAATATCTTTCTTTTTCATAGGGGGAACATTTCGAGACAGGAAATCGACAGCGCCGACGATTACTATTCCTTGCACAAGTTCGCGAGCGCGTTCCGGCGGCGCCGACTCTCTGAGCCTTCGCTCCAGAAGCACGGCGGGGCCTATTTGCCGTCGCGAGAGGGTTTCCTGTGTGTCCGCAGGAGGCGGCAATTCGTTCCAAGGCCGCCCAAGCGCCTTGTCAATCATTACGAGGGCCAGCGTTCTAGCGGCGTCTTTCGCGCTCAACTCCCGGAATAACGTTTTTACTGCCGCCGCCGCGCCCGCGAGTTCCGACATTGCCATTTGGATTGGGATCATTCCGCCATCCTTATCAGTCGAGATTGTCGCTATATTCTATCTTTCAGAGCTTCGCGCAGAACATCGTCGATGGTGAATCCTCCGCCCTGCGCGGCTATCTCCGCCTTGATGCCTGAGAGAATGCTCTCAACGCGCCGTCGTCTCGCGCTATCCCGCATGTCTTCAAGCTCTCCGAACCAGCCCAGCCTTGCGCCCACCTGAAAAAGTTCCTTTTCGTGAATCGGCAGCGCTAGGAAATCGTCCATTGCCGCGAGCATTCTTTCCTTGTCTTTCGGAAGCGTTCCTCTGACTTCCTGAAGAAGGTTGAGCATGTGATCGCTGACTATCTCGCTTGTTATTCCTTCAAGATGAGATATCAGCAGTCGAAGCTCTTCTACTGTTTCGAAGTCTGACAGGGGTATGAACTCGCCGCGCCGGTTTTTTTCATCGAGAGGCGTTCCGGGAATAACGCGGCAGGAGCGAACCCGGATGAAATCAGGGTCGATTGCGTTGAGAACCCGCGCCGTCTCGACCGCGTGGCCTTCTGACATAGCCTTCCCGCCAAGCCCCGGCATTATGTACTCGCTGAGCGATATTCCGGCGTCCATCACTTTTCGTCCTGAAACAATAAGCTCTTCCGGAGAGCAACCTTTTCTAATGTAGTCTAGAAGAGGGCCGTAACCGGATTCCAGTCCCATGTGGAGTCGGCTTAGTCCCGCGTCTTTAAGCTCTTTGAGTTCGGACACGGTCTTTCTCGCCACAGTTTGGGCGCGGCCGTATGTCGTTATTCTGGAAACTGCGGGGAACCTGCTCTTCAGATATGTGATGACTTCAATCAACTCGGATGTTTTCATTAGTATCGCGTTTGCGTCCTGAAGGAACGCCGTCGAAATAGACGAGACGCCGGAGCCGTACAACTGAGCCGCCGCGTCGATATCCTTCTTGATCTCATCCACGGATTTCTTCTCGAATTTTGTTCCCTTGTAGACATGGCAGAATTCGCATTTGTTCCACGGACAGTTGCGGCTGACGCGAATCAGCAGACTGCCCGCCTCGCTGGGCGGCCTGATGGGGCCGACATCGTATGAATCCGAAAACATACCATTTCTCCTTCGTTTGCCGGACATTATTATAAGAGGATAAGCGTTGCGCTTCCAACAGTCCGATCTTTTCCACAGCGCCCCGGCGTTCTTGTTCGCCCTGTTTCAGTGTGATATAATCAATCGGAAAATGGTTGAATCGCGTCGATGATAAGCATTCGAAAGAAGAATTTACCCCGCCGCCAAGCTCAATATGCGCGTGAAAGGATATTGAATTGCCCGGCATATTGATTACAGGAGCCACAGGCCTGCTCGGAGCGAGCCTGACCGCTTGTTTCAAAGCGCAAGGAATCGAATTTCTCGTCCACGGGTTTTCCAAAGAGGCGGATTATGCCGCCGACCTGTCAGATCGGCGCGCGGCGTTCGAAATGCTTGATGTCGCCCGCCCGGACTGCGTAATAAACCTCGTTGCGTTGGCCGATGTGGACAAATGCGAAATCGATCCCAATCTGGCTTATCGGACGAACACTCGGGTCGCGGAGAATCTGGCGGAGTGGGCAGCCGGTCGCCATGCCGCTCGCTTGGTTCATATCTCCACGGATCAGGTGTATGACTCTCCCGGACTGAACGCGGAAGACAACATCGTGATTCGCAACACTTACGCGATGACCAAGCGAGCGTCCGAACTTGCGGCTATTAATACTCCCGGCGCTCTCGTCCTAAGGGTGAATTTTTTCGGAAAAAGCCGCGCGACGGGCCGTTCCAGTTTCAGCGATATGCTTATCGACACTTTCAAGAATGGCAAGCCTATAACTCTATTCACCGATATCATGTTTTCTCCGCTCTCGCTGAAGACGCTCAGCGAAATGATTGTGACCGCCGCGATGTCCGAAGCGTCCGGCGTTTACAATTTGGGAAGCAGGGATGGCATGAGCAAGAGGGATTTCGCCGTGGCTCTGGCCGACCGGCTTGGATTGTCGCTTTTATCCGCAAAGGACGGACTCTCGGATGATTTTAGTTTCAAAGCCAGAAGACCGAAAAATATGCTCATGGACTGCTCGCGTTTTGAGAAAGATTTCAACGTTAAACTCCCGACCCTGAAGGAAGAAATTGCGAACGCGGAGGTGTGAGTTTGCTCCACACACCACAGAGAAAATTGAGCTTCGGACGGCATGAGATAGGCGAAGGCCGTCCGGTTTTTTTCATAGCGGACATTGCCGCTAACCACGACGGAGACCTGTCCAGAGCCGAAGACCTCATCGGTTTGGCCGCGGAGGCAGGCGCGGATGCGGCAAAATTTCAACATTTCGCCGCCGAGACCATCGTGAGCGATTACGGGTTCAGGAATCTCGGCTCTCAGCAGTCTCATCAAGCCTCATGGCGCAAGTCGGTTTTCGAAGTGTACAAAGACGCCAGTCTCCCGGATAACTGGACGCCCGCGCTGAAACGCGCCTGTGACAACGCGGGCATCGCTTTCTTCACCAGCCCATATTCTTTCGAACTTGTGGACGCGGTGAACGAATATGTGGAAATATTCAAAATCGGGTCGGGAGACATCACATGGCTTGAAATAATCCGCCACATTTGCGGCAAAGGCAAGCCTGTTCTTCTCGCGACGGGCGCGTCGTCGATCGACGAAGTGAGCGCCGCGGTCTACGCCATGCTGGAAATCACTCCAATGATCGGAATTATGCAGTGCAACACGAATTACGTGGCTTCGCCAGAGCAGTTCAAGCACGTGAACCTCAATGTGTTGAAGACTTACGCTAAGATGTGGCCGGACGCTGTTTTGGGGCTTAGCGATCATACTCTAGGTTGCGCCGCGACTCTGGGCGCGGCCGCCTTCGGAGCGAAGGTGGTTGAAAAACATTTTACGGACGACCGGGAAAGAATAGGCCCCGATCACAGTTTCTCAATGACTCCTCGGGACTGGCGAGAGATGGTTGAAAGAACGCGCGAGTTGGAGGCAGCTCTGGGTTCCGGCGAGAAAAAGGTCGAAGAGAACGAGTCGCGGACGTTCGTCCTTCAAAGACGGGCGCTTCGCGCGGCTGTTGATATCCCCAAAGGCGGCTTTTTCACCCGCGATAATCTTGTTGCTCTTAGGCCGTGTCCCGAAGACGCGTTGCCGCCGGGCAAGCTCGAAGACATTATAGGACGCTCTGCTCGAAACGATATCCCAGCCGGCGCTCATTTATCATGGACAGACATAGACTGGCAATAATCATACCCGCTTTCAATGAAGCGGCGACCATCGGAAAAGTCGTCGATGCGGCTTCTGCCATCGGGGTTGTTATTGTGGCAAACGACGCGTCAAGCGACGAGACCGCGATGGAAGCCGGCAAATCCGGCGCGATAGTCGTCAGCCATGGAAAAAATCTTGGTTACGACGCGGCTCTGAGTTTAGGGTTTGCTGAAGCGGCGCGCAGAGGGTTCGAATTCGCGGCGACGATGGACGCCGACTCCCAGCACAATCCTGAGAACCTGAAAAGTTTTGCTGCGGCTCTGGAAGCGGGGGCGGATGTAGTGTCGGGCGTCAGGCCGTTTCGCGCCCGCGCGGCGGAATCGCTTTTTTCCTCTCTCACGGATTTCTTGTGCGGCATCAAAGACCCCATGTGCGGAATGAAAGGCTACAGAATGGCAATACACGAAAAACTCGGCCATTTCGATTCATATAAGTCCATAGGAAGCGAATTGATTCTTTTCGCCGCGAAAAACGGAATGAGAATAGAACAGATTGGAATTTCAATAGCGCCGAGAACGGGCTATTCTAGGTTTGGAAACTCGCTTCGCGCCAACGCCAAGATTTTCAGGGCCGCTGTTCTAGGCATCATTAAGTATCCCTGTTTCAGGAGACCCAAGTATTCGTTTTGTCCGAACTCTTCGGCGGCAGAAGGGAATGCCGCATCGAATGAGTAGATCGAGACATGTTAACATCAAAACTTAAGATGAATTTCCATATTCTGATGAGATGGCGTTGTTCGCTTTTACGGGGAGGCAGTTCGGCGTTCAGCGCGCTCCCTCGCGAGATCGCTGTTTGTGTGTCATACTTAACTGAGTAGAATTGTAAAAAATCAAAAGGGCAAGAAGGGAGCCGAACGCTCTCTCTGCCTCAGCCGGGAGGCGGCGGAATGTCAGACAAGCAATTCTCCACCGATCAGGAGTCATTTTGGGCGACGGATTTCGGGAATGAATATATCATTAGAAATAGCTCTGAAGATTATATCGCCCCGAAAATGCGACTTCTTTCCTGCGCTATCTCAAAATGCCGTAAAATCGATTCCGTGATTGAATTCGGTTCTAACATAGGCCTGAACATGATCGCTTTGCGCCCTCTGCTGCCTAAAGCTAAACTGTCCGCCGTGGAGATCAATCCGGTAGCGTATGAAAAAGTGAAGTCTCTAGGATTTGTGGAAACTTTCAATGAGTCGATACTTGAATTCAAATCGGACAGGAAGTGGGATCTTGTTTTTACCAAGGGCGTGCTGATACACATAAATCCCGACAGGTTGCCGGACGTTTACGACAGGATGTTTTCGGCGAGCCGTGAATATGTCCTGATGTGCGAATACTACAATCCGACCCCGATGGAAATAGAATATCGAGGCCACCGAGAGCGGCTCTTCAAGAGGGATTTTGCCGGAGAATTCATGGACAGACACAAGGGCGTCGAGCTTGTGGACTATGGCTTCATTTATTACAGAGATCCGATATTTCCGCTTGGGGATTTCACTTGGTTTTTGATGAGGAAACCGCAGTGAACTGAAACGCGCCGTCGATTGCGGATTATTCCGCCACAATTCTTATCGAACGACCTTCCTCTCCGTCTTCCGAATGGAACTCAATGGGTTTTCCGGTTTCCAGCGTCTTCATGACCTCGTCGATGGAAGAATCCGAGCCGGGCAGGGCGGAGTCCTTAGGGATAAACCTGAAAAAAAGTTTCACCAGAGAAAGCGGGATGCGGATAGGGGTAAGGCTTTTATATTTTCCGGCTGATTTTGATTTTATCTCAATATTGAGCCAACGCGCCGCGCCGGAAGGGGCGACTCCGGGACTCTCCACGGCTTCCGCCTTGTCGAGAGCCTCTATCAGCCTCACCCCCTGTTCGGGAGTTATCTTTCCCTCTCGTATCATATTCAGCACTTCAAGTTTTTCTTTCCCGTCAGTCATTTATCCCTCTTTCCATTGAAGCCCTTGCGACGGACAGCCGTCATCTTTACAGTTCTTCTATCAACGCCGCGCCTTCGTCCGGGGTAAGATCTCCTCTTTTTATCGATTCAATAATCTCCAGCCGCCGCAACCGCCTCGTCTCCGGATCGTCTTTTCTCAGTTTTCTGTTTAACTTCTCGATTATTGCGTCCAACCTGTTTCTTACTGTCGGGTAGGACACGCCCAGACGTTTTTCCATTTCTTTGATATTGCCCCTCGAAACTACGAACAACTCAACAAACCGCCGTTCCTCGTCCGTCAGGTCTGAGAAAAGGCCGTGTCCGAATTCGCCCTCGATGGCAGTGTTGCATTCGGAACATGAAAGCCTTGATATCATTAGAGTATTGTTGCACACAGGACAATGGCTCAAAGCTCTTTTCATCCGGACCTCGACACGCCGCTGGCCTTTTTAGACCCTCTGCGACAGATTGACTTTTTCAGATATAATATTACAATATTTTAAGAGTCATTTAAAGAAATTAATGGAAAACATGACATTGGATAAAAAAAACGCAACAGTCCTAGTGATAGAGGACGACAGGGACATGAACGACATGGTGTCTCTAATTTTGCGCGACGCCGGGTATGAGCCCCTTTCGGCATTCGACGGAGAGGAAGGATTGGAGATAGCGGGTCGAGACAATCCCGACGCCATTATTCTCGATCTCATGCTGCCGAAGATGAACGGAATAGAAGTCTGCCGCAAGCTGATGGAAAACGAAAGCACGCGGTCGATTCCTGTGATAGCTTTGACCGCAAAAAATGAATTGACATCCAAACTGTCTATGTTCGTGGCTGGCGCGAAACGATATATCACAAAACCTTTTGAACAGTCTCATTTGATAAACGAGATAAAAAGAGCTTTAAAACAACGCGACATATCTGAGCATTTCAGAGAAGATTACCCCGACCCGCGAGGATGAAATTTTAAGTCAGAATAGCGGGTAAGCGCCGATCTACAATCCAAGTCCGCCAGCAATGCGCGTCATACGATGTTTTCTAGATTTTCGATTCCGCCGCAGAGCAATCCCATGTTTTTTCGTATTCTTTCTTCAGGCCAATCCCACCATTTAAGAGCCATCAATTTTAAAATAGCTTCTTGAGAGAAACGTTTATTGATTTCCTTAGCCGGAGAGCCGGCTACCACGGAATAAGGTTCGACATTTTTTGTAACGACTGATTTAGCTGCGATTATCGCTCCATCTCCTATGGCGACTCCGGCAAGAATCGTGGCTCCGTACCCTATTAGGACATCATTGCCTATCGCCACATCGCCCTTGCACATGGCGACGCTTGGCAAATCTGAGGCCTCGGGCCAACTTTCGCGCATCATTTCTTTGAAAGGATAAGTGGTTATCCAGTCCGGACGATGCTCATCCATAATGATCGTCACATCGCTGGAAATGGAACAATATTTGCCGATAATAACCCTCCCCATGCCTCCTGTGATTTTTGGCGCGCCATATGTATGATCGCCGATGTCATACCTTTCTCCTGTGTGAATCTCTTTTGTGAGCCTGTTGCAATCCATGTTTTCAACGCGCGAGAGCAGTTTTTTGACTTTCGAAATAAAACAACTGCGACAAATCGGTTGTTTCATGAGATAAGCTCCGTTCATAAATTAAGAACACAAGACGCAAAACAATACTAAAATTGTCGCTATAAACGCAAATAACAGCAACCGCCAGTAATTCTAACAGAATTCAGCAAAGCAATGAAGAACAAGTCGCCGCAAAGGATAGTGTAAACTTTTTTCTGC
>DIWT01000047.1 GCA_002435745.1 bacterium UBP15_UBA6099
GCAGAAACTACTTTACACAACTCCCGCGGGAGCCACCGTTCCCTGCTTGACGCATGTTGAGGAAGACCCCACGCCGCCCGTCTGGCAGGTGGTCGATTTAATAATCGGGGGGGACGGCCTGTCCGGAATTTTGACAGTAGCGCTCCTGTTGTCCTTAATCAGATCCAGACCGGGCGTGAGGTCTACCACATAGAACGGGGCGCCGCCTGACAACTGTATTTTCCCTGTCAGAAACACCATGGTCGAGCTTTTGCTGGATGAACCGATTAAGGTTTTTCCATTGGGCAACGAGTTCTTTGAGATTAATCTCAACTCGTTGTTTGAGTACCCGACTTTAAAGCGGGCTTCAGCGTCCGTGCCCACAAAAATCTTGCATGCAAGCGGATCAGGCGTGTTCGGGTTGGTAACGCAGTCGCCGCTCCAGAGAACCTTGTCAAGGTTGCCGCCTACGGATTCCGCTTTAGGCGCGAACGAAATCGCGAAAGCGTTAGGGAAGTGAATGTCTGCCGGGTTCGGGTCCGTTATGTCGGGGTTGAAGAATATCATGAGATAGCCTTCGATAGCTCCCGCGCCCGATTGAGGCGGTTGCGCGCCGAGTTTAATCTTCGCGCACACGACGTCGTCAGTCGGCAGGTCTCCGAACCCCTTGCCCGCGCTCGCCGAGTATCCTCCGACATCCAGTATCTGCAAGCCGGAGACTACCGTCTGGTTGCCGTTCGCGTCCGGCTCGCCGCAGGTGTCCCCGGTGGGATCATTGACGGAATAACTCGCGCCGCAAACCGGAGCGCCCGTCTGATTTGCCGAACAGCGCTCATAACTGGACATCATCGAGCAGTTGCTCGTGGCAGCCGTTTCATACGACGCGTTCCACGATGTCACGCTGCTGCAAGACGCTTTATCAGGGTTGGGGAGTTGCGAAGTGACGTTCCCTCTTCCGTCTACGGCGACTATATAGTAATAGACAACATCGCCCTCCGTTGTGCCTGCAAGACTTATTTCTCCCTCAAACTTCCCCGAATCAGCGCTATAAGACATAGTCACAGCAGGACCGGTGTTGGCGACTTCGTTAATGTAGTAGTAAAGTTTCGGGTTCCCAGCCCTCATACAGCTCCCTACCCCGTTGGGATTCGGAATGCAAGGAGGATTGGGCTCAATAGACGGGTCGGGCCTGCCCCACCATTCAGCCATCGCGCAGTCCGTCCTGTCACAATTAACTCCGCAACAGGCTTGCATCTGTTCCTGTCCGACAATCGTCGCGTAAACCTTCATGCTTGCGCCCGCCACCGCCGTTGAGTTCGTTATGTCTGTTATCTTCGGCGTCTTTGGAATCGTGGGGATGTCAAACTTGAACTTGACCTCGTCCGAACCAACAGCGAGGGAACCGCATCCTAAAACAACAGCCACCGCGAGCGCTACAGCCGCCCTCCGCGTTATCCGCTTCCAGTCTGTTCGTTTTTTCATCGGACACGTCCTCCTTTTCTTTTAGCAAACTCTGCCGAACTCCGTTCCGCCATGCCGGGTTGCCAAACGATAACAAGCTCTCCTGCGCAATAAATATCAAATTGTTTGCCAACTTGCAAAAAACGCCTCGAAAAAGAAACCCTTTATTCAAGGCCATATTTTTATCGTCGCTCTTTCGGTTTTCGAGATTAAAGGCCAAACTGTGACTTTTTTGCCACTAGGCCTGCGACTTTTTTGTCGCAAAAACGGAGGGAAAAGTGGTGGAAAAGACAAAAAGACCAAAGAGATGCCTCCGGCGGCCAAAGAGAAACTTTTGAAAAAGTTTCTCTTTGGAATCTCTTCAAAACGTTTCAATGGTCGTCGGGAGTGAATCGCTTCCGCGCTTCCCTCCCGACGCCCCATGTATAATCATTTAGAAACAGATTCCACTGAAAACCCTTTCCCAACATCTTTTTCCATGACACGCGCCGAAGGCGGAAGCGAAGCTCCGCATTCGGCGCTAGCATGAAATGTTTTGAAAGGGATTTTAAGGGAAAACTTTTTCAAAAGTTTTCCCTTAACGCATCAATTATGTTTTGCTAAAACATGATTGATTTTCTATCGAAGTTTTCCCTTGCGGCGGTGTCCTGCTGGAAGAGAGCGGCTTCGATGGCGGCGGCGGCCTGAGAGGCTACGCCGTTGATGAGATTGATGTTGGCGTTGTCGAAGCCCTTGCCGTCGAGGCGCTGGGCGAGGAGCAGGGCGCCGAAAGGGCGTCCGGCCCGCGCCAGAGGCGCTATCAGCATGTCGGGCCGCTCGAATCCGAGTCTGGGCAGCCCGGCGCACTCCGGAGCGCTGTCGAAATTCCTGACGCAAAGCGTCTCCTGCTCGGCGAGGGCCTTTCCGACGACCCCTTCGCCTTCGCGGATTTTCACGTTGAGCATGTCGGAAGAGCCTAGACCGACGGCGTGTTTGCACTCAAGTTTTCCGGTGATTTCGTTCAGAACGAAGACCGCGCCCATTTCCACTTTAACGGTGTTGACCAGCGGGCGGAGAATGCCTTCGAGGAGCTGGTCTATCGGCGGGGCGGCTCCCACCACCTTGCCTATCTCGTACAGCACGACAAGTTCCTCGTTGGTTCTTCGCAGCCGCTCGGACAGCACGTTCATGAAAGAGACGAAAAACCTGATTGCGGCCTGAGGGTATTCGCGCAGCAGGCGGATGAAGTTCTCGCGCGTGATTTTAAAAATAATGGAGTCGAACTCCGCGCGCGCCGACGCCGAGCGGGGAGAGCCTTCCAGAAGAGTCATCTCCCCGAGATATGCGCCGGCGGAGAGCAGCGCCAGAGATTTTTCTTCTCCCGCCATCGAGTCTATGGTTTTGTATACCCGGATCGCTCCGCTTACTATTATGCAGAGAGAATCGCCGGGGTCTCCCTCGACGAACAGATTCTTTCCGGAAGGGAGTTCGACTTTTTCAATGACGGGAGCGAACCGGGCAAGCTCGTCGTCCTTGAACTGCGCGAACAGCTCGATACCCTTCAGCTCCGAAATGTCCAGAGTCATGGATTCACCCCTCGACGGCGGACCGCATCGCGTCCGGATTGGACGCGCGGGAAATAGCGTCGTCTTTGCTGATAATTCCTTTTTTAAAGTAGAAAAGCAGAGAGTCGTCCATCGAGATCATGCCGAGGTCGGCTCCGGCGCGGATGGCTTCGGGGATGCGGTGTATCTGTCCGTCGCGAATGAGGTTGGAAATGGCGGGAGTGACGATGAGGATCTCGCGGGCGGCGATTCTGGCCGGTTTGTCCGCGCGAGGCACAAGCTGCTGCGAGATGACCCCCTTGAGAGTCACCGAAAGCTGATAGCGTATCTGCTGCTGCTGGTAGGAAGGAAAGACCTCGACGATTCTGCCGATGCTCTGGGCGGCGTTGACGGTGTGAAGGGTGGCAAGCACCAGCGGGCCTGTCTCGGCTATCGTCACCGCCGCCATCATCGTCTCCATGTCGCGCATCTCGCCGACCAGAAGCACGTCGGGGTCTTCCCTGAGGACGGCCCGGAGCGCGGACGAAAAAGAGTTGGTGTTCGGGCCGACAGCGCGCTGGTGAACAAGACCTTTCTCGCTGTCGAACAGGAACTCAATCGGGTCCTCGACCGTGATTATGTGCGCCTCTCGCTCTCGGTTGATGAGGTCGACCATGGCTGCGAGCGTGGTGGATTTGCCGCTGGCGGTGGGGCCGGTCACAAGAACAAGCCCGCTTTTCATCCGCGCCAAGTGGAATCCCACAGGCGGCATCAGCACGGCTTTCATGTCGGGCGGCCTTGGCGGAATAACCCGCATCACCGCCGCGACGCCGTAGTTGTCGTAAAAAGCGTTAACCCTGAATCTTCCGCCAGTTATGCTGTGGGAGAAGTCGATTTCTTTTTCATCCGCCAGCCGGTGCTTCTGCTCGTCGGACATAATGGAAAAAATCAGCCTCTTGGCCATGTCCCATTCGAGCTTTTCCTCGCCGACGCGGGTGAGTCTGCCGCCGATCCTGAACACAGGTGGAAGCCCGCGGGCGAAATGCACGTCCGACGCCCCCATCTGAACCGCTTTTTCCAGAATATCGTTCATCTCCATGACCGGCAATCTCCGTCAATTCGTCCGGAGGGGGCAAAAAACACCCCGTCCACACGCTTTTTTTAGCTTATTATTTTTTATTTCCGGCTTTACTTATTCTGATATAATAGTTAAAATTGCAACAATAATATTATCGGAGCAATCGAATTATCGCAACCGATTCAATAAATAAACAATCGCGCGGTAGAGGCCGGGAGGAGAGATAAATGGGCGACCCCACCCTGAATCAGGATGAAATAGACGCGTTGTTGGCTGAAGTGCAGGACCCGACGGAAGGCCCCGCCGATGGCGGTGGCGCGGTCGAGGAACTGACGGCGGACGATTTGGCTGGACTTGAAGGGATGCTGGACGACCCGGCGCCCGCGAAGTCCGCGCCTGCTGCGCCCCCGCCTCCCGCTATGGACGATTTCGGCGGAGACGATTTAGCGGCCATGCTGGATGACTCTCCGGCTCCCGCTCCCGTAGCCGACGCTCCTGCAGCGCCGGCGGCTCACGCCTCCGCGCCCGCCGCAATCTCCCATCCGGATTTTGCGACTAAAAACATCGAAACTCTTCTCGACGTGCCGCTTCAGGTGGTCGTCGAACTCGGTAGAACTGAAATGGCCATTCAGAAAGTTCTCGACCTCGGCCCCGGTTCGGTGGTTGAGCTTAACCGCCTTTCGGGCGAGCCGATAAACATCATGGTCAACGGCAAACTCGTCGCGCGCGGCGAGGTGGTCGTAGTCGACGAGAACTTCGGCATTAAAATAACCAACATTATCAGCCCGATGGAAAGGCTCTCGCAACTTAACTGAGCCGCCCGACGGCGACCCACAATCCAACATTGGAGGCTGACGCCTTGAAACAGTCCAAGAAGCTTGTCATTTGTTGTGTAATCGCTCCGTTTATCGCATTGTCAGCAGGTTGCAAGAAGACTCCCGCGGATCCGGCGAAACAGGGCGCTGACGCCCAGACGGTCATCGCCGAGTTCGACGGCGGCAAACTTACCGCCGAAGACCTTAACTACGCGATTCCGCATCTCGCTCCGATGGTGCAGCAGCAGCTTCAGGACCCGGCGCAGAAGGAACAGTTAGTTTCCAAAGTGGCCGAGTTCATGGCCCTCGCCTCCGCCGCCCGCGAAAAAGGCTACGACAAAGACCCCGAAACCAAAGCGATGATTGATTTCTACATCAATCAGATACTTGCTCAGACGTACTTTACGAAAGAAATCGAGCCGCAAGTGGCGAAAGTCGCCGTCTCCGACGAAGAGGTTAAGAAATACTACGACGAGAACAAAGCCGAGTTTTCGAGCGGCAAGATGAAAGCAAGACATATACTGGTCGACACGGAGGAGGAGGCCCGCGCGCTGCACGCGAAAGTCGCCGCCGCCCCGGACACGTTCTCCGCAGTCGCCAAAGAGAAATCAAAGTGCCCCAGCAGCGCCAACGGCGGAAACCTCGACTGGTTCGATCGCGGCCAGATGGCTCCCGAATTCGAATCCGTAGCCTTCGCTCTCAATAAAGGGCAGATAAGCGAGCCTTTCCAGTCCCGCTTCGGATGGCACATCGTTATCGCCGACGACAAGACGGAAGTCGACGCCACCCCGTTCGAGGAAGTCAAGGAAGGCATCAAACAGAAAATGCTGGCCGAGAAAAAAGAGAAGATTTCCGAAGAGACCGTAGAAGCTCTGAAGAAGCAGAAGAACTTCGTGCTCCACAAAGACAAGCTGGATAAAGTCGGCGTTCAGAAGACGCCCGAAGTTCCGCCCATGCCCCCGGTTCCGCCCGCCGGACAGTGACCTGACGCCGCGATTAGCGGCACAAACAAGAAATTCCCACAGCCCCCGCCTCAAAACGGGGGCTGTTTGTTTTTATTGTTTAACTATTGAACATCACTGTTTGAAATATTTGTATATTAATGTCGGTCGGGCCATTTGCTGCGGGGCAGATAGTACAGGCTGTCGGGAATCCCTATCCGCGCGTCTATCGGGATTACCCGGACAGACCCCGGAAGGCTTTCGACTTCTTTTCTATTGCGGACGAAACGGATGTTCGGCGGGACCCCGCAGCTCTGCTTTATTCCGAGGGACACATGGGAGTTGAACTTGTTGGGCCGGTCTCCGGTGTAAAAGAGGATGGCGGCGTCTTTTCCTTCCGCCGCCTCGTAAGCCATGTCTATCAGGGGATTGAAATATGCGGAAGGAATCTGATGGGCGTATTCTTGCTCGTAGGTTTTAAGATCGAGATAGTTTTTGTGAATATGCGCCCCGAGAAAAACCAACAACAGGATTGATGAAACGGTTTTCAGCGCGCGTTCCAAGCGAATCCCGGAGCCGCCGAGCAGTCGGGCGATCATGCCTGCCAAGACACGCGGCGCATATTCGTATCCCCACACTCCCGCCACTAAGACGGCGAACACGGAAAACGTGTATCGGGTGGGTTTGGGGTCCATCGAAGTCGCCGCCGTCAGAACGAAAAACGCAAGAAGCGTCAATATAAAAAACAGGAACCATCGCCAACGGACCAAGCTCAGACTGTTTTCTTTGTCGAGCCGCGACCGCCTTGTTTCTTTTAGAAGAAAAGCGAAACCGAAAATGAATCCGGGCGGAATGAACAGGGGGATTATCCCGTTGAATCCCGGGCCGGGCCGCAGAAAAGTGTGCTCGTGGTGGCGGCCGTATTCAGTGAGATATTCGCCGCTGACGAAAGAGCCTTGCAACACGCGAAGGCGGTCTTTCGAGCGCGTCTTCGACTCGGATGTCGCGTCGCTTATAGTCGGCTGAAGGAAAGTGTGATAAGCAAGCATTTTCAAGAGGGGAGCGGGTTCCTGCCGTTGCGGAATAGCGGAGCGGGAAGCGGCCATGAGTAGGACGCCCATGACCGCCGAGGTCGCCGCCAGCGAATAAAAAGCTCTCGGCGGCCCGGAGGCAGGCCGTTTGTTGCGGATCGATCTTGCCAGCCACGCCGCCGATAGCGCGGTTGCCGCGATAAACGCGCTCGCCGCCGCGTACACCGTCTCGTGGTTGCCGAGACAGTAGATCGCCGCAAGGCACGCGGACGCCGCGAGAATGTGGAGTTTTCTTCTAGGGTTTTTCCCCGGCGCAAGGGCCGACGACGCGAAGAAGACAGCCCCCAGCGAAGCGGGCAGCAGGATGTGAATGTTGCTCTGACCCAATCCGTAAGCAAGCGGAAGCAGCGTTCGCCCGCAGAATATCAAGGCTGTCGTCGAAAACGCCGCGATCGCCGACATGAACAGCCTGCACAGCAGATAAAGCGCGACCGCCGACAAAACTATCGTCCCCATGTGCGCCGTCATAACTGCGGTTTCGGGGCGCTCATGAAGAAACCGCATCGATATATTCATTATCAGCGTGGCCAACGGAGAAAACGTCTCCCACTTGTTGCGCTGAAAGCTGTTGTCATAGTCAGGGTTGCAGATAGAAAGACTTCTCTCCACCGCGTCGGAATAGTACATGTATCTGGATTCGAGAGGGCCGGCGGACGGAAAATAGAAAAGGAACGCGAGCACGAGCAGGGCGAACAGCGCCGCGATGTCAGGCAGCCGGGGATTCGATTCAAAAATGCGGGCCGGGGAGAAAATCTTCATTAAGCGGCTCCTCCGCCGGACGCGCCGGATCCGCCCGCGCGCCGCATCTTTCTGTCGGTAGAGAATATGATGAAAAGGATGGAGGCGCTCAACGCGATAAGGGCGGCGCTGAACGCGATTGCCGCGCCGGGCAGTCCCATTCTAGGTATCAGCGCGATGTTCAGGCCGAGGTTGACCGCCAGCGCGGCGAACCATGCGACCACTATCTTTCCGCTGTATCCGTCTGAGATCAGGATTTTTCCCACGACGCTCTGAAGGTTCCAAGCGAATATGCCGGGCAATGTAAGCAGGAAAGGAACGGCTGCTGGCGCGAACGCTTTCCCGTAGAAGAGGACTATGAGGGGTTTTGCGAGCAGCGCGGCGGCAGCCATCGCGGGCAGCGTGGCGGCGGTTATGCCTAGCGCCGTTTTTTTCGTCAGCGCCAGTTTTTCATCCCAATTCTCCATGCCGCATAACTTGGGATGCACAATCTGTCCGGCCACTTGGGGCAGGATTCGTAGAAGTCCGGCGAGAGCCACTGAGATCGAGTATATTCCCGCCTCCGCCGCGCCGAGATATTTGAAGATTAGAATGATGTCCACCCTGAACACGAGGAAAGCGGGGAAGGCGGCGGCGTAAGCGCGCGCGCCGTATCTGAACATGTCTTTAAGAAGCGCCGGAGAGAATTTCGGCCTGCCGGAGGCCTGTCTCGCGATTCTCGCGGTTCCCCATGCCGCCAACGGGATCATGCTGATTATCGCCATAGCGAGCGCGGACACGGGCGTCGCTCCGCCCGTGAAATACGCGAAGCACAGCATCGCAAGAAAAAGAACCGGCGGCCCGATAGTGGAGACGTTGAATGCCCGGACGTCCTTCATGCCGAGCAACATGTTGGAAGTCACGGTGATGGTCTGTCCGACGGGGATATAGAGGAGGGCGAGGAAAAGCAGAGAGCCGTCGATGGAAAATAAGTCGGGCCGTAAGCGCGCCGCCGCCGCCGCGCCCGCCGCCGAGATTAGCCCCGCCGCAAGGCATACCGCCATCGCGTTCGCCAGAACCGGCCCGATCAGCGCGCGGTCCCTCGCCGGGAAGTACACGCTCGATGTGTGCAGCCCCAGACCCGAAAGCTGTATGCCTACAGAGCCTATGAACATCGCCACCGCCAGAAGCCCCCGGCCTTCTTCCAGCAGCATCCTTGCCGTGGCTATTGAGACGGCGAAGTTCACGCCGATGAGAAGCGCTCTCGTGCCGAATGTCTCGGCGATGCTCCTGAGCATTTCTCCGCGCGGAGCAGTCGCAGGCGTTGCGGCGGTTCCGAGGTTTTCTCCGCTTTCTTCCACTTGCCTGTCCCCTCAAGGCGCTTGTGCGCGCTGGCGGGCCAAAACCCGCATTCCGCCGTATTATACATGTTATTAGTTGATTCAACCCACTACCAAGTGTGCCATGCATAAAGCTTTTTCCTTTATGCATGATGTGTCCTCCCAAATAGTTAATGGGAACTTTCACTTAATTCTTCGTATATACAGGACGCGCGGCGCGATAGAAACCGCCGCTTTCGTCCGCGGCCTCTTGCTGATACAATATGAGAAACCGCGCGCGGCGCGCGGCACGGACAAAAAATGGCCGACATCTATTCTGACGGGACATACCTATCTAACAACCCCGGCTGGGGCGCGGCTGACGCCGCGTGGAAGGCTGGGCATGTCGTCGAGATGCTAAAACGCAATAGCATACGCCCGCGGTCCGTCTGCGACGTCGGCTGCGGCTCCGGAGAAACTCTTGCCGCGATGTCCCGCCTCATGGAGCCGGACGTCAGCTTCGCGGGCTACGAGCCGTCCCCTCAGGCGTTCGAAATCTGCTCCGCGAAAGCGGGCGGCCCTCTGTCCTTTTTCAACGCCGGGCTGGAAGCCGTCGCGGACGGCGGCTTCGACGTCGTCATGGCTCTCGACATCGTCGAGCACGTCGAGGACTGCTTCGGATTCCTCAGAGAGCTTGGAAAAAAAGGCAGGCACAAAATGCTGCATTTCCCGCTGGACATGACGGCGCTGTCGGTCGCGCGACCGGCGGCGCTTGCGGAAACGCGCGGCGCGTTCGGCCACATCCACTACTTCTGTAAAGACACCGCGTTCGCCGCCCTCGAACGCGCCGGGCTTCGGACGGTCGACTGGGCGTACACCGGCTCCTCGACGGATTTTCCCGCGCCGGGCGCAAAGATGAAACTTCTCAACGCCGCCAGAAAAGCCGCGTTCAGGGTCAGCCCGGACTCGGCCGTTAGGCTTCTGGGAGGTTGGTCGCTTTTAGCCCTCGCCGAATGACACGGAGCCCGGAGGCGCGGGAAACAAGATGGACAACGCGGAAAAATGAAAACAGTCACAGTTGCCATAGGGACACATAACCGCAGGGAAATCCTGCGCAAATGCCTCTCCGCGCTCGCCGCCCAGACCTATCCGGCCGAACTGATCGAGGTTGTGGTGGTGGACAACGAAAGCTCCGACGGCTCTCGCGAGATGGTCGAATCGTTCGAGGCTCCTTTCAAGTTGATATACGCGTGGCAGAAGAACCGAGCGGACGACTCGTCGAATGTGGGCGCGCGTTTGGCGACCGGAGAAATCGTCGTGTTTATAGACGACGACGTCATTCCTCATCCGTCGATGGTCGAGGAGCACGTCAAGGCTCACGAACGGAGCGAGGAGCCGGCGGCGGTTATCGGCCGGCTGGACTGGCCCGCAGGAAAACCAATGTCCCCCTTCGAGGAATACGCCTGCCGCTCCGGCGCGCTCATGGCTTGCCACAAAATTAAAGACCCGGAAAACGTGGATTTCAAATACGCTCTGCACGGCAACATATCTTTTCGCAGAGAAGAATTTCTGAAGACGGGCGGATACACGGGCGAATACTACATGGCCGACACCGTATTCGCGCATAGGGCGAAGAAAGAGTTCGGCATGGCGCTGAAGCACAATCCGGCGGCCTCCGCCGACCACGTCGAGTGCGCGCCGTTCCCGCTGTATCTGGAGAGGCGCGAGCTGTGCGGCGCGGCGGCGGTCACATACGTTCGCAGGCATCCGGAGCTTGCGGACGCGCTGCGGACGACGTGGGCCGGGGACGCAGGCGCGGGCGCGCGCGTTTTCAGGGCCGCACTTTTCATCGCCCACAACGCGCTGCGGCCGCTTGTCCCCGCGCTCGAAAAACTCTATCCCGCCACAAGGCCTCTGTTGTTTTTTAGCTACAAGGTCAGCGCGTTGCACAGGTACTTGAAGGGCGCCAGAGACAGAATGCTGGACGCGGAAAAACACGGCCTCAAGGATTTTGTGGACCCTCTGGTGTGAAGCTTTTGCCCAATCTCAAGGAATTGTTTTTTTCGCCACGACAAGCAGAGAGCCGCCGAAAGGGAACCGCGCTCCGGCGATGATCGCGCGCGCTTCCGCCGCCGCCGCCGCGCCCATCGCCGCGTTTATAAAGCCGGGTTTGAACTCGCTGGTCGCCTCGCGCCCCGGCTTCAGCTTCCAGACTATCCGGGAAGCCAGCATCGCCGGAAAAAGCAGCGTCATGAAGGAAGTGGAGAACACGATGGAAAAACCGGCCCGCTCGACTTTTTGTTTCAGGTCTCTCGCCGCGTATCTTCGCTCGTGCCTGCTTTGCGCGTCGAAATCCGACCACAGCCACGGATGCTGAGGGACTGAGCATAGCAAGCCGCCGCCCGGCCTGACCGCCTCGAACATCCCTCTTAGCGCCCCCTCGTCGTCCTTTATGTGTTCGAGCGAATCCAGAGAGCAGACGACGTCGAACTCGTCCTTGAAAGGGATGCGCGCCGCGTCTATCTGATAAAGCTCCGTCCCCGGAAAAAGGCGTCCGGCGGCGAACTCCAGACCCCGCGTAAACAAGTCCGCTCCCGAAACTTCGATCGCTGGAAATGATTTCTGAATCTCGGTCAAAGCGAACCCCGTGCCGCACCCGGCCTCGAACAGCGTTTTCGCGTCCGGAAAATATTTTGCCAGCGCCCACTTGATTAACCTGTTGCGCGCCGCGAACCAGAAACTGCCCGATTCTATCCGGGCAAGCGTCTCGAACACTCCGGGGTCGAACCCTTCTCCGCCGCCGTCCGAGCCGGGAACGAAAGAAAGAAATCCGCCGCGCATTGCCGGTTGCGCTCCGCACGATGGGCAGACCCAATCGGCGCTCTGGCGCGTCGTTCCGCATTCAAGACACTTCTTCAAGAAGACTCTCCGGATTCCCGTTTCGCGCGTTTGAGCTTCCCCAACGCGGTTGCCGCGCCCCACAGCAGCGGAGCTATAAGCGCAGGCGCTCCGGCCGCCATGTATCTCGCCTCGAAATGCAGAGGCAGAGTCGTCGCGAGCAGATAATAAACAGGCAGCGCGAAGACCGCCGCCTCCGCCCGCCGTTCCCGCATTGCGAAAACCATCGCCGCCGAGAAAATCAGCCCCAAATGAAACACTGCCAATGCCCACGCGTTCTGCGCCACTCCCATCGCGGCGTCTACCGGATTCCTCATGATATATTCAGAGCGGGAAAGCCCGGATTCGCTTCGCGGATTTCTCTGCTGGTAAAACATAGGAAGCGGGTTTCTTGCCATCCGAATCGACCTGACCAAGATTGTTTTTAGATAAAATCCGGGGTCCTCTTTTATCACGCCTATAGCATGCTCTCCTAGCAGCCTGTTCATTTCGGGAGAGCCGTAAGACACGTTTTCATGTCCCAGCTCCTTCAGGAAGGGAAGCATCGCGGAGTCGTCCAGCTTGAAGCCGTATTTATTTTCGCCCGCTATGCCCATGCCTTCCCACAGGCCCCTGCCGATGGTTGCCGTGTCCTGAGTTCCGTAGTGGGCGACGTTAAAGCTCCTGTAAGGAACGCCGAACACGGCCAGCGGAACAGCGACGCACAGAGCCGCGAAAGCGGCCTTTGACGCGAGGGCCTTGTTCGCAGAGAAAAAAGCGGCTGGAGCCAGAAGGAAAATAAAATAGTAGCATCTAGGAGCCACCCACAGAAGGAGCGACGAAACAACCAGCAGCGCCGCGGCGCCTAGCAAGCTCCCATTCCCTTTGCCTCTTGAATAAACGAAGAACGCTGCCACTCCGAAAGAGGAAACCGCGAAGTTGAAAATGTCGCGCATAGGCTGGAACGCCAGCGGCCAGATGAAAGGGAAAAGGAAGATGTAGAAAATGCCGAAGCGCAGAGCAGCCCTGCCGCCCAGCATCGCGCCCGCGCACGCCGCCAGCGACATCATCGCCGCGAACTCCGCCGCGAGTTGAACGGCGTATGCGTATTTTGTGGTCAGTTCCCCTCCGAACCACCGGCTCGTGTATGCGATTATATAACCGTAGCCGGGCAGATCCTGCGCGGGGAATGTGGTGTATTTTCCCGTCTTTGGATAGTTCTTCCACTCCTCGATAGGGGTCGGGCGTCCCCGCTCGAAAGCCACTTCTCTGACAGCTTTTTTCAACCCGAAGTCCTCCGAGTTAAAATGCCCGTTGAAAGCCGCCTCCGCTATGGCGTACTGGTTGGACACCATCCCGTAATAGTAGAAAAAGCCTATGGATTCGTAATAGGAAACGACTCCCGCGCGCGTGACGGCGAAAAGAACCGCGAGCAGCAAGACTCCGCCCGCTCCTAGTCCGCGTCTGCGGGCGTTTATGTCGGCGACTTCAGTTTTCAATCCCGGATCCCGGCCGCCGCGGCCTCTTTTTCGCGAGATTTTCGCGAGTATGAAAGCCGCAAGCAGATTTGAAGAGATATTAACATCCGGGACTGCTAAAAGCAATTAGGAGTCGCTCCGCGCCGCCCCGGCGGTCAATTGCGCTTCGGTGTTGCCTGTTTTGTGTTTTTAAGTTATTTTTTTCATAGAAGAACATTCATAACGGACGTCGGTCTGCCATTGAAAACTAGCGAAATACAATTCGAAGGATTCAGGAAAGGCGTTTCCGTAGTCGTTCCCGTTTATAACAGCGAGGGAATGATCGAAACGCTGATTGCCCGGACGCGCGCGGCGCTCGACGCGCTGGGCCGCGAATATGAATTGATACTGGTCAACGACGGAAGCGCGGACGGAAGCTGGAAAAAAATCCGCGCGGCCGCATCCGAACACGGCTGGATAACCGGCGTAAATCTTATGCGCAACTACGGCCAGCACAACGCTCTGCTGTGCGGCGTCAGAAAAGCGAAATACTCCATCACTGTGACTATGGACGACGACCTTCAGCACCCCCCGGAAGAGATTCACAAGCTGATCGAAAAACTGGAAGAGGGCTTCGATGTTGTGTACGGCCGTCCGGTCGTCTCAAAGCACAGCGCTTCCAGAAAACTGGCGTCGAAGCTGATAAGGTTAATCTTGAGAAAAGCCACAGCCGAACGGACGGCGTCGGAGGCAAGCGCGTTCAGGGCGTTCAGGACGGTTCTCAGGAAGGCGTTCGAGGGCTACATCGGCCCTTCGGTGTCTCTGGATATGCTGTTGACTTGGGGGGCTTCAAAGTACGCGGCAGAGGACGTCGAGCACGCTCCGAGGCTTGGCGGCAAATCCAATTACACCTTCAGAAAACTGTTGAACCACGCTCTCGACATGCTCACCGGATTCAGCGTGTGGCCCCTTCAGATCGCCAGCATGATCGGCTTCTCCTTTACGGTGTTCGGCGTTCTTGTGCTGGCCTATGTGCTGATACGCTACATGATTTCCGGCGGGAGCATTCCCGGATTCCCGTTCCTCGCGTCCATAATCGCAATTTTCTCAGGAGCGCAGCTTTTCGCGCTGGGCATCATCGGCGAGTACATTTCGAGAGTGCATTTCAGAACCGCCGGATATCCCACCTACGCCATAAGCGAGACGGCGGGAGGAGAGGACTCCCCGAATCAAGATGAACGCTGAAGAGTACAGAATTTTTCTGTCGGCCCCGGAGCTGGAGCGGTTCGGCTGCAAAACCGCGCGCGCCGAGATGGTCGCCCTCGAAAATATTGACCACATGATGGCGTTCTGCTCCGGCAACGACATCGAATTCCTCATAGCCAGATCGCCGACTGCCGACATTAAAGCAGCTCAGGAAATGGAGAAGCGGGGATTCCTCCTGATGGACACGCTTCTTTACCTGTCTTTTTTTTACGGTTCGACGCCGTTGCCCTCCTTTGCCGGAGAGGCCGTCGTGAGGCCCGCCCGGCCGGACGACCTGCCCGACATCCAACTCATCGCGCGGCAGTCTTTCAGCGGTTATTACGGGCACTACCACGCCGACGAACGGCTGGACGACGACAAATGTTCCGAGGCGTACAGTTCTTGGATCACCCGCTCTTGCCGCGCGGAACTGGCCGACGAGGTCTTGGTGGCCGAGATAGACGGGACAGTTATGGGGTTCAGCTCTCTTAAGATGGCCGGGCCGGATTCGGCGGAGTGGACTCTGGGTTGCGTTTCTCCTGACGCTCAGGGAAAAGGCGTCTTCAAGTCGCTCACCGCCGGAGCTATTTTGTGGGGAGCCGAAAACAATCTGAAAAAACTCTCCGCTTCCACTCTGATAAACACCATCCCGGTTTTAAAGACATGGCAGCAGATGGGGTTCACGCAGACTCATTCTTTCTACACGTTCCACAAATGGTTCGCGTGAGGCCCCCGGAGCGTCCGCGCGCCGCCGCGCCGCGTCGCGCCGCGCGAGCGCAATAAGCCGGGCACACTCTCGCTGGTCGGAGGTTCCGCAGAATGAAACAGGTTTTCATGTCGCAGGGCGGGGCGGTCGTCAAGGATGTCCCGGCGCCGGAGGCGCGGCCCGGCTGCGTCCTCGTGCGGGTCTCCCATTCGTGCATCTCCGCCGGAACGGAGATGAGCGGTCTGGCGGCGACCGCCGGCGAGCCGCTGGTTAAGCGCGCGCTCAGGCAGCCCGACAAGGCGGCCAAAGTTCTCGGCATGGCCCTGCGCGAGGGCGTGGGCGCGGCGCGCAGCTTCGTGTCCGACCGCCTGACAGTCGATTCCCCAGCCGGGTATTCCGCCGCCGGAGTGGTGGTCGCGCGCGGCGAGGGCGTCTCCGAATTCGCTCCCGGCGACAGGGTGGCGTGCGCGGGCGCTCAGTGCGCTCATCACGCCGAATTTATCTGCGTCCCCCGCAATCTGGCAGTCCTCGTTCCGGGCGGGCTTGACTTCAGGCGCGCCGCATCCGTCACTCTCTGCTCGATCGCCATGCACGGCGTCCGCCGCGCCGCCCCGACCCTCGGCGAAACTTTCGTCGTCATCGGCCTCGGCCTGCTGGGGCAGCTCGCCGCTCAGATGCTCAAAGCGTCCGGCTGCCGCGTCATCGGCGCTGACTTCGCGCCTGAACGCGTCCGGCTGGCGCTCGACCGCGGCATGTTCTCAGGCGTCTTCCCGGCTGAAGAAGACCTCGTGGAAAAAACGCTCCGCCTCACCGCCGGGCACGGCGCGGACGGCGCGATAATCGCCGCCGCATCTTCTTCCAACGACATCGTTTCCACCGCATTCAATGTGTGCCGCAAAAAAGGCCGCGTAGTCCTTGTCGGCGACGTCGGCCTCAACTTGGTCCGCGAGGATTTCTACGGCAAGGAAATCGATTTCCTCATATCCTCCTCTTACGGCCCCGGCCGCTACGACCCGCTGTACGAGGAGAAAGGCCTCGACTATCCCATCGGCTATGTTCGGTGGACGGAAAACCGCAACATGTCCGAGTGCCTCCGGCTCATGGAGTCCGGCGCGCTCGACATCGACCCGCTGATATCCGCCGAGTTCCCGGTGGACGACGCGGCGGCGGCATACGAGTCTCTGCGCGCCTCTGAAAACCGTCCGATGATGGTCCTGCTGTCGTATCCCGGCGGAGAGGCGAAATCCGCTCCGTCGCGCAAGACGCCGAACCTTTCCCCCAAACCGTCCGGGCCGGGAGCCGCGCGGGTCGCGATTATCGGGACAGGTTCTTTCGCCAAGGCGGCCCATCTGCCGATTATCCGCAACATGCCGGACAAGCTGACTCTCAAGGCGGTCGTATCGAACAAAGGGCACGAGGCCGCCGCGGTCGCTCGGCAGTTCGGCGCGGAATACTCGACGACGGACTACCTCGAAGCTCTGGCCGACCCCGGCGTGGACGCCGTCATAATCGCCACACGCCACGACTCTCACGCCCCGCTCGCGCTCGCCGCCCTCGAAGCGGGCAAACACGTCTTCGTCGAAAAACCCACAGCGATTGACAAAGCGCAACTTGAAAATATCGAGCGGTTTTACTCCGCCGAAGACGGCTCCCCCCGGCCCATCCTGATGACGGGCTACAACCGGCGCTTCTCCCCGTTCGCGCGCCGGTGCGCCGAACTGCTGGCCGGAAGGACAGGCCCGATGATGATAAACTACCGGATGAACTCCGGGAGCCTGCCGCGCGGCCACTGGGCCAACGGCGAACAGGGCGGCGGGCGCAACATAGGCGAGGCATGCCACATATACGACCTCTTCACGTTCCTGACCGGCAGCCGCTCCGCCTCTGTCTCGGCCACCCCCGTCCGCCCCCTCCCGGACTTCTGCTCCCCTTCCGAAAACTTCGTCGCCACCGTCTCCTTCGAGGACGGCTCCGTCGCCACCCTGACATACACCTCTCTCGGCTCGACCGACCACCCGAAGGAATCTATGGACATCTATTTCGACGGAAAAGTCGTTTCGCTGTTCGACTACGAGCGGCTGGATGTCGCAGGCGCGAAAGCGCAGGGCTTCTCTCTCAAAGAAAAACGCAAAGGCCACAGGGAGGAACTCGAGGAGTTCGCCTCCGCCGTCCGCGAAGGCCGCATGCCTATCCCTCTTTGGCAGATTTTTCAGGCGTCCCATATAAGCTTCCAAGTCGAGGACGCTCTATAGGGGCGGCTTTTTCACCGAGCGTTGATAGCGACACAAATGCTCAAGAGCCGATTTTGAGTTGAACGAAGTTCAACAAAATCGGCGCCGGGAGTTTTTTTCGGAAGGG
>DIWT01000028.1 GCA_002435745.1 bacterium UBP15_UBA6099
TGCAAAAATGCGCCTTGCGCCTCGCGTTTCATCCGCTCTGAACAATCGCGCCCGAATCCTAATAACGGATTCGGGTTGTTTAAGAAATTTCGTCCAGAATCCGGCGCATGGCGTCCGCCGGGTCGGCGGCGGCGGTCACAGGGCGTCCGACAACTATGTAGCTGGCCCCCCGCTCAAACGCCTGTTTTGGGGTGACCACTCGTTTCTGATCCGCCACATCCCCGCCCGCCGGCCTGATGCCCGGCGTAACGATAAGAAAACTCTCGTCCAACTTCTCCCTGAGAAGGGAAAGTTCGAGGGCCGACGCCACCACGCCTTGAAGTCCGCATTCCCGCGCCAGCGCCGCCCATTTGGAAACCAGCGACGGGATGGAAAGCTGAGAGCCTATATCGTCCCTGAGCGTCCGCTCGTCGATGCTGGTGAGCACGGTGACTCCGAGGAGCCTGAGGTCGCCGCCCGCGCCGCCGAGCGCCGCGCTAGCCGCCCTCATCATCTCTCCGCCGCCGCCCGCGTGCAGCGTCGTCAGGCTTGCGCCTTTAGTCTTTATCGACGCCACCGCCTTCGCCACCGTGTTCGGGATATCGTGCAGCTTCAGGTCTAGGAACACCCGTTTTCCCGCCGCGCGCAACATCTCAAGCGCTCGTTCTCCGTCCCGGATGTAAAGTTCAAGGCCGACCTTGTAGAAGCTCGCAAAGTCTCCAAGCTTCTCCGTCATCGCCGCCGCCTCGTCGTAGCCCGGCACGTCCAACGCGATGATAACCCTTTCAGAAGGCGTTTCATTCATATTCATAGACCGCATTTTATCATTACAAGATTCAATTTACAACCACATTTCTCCATATTATTGAGCACATAAAAGCACGGTCGCTAACAATTGTGAAAAATCGACGCTTTTAACCGGTTTAGCGCATGATTGACAGCTCGACTATAAATATAAATAACAAACAGAATAAAGACATCATTTTAAGGAATTGATGATTGGTCGGTCATTCAAACTCTGATAATTATACATGCTATTAGATGATTCTACCCACTACCAAGTGTGCCATGCGCAAAACTTTTTCTTTTGCGCATGATGNNGCTTTCATTTAGTTCTTCGTATATCAGGGAGCCCATGCGGGCATACGGTCGTCGATTCTGTTGTTGGTCACGTTCGTCAGGCCCGTTCCGTCTATCTTTACTGTGAAGATATCATCGTCGATAGTAAGGTCGGATTGGAACGCCACATAAGCTCCGGACGGCGAAAAAACGGGATACAGGTCGTTGCCTCCGGTGTCTATCAGAAGAGAGGCAAGCCCTGTGTCCAAGTCATGAAGGTAAAGGTCGTATTCTTCGGTTTCGTCGTTATATCTGGAGAATACCACTAGTTTGCCGCTTGGGCTTACGCTGCAGTGGCGGTCCATCGAGCCTGAGAACAGCAGCGTTTTCGCTCCTGTCGTCAGGTCTAGCTCGTACAGGTTGGATGATTCGGGGAATTCGTATTCCATGTATGCCGTGTCGAGAATGCCCTGAGCGTAATAGATGAAATCGCTCCCGACTGGGGAGAAGCATGGAAATCGAGCCGGGTCGTCGTCGTCCGTGTGCTGAACCACGTTAGAGCCGTCGATGTCCGCCGTAAAAATGTCGTATTTTTTGAAGTTGAAAGTGTTGATGAAGTTGTAGCCCATGCCGATGCGGGTTGTGCCGTTTAGAGAGCCGTCTAGAGTTATCGGGCCGAATGTTTCCGGATGCGGATTCTGGAGCCACTGCCAAGTGAAAGTGATGCTGCCCGCTCCGGGAGGCAAGTATGTGTGATCGGTCACGCTGATGTTTACTCTGTTCACCTCGTCGATGGCGACGCAGTAGGTTTTTCCTTCGGGGAATTCCGTTTGCGCCGAGTTATAGAACGTGGCGAAGCGGAGAAGCTCGCTGAACTCGCTTATGTCGCATTGCGAGCAGGATTTGGAGCACAGGCCGAGCGTGCCCGATTTCGAATAGAGCCATTCGCCGCCGCCCGTCAGTCCGATATTTGCGTTTTGTTCGGGCAGTTCTATATCGTCGCTTGTCACGAACGCGCGCGAAGGATGGATGACCGCCGTGACTTCCCGTTCCTCATAGCCTGAGAAAGCGATCTTCGTTCCGTCCCAAGACACCCTCGGCGTCTCAAGATTGATAGTCGAATTGCGGATCAGCGGCGTGGGAAGCATGCCGTCGATTCTGCTGGTCATTATGTCCGTGGTCGTGGAATACCAGTCGGAGGCAAAATAAATCTGAAGTCCGTTCTGAGAAACCGCCGGGGAGGTAAAAATGAACGAGCGCGACTCGGACGGCGAGGTTGTGATAGTGAGTTTGTTCGCCCCGGAAGGGTCCATGCTCAAGAGCGTTCCGTCGGGAGCGCTCGACGGGAAGCTCTTGTAGACGATTCTATTGGGATGTCCCGCCGGCATAGGGATGATAGGATTGTCGGACTTGCCGCTTTTGGCAATAACGAGCGCGGCTCCCGCCGCCCCGCCGCCGCCGCACCCGGCAATCAACGCCGCGCACGCCGATAGTATCGCCATTATCGCTGTCAGTTTGATAAGTTTCACTGGTTTTTCCCATTTCCTCACAATTATTCAGTGTTCACAATATATCATAAACGCGAAAAAGTGAAGAAAAATTTTTATCAGGCAAATCTGTTGTCAATTCGGAAGTCTGCCGCTTGCTCTTGATATATCCGTGTTTCTACGGCGGAAAATCCCGGTTAAAGCCCCGCTTCGCTTCTCAGCCATATAGGAGCCGACATGATATATCTGTCATTGTCGAATACGGCGAACACTACGAACCAGAGGGTTTTGCCGGGAGCGGCCGCGCGGGACGCAGAAACCTTGAATTCGGCGGAGCCGGGCGTCCATTTCTCCAGCGTCTCTCCTCCGTTCCCTATCAGGCTGACCGTCGATATCTTAGCCCCGCCGCCGTGGGCGACGTCTATTTCGAGGGTCGCCGATTCGGCTGTCAGCCGCGCGCCCATCGGCTGCCCGTTCCCGGTCAGCATTATCTTCGACGCGCGATCGTTCGTCGCGAAGAACCTCCGCGCCCGGAACGCCTCGATAATCGACTCCCGCGTCAGTTCCTCCGCGTAAACCCCGGTGAAGTTCCCGTTGGGATGGGTTCCCCAGTTCCGGCTGTGGTTGTCCTGATGGCCGGAGGGCGCGAGCCACCATCCGGCGTCCAGCGACTTGTAAAAATATGGAATGTCTCTCTCTCTCGTCACCGCGCAGAAGAAGACCTGTCTTGCGATTGCCGGAACCATCTCGAAGTTGTTGAACCGAAACCCGTCCGGTTCCGCCGGATGGTTGAATCCCATCATCGCGTCGGGATTGTCGTATATCCATTTGTAAAACTGCTTGAGTCTGTATGTTTTGTTTACGGACGGGATGGATTTGGCGTTGAGGACGTTTATGTGGCCCTGAGAAACGTCGGTGGCCCATTCGAAACCCGCGAAGGCGGCGAATTTGCCGGGGTCGTCTTTTTTGTCGGCGACTTTCATCGTGTGCTCGAACTCGTCCACAGGGGCCGCGCCTTCAGGCAGGTCCTGCCGCTTGTCGAGTTGCTCTAGGTGGTCGGACACCGTCCAGAAATCCGCCTTGCCGGTTGTTCGCGCGTAGTCGAACGCTTCCTCAGGAATCCCCTCGCCGTCGGAGAAGCTCGTGTGCGAATGGATGTCTCCGTAATACAGGTTAAACGCCCCTGCGGGAGCGGCGCCGAAGATCGTCAGAGCCGCGAGAGCCGCCGCGAATAAGGCCGCCGCGCGCGATTTGTTTGTTTTCATGTTGTTCTCCCTTTGATGAGCCGACGCCCGCGCTTCCGCTACAGTTCCCGCCAGCGGCGTATCTCAACGCTGTCTATGTACGCCCCCTCGGAAGGGCGGTGGATGTCGGCGCGCACGCGCCGGGTGAAACGAGTGGTCCGCCCGGTCGAAATCACGTGAATCAGGTTGTAGTACGGGCTGTCCGGGCTGCCGTTCGCGTTCAGGTCTCTCGTGCAGGCCTTGCTGTTGTAATATCTGACCTGATAAGTCCAAGTCGAGTTGCCGAAGCCGCCGCCGGACGTGCACGGCAGTTGCGGAAACGTCACATCAGCCGCGAAGTTCAGCGGAGGCACGTTGTTGTTGAACCTGTGCAGGTTAAGAAAATACTCTATCCCCGCCTCCGCGCAGTAGTATGCCTGCATGTCCTCTATCTGATTCGTCACGTCTTCGAGGTCGGACAGGCGGAGCATCTCGACCGTTATCATAAGCGCGGCGAGAAAGAAAATGATGAACATCGTCATCAGGATGACCGAGCCGGACTGGCCGTCGCGGGGCGATGTCCGGGTCGTTCTTAAAAGTTGTTCATCACCCATATCTTGTCCTCGTAAACGCACGTCTCGCCCGTGTTATCGGTGATAGTCAGTTTCACCGTGTTGTTCGAGCCGGGGTAGGGGGACGCCTGAATCCCGTCCGCCACCGTGTTGGCGCATGCCCACCAGAAGTCGCGGGCGGTGTTCTGGGCGAGGTTCTTCGGCGGGGCCATCGAGCCTTTTTTCCAAGTTATCTCCAGCGTCTGCTTTGTTATATTCGACGGATCCACCCGGTCGCAGTATATTTTTCCGCAGATGTCGTCCGAGCTTTTCGAACTGTACACGGCGGTGTCCGTCGCGAAGGCGCTCGTCAGCGACAGCATCCAGCCCTCCCGGTTGGAGCGTATCTGGGAGAAGGAGCGGAACGTCATCGGGTTCAGGTTGAGCGCGCCCTTGCCTTCGTCTAGTATGCGGCGCTCGTCGGACACCGCGAACACGAACTTCAGCGCGTTCACTTTTCTGAAGTCGGCCGTCCCGGTCGTGAGGCGGCGCGTGTAAGTCAGGTATTCGAACGAGTCCATCGGAGCCGCTATCGAGTCGGTGGCGGAGCCGATGTTGACGAACTGGAAGTCGTTCGCCGCCGAGTCGAAGTAGAACCTGTGGGGGGTGTCCGTAGCGCGGTCCGGGTAGAAGCCGAAGTAGTCGGGGTCCGACACGTCGGCCATGTCGTGCGCCTTCCGGGTTTCCCGGGTCAGCAGGTCCATCGCCGACCTGCCTATCTGCAGCAGTTCGACCCGCCTGTCCGCTGTGCGCCATGATTTGTACGTCGTCTCGATTATCCGGAAAAGAGCGAAGGCGAGAATCGCCATTATCGTTACCACTACGATAAGCTCTATCAGAGTCACGCCTTTTTGTCTGTCGGAATCGCCCATGCTCCGTCACCAGTCCGGCGGACGTTTTGATATCGTCGTTTCAAGAAACACGCTCGGCTCGTCCGCGTCGAGCGCGTTGTCCTCGTCCGTATCGTGCCACACTCTCACTCGCATAGCCCTTCGGTGTCCCGCTCCGCCGGTGTTGTAATACTGCACCGTGCATTTGAAGTCCTCGAAAGGGACCGGAAAAAGACACGGGTTGCCGACGGTGGTCGGGGTCGAGTCGAAGTTGGCCGTAAAGTCAGAAGAGCCCCCTTCCGGGCAGATCGGGCCTGCGGTAGTGTAACAAGCCGCCCGGATCCGCGTCTCCTCTATTTTCATCTGCGCAAGAAACGCCGCGTGCGTAAGCCTGAACTCGTTGTTCGACGCCTCAAGCGACGACGCCACCACTCTGGCCATAGGGTAAACCACAAGGCCCATCAGCACGACGACCACCACCACCTCTACGATGGTGAAGCCTCTTGAACCGTTATGCCGCGTGTCGCGCATTAGATGGATTTGCCCCCGGGACTAATATTGCGCGCAGGCGCGCAAAGCCCCATCAACTATAGTTTATCCTTTTTTTGCGCTCCGGTGAAGCAAAGAAGGTTAAAAATGAAACGAACGGCCAACGCTTACATCTCGGAGAGGGTGACTCTGCCTGTGGATCTGACGACGGAAACGCGCCATCTGTAAAGGCCTCCGGAGTCGGCCACGTCTATTGCCGCCGAGTCGGACAAGCGTGTTGTTGTCCCGACAGCTTCTCGTAGTTGTAAAAAAAACTGATTGACAGCGACCCGTCAAACCATATAATAGAAGCGTTATGTTTAGGCAAACATAACGCATTGCTATGATACCGGCGAGGGAGGGTTTATGTCGCAAGCGGTTGCTAGGGAAGAGGGATTAATCAGGGCTGTGAACCCGGCCACTTTGGAGATTATCAAAGAGATTCCGGCAATATCCGCGGATGGCGTCCGGGATGCGGTCGAAAAGGCTCGTGATGCTCAGAAGAAATGGGCGTCAGCGGTTTGGTCTGAAAAAATGGCGTGTTTTTCCAGAATCAGAGACGTGATTGTCAAAGACATGGACAAAGTTGCCGCGGTAATAACCGCTGACAACGGCAAGACACGAGTGGAATCTGTGAATTCGGAAATATTTCCTGTTCTCGACATGTTGCGATTCTGTATGAAAGAAGCGCCGAAGATTCTCAAGGAAGAGAGACTGGATCACCCGCTGTTCGGAATACTTGGGATAAAAAGCTCCGTAATCTACGAGCCTCTTGGTGTGATTGGAATAATCGCGCCGTGGAATTTTCCATTTTGCATTCCGATGACTCAGATCCTGATGGCTATAGCGGCTGGAAACACAGTGGTGTTCAAACCGGCGGCTCTCACCGCGGTGGTGGGAGAGTTGATAGAAAGCATATTTAAAAAAGCCAAGCTGGCGGAAGGCGTGGTAAACGTCGCTCAAGGCAGCGGTAGCGTGGTGGGAAACGCCATCATGCGCGCCGGTGTAGACCGTCTGGCGTTTACCGGAAGCGTGCCGGTGGGAAAGGCGCTGATGAAGAAAGCGGCGGAAATGTTGATGCCGATAACGCTTGAACTTGGAGGAAAGGACCCGTTCATAGTTCTTGATGACGCCGATCTTGAGCGAGCGTCTTCGGGAGCGGTATGGGGCGCGTTCGTGAACGCCGGACAGGTATGCGCCTCGGTGGAAAGAGTGTACGCGCATAAGAAGATCGCAGCGCGATTTATTGAGATGGTGGTCGAAAAGACGAAACGGCTGAGGGTCGGAAACGGCATGGATTTTTCTACCGACATGGGGCCTCTGATAGACAAAAGCCAAGTGTGTCTGGTCGAGGCGCACGTGGAAGACGCTATGAGAAAAGGCGCGCGCGTTCTTGCTGGCGGCAGGCGCGCGGAGAACCTGAAGGGGCATTTTTTCGAACCTACGGTTATCGTCGACGTGAACCACGACATGGAGTGCATGACTGAAGAAACATTTGGGCCGACAATGCCGATAATGACCTACTCAGATATTGATGAGGCCGTTTATTTGGCAAACGATAGCCGGTTCGCGCTGACAGCCAGCGTATGGTCTCGCGACGAGAATAAAGCCAAGGACATCTGTCGGAAGCTGACGACTGGATGCGTGACAGTGAACGACTGTGAATACACATACGGATTTGCTGTTTGCCCTTGGGGCGGCCCGAAAGAGAGCGGCCTTGGCAGGACTCATTCCGCTCACGGCTTCCGCGAATTCACAAACATGAAAAACCTGTGCGTGACCACTCCGAGACTTAAAAAAAACCTTTGGTGGCATCCTTATTCAGAACACAGGTACGAGCAGATGAAGGCGTTTGCGACCGGCGTTTACGGAAAAGGCATTGCGGCGAAATGCGCGCTGGCGTCCAGCGCCGTAAAATCGATTCTGACACAGTAGCCCCACACGAGGAAAAATTCGGGAAGTTTCACAACGACGGAAAAAACAAGGAGGAATATATGAGCAGAACGATGATGGAGAAGATTTATTACGAGGCGGACTGCCCGGCGACAGGAACAGATCCCGACAGCATCGACTTCGTCAGGATCGACGAGGAGAAGTGCGTCGGTTGCGATGTCTGCCAGCAATACTGTCCGACGGGCGCTGTTTTCGGCGAGTCTGGAGAGCCGCACAAGATAGCGCACAAGGAGTTATGCCTGAACTGCGGGCAATGCTTGGCTCACTGCCCGATGGGGGCCGTTTACGAAACTAGGTCGTGGGTTTCGAAACTCGGCGAAGTCCTGAAAGACAAGTCGATAGTAAAAGTGGCCATACCGGCTCCGGCGGTTCGTTACGCTCTCGGAGAGCCGTTCGGGATGCAGATCGGCTCCGATGCCACTGGCAAGATGCTGGCCGCTCTGAAGCTTTTGGGGTTCGACCATGTGTGGGACAATGAATTCGCGGCGGATCTTACGATATGGGAGGAAGGCAGCGAATTTCTTGGGCGGGTCGCGGGAAAAGCCGGAGCGTCCCTGCCTCAATTCACTTCTTGCTGTCCGGGCTGGCAGAAATACGTTGAGAGTTTTTATCCCGAACTTCTCCCCAACATGTCTACGGCGAAGTCCCCGATCGGGATGTGCGGCGCCTTGGCGAAGACTTATGGCGCGGAATCCAGAGGGTACGATCCCGCAAAAATGTTCGTTGTGTCAATCATGCCGTGCGTCGCAAAAAAATATGAAGGCATGAGGCCGGAACTGAGAGCTTCCGGTCGCGCGGATATAGACGCGACCATCGTAACGCGCGAACTGGCGCACATGATCAAGGAAGCGGGAATAGACTTTAAGAACTTGCCGGACGGGGAGCGGGACAGCCTGATGGGCGCTTCCACCGGGGCCGCCACCATATTCGGCGTCACAGGAGGCGTTATGGAGGCCGCTTTAAGGTTCGCTTATGAAGCGGTCGAGAAAAAGAAACCCGCCTCATTGGATTTCAAGGAAGTAAGAGGGATTAAGGGCGTGAAAGAGGCATCGGTGAAGCTCGGCGGAGCGGAGATCAAGGTGGCGGTCGTTCACGGCGCAAAACGCTTCAAAGCCGTCTGCGAATCAGTAAAAGCCGGGACTGCTCCTTGGCATTTCATCGAGTTCATGGCTTGTCCGGGCGGTTGCATGATGGGCGGAGGTCAGCCGGTGTTGCCTGATGTTCAAATGGTTGAAGGCGCTAAGCGGGAGCGGTTCCTCGCCCAGTTGGGCGCCCGGATGGCAAAGAAAGCATAAAACCAAGGAGACAAGACATGGAACTATCGAACATAACTCGAAGAGATTTTCTCAAAGTTTGCGGAACCGCCGCCGGAGCCGCAATGATAGGTTTCAGCTTTCAATGTGTTCCTGCAGCTTACGCTGCGGAAAGCAGCTTCAAGGACTATATGAGCGCGCGCATTGCGGGCGTTTACGCCGCCGACGGCAGGTTCGGCGTCAGGTCGTCTATGGACAACCTCCAAGTCGGCGCCCTCTACCGGGACTGGCTAGGGGAACCCGGCTCGCACAAAGCTCACGAGTTGTTGCACATGAAGTTCAAGGACAAGTCCGAGAACGTCAGGCGTTTGGGAGCCGGAGCAGTGAATCCGAGAGCGGGAGAATTCGAAGGCGGCTCGTATCCTTTCGAGTCGTGATTCCGGCTATTTTCTCGCGCTAGACAAATACATCCGAAGCCGTTATCGTCGCCGTTGCGGGCGGCCCGCGCGTTTTCCGAACAGCGATTAGGCGCGGCCCGGCTTGGAGGGGGTTGATGTTTTGATTGAATCTTTGTATATCGAAGGGAAATGGGTCGAGCCGGTTTGCCGGTCCTTATTGAAAGTCGAGAACCCGGCGACGGGAGAAACAATTCGAGAAATTGGATACGGGCGCGGAGAGGACGCAGAGAGAGCGGCGGATGCGGCGAGCCGCGCTTTTCCGGCTTGGAGCCGGATGACGGTCTATGAGCGCTCCGGCTTTCTTCTACGCCTTTCGCGCCTCGTCAGAGCAAATTCGGAGAGCCTAGCCCGCGTTCTCACTATGGAAACCGGCAAGCCTCTCCGCGAATCGCGCGGCGAGATAGCCGCCAGCGCCGATCAATTCGAATGGTATGCGGAGGAGGCGAAAAGAAGCGCGGGTGACGTGATCCCGAACCGCGATCCAAAAAAAAGGCATTTGACGATCCGCCATCCCGTAGGCCCCGTGGCGGCCATATCGCCTTGGAATTTCCCCATTCTGCTTGCGGCAAGGAAGATTGCTCCCGCCCTAGCAGCCGGATGCTCGATTATTTCAAGACCGGCTAGCCAAGCGTCTCTCACTCTGCTCGAAGTGTTCAAACTCATCGACTCAATCGGATTTCCTCCGGGCGTCGCCAACTTCGTGGTGGGAAACCCGAATCAATGTTCGGATGATTTCGTAAACGACCCGCGAATCAAAAAAATCAGCTTCACCGGTTCATTGGATGTCGGCAGAGAGCTTTATGTCGAGTGCGCGAAAAGAATGAAAAAAATCTCACTAGAGCTTGGCGGGCATTCTCCCTTGATCGTTATGCCCGATATGAACCCTGATGAAGCGGCGGAGAAAGCAATATTCGCAAAATTCAGGAATATGGGGCAGGTCTGTATCTCCGCTAGCCGGTTTTTCGTTCCCAATCCCATAAAAAAACAGTTTGAGAAAAAGGCTGCGGAACTCGCGTCGAAACTGCGCGTGGGCAATGGACTAGACCCTGACACGGATGTCGGGCCGCTATTCACGCGGAACAGAGTGGAGGACACTCGTCGCTTTGTGGAAGACATACAGAGCAAAGGCGGCGCAATACTGTGCGGAGGTCATCCGCCGGAGGGAGAAAAGTACGCGGGCGGCAACTTTTTTATGCCAACAGTCGCAACGAATATCTCCAGCGACATGCTCATCATGAAAGAAGAACCGTTCTGCCCGATATTGCCAATTGTCGGATACGACAGCATTGATGAAGCGCTGTTCATGGCGAATGACACGCAGTACGGGTTAGCCGCGTATGTTTTAACGCGTCGCATTGATTGGGCTGTGACAGCGGCAGAGAAAATCGAGGCGGGCATCATCGGGATCAACGACTGCTCGCCCGCGGCGGCGCAGTGTCCTTTCGGCGGCATGAAATCAAGCGGCATAGGACGCGAAGGCTGGCGGCAGGGGTTGGATGAATTCTATGAAACCAAGTTTGTTTCTTTTGAATTATAACTCTTTGCGTCGGCGGGGAGCCGATATCCGTTGCCGTTTGACATTATTCGTCCGGCCAACGCTTACATCTCGGAGAGGGTGACTCTGCCTGTGGATCTGACGACGGAAACGCGCCATCTGTAAAGGCCTCCGGAGTCGGCCACGTCTATTGCCGCCGAGTCGGGCGTCGGCGCGCCGTCGCGGTCGAACCTGAAAGAGTCGGTAGCGGCTCCGATCACCAGAAACTCGATTTCCTCCAGCGCCGTAACCGTCTTCAGCGGATTGCCGGGGTTGCCGTCCTCATATATCTTCCACGTGTTTGTGGCCCCTGCGGCGGGGTTTGCGCTCAACGTAAGCCAGAACGGGCTTTCGTCCTGTCCGTCCTGTCCCCCGCCGATGGCCAGCCGTCTTGCGTATCTCAAATCCGCGGCCAGATCGTGAGCGGAAGCGTACACCTTGTGTTTAGTTATCGCGTCTCTCGAATATCTGGGAACAAGCATCGAAGCGAGTATGAGGACAAGGATGATGACTAGGATAAGTTCAACGAATGAGAATCCGGATTGAGGGCGGTCGGCGATTTCCGCCGCCGCGTGATGTCTGTCTTTCAGCGCGCCCATTCCCGGCCTTCCCCGGCTGAACCCGGCCATGTGGCCCGCCGGGGTCAGATTTCTATCGTCATGCCTTCGCGCGCGGCTACGGTGTCCGGGAAAAGTTCCCGCGCCCGTCTCTCGATTTCTTCGACGGCATCGTCGTCGTGCGTCGGCTCGTGGTGGAAAAGAACCAGCTTCTTGACGCCCGCTTTTTTCACTATCTCCGCGGCCGCCTCGAACGTGCTGTGCCCCCATCCCACTCTGCCTTTATTATACTGCTCCGGGGTGTATTGCGCGTCAAACATCAAAATATCCGCGTCGCGGATCATCTCCACGAAAGCCTCATGGTTCCCGCCGGCGACGTATTCCGTGTCGCTTGAATACACGGCTTTCACGCCGTTCTCCATCAGTACGAATCCGTATGACGACTGCGGGTGGCTCAGAGGAACCGGAATCACCGAGCAGCCGCCGAACTCCATCGCCGCTCCGTTAAGCTCGTGGAACGCCTTCTCGGATTTCATGTCCGCAAGCGACACCGGGAAAAACGGGGCCGACATCTGCGCGGCCAGAAATCCTTCCACTCCCGGCGCTCCGTATATGTCTATGCGGACATCCCCTAAAAACGCGGGGCCGAAAAAAGGGAAGCCCTGTATGTGGTCCCAGTGGAAATGCGAAAGGAAAAGGTGGAGCCGTTTCGGGGGGGCGGGGCGGGTAAAATAGTTCAGACCCATCTCCCGTATCCCGGTTCCCGCGTCGAATATAATAGTTTCGCCGCATCCGGCGGACACCTCGACGCAAGACGTGTTTCCGCCTATCCGTGAAGTCTTCGGCCCCGGAGTCGGCGCGCTCCCCCTCACTCCCCAGAATCGTATCTTCATGTTTGACGACCCGAATCCTGTCGACAAGATTTACATTAATAATATGACATATTATCAGCAACATCCGGCTGACATCAAGACGGCTGACAAAAGAAAGATGAAGCGGCCCCGCCGCTCTAAAAAACCGGCGGGTATTGATAACTCCCGAAACGCAGGCTTATAATTACCCGATATTCACAGAGTCCGCAGGGCGCTTACCCCGAAAAATCCGGACTCCGGACAAGGAAAGAGGAAGAAACACATGGCAAGTTACATCGATTCTTCGCTTCACCAGATAGACCCCCAGATTGCCAAACTGCTCGAGGGCGAATACGAAAGACAGACTAAAACGCTCGTAATGATACCGTCCGAAAACTACGCGAGCCGGGCGGTGCTGCAGACTATGGGCAGCATCCTTACCAACAAATACGCGGAAGGTTACCCCAGCGAAAGGTACTACAACGGCTGCGCTTACTACGACATGGGCGAAAACCTCGCCAAGGAACGGGCGCGGAAGCTTTTTAAAGCGGAGCACGTGAACGTGCAGCCGCACACCGGCTCTTCGGCCAACATGGCCGCCTATTATGCCATCCTTGAAATCGGCGACACCGTGCTTGGGATGTCCACAGAGCACGGCGGACACCTCACTCACGGCAAAAACCTCAACTTCTCAGGCAAATGGTACGACTACCACTCGTACGGCGTCAGCAAGAAGGACGAGAGGCTGGACTACGACGAAATCCGCGAAATCGCCAAGAAGGTCAAACCGAAACTTATCGTTTGCGGAGCCAGCGCCTATCCGAGAATCATCGATTTCGAGATATTCAGAAGCATCGCCGACGAGGTCGGGGCATACCTGATGTCGGACGTCGCGCACATCATCGGGCTAATAGCCGCGGGAGAACACCCGGACCCCGTGCCGCACTCCCACATAGTCACCTCGACGACGCACAAGACGCTCCGCGGCCCGCGCGGCGCCATCATCATGTGCAAACGCGAGCTGGCCGAAGCTGTTGACCGCGCCGTGTTCCCCGGCACTCAGGCCGGCCCGCTCATGCACCAGATAGCCGCCAAAGCCGTCTGCTTCCGCGAGGCCCAGTCCTTCGGCTTTAAGGAATACCAGAGACAGATCATCAAGAACGCCGCGATTCTGGCCGAAACGCTTATAGAGCGCGGCTTCCGCCTCACCACCGGCGGCACGGACAACCATCTGATGATGATCGACCTCTCCGACAAAGGCCTCAACGGGCGAGACGCCGCCGACATGCTCGAAGAAGCCGGCATCGCCGCCAACAAAAATTCCATCCCGTTCGACACACGCCCGCCGGCCATCACCAGCGGCGTCAGGTTCGGCACTCCCGCTCTCACCACCCGCGGCATGAAGGAAGAGGAAATGAGGCTCATCGGCGGCTGGATATCCGACGTCCTTTCCAACCCGAAGAACCAAGACCTCCGCATGAAGACGCGCGCGTGCATCGAAGAGCTTTGCGAACAGTTCCCGATCTATCTCGATATTCTGAACTGGTGACGGCGGCGTAAAACCGAATTCATCGTTTGAATTCGGAGCTATAAAACCCGCGAGGGGAGGCGGCGGCCCATGAGATGCCCTTTCTGCGGCAACCTTGAAGACAGAGTCATCGACTCCCGCATGATCAAGAACGGCGACGCCATACGCCGACGGCGACAGTGCCTCGGCTGCGACGCCAGATTCACTTCCTACGAGACCGTCGAGGAAATCCAGCTCCGCGTCATCAAGAAAGACGGCAGGCGCGAGCCTTTCGACCCCGCGAAAATCCGCAACGGCATAATCAAAGCCTGCGAGAAACGCCCAGTATCCCTCGAAGTCATAGACCAGATCATCGAGCGCATCGAAGATAAAGTGGCCAGAGGCTCCCGCGAAGTCCCCACGCGCGAAATAGGCGAGGCCGTCATCGACGAGCTTTACAACCTCGACGAAGTCGCTTATGTCAGGTTCGCATCCGTCTACAGGGAATTTAAAGACGTCAACGAATTCATGTCCGAACTCAAACGGCTCCTCCTCGCGCAAGGCAAAGAAATGCCCCCCGACCTCGCGGTATCGCCCTCTCTGCCTGCGAAGAATAAAAAGCAATGAGTTGATTGACAGGCTGATTAAGGGAAAACTTTTGAAAAAGTTTTCCCTTAAAATCCCTTTCAAAACTTTTTTTGCCCGCCTTCAACATAGCATCTTTTCCTGCTAGCGCCGATGGGAAGGCTTCGCTCTCCCCATCGGCGCGTGTCATGGGAAAAGATATCGGGAAAGGGTTTTTTCAAGAGGAATCTTGTTCAAGGCGGTTAATGGCGGACGGGAACGTAGGGGCGACCCGCCGGGTCGCCCGGATGGGATGGCAATTTTCCCCGTTGCCAAGGCCTCCTTGGCAACGATGCGCGAGCGACGCCAATTATTTTTAGTGATGATTATTAATGGCTATCGGCAGTTTGGGTGGGTGAGTGATTTCTATGAAAACTATAGGTAATCGAGACTCGAACTCGCGAACTATGTATAAATTGAGTATGGCCCCTTAATCACAAATATAATTTACAGTGTACTCAGCGACCTTTTTAACAGATTGTCCCTTTTCTGCGAAACTCGAAAGAAAAAGAACATAATTTGAATCACATTCATATGGATAATCATCTAATTGGGTATCTAATAATAAATCCATCTTACCATCTTTATCTAAATCACCTGCCCAAATGAGCTTTGGATAATCTGCCGATATTCCAGCAACTTCATTGCTTGCCATCTGTTTAATCGAAACAATTTCTTGGTCATTAAAGTTTATTTTATATTTCGTAACTCGATAGTCTTTTCTGTCTTCTTGATAGTCTTTTTTAATTTCTTCAACGTCTCCGTAAACAACTAAGTAATTATGGCAATCGAAATGCTTATTCTTGTCTTTTCCCATGTCCAGATAAAATCTGGTTCCGACATCAAGTGGTAGATTACCTGAAAATACAGTTTTTATCCTGCCTTCTATAGTACCTTGTATTCCATTGAATAAAAATATTGGCTTTGTTGATTGGTCAAGTTCAATTTTATTAACCCATTGATCTTCTTTACTAATAAATGTTTCAACCGTTCCATCCTCTTGGGTTTTGTGACTGACAACGTCAAGTCCTCCCCCCATTTTAATTTCTAATATTTTTGTTTTTCTTATCACATATTCCTCATTTGTTTCAAAAAGGCCATACCATTCTTTGCCTTTTTCTATCTTTTCATCACGAAAACCAGCGCCAACTTCCATTATTTCAATCTTCGAATGCATATTATCTTTCGCATAGCAGAGTTTAATTTCCCCTTTTTCACATAACGCAATTAATCCCAATATTGCAAAAACAACAAACGCTTTTCCAACCTTACCCCAACGCATTTATCCGGTTCCTCTTTCGAATCTTTCCCGCATAGTATGAATTAGTTCATGCTTTTTGTCTAATTTCTGTAATAATATCGAGTAACCCTCAAAAAAAACGGTCCTGTTCCTACTGCATATTTGTTACAGCAATCGACATCTTGCGCTGATATAGTTACGGCGGCGAAGGGGGGAGGAGTAGGTTGATTTGCGTCGGAACAGGACGCGGCAACGTCCGTTTCCGACGCTCAAAGAAAAGTTTGAAGGATTTTCAAGAAAACTTTTCTAAGTTTCCTTAAACCCCGGAGGCTTCACATTGCTATCTTTTCACAAACGGTTTTACATAGGGCGTCGGGGAGGGAAGCGCGGCAGCGATTCACTCCCCGACGACCAGTGAAACGTTTTGAAGAGATTCCAAAGAGAAACTTTTTCAAAAGTTTCTCTTTGGCCGCCGGAGGCGCGGCATAGACTTCTGTTTTTTGATATCGGCTTTTTTCAAAGCCTTTGAAACAGATAGAGAAAAACATCGGCGCGGGAGGCGCGTTTGATTTCCATGAGGCGGCGTATGGTGTCCCTGCGCGGGGAAGCTCCTATGAGAGGAGCCAGATAGACAGTGTTGCGGGCGCGTCTGAGGGCGGGGTCGGAGAGCGCTTCCTTTATATCGTCGTAGTGACGTTCCGGCAAGGCGTCGCCAACGACGAAGTTTACAGAGACGCGCAGTTTTTTCATTGAAGAGTTGATGGAGGAAGCGCGGGCGAGCGCCTCGCGGGCGTCCGGCGCGGAGAGAGGCTTTCCGAGCGCCCGCAGCGTTTCTTCGTCCAGCGATTCCAGTCCGACGTTGACGACGGATTCAAAAGGGAGCGCGTCAAGCGTTTTCAGGTCTGCGGCCTCCGCGCCGAGCAGCGCCCCGGCGGAGCCGAACATGAACAGCCTCGTCCCGTCGTGATAAGAGCGCGTGAAATCGAAGCGTTCATAAGCCGCGAGCGCGGCCCTCTCTATCGTCCCCGCGCCCGCCGCGAGCGCGTCGTTGCCGGCGACCAGCAGCGCGTTGTGGTTGACAAGGTCGGCCCCGTAGAAATCCGCCAGAGCGTCTATCTGCGAGAGAACGTTTTCCGGGGAGCGGACGTAGAACCCCGGCTCTCTGAAACCGCAGAAACCGCACTGATAAGAACAGCCGTCCGCAACCGCAACCGGAACCACCTCGTAATCGACCTCCATCGCGTCCGGGGGCAGAACGGGCACGGAGCAACCGATGATGTCGCGCAGCCGGTTCGCGGACGCGGCGAGGGCATCGCGCCCGTTGCGGCCCGCCAGCGACAGAAATTCGACGGCGCGCGGATGAGAGCCGGGAGGCGGAGACGCGGAGATATCCCGCGCGGCGTCCGCCAGAGCGTCGAAAGCCGCGAGCGACTCCCCGATGAACGGCCTGTCGAAAGGCCGCTCGTTGAAGACTTCGGGGTCGTCGCGCCCGGTGTACGGCACGTAGTATGCTCCCGTCAGCGCGCGGGCGGACTCGTACCCGAAGACGGCGTAGTACACGAAATCGTTTGCGGCGGTGCGTTTGAGCCTCTCTCGCGCGTCCGGCCACGCGGGCGGTTTGCCGCCGATCCATTTAAGTTGACCGTTCAGATTGAAGTCGAACTCGAACTCGCGCCACTGGACCCGCGCGAACATGCCGTAGTCCGCCGGGTAGCTGAGTTTCAGCCAGTCGCGGCGCCCCGCCCCGAAACAAACCTCAATGCCTCCCGCGCGAAACTTCTCCATGCGGAATATTATCCCGCATTTTTCACTGCGCAGAGCCGGGAGATGCGAAAAAAAGCGGCGCGGGGGCGCGCGTCAGGAGTATATTTTCCAGAGCTTGTCCTGAGAGTAGCTCATGTAGTAGGCGAGGGCTTCGAGTTTGGTGGTGAGGTCGACGGACAGACAGCGGACGTTTTCGTCCAACTGCACGGCGACCGGCGCGAAGTTGAGTATTGCCGTCACTCCGCTCTCGACCAGTTTGTCCGCCACAGCCTGCGCCGCGGCGGCGGGGACGGCGATTATCGCCATCTCTATCTTATTCTGTTTTACGAAGTCATCTATATTGTCGTACGGCAAAATCGGCGTTCCGTTGATCTCCTTGCCGATTTTCTTCTCGTCGTTGTCGAATATGGCGGCGATGTTGAAACCGCGTTTCTCGAAGCTGTCGTAGTTCGCCATAGCCGCGCCGATGTGCCCGGCCCCCACTATCACCACCGCCCACTCCCTGTCCAGTCCGAGTATGTACTTCAGTTCCTTGAGCAGGTACTTCACGTCGTATCCCATGCCGCGTTTGCCGAAGTCGCCGAAATACGACAGGTCTTTCCGAATCTGAGACGATTTGATGTTGAGCTTGCCGCCGAGGGCCTCGGACGACACCGTGTCTATACCGCGCTTAGAGAGGTCTTCCAGCGCGCGGAAATAATAAGACAGCCGCTCTATGGTTGTTTTTGGAAATTTATATTTTTTTCTTCTCGCCATCGTTTTTACCTTCTCACCCATGTGAAAATTTTAACATACGCCGTTAAAATTTTTTTAGTATTCTAATATTTAATTGCCTACGGCTCGCCGGACAAGTATGCAATTTCTGATTTCCAATACCTGAATGGTACTCAGAAAAGCGGCGCAAGTCAATCAAAAAAAAGCGCGGCGGCCCGCGCGTGAAGTTGCGGTTTCTAAACCTTGCCGTCTGTTTCGCGGGGCGCGGCGGCATCCGGTTTAGAGGCTTCGCCGGCGGGCTTGGAGCCGCTTTCTTTTATCGATTCCACCACGTCTGTGGTAACGGATTTTTTTACTTGGTCAATTTCATTTCTCACTTTGAAGTACGAGCCGCCGATGGAGCGGGCCAGAGATCCGATCCGCGCGGGGCCGAATATCAATATCGCCACAATCGCGATTATGGCTATTTCGAGAGGTCCTAGTCTGCCGAACATTTGGTCCGCCTTTCGCGCTTCTGCGTCGCGCCGGGTTTATGCCGGGGTTTTGATGCCCGGACTATTTGAACGGATACGCTATTCTTTCGTCGCCCTGCCTGAACGTCACCTTTTCCCTGTCGAAATACTCCATAAGAGGCACGGAGAACTTGCGGGAAGTCCCCAGAATGTCGCGCGCTTCGGCGACGGTTATCTTCCCATTTTTTTCGAGATGCCCGATGATCGCGGCGCGGGCTTTTTCAACGGCTTCCGCGTGAAGGAACGCGCGCGGGCCGAGCTTCACCAGCGTCCCGGCTTCGACGAGAGTGTTGTACACCTCGCCGATGTCCAGCGCGGCGGATTTGATCGCGGCGGCGACCTCGTCGGCGTCCGGCGCGTTGAATTGTTTTTCGGTGTAAATGGCGGAAATCTCCTCGCGCAGCCGCGCCTCTTCCGCCAGAGCCGCCTCGCTGCCTTCGGCGTGCCTTACTCCCCGCCCGGAGACCGATGCGCGCGCGCGCCCTTCCTTCTCCAGAGCCTCCAGCGCGAACTCGTAAACCTTGTTGTCGGTTTTTCCGAAGTATTTCGTTTTTAGTTCCCTTCGCGACACCCACGGCTTTTTCGGAAACAGCGCGAAGAACTCCTTCATCCTCGATATGACTTCGCTCTTAAAGCGTTCGAGCGCGGGCGCGGAGACCAGCCTGCCGCGCTCAGGGGCCTCGACTAGCCTGCCTGCGGAGACAAGCGACCGGGCCAGTTCGGAAACTGTTTCCGGATCCATGTTGATTTTCACCGAGATGTCCTTGACCGCCGGAGCGGCGAGGCCGAAGTCGCTGACGGCCTGCTCGACGGAGTCCTCCGAGCTGCCGCTTAGTTTCTTCCGCAGGTCCGCGCATATCTCTTCTTTGGGTCTGCGTTTCAGGTTGGGCGCGGCGTCCAGAACGACGCCGCCGCCGGCTGTCTCCTGCGCTGAGAAAGTCCTGATGATGAAAGCGTCCTTGTGAGCGCACACCGCCGGGGAGTCCAGCCTTATTCTGGCCAGCGCCTCGCCGCCGGACTCGACTTTCTCGCAGTCGAGAAGAGACAGGCGTCCGAAAAGCTCCTGAGCGCCGATGTGAACTCTGACGCGCGACCTGTTTTTCAATGGACGGGAGAGCCTCGGCACGGCGCGCACCGCCGCGTCTATGGTTAGCGCCGCCGTCGCCGCGCCCGGCTGCGCCAGAACGTCCCCGCGCGATATATCGCCGACGTCTACCCCGACGATATTGACGGCGACCCGCCTTCCGGCTCCCGCCTCTGCCGACTTTTTTCCGTGCGACTGTATCTGACGGATTCGCGCCGGGCGGCCCTGCGGCAGCAACTCAAGCTCCTGATCCAGCCGGATGGTTCCAGAGATCAGCGTGCCCGTCACCACCGCGCCCGCGCCCTTCATCGTGAACGCCCTGTCCACCGGCAGCCGGGCCAGACCCCACTCGTTGCGCGGGACCGCCGCCGCCGCCGCTTTGCGGATTGTCTCAGCCAGCGCCTCGATTCCGCGACCGTCCGCAGAAGACACCGGGCAAACCGGCGCGCCTTCCATGAACGTCCCCTTCATCGCCTCGCTCACTTCCTCGGCCATCATTTCCACCCAGTCCGGCTCGACTAGGTCAATCTTTGTGAGCGCGATGACGCCCCTCTGGATTCCGAGCAGGTTGCAGATGTCCAGATGTTCGAGCGTCTGAGGCATCACACCGTCGTCGGCCGCCACCACCATCAGCACGAAGTCTATGCCGGAGACGCCCGCGAGCATGTTCTTGATGAAGCGCTCGTGTCCGGGCACGTCCACCACGCCGATCATCAAGCCGTCCGCGCATTCCATCCGCGCAAACCCGATGTCGATTGTGATCTCCCGCTCCTTCTCTTCCGCCAGCCTGTCGCAGTCGATCCCGGTGAGCGCCTTTATCAGAGACGTCTTGCCATGATCGACATGTCCGGCTGTTCCCATCACCACATGTTTCATTTTCGCAGTCGTCCGTCCCCGCGCGACGCGCGCATGATTCGCCCCGGATTCGCAGATGCCGACTTCACAACCGGGTTCATACTAGATGATTATACACGAGCGCGCAAAAATCAACGCCCCGCCTTCCGCCGCGCGAGAAAAACACATGCTGAAGCGATACAACTTCATATAAAAAACAATCAATTATTTTGATAATATCCGCATTGCATCTACGACATGTTTGATTCGGCTTCAGCAAGAAATACTATTGTGGACGCTGTCATATGTAAAATATAAGCAACTATATGCCTTGGAACAACTTTAATCTCTTCTCCTTGTCCATGCGCTGCAAGCTTGTTTCGACCAGTAGGAATGCCGCTCTCAAGCATGCTCCTTAACGCTGAATAGTGGCTTTGCCAGAATTCTGGAACTAAACAGTTCTGAAAACAAATATCAACCAATTGTTTAGCGGTATCTTTATCGCTATAAGGCCATTTTCTTTTTGCGCAAATTGATTTCATCAAGCTTTCAAATGATTTTAAACACTCTTCGAGGGACTCTTTGAAAGCTCCATTTCTATAATGCTCGTGCGCTTTTAAAAATTCCTCTTGCGCTCCGGCATATTGTTTCTGATGGAGCAATATCAGCGCGTGCTTAACAACTTCTGTGTGGATGAATTCTGAATCAATGCGTATTATTTTGCCGTCAGCATATTGGTAGCCGACTCCATTTTCCAAGAATCTTTCATTGAGTTCTTTAATTGCTTTTTCGGCTATGACTGATGCATTATCACCGCGATCCAAGTAATCATAACGCCCACAGATGCGATCAACATACAGGAATGCTATCTCAATAGCGTCAATGACTTTTTCAACATCTTGTTGATCAGTTAAAAAGCTGAATAATTCCTTGTCAAAACCATATTTGCTGCCTTTGTCAGAACTTAAATAGAATACTCCATACTCTCGACATAGCAATTTGACTATTGATTCGTAAGTATCCCTAACAGTCTTGTAAGTATGTGAATACATATCAATTCGCCGGTATTCTTCATCGTTGCCAATTGCATCTCTCAGTATATGAACAATCTGTACCCTGAGACTATTGGGAATGTCATCATAAATGAACACATCAGGCACATCGCCTCTCAGTTTTTTCTGTCGTTTCGAGTATATATCGAATATCGGCATACAATTTCTCCTTGACTAGTCTCAAGCGATTTTTATGTCGAGTTTTTTACCGAGCGCGTCGGCGACTTTTTTCAGCGTCGATAGCTTTATGTCTTCAGCGTGGTTCTCCATGCGCGATATTGCGGTCTTCTGCGTTTTTACTCTAAAAGCAAGCTCTTCCTGCGTCAAACCTGCCGCCTCCCGCGCTTGCCTAAGCATGACGCCTATCTTGAGATGCTCATATCCCTCGTCGTATCCTTCCTCAAATCTTTCGTCTCTCTTTTTTCGGTCGCGCACATATTTCTCAAGGTCGCTCATCTCTTTTTCTCCTTGTCAGATAATCTTTTCGCATGGCTTCCGCTCTTCTGATTTCCGCCGCCGGAGTTTTTCTGCTTTTCTTTGTAATCCCATGCGTCAATATGATCACGCTGTTGCCTGAAAAAAAACAGAATATTCGATAGGCGTTAGAGCCTGATTTGACTCTGCATTCCCATATTTCATCTGAGCCTTCGAGCTTCTTCAAATACGTTTCCGGCACAGCGGCCAGTTCTTCGACAAGCTTCAAAACCCAAGTGACTTTTTGGGCTTGTTTGGACGGAAGCGTGTCGAGAAAATCAATTGTCGGACACTTTCCGTCGGCGGCGCGATAGAAAAGAATCTTCCTTTTCATACCCACATGTTAACACGCGCGTTAACAAGCGTCAACTATCAGTGTTTGAAATAGCCGCATCGGCGGGAGGAGGCAAGGAACGCCATGGTCGATAATTGAGATGGTATTTGGCGATAGTAAAACAATGGAGCGGGGCTGCGCGCGCGGGCAAGAAAAAATGCGGCGCGGCGACAACGATATCGTCAGACTCGGATATAGAAAAGGCAAATAGCGGCAAAAAACCCCCTCTTTTTTCATTTACGGCAAGCTGGCGAAGCAATCCCGCAAAACGGCGCGTTGCCGCGCGCCACCTCCCTTGAATATAGATTATAACAATAGTTAATATGCTTTTAACAAATGGTTGACAGCGATTTGGAAATATTATAAATCTATCATGATTATAGCAATTATGTATTGTGCGCGGATAAAAGCCGCGAGGGAAAAGCGGCACAAAATAAAGAGGATGAAAGGAGGCGGAAAGATGAAAGCGGGATTTTTTGCGACACGCTGGGGAATAGTGGCGGTCGGGCTTTTCATCGGCGTGGCCGCCGCGCTGCTGCAGTATTGGGGAAACCCCCCGAACATGGGAGTGTGCGTGGCGTGCATGGAGCGCGACATCGCGGGCGCGCTCGGTCTTCACCGCGCGGCGGTGGTTCAGTATCTGAGGCCGGAGATCATGGGATTCGTTATCGGAGCATTGATCGCTGCGCTCATATTTAAGGAATACCGCGCGCGGTCGGGGTCGGCCCCGATAGTCAGGTTCTGTCTGGGGATGTTCGCCATGATAGGCGCTCTGGTGTTTCTGGGATGTCCGTGGAGAGCTTTGCTGAGGCTGGCCGGAGGCGACTGGAACTCTTTGGTGGGGCTTGCGGGCCTGATCGTCGGGATCGGCGTCGGCGTGCTGTTCCTCAAGGGCGGCTATAACCTCGGAAGAACATATAAGGCGAAGCCGTTCGCGGGCCTGATAATGCCGTTGATGATGGCGGCTCTGTTTGCGATGTTGATGGCCAAGCCGCTGTTCGGAAGGGCCAAGCAGGTTGTGGACGGCGTGGAGACGATAATCATCACCGGGCCGGTGTTTTTCAGCGCGGAAGGCCCCGGCGCGATGGCGGCTCCGGTGGCGATTTCGCTGTTGGTCGCTATTGCCATCGGGTTTCTGGCGCAGCGCTCGCGCTTCTGCACTATGGGCGCGGTCCGAGACGTCATCCTCACGCGGGACTTCCATCTCGTTTCCGGGATAGTCGCGCTGGTTGTCGCGGCGTTCGCCGTGAACCTTGTAGTGAAACAGTTTCATCCCGGCTGGGAAGGCCAGCCGATAGCCCACGCGAACCATCTATGGAATTTCATGGGGATGGCTCTTTCGGGACTGGCGTTTTCGCTCGCGGGCGGATGTCCGGGCAGGCAGTTGATTCTATCCGGCGAGGGAGACGGGGACGCGGCGGTGTTCGTTCTCGGAATGATAGTCGGCGCGGGGTTCGCGCATAACTTCACGATGGCAAGCTCGCCCGCCGGGCCGGCTTTGTTCGGGCCTGCCGCGGTGGTCATCGGCATCGTGTTCTGCCTGATTGTCGGATTCTCGATGCGGGAAAAATTTGCCTGATTTGAAAGGGGGCTGACGAAATGAAACAGATAGACGCGAGAGGTTTGTCCTGTCCGCAGCCTGTCATTATGGCCCGCAAGGGCATGGCGGAGATGAGCGGCGGCAAACTGGAAGTGCTTGTGGACTCCGTCACTTCGAGGGATAATGTGATGCGGGCGGCCCGGCTTGAGGGCTGCGAGACGGAGGTCTCAGTTAGTGGCGATGAGTTCAGTGTCATCATCAGCAAGAAATAACGGTTTGATATATTTCGACAACGCGGCGACAAGCCATCCGAAGCCGCCCGAAGTGGCGGCTTCGGTTTCTTCTTTCATAAACGAAATCGGGGCGAGTCCGGGCAGGTCGGGACATCGGTTGTCCATCGAGGCCGGAAGAGTGGTGTTCGAGGCGCGCGAGATTGCCGCCGCCCTGTTCAACGCCCCCGACCCTATGCGGGTGTCGTTCGGGCTGAACGCCACCGACGCGCTCAATCTGGCGATAAAAGGCGTCCTGCGTCCCGGCGACCACGTCGTCACCGGCGGCATGGAGCACAACTCGGTGATGCGCCCGCTCCGCGACATGGAGCGGCGCGGCGTTCAACTCTCCGTCGCGCCGGCCTCGCCGGACGGAACGCTCGACCCGGCTGACATCCGTAAAGCTCTTCGCCCCAACACGCGCCTCGTGGCTCTCAACCACGCTTCCAACGTTACCGGGGTCGCCGCGCCCATCCGCGAGGTCGGTCGCTTCTGCTCGGAGTCCGGGACTCTGTTCCTTGTGGACGCCGCCCAGACGGCCGGGTGTTTTCCTCTGGACATGCAGGCCGACTTCATAGACCTGCTGGCGTTCACCGGACACAAGGCCCTGCTCGGCCCGCAGGGCACGGGCGGGCTGGTCGTCGGCGGCAGGGTGAAACTCGACGAGTTCGCAACGCTCAAGCAAGGCGGCACGGGCAGCCGCTCCGAGTTCGAGACTCACCCCGACTTCGCTCCGGATATGTTCGAGGCTGGCACGCCGAACACTGCGGGCATCGCCGGGCTTCTGGCGGGCCTTAGCTTCGTGTCCGGCGAAACGGTCAAAAAGATTCACGCGCGGGACGCCGCACTGACCGCGCGGCTAATCTCCCGGCTCAAGGAGGTCCCCCGCCTGAGAATCATCGGCGAGGCTCCCGGCTCTCCCCGCACCGCCACCGTCAGCTTCGTCATAGACGGCCTCAGCCCCTCTGAAATCGGTCTTATCCTTGACGAGGAGTTCTGCATACTCTGCCGCGTCGGCCTCCACTGCGCGCCCGCAGCCCACAAAACCGTCGGCTCTTTTCCAGACGGCTCCGTCAGATTCGGCCTCGGCTACTTCAACACCGAAGAACAAATCGACTTCGCCGCCTCCGCGCTTAAAGAAATCGCTATGAGGCGTGGGGGGTTTTAGGGAAATCAGGGGGAGTTAAGGGAAAACTTTTGAAAAAGTTTTCCCTTAAAATCCCTTTCAAAATCTTTCATGCTAGCGCCGATGGGAAGGCTTCGCTCTTCCCATCGGCGCGTGTCATGGGAAAAGATATTGGGAAATGGTTTTCAGAGGAATCATGTTCAAGAATGCTTTTACACGGGGCGTCGGGAGAGAAGCGCGGAAGCGATTTTCTCACGACGACCATTGAAAAGTTTTGAAGAGATTCAAAGAGAAACTTTTTCAAAAGTTTCTCTTTGGTTTTCTTTACAACAAAAAACCCCGACCCTTGAAGGGGGCGGGGTTTTGTTTGTTTTAAGGCTTAGCTAGCGCGTCAGGCGGTTATTTGTAATCGTAGCCGACGCCGAGGTAGAAGCCGTCGTACTTGTTGTTGTCTGAGCCGCCGTCCCATTTGAGATTAATCTTCTGGTATCTGTAACCGATATTGGCCTTAAGGCCTTCATAGGGAAGCTTGTAGCTGAATTTCAGGTCGAGATCGAACTCGGAGGAATCGGCTGATTCGGAGCCTACGATTCCGCTCTCGGAGGCGTCGTTGGCGATGCCCAGTCCGAGGTCGATATTGCCTGTCCACGGCGTGCCCTCGAAAGCAAAAGCGTACCCGCCGCCGATCCTGATTCCGTTCGAGTCCACCGAGCCGCTACCGGCTGCCGAGGATATGTCTATTTCGTTATTCTGATAGGCGAGGGTGGCGTACAGTCCGCCTTCGAAATCATATCTTGCGCCGACCAGATACCTGTTCGATTCCACGTCGAAAGTGTTCGCGGAGTCCGAGTCGCTGCCGCTGTTCAAATACTCGAAGATGGCGCTCCACTTTGTTTCGGGAATGCCGATGACTCCGTTGATGACGAAAGCGTTCTGATCGAGCTTCTCTCCGTCTGTGGACAGGTCGTTGATCCAGTAGTTCAGGTTCACCGTGCCCGCGGCTTTCGCCGGAGCGCCCGTCAACGCCGCGCATGCGAGCGCAAAAACAACTGCCGCAACTATCCTCTTCATTTCTCTTCCTCCTGATTTATTTTCGTGTTTCATAGAACGCTTAGAACATCATATTCGCGCCCAACTGGTACCCTTTGTATTTGAATCTGCCGGAGTATATCGTGCCGCCCATGTCGTAAGAATAGTTCTCCGTGCACATCTGATAAGCCGCGTCCAGAGCGATTTCGTTGGAGTAAAGATATCTGACGCCGAGGCTGTTCATCCTTTCGCCGTCTTCCAATCTCATGTGTTCGGCGAACAGGAAGGCCTGCTCGCTGTAAGCGTGGCTTATGCCAAGCCCGGTGAGTTTTTCTTTTGCGGAAGCGCCGGAGCCGCTTAATTTGGCTCTGCCGTAGAAGCCATGCACCGACGTCTGTTCGGACACGTGATAGTCAAGCGCGGCTCCGTACACGGAAAATTTGTATGAAGAGACGAACCCGGTCCTCATCTTTCCTTGCGAACCCATGATGGCGAGGTAAAGGTCGGTTTCCTCGTCGCTTTTGTCTTTTTTCATCGAGGTCATCGGAATCCTGTATTTGGCCGCGATGGAGGACAACTTGGTGTCGTACAGAGCGTTCACGCTCTCTTCGGATCCCGAAGCGACGATTTCGGCGTTGGCCGAGAGGCCGTATCCGAAATGATAGGAGTTCATGTTGGTGTCTTCCGCTTCGATGCCGAGAGCCTGAAGCACAGTGTCGGTGGAACCGTTGAGTTTATTGTGCATGTAGGATATGCGAGCCTGATGTTCGGGGACTACCTGCGCGGTGGGTATTATATGAAGTCCGGTGAAACCGACGCCGAAAGTTCCGGTCGTGCTTGCGCCGGTCTTGATGGCTTTTTCATCAGTGGCTTTGGCGGTTTTTTCTTTCTTGGGTTTCTCTTCCGCTTTTTCAGGTTCGGATTTGCCGCGTTTCCTGTCTGCCGCGGGTTTATCTTCGGCGGCAGGGGCGGGAGCCGGCGCGGCTTCTTCAGACGCCGTTCTCGTTTCCCTTCTCTTCGAGGTCTTGGCCGCTTCCTTGACCTCTATGGTTTCCTGTTTCTCCGCCTGTTTCTCTTCGGCTGCCGATTCCTCCGCAGGTTTGGAGGCGCGGCCGCGTTTTTCCGTTTCGCCCGCAGACGGAACCGCTTCGGGGACGAACGGCTGGAAAGTGTATGTGCTTCCCTCTCTGATCGGCCTTTCGAGCGAGACAATCCTCGCTATTGAGTAAGAGATGTCGACTTTCTCTATCTCGACGCTCGCCACGGGGCGGCCGTCCTGCACCAGCGTGTACACCTGTCCTTTAGACAGTCCCGCGCCCGTCCCCTTGTAGAACATCACCGTGTTGTTTTCGAACACGACGTTGATCATCGCGGAGAACGACGGCTGTTCGGCGCGCGCGGACGCGCACATAAACGCCGCGACGGCAATCGCCGCGACAAATGCGGGCAACCCGACCCTCACGATTTTTTTCATGGTTATCCATCGCCTCAATATTATTTTAACCCAGATAAGTCTATAATGACCGGGCGCGCCGCGTCAACATCCGTTTTCATGTTGCCGACCCGCGCCCCCTACAGATATTCCGGCAGAACCTTCCTCATCGCCTTCACCGTGTCCCGCGCCACAGCCTCGCCGTAGCACGGCGCAGTGACCAGCACGAGGGTCCGAGCGGACAGTTCGTCCGCCACCGGGCAGTCGCCGCTTGCGGCCTGCGACGGAGCCGCGTGCGGGCAGTCGAACGGACATCCTTTCGAGTACGCGCGTTTGTTTTTTATGAAATCGACGGAGTTCAGCGGGCGCGGGTACACCCACCACACGGGCACGTTCTCGGCGGCGAGGGCTTTATAAATCTCGAAGGTATGCTCGATGCCGCTTGTCGGCAGCGTGACCGGGAAGAGGTGGTTGGCGGACACAACGCCGGCGGGCGGTTCGTATATCTTGACGGGGAGTCCCGCAAGGTTCTTTCGGTAATAGTCGGCCATCCGGGCGCGGCGCTCGTTGAATGAGTCCAGTTTTCTTAGCTGGGCGAGGGCGACCGCCGCGCTCAACGCCGGCATCCGGTAGTTGTATCCGAGGGCGACGTATTCGTATTTTGCGGCCATGCCGATGTGCCGGATAATTCTGCATTTTTCAGCCAGAGCGGCGTTGTCGGTGACAATCGCGCCGCCTTCGCCCGCCGCCATGTTCTTCGATTCCTGAAAGCTGAAACACGCCATGTCGCCCATTGAGCCGGTCCGGCGGCCCTTGTACAGCGCGCCGTGCGCTTGGCAGGCGTCCTCGATCACCGTTATACCTCGCCGCTTCGCTATGGCCGTTATCCTGTCCATGTCCGCCGGCAGCCCGAACAGATGCACAGGCACGACCGCCTTCGTGCGGCGGGTGATTTTTTCCTCGACGCGCGCCGGGTCGATATTCAACGTGTCACGGTCGATGTCCGCGAACACGGGGACGGCGTTCTGCTGGATGATCGCCGACACTGTGGCGATGAATGTGTAAGGCGGGGCGACAACCTCGTCGCCGGGGCCTGCTCCGGCGGCGGCGAGCGCGACGTGCAGCGCGGCCGTCCCTGAGTTCACCGCGACGCAATGCTTCGTCCCGCAGTAGGCGGCGAAAGCCTTCTCGAAGCGCTCGACCGCGTCGTTTGACAGAGAAGTGAGCCGCCCGGACTTGAGGACGACGGCGACGGCGCGAGCCTCCGCGTCGTCAATCAGCATTTTCTGGGGGGGAATGTTTTTTCTTACGGGAGGGCCGCCGTTGATTGCGAGATGCGCGGCTGTCGATGTTATTCTCTTCTTTTTCATGTCTCCGGTTTCTCCGTGCTCAGTAGTGCGAAAGACTGCCGTCGCGTTTGACGCGCCTGAGGGCGGCGGCGAAGAACGCTGCGCTCGCCGGGACCAACACGGCTCCCAGAGCCGCCAGAATCGCCAGATCATTCCCCAGTTCCGCGAACGAGGCTCCATTTATGCAGGCGTCTCTCATCAGCCTCAGCGTGTACGTCATCGGGATGAACGCGGAGATTTTCTGGAGCGCGGCGGGCAGCGCCTCGACCGGAAAAAACACTCCGCTCAACAGTGTCGCTCCGAACCCTATCAGCGCCGATATCGGGTCTCCGCGCTTGAACATCAGGGTGAACGCCGCCGACATCAGCCCTATGCTGTTGAACGCGGCGAACGACAGTATGATTATGACCGGGATCGCCGCCCAGTTGGGGTCGTCGTACGATGCGCTCAGAAGCAGTATGCCGATCGCCAGATAGGCCACTAGGTGGAAGCTGCCGTAGATGAAGCTCCACAGCAGGCGGGCGGTGAACAGCAGGGCAGGCGAGGTCGGCGACGCCATAAGCGCCTCCAGCGTGCCCAGCGTCTGCTCGTTTCGCACCGTCGCCGAGAACGAATACATTCCCACGTTGAGGAACCCGCTGAGCGCCAGCCCGATCAGCACGAACGAGAAGTAGTCTCCGCCGTACTTTTCGAGGAACTTCGGGGTTGCGCCTTCAAACGCGCGAGCGATAAAAAAGAATATGCTGGTGAACATCAGGATGGTGGCAAGGTCGAGGAAAAATTTCAGCCGGTAGCTGACTTCTTCAAGGAAGTCCCTGCGGATGAGTACGAGAATTTTCCATGCCGCTGTTTTCATGATGAAACAGTCCGGGCGTCAGCGCCGCCGCCGCGCTCTAAGCGGCGCATCATTTCGCGGAGGGTTTCCGCGCTTTCCGGTTTGCCGGAGAAGACCACCGCTCCCTTTTCCATGAGGGCGACGCGGGAGCCGATGGCAAGAGCCTCGTCCAAGTTGTGGGTGGCCACCAGAGCGCACCCGCCGCCGCGCGCGACGAACTCGTCTCTGATGAAAGCGGCGTTGCGCTCCGCGCTCACCGGGTCGGCCCCTTTGTTCGGCTCGTCGAGCAGCAGCAGCGCGGGCCGGTGCAGCGTAGCGCGCGCAAGCGCCGCCCTCTGCTTCATCCCGGACGACAGCGTCCTCATCGGCCTGTCCGCAGCGTCGGCTATGCCGAACGTCTCCATCGCCTCGTCTATCCGGGCTGAAAGTTCGCGCGGAGGGATGTTGTGCAGCGCGCCGAACAGCTTCAGGTTTTCCCGCGCTGACAGCCGCCAGTAGAAACTCCGCTCGTCTCCCGTCATCAATCCTATTTTCATCTTGAGCGCGGGCGAGTGGCGGTAGATGTCGCAGCCGTCGACCGTCCCGGTTCCCGAATCCGGCGAGACGACTCCGGCGAGTATCTTCATAAGCGTGGACTTGCCCGCCCCGTTCCTGCCCACAAGCGCCAGCGTCTCTCCTCGCGAGGCCGTCAGCGTCGCCCCGGCAAGAGCCTGAGACGGAACCGACCGCCTGAACGGATTTATCTGCGGAATCCTATACGTTTTAGATATGTTTTCGAGAACTATCATACAATTTAAAATGATATTTGACGGATGTATGCATGTCAAATAAAGAGATTGCCACTAGCGGTAAAACTGATTCCATAATAAATGAAAATAAACAAAACGGAATGGAATACGACTGTGGAAAATCCTCCGGGGGTTTTCGCTTTTTCTCGCATCATCGCAAAAAGAATACGAGAAGTTTCGGAAAAGGGGTTTGGGGAAATAGCCCTTTTCAAAGGTTTTTTCCCCAAACGCTGAAGGCGAAAACCTTTATCCCGCATTCCCCATATCAAAAAACTAATACTGTGTAAGAATTCGGTAAAAACGCCTATGAACACAGTAAGAATTCTTGTTCAAGGGGTGTCAAAATGGCAAAATCAAAGGGTGAAAGCCTGAAAGTGGATTTCAACGGCAGTTTGAAGCTGGAATTTCACGGCTCCAAAGTAACATCCGATTCTATCACCCGCTGTTCTACTTCAACCAGCACGGCGACTGAGAGGGAGCCATGCTGCGACCCGGCAACGCGCACAGTGCAGACGGATGGAAAATGCGCTCGACGCCATTGTGAAGAGACATGAACAAACGCAAAGAAAATATTTCCGATGAGGCACCGTTTTTGCAATCCCTGACATCTGCGAGTATCTTGAAGAACATTCGTTACAGTATGCCATCCGGCTTCCCGCAAATGAAATTCTAAAGCAAGAAATCGGGTGTCTGTTGACCCGCTCAGTTGGACGACCATCCAAAGAACCGGAAATCTTCCATGCCGGTTTCATGTCGAACGCATCCTGTTGCGAATCAAGCGATTGCGATGCTGTATGGCATAAGACAGCGCATCAAGGGAAACGTCGGTAGATAACCACGCCCTGAAAACTATTTCGGCAGGGAAAAGCGTCTTCTAAGGCATCTTTGTTGTAAAATCTGTTCTGGATGCTGGCGCTCATGCAGTCCGACTGATGAAACCGCCCGGTTTTCGGCGGTTTCAGGTCAGAAGAATGCCGGTTCCAAGTTTGATATTGGGAATGTCGGATATAAAAGCATGACAAATATCCCTGAAACGATTTACGCCGAAATGGCGGACATGGTCCTGATGTGCTGGGACGATATGCGCATGGGCGAGATGATGATCCAGATGGAGATGAATTTTCCCGGCTCCTTGGATGTGCCACGGCTCGCGCGCGCGCTTGACCTCGTGCTCGATATGCAGCCGGTGCTTGGATGCCGCGCGGAGATGCGCCCGAAACGGATGTTATGGCGCAGGCTTCCGCCGGACCAGAGAAAGAACCTGATTGTAACATCCGACGAACGCGCCTTTGACGGCTTCAGGCTGCTGCGCATCGATGCGACAACCGGGCCGCTGGTTCAGGCATGCCTGCTGCAGAGCGGAGGCGGAGACCGCCTCATCCTGAAAGTCGCGCACCAAGCTGCCGACGCCGGCGGCGTCAAGGAAACAGCCGAGGACATAGCCGCAATCTACACCCGCCTTGAAAATGAACCGGATTATCTCCCCGAACCGAATCTCACAGGCTGCCGGGACTGGATACAGATATATCGTCTCGTGCCGAAGCGGGTTTATCCGAAAATATTTATTAATTTCCTCCGCGAATGCTGGCTGACTATGGTTCCATACGCATCGCGGATGATCGCCCTGCCGGCTGGCGGCCCGCTGAAACCAATTTCGTTTGTCGCGCGGCATATCCCCGAAGAACGCGTCGCGGCTTTGTCTGCTTATGGCAAATCGCGCGGCGCATCGATAAACGATATCATTGCGACGGCTTTCATCCGCGCTAACGCCGCCACCGGGAACCCCAGCGGCCGCGGCCATCTGCGCCTGCACATGACAATAGACCTTCGCCGCTGGCACCTCAACTCCGGCCGCGCGGAAGGAATCTGCAACCTCAGCGCGTTTGAGTTCGTCAGCCTCGGCAGAAATCCGGGGCGCAACTTCGAGGAAGCGCTTTCGCGCGTAAGCTCGCACATGCGCCGCAGAAAGGCAAATCTCCCCGGCCTCAGCCAGGCGCCCTATCTGCCGCTGTACTACAATCTGTCATACAACGGTCTGAAAAAGTTCTTCGGGATAGTAATGAAGTTTATGATAAAAAAGAAAAACTTTCCGAATATGCTGACGAACATGGGCCCGATTGTTCCGGAAAAGGTTTCATTCAGCGGAATGGCTCCATCCCGCGCATGGATGCTCGTGCCGCCGATTTTTCCGCCGGTTTTCGGAGCGGGCCTTTCAGGATACAAAGGCTCGCTCACAATCACAGCCGGAGCGCCCGAACCTGCAAAAGCCGCCGTGGAAGCTTACTTCGATAAAATCATTGCGGAGCTGCCCGTGTAGGATCAACGGCTCTTATTTTCAGACAAATAATTCTTTGCTTTTGTAATTGAATAATAATCTTGACCGTAGCGATTTTCGCGGCAATAACGCTCATGCTTATTACAAGCTGATTTTTGCTGAGTAGACAAAGATCGGCGGTTCTCCAAGATTGCCGTCGTTGAAAATGGCTCTTTTGTAAACGATATTCAAAAAACACCGTGCCGCCTTCTTCCAATCTTACAGGGAAGATGGCAAACCACTTGTGTCAGCTTGCCAGCTTCGCCCGCTCGATTGCCAAATCCGCAAAGCCCGGAGTAAACACTCTTTTTCGGGCATAATCCATGTTTATATCGATTTTTTCGGGATTAAGGCTCACGCGCCGAGGAGGACTTTGGCGATAAGCAGTTTGTTAATCTCGTTCGTGCCCGCGCCTATCTCCAGCAGTTTGGCGTCTCTCATGTAACGCTCGACCTTGTATTCGCGGCAGTAGCCGTAGCCGCCGAGAATTTGAATAGCGTCGAGCGCGGCCTGCGTTCCCATTTCGGTGGCGAACCATTTGGCGATTCCCGCCTGCGCGGTGACAAGCCGCCCGGAGTCTATCATCTCCAGCACGTGGATGATATATGTTCTGGCAAGCTCGATGTCCCGATGCATCCGGGCGATTTTTTCCTGAACGAGCTGGAACTTCGATATTGGTTTTCCGAATTGGGTTCTCGTTTTCGAATACTCTAAGCAGATTTCGAGGCAGCGCTGGGCTATCGCCACATTTATGGCTCCCGCGACCGACCTTTCGAAATCAAGCGACGCCATCATGTCGAAGAACCCGCTTCCGGGCTTGCCGAGGACGCGGGAGTCAGGGACGAAGACATTGTCCAAGAAAATCTCTCCGGTGGGCGAGCAGCGCATGCCCATTTTGTCCAGCGGTTTGCCTGTGGAGAGGCCGTCCGCGCCCCGGTCTAGGATGAACGCCGTTCCGCCGTCTATCCTGCCGGGATCGCCTCCCGTTCTGGCGATTATTATGAAGTGGTCCGCGATGGGCGCGTTGGTGATGAATGTCTTGCGTCCGTTCAGCAGCCAGCCGCCTTCGGCGCGGACGGCGCGGGTCTTTATCCCCAGCGCGTCCGATCCTGCGTCCGGCTCGGTCAACCCCCAACAGCCGATTTTCTCTCCGCTTGCGATTCCCGGAAGGTAGGCGGCTTTCTGCTCTTCGTTGCCGTTCCGCGCCACGTTCGCGGCGAACAGGGTGATCGACGCGCCCACCGACAGGGCGAATCCCGCGCTTGCCTTGGCTATCTCCTCGACGCACATCATGACGGTCACGGAGTCCGGGCTGCCCTCCATGAAGCCGCCGTATTCGGCGGGCAGGCGCAGTCCGAGGAACCCCAGCGCGCCCAGCCGCCGGTAGAGATTGACCGGAAATTCGCCGGTCGCGTCTATCTCGTCGGCCACAGGCTCAAGTTCGTTCCGGGCAAACTTCCGGATGGTGTCGACGAACATTTTTCTTTCGAGAGGGACTTCGGGCATAGGGGCCTCCGCGCGGCTCGGACTCCGCTTGCGCGGGTCTCTTCGCGTCTAAAATCCGCGAGTGTAGAAATAAACCGCGAAATACGTCAGGGGAGCGACGAAATATATGCTGTCGAACCTGTCGAGAACTCCGCCGTGGTTGCGGAAGAAAGCCCCGGAGTCTTTAGCTTGGAAACGCCTTTTGATGGAAGATTCATAGAGATCGCCGCCGAGTCCGACCACGGGAATGGTCAGGCCGAGGAACATTATCAGCGGCGTCGGCAGGTTGAGGACATGCCCGAAGATGTATATCGCCACGAATCCCGCGAACGCGGCGCCGACCACTCCCTCGACCGTTTTGTTGGGGCTTATGCGCGACAACTTTTCCTTGCCTACGATTCGGCCGGAGAGGTACGCTCCGGTGTCAGACGCCCACGCTCCGACGAACGGCAGCAGGAACAGCAGATGCCTGTCGCCCGCCGCCGCCGAAAGATGGTTCTTGTCCAGAAAATTGAGGCCGAGCACGCAGCTCATGGAGCCGCCGATGTAGAATCCGCCGAAAAGCGCCGCTGCGAGGATTGAAACGGCCGGAACGCGGAAGACGCGCGAGTTTTCAAGGAACTTCAGAGCAATGAGCGCGGCGGCGCAAAGCGCCAAAGCCGCGTTCAGCCGCTCTATTCCGCCGCTCGGCGGACGGTATGCCAGCAACATGAACGCCGCCGCCGCCGCATAGCCGGCCGCCTTGCCGGACTTCCCGCCATTCCTCAGCGCCAGCTCGTAATACTCCCACATCGCGAACGCCGCGAAAAAGAATATCACCAGAAACAGCGCGACATCGTTGTACCACGCAAGGCACAGGAAGATTAAAGAGGCGGATATGCCTATGGCGAGCCGGGCGGTGAAGTCTTTGTTAAGAGACATATGTCAGAATTGCGGACGCGGCGGAGATTACCATCCGGGCGACTGCGGAGAAAAACAGTCCTGCCGCCACCCCGATGGCTGCGGCTGCGGCGTAACGCTGCGCCCTTGCGGCCGTTCCCGCGTCGTCTGCCTTAATCGCGTGCAACCAGTTGTTCATAGTCGCTATCCCTCGCTTTTCGCCGTCTGCCCGCCTGCCTAGTGAATTATCTTATTAAAGATTCTATTTACATCAAAACACACTGTCAATAAGTCGCGCGAAGAGACGCAGCCGCCCCGAGCGTTAAAAGGGCGGCTATGCCGCGCGCGGGAAGTCTGATAGAGTATAATGCGAAGGGTGGGGCGGACGCCTCGAGGCAGCCGCCGGAACTGACGAAATGCGTCTTAGAAAAGAAATCGGACAACATCTGCTGACCGACCGCGGCGCGTTGCGCCGCATGGCGGAGGCGGCGCGGGTCGCCCCCGGAGGTCTTTGTGTCGAGATCGGCCCCGGAACCGGGAACCTGACACGGGAACTGCTAGCGCTCGGCGCGCGCGTCGTCGCCGTCGAACTCGACGAGCGGATGGCCGCCCGCCTCGAACGCTCTTTTTGCGGCGAACCCCGGCTCTCCGTCGTAAGGGCTGACATACTTAAAGTGAGCCTTGACGACCTAGTTTCGGAGGCGGACAGGCCGGCGGTCGCGACCGGCAACCTGCCGTACTACATTTCCTCTCCAATCATCTTCAAGCTGCTCGACCGCAGCGAACTGTTCAGCAGGGTCGCGGCTCTGGTGCAGAAGGAGGTGGGCGTCCGCATGTGCGCGCCTCCCGGCTCCCGCGACTACGGCATGCTCTCTGTTTTCTGCCAAGCCGTGGCTGAGTGCGAGGAACTTTTCACTGTCCCGCCGGAAGCTTTCAACCCTCCTCCCGCAGTGGACTCCTGCGCCGTGTCTCTCGCCCCCCTGCCTCCCGGCTCTTCGGGTGTGGAAGACCGGCGGGTCTTCTCTCTGATCGTTCGCGGTTTGTTTGAACACAGAAGAAAAACCTGCTATAATTCCTTGCGAATCAGCCTCCTCAAAGGGGTCTGCCGAGAATTGTCGGACTCCGGCGCGGATGCGGCAGGATTGCAGGACGGTATTTTTTCCGACCTGAAAATAGACGGCTCAGTCAGGCCTGAACATCTCGACGTGCCGACTATAATCAAGGTCGCAAACGAGTTCGGCCGCCGGTTGGCCTGATTTCCGAAACACAAAACCGGCTTTATTAAATAGGATATTTTGCGTCGCGCAAAGCGACACATCGAATTGGGACAAGCATATAAGGGCTTGTTTCTAAAACCGAAAAAGGACTCTATCATGGAAACTATCCTCGTAACCGGCGGAGCCGGATTCATAGGCTCGAATTTCGTTCACTTCATGCTGAAAAAACACGACGATATAAAGATAATAAACCTCGACAAGCTGACGTACGCGGGGAACCTCGAAAATCTGGAAGATTTAAAGGGCGACGCGCGGCACGAGTTCGTCAAAGGCGACATCTGCGACCGCGCGCTGGTGTCCGAATTGATGGCGAAATGCGACGCAGTAGTTCACTTTGCGGCGGAAACGCACGTGGACCGCTCGATCGTCAGCGCAGGGGAATTCATCCAGACGGATGTGCTCGGCACGCAGGCGCTTCTCGAAGCGGCGCGCGAGCGCGGCGTGCGCAGATTCGTCCACATCTCCACCGACGAGGTGTACGGCGACGCCGGCGACGAGCCTTCAAAAGAAACCGACGCCCTCATGCCCAGAAGCCCTTACGCGGCCAGCAAAACCGGCGCGGACAGGCTCGCATTCTCTTACTTCACCACTTACGGCCTGCCGGTCATCATCACTCGCGGCGTCAACAACTACGGCCCTTTCCAATATCCGGAAAAACTCATTCCCCTCTTTGTAACGAACGCCATAGACGACAAACCCCTCCCGGTTTATGGTTCAGGAAGAAACACCCGCGACTGGATTTTTGTCGACGACCATTGCGACGGCATTGACACGGTTCTTCGCGCGGACGACAAATACAACGGCGAATGCTTTAATATCGGGGCTAGCCAAGAGCTTTCGGTTTTGCAAATCACAGACATTATTTTGGAATACCTCAATAAATCGCACGCCCTAATCAAGCATGTTGAGGACAGGTTGGGCCATGTTAAAAGGCACGCGGTCAGGACGGATAAGATAGCGGGCGCGCTAGGTTGGAAGGCGAAATCTTCCTTTGAGGAAGCTATGGAAAAGACCATCCGCTGGTATGTCGAAAACGAGGGCTGGTGGCGCAGAATTAAGGAAAAACAGGAAGAATATAAAAAGTTTATGGACGAATACTACAAGAACAGGTGAATCCGGGAGATGGACGGGAAAAGGCCTAAGGTAGCGGTGTTCGGCTGCACGGGGATGCTCGGATGGGCATTGCTCGACGCGTTGCCGAGATCGGGTTTCGAGGCGGTTCCAATCCCGGAGGACAAAGTCGATATCAGAGACGCCGAAGCGGTGGAAAACGCGGTTGCGGAGGCGGCTCCGGCGGCGGTAATAAATGCGGCGGCCTACACCGACGTCGACGGGTGCGAGTCGAATGTGGAACTGGCGCGCGCGGTGAACGCGGACGGAGCGGCGAACGTAGCCCGCGCCGCATCCGACGCCCGCGCAGCCCTCATCCATATCAGCACGGACTATGTCTTCGGCGGAGGTAAAAAAATGCCTCTGCTGGAGAGCGAACCGGCGAATCCTCAGGGCGTTTACGCCAACACGAAGTGGGAAGGCGAAAAAGCCGTCCGTCAAGAGGGCGGTCGCTGGTTCATAATCCGGACATCTTGGCTCTTCGGACCGAACGGCAGGAACTTCGTCGATACCATGTTGCGGCTTGGTTCCGAAAGAGAGGAAATCTCTGTTGTGAACGACCAAGAGGGCAGCCCCACTTACACAGTTCATCTGGCCGCCGGGATTTCGCGCCTGCTCGACCTGTATATCAGCAGGGGATTCGGAGAGACGGGGATATACCACCTGACTGCCGCCGGACATTGCGACTGGCACGAGTTCGCAAGCCGCATATTCGAAGCTTGCCCCGGCAGGGTAAAAAACGTAAAGCCTATTTCGACCTATGATTATGTCGAATCGGCAGGCAGACCCGTTGCTCCGCGCCCGGCTTATTCCGTTCTTAACTGCGACAAGATAAAAAAGAAGTTCGGCATAGCCCTGCCACGATGGGAAGTCGGCCTCATGGAATTCCTTGATTCAAAAACAATACAACCAAAATAGACATAACATTTCATAATCGCCCCATATAGCAATAGAGTATCGCCTGATGTTTGTTCATTCTTTTCCCGGCGACTAAAACTTTTCTTCCCCGGCTATTTCAACATATCCGCAATCCGTTTACGGCGGGCCGATTGCTGCGGACATGCCGATTCATCGCTTTGATATCCATATAAAAATAGCGCTTAATGCGGCGGCGGCCATGCAGTGGCGAATCCGAAAACCTGAGAATCTCGCCTCAAGCCGCGCGAGGAAACACAGAAAGTTTTCAACAGAGAGATGTTATACACGCGCTGTTCCACGCAACTAGCAGAACAGCAGGCGAACTAGAATTAACATGTAAGTTTACTCCGCAATACATATACAAATATTAACAAACGATGAGAAATAACTGGTGAAAAGTGATTCTGAAAACAGAAAACAATTGAAATGGATTCATTTTGCAAGTGTTGAGAACTGCGTTTGTATACGCAATAAAATGTGGATAAGTTAAAAGAATGTGGAAAAACCCGACAAATTAGCATAAGCTTGCGTGTCAAAGCAAACGCTCAGACATAGACTGCGGCGAGACCATAAAAGTCGTTCATGATTGTGTCCATTTAAAACGCGGCGTGTCCACGCTGTTCGGCAATGTCCACGATGCGACAGTAGGCGGAATTAATGAGCGCTCGGACAATTGATAGCATTGCAAACGGTGTTGAGGAGGGTGAACGAGGATTGTTATGACCGCGTGTTCGATTTAGTCCCGCGGGTCCAGAACATCGATATCGAGCGTTCGGGTGATGTGGGTTTGTCTGAGGGTGCGTTTGACTTCCTCGAGCAATTCCTCGATACCGAAAGGTTTGGTTATATAACGCCTTGCTCCGGCGATATAAGAGGCGAGTTTTGTTGAAAGCTCCCGCTTGATAGTCACCATGATGACTGGTATCCCTTTTGTCGATTCGACTGAGGAGAGGGAGCGGCAGACTTCTATGCCGTCCATCTTCGGAAGCATTACATCGAGCAAAATAAGGTCTGGCCTGTCTTTTTCTGCGATTGCGATGCCGACCTCGCCTGAGTCGGCGGAAAAAGTGGTGTATCCGGCCTCTGATAGAACGGCGCAGACCAGATCGTTCATATCTTGGTCGTCTTCTATCACCAGTATTTTCTTTTTTCCGTTAGTTTCTATCGACATGTTCATCCGATCCGCCGACGCGGGGAGAAAAAACGATTCCCTCACAACGGCGCATAAGGAAAATACAACTTATATCGAACTTCTACCCATTTCTTTGAGCAGTCAAACAGAATATCGAAAATTTGTTATTGATTAAGACGAAGTGGAAAATTTTGGAAGGGCTTTTCTTAAAATCCCAACAAAAATTTCATATCGGCGCCGGAGACGCTTTGCTACAGACTTTTGCAAAACATCCTAGCGCATAACGACTACGTCGCCGGGTTTGATGGGTTGGGCTGGCGTCTCGGAAGTTGAGCAATGGGTGTAAGTGTCTTTGACTTCGACGGCGCGCAGAGAGCCTATGCGGTCGCGAATTCTATCGATGATCTCGCCTGTGACGGGGTCGTAGAGGAGATCTCCGATGCGGTACACTGCTAGGTTTCGGCCTTCTTCGAGGCCGTCCGAGCGTGTGAGGTTGATATAGACTCTGTTGTCGACGACTTTTAGGACATAGCCTTCGATGGGGAAGTAGTCGCGGATTACGCCTTCTATGCCGTCTATAGCGACTTTGAGGGTTTTCGAAGAGAGGGTTTTCGGGTCGTTCGGGGCGGCCAGCCCTATGAACGCGTCGGCAGATTCCTGTGTCGTAATGCTGAGGGCTTTGTCTGTGCGGACATATTCAAAATCCTTATATAAGAGCCATCTGCCGGTGTCGGCGTTTAGGACGCGCAGATCGACTGACAGGATGACGTCCACCTCTGCGAATCCGGACGCTCCGGAGCCATGGCGGCGGGTTCTGGCCTCGTATCCTGTCACCACGGCGGCGACAACGCCGTCTATGCCGGCGAGTTTCAGTTTGCGGGCGGGGTCAGCCGCTAAAATGTCTGAGATGTCTATTTTATTGTCCATCATTATCTCGTCCTGCTCGTATTCATTGATGATTTCGAAGCGGCGGTCTTTCTGGAACCGGTCGCGGACCGCTTGGGAGAGAGCGGCTGCGATGTCGGTCTGCGAGTAGCCGGACTCGTTGACGAAGGCGGGCATGGCGATTCTGTACGGCCGGGCAATCTGGTCGGGGCCGGCGGCGGCGACGCTTTTGCGGAGTTCTTCGCGGAGGTCGTCGTCGAGCAGAGCGCCGGTCTTTTTCAGGTCTGTCATATCGAACTCTACCATGCCCTTGCCGGTCATTCCGGCGGAGGCGGCTTTGAAGCCGTTTTTGCCCTCGACGGCAAGGATTATAGTGGCGTCCACAGAGCCGTCGGCGCGCTCGGTCTCGCGGAACACTGTGGCGGAATCGAGGAATTCGTCGATGTGGCGTTCTTTGGATGGGTTGGAGGCGAGGTAGTCGCCGAGAGTTTTGGAGTCGGGATTGTCAAAGTCTACCGGGAGGCGTTCAAGGGCTTTACGGGTGTTTTTCTTGGCGTCGGCGACCGCTTTGGCGCGGGCTTCGTTGTAGCTTTCGCCGGGGAGGGGCTTGCCGTTGCCGGCTCCGACGATTATGCCCGCAGACAGATCGACGTACGCGGTGTCCGCAACAGCCGGCGCTGTGGCGACGAGGGCAAAGCAGAGGGCGGCTAGGGTCGCGCGGCGCGCATTTCTTAAAATTGTTCTCATAGTCGTTTCTCCAGAAATCGATATTTATCGATGTTTGCCGTTAATCTATATTAATTCAAAGAGGGATATATTACAATCGCAGGGCGGCGGGGACGGTTTTGCCGCCGGGGGCGGGATGGCTTATAATGATATGCGCGCCCGGAGAGCGGCGGGACAGCGCGGCGGGGGCGGGCGGGTTGAATGAGAAGCATAGGCGCTAGAATAGTCATAGTCTTTCTGGTCACGGTCACTCTGTCGATCACCATCGCGACGTCTTTCTATCTGCCGTTTCTGATGCGGCTTGTGTACAACCAGTCTGACATGAAGATGCAGTCCGACCTCGAAGTGGCGCGGATGGCGCTTGATCAGAAGAAGCAGTCGCTGATGCTGCCGGCGCGCGTGCTGTCGAAGGACATCTGGTTCAACAGGATGCTGGCGGGGCGTATCGGCAACTTGGTAAGGGAGCGGGTCAAGTTCTTCATCAGGGGGCTGACTGAGGCCGACCTGACGTTCATGACGGTGACGGACGCTGACGGGGTGGCTCTGTTCAGGTCGCAGAGCGCGTACTCGACGGGAGACGATATCAGCGCCGACCCGGCGGTTAAGAGAGCTTTGGGGGGGCAGGAGGCGTCTTCGTTCAGGCTGCTCGGCCCGGAGGAGATGTGGCGGGAAGGCCTTCTGGCGGAGCCTCCGGCTCCCGGCGCGGCAGGCCCGCAGGGTCTGGCGATTATCGCCGTCGCCCCTGTGCTGACTCCTTACGAGCAGGACACCCCCGAGAGTCTGTCTCCAGACGACTGGCATAAGGACCGCGTGGTCGGCGTAGTCGTGGTCGGATACCTGATGACGCGGGACATGTCGGCTCTGAATGAAGTGGCGGAGCGCACGAAGAGCAGGGCAAGCGTCTTTTCTCGCAAAGGCCTTCTGGCGTCAACCGCTCCCAAAGACGTCGCGGCCCCGCCCAAAACGGTTTTTGACGCCGCCATTTACAAAGAGACCGGGGCATACGTGGTGAACCGCCCCGAACTGGGAGAGATATCGGGATACATTCCGCTTTACAATGTGGACGGCGAGCTGTCCGCGGTTCTGGAGCTTAGCGGGTCGACCGAATGGATAAACCGCGCGCGGGCCGTCTCTTTGCGCAACTTCATATTTTTCATCATCGTCGGCATAGCGTCAGCGTTCGTGGTGGGCCTGCTGCTGACGAAGAGGATAACCGAGCCGATAAGAGAGCTTCGCCGGGGCGCCGAGGAGATAGGGCATGGCAACCTGCTGCGCAGAATTGACATTCCCGGAGGAGACGAGATATCCGACCTCGCGGACACGTTCAACGACATGAGCGTGAGGCTGCATCGGTCGATGGAGGAGATGCGCCTGTCCAAACAGCAGGTGGAGGACTATTCGTCGCGGCTGAAGTCCGCCCACTCGAGCTTGGAGATGTACTCCCGCGAGCTTGAGAAGGTCAACCGGGATTTGATGAACAGCAACTTGAGCCTTCGCAAGGCGAACGAGGTCAAGGACACCTTCCTTTCGACGGTGTCGCACGAGCTGAAGACTCCGCTGACGTCGATAATCGGCTACGTGTCGATGATACTGGAGGGGGCGTTCGGGGCGGTGAACGACGACGCGGCGCAGAGCCTTGAAGTGGTGCTGCGCCGGGGCCGCAACCTAGAGGCGCTGATTAGCGACCTGCTGAGCCTGTCGCGAATCGACGCGGGCAGGCTGGAGCTGCGACGCGCCTACATCGACATCGGCAAGGAGCTTAGGGGCATCGAGGAGGTCTTCTCGGAGTCTCTCCGGGAGGCCGGGCTTGAATGCGAGCTGGACATAGAGGACTCGCTCCCCCGCGTCCACGCGGACAGGGACAGGATAAACCAAGCCGCGCTCAACCTAGTCGGCAACGCGATCAAGTTCACCTCGCCGGGCGGGCGGGTTTCCATCCGCGCAAGACATAAAAGGGAAACGAATGAAATCGAGATCTCGGTGGCCGACACCGGGATAGGAATTCCGGCGGACGAACTGAGCCATATTTTCGACAGGTTCTATCAGGTGGACAAGCACGACGGGCGAGAGTACGGCGGGACAGGTCTCGGACTGGCGATAGCCCGCGAGCTTGTCGAGCTTCACGGCGGCAAAATCGAGGTGAGCAGCGAGCCGGGCAAAGGCAGCGTCTTCACTTTCACCCTTCCGATATCGGCTCCTGAAACCGGGCCGGAAGGCGCGGGCGGCGGAGGGTTCGGCGGCGAGGCGGCATAGGAGCGCGAGCGCAACGCGGTTATTCCCCCCTCAGCGCAAGTTCCGCCGACTGATTTTCATTTATCAACAGAGGAGACGGCGATATGAAAGAAATCAACTTCGGAAAAATGAGCAGGAGAGAATTTTTAGCGGCGGCCGGGAAGCTGGCGGTCGGAGCGGGCGCGATTTCGGCGTTCGGTTTGCCGGTGTTTTCGACGCGCGCGAAAGGGCTTGAAATCGCGGTTCGCGAACTGAAGAGGCCGACTTTCAGCCAGCCGGAATTTGTGGTTCCCGGAGGGCGGGCGGCGGCTGCTGTGAGCGCGCCGAAAGCGGGCCGCGCGACCAAGGCGAGGCTGCTTCGCTCGTTCACCGGGGAGACGGTCGCCGAATCGGCGCTTGACGCGCCTCTGCCGGAGGGCGGCGGCGATTTTGCCATCGACATCCCGTCCCATGTTCCCCCGGGGCTGTATGACCTAGAGGTCGAGTTCACATCCGGCGGGGAATCCCGCAAGGACTTGCAACGCCACTCGGTCTCCGTAATCGAATCGTTCGAAGCTCCTCTCAAGTTCGCTCATGTGACGGACTACCACATGGGAGACCCGCGCGCCGAAAAGCAATTCCCCGGCATGGACATCAAAAAAGTCCGCATCGCGTCCATCGAGGCCGCCAACAAAGAGAACCCGCAGTTCATCCTTCTCACGGGAGACATCACGGCGTACCCTGAGACTTACGACGAGGACTACCCGGCGGCGGTCGCCGAACTGCTTGAACACGCCCGCGTCCCGATGGTCATAATCCCCGGCAACCACGATTTCTATTCATGGCTGGACGCGGACGGGACGCTGCGGACGGACGGCGTGACGTATTGGCGCGATTTCTTCGGCCCGACGAGGCGGCTGCTCGACTTCGGCCCGCACAGGTTCATCTGTTTCAACTCCTACGACTGGGACTCGCTGACGGTGCGCAACCGCAACTTGGAGTATTTTCAGAAGAACGGCGGCGCCATTTCTTACAGTGGCGCGTTGAGCAGGAGGGAACTGGCTTTCGTGGGCCGCTCGCTCGACACCGCGGGCGACAAAGTTCCCGTGCTCGTCTCTCACCACGGGCCGAGGCAGTTCGAGCCTATGCCACAGCAGTGGTGTTCCGACTGCGCGGGCATGAACAAGTTCCTGAGCCTGATAAAGAAGTATAACCCGCCATACTATTTCTACGGGCATATACACCGCAACGAAGACATAACGGAAGGCAAGACGCGCTATGTGGCCACCACATCGGTGGGAAGCGACGCGGGGCGCGAGGAGTTGTGGGCGATAAGGATAGCGCAGGCGCAGCCGGACATGTCGTTCGACATCAGGACGCTGAAGCTGTTCGACTCGCCGCCGATGAAGGGCTGAGTGGCGCGATGGAAGAAAGGTTGCGGCTGGTGTTTCTGGAGCCGGGGGCGGCGGAAGGGCCGTGGAACATGGCGCTGGACGAGGCGCTGCTGAACGAGGCCGCCGCCGGTCGCGCGCGGCCTTCGCTGCGGTTCTACTCGTGGCGACCGCCCGCGATAACATTCGGCTACGCGCAGGACGCCGCCGCAGAGATCGACCTTGACGCGTGCCGCGCGGCGGGAGTCCCGGCGCTTCGCCGAATCACCGGCGGCGGGGCGGTTTTTCATCAGGCGGAGCTGACTTATTGCGCGGTCGTCCCGGCGTCTGCTTTTCCCGGCCCCATCTCGGCCTCGTACGAAATCATCTGCGGGGCGCTTGCCGCCGGACTGGATTTTTTTCGAAATGGTTTCAAGTTCTCCCCTGTTAATGATATTATCTTCGGAGACAAAAAAGTGAGCGGAAGCGCGCAGGTCAGGCGCGGCGGAATGATAATGCAACACGGCACGGCGCTGCTTGACACGGACCTGAACAAGATGTTCGGGCTGTTGCGGGTTCCGGAGGAGAAATACAAAAAACACGGGCTGAGCGAGGCCCGCAGGCGGGTTTGCTCCCTGAAGGAAATCCTCGGTTATGCGCCGACCTTCGAGGAAACGGCGGAAGCGGTCAAGCTGGGTTTTCAGACTGTTTTCGATTTGGGAGACCCGGAACCGCCTTCTGACGAAACCCTCGCCGCCGCCGCCGCTCTCGTTCCGAAGTATTCGTCCGACGATTGGAATCTTCGCCGCTCCCGAAAACCGGATTGCGGCGACGAAGAATAAATCCGGAGGTTTTTCAGTCACATGAAATTCAAAGCAAACTTCTTGTTTGACGGCCCCATCGACATGGTGTGGGAGGCCAGAGAGAAAAGGTTCGAGAACCCCGACAAGTTTCCCGAACTTCAGAAGCACGAGGAGATTTCCCGCCGCGAGGAAGGCAAGAAAATCTTCTCCAAGAGGATAATCGAGCTTTCCGCCAGCATCCCGAAACCTTTGCAAAAAGTGCTGTCGGACGACATGATGAAGACCATCGACGAGTCGGTCTACGACATGGAGACGAATGTCCACACGTGGACGATCACCCCGAAGGCCGGCAGCAAACTGTTCAAATGCACCGGATACTCGAAGTACAACGAGTACGAGGAAGGCGGGCAGAGGAAGACCAAGCGGGAGCTTGAGTTGGAAGTGAAAGTGGACCTGCCCCTGCTGGGAAAAATGGCAGAACAGGTCATACTCGAGGCGTATAAGAAGAACCTCGAAAAAGACAACCAGACGATAGCGAAGATGATAAGGATAATGAAGGAAGAGAAGGCGTGAGGCGGCCGGGCGGCGCGCGGACTTGAAAAATGCGCGCCGCCCGTTATCATAACCGCGAACGCCGCCGCGGCCGGAATCTGCGGCGGATTCCCGGAGGCGATCTCAAGTGAATGTTTCATCCGCCATACAGCGCAGGCGCACTATCAGGCGTTTTAAAAATCAGCCTGTTCCCGAATCGATCCTGATAAAGTTCGTAGACTCCGCCCGGCTCGCCCCCTCGGCGGGCAACTCTCAACCTCTCGAATACGTCACCGTGGCTTCGGCTTCGGGATGCGAGAAAATCTTTCCCAGCCTTAAATGGGCGCGATTCATCGGCGGCGGCGACACCCCGGCGGAAGATAAAAAACCCGCCGCGTACATCATCGTCCTAATCAACAGAAACATCGCCGCAAAAGGCGGCGGACATGAATCAGGCGCCGCCGTTCAGAATATCCTCCTGTCCGCCATCGAAGAAGGCTACGGGGCCTGCTGGCTCCGTTCGGTGGACCGCGCGGCGATCAAAGAAGCTTTCGGCATCGCCGGCAATTGCGACGTCGATAGCGTCGTCGCTCTCGGCAAACCCGCGGAGTCTCCCATAACCGAACTAGCGGGCGACGACACCAAATACTGGCGAGACGACAGGGGCCTCCTCCATGTCCCCAAGCGCTCCATAGACACCATTCTCCATAAAGAGAAATACTGACGGCGAGTCAACGGGGAATGCGTTAAGGGAAAACTTTTGAAAAAGTTTTCCCTTAAAATACCTTTCAAAACGTTTCGATGCGCGCGGCGAAGCAGGCGCGCTCGCGACATCGCTCCGCCGC
>DIWT01000022.1 GCA_002435745.1 bacterium UBP15_UBA6099
GTTTCTATCCCGTCGCTCTCAACCCGGTATTCGCACACGCCGACTCCTGATCCGGTGTCAGCGTTAGTAACATCAAACGTGAAATCCGAACCCTGCCACGAACTTGCCGCCGGCGCGTTGATCGTCACTGTCGGGTCCGTCCAGTCTATGCTGAATATCCTCGACGCGCTCACAGGGCCGTTCCCCGCCACGTCCGTCACTCTTACGGACACTTCGCACTTGTCCGCTCCTTCAACGTCGCAGTCGTTTCCGACGCCGACAGTTATCGTCGGGTCGGTCGCGCAAGCGTACACAGTCCATCCGAGCGTTTCGACGCTGTCGCTAACGACTCTATATTCGCACACATCCACGCCTGACCCAGTGTCCGCGTTCGTCACGTCGAGCACGAAACTCGGTTTCTGCCACGCGCTGGCCGCGGGAGCGTTGATCGTCACCGTCGGGTTCGCCCAGTCTATACCGAACACACGCGACGCGCTCACAGGCCCGTTCCCCGCCACGTCTGTGACCCGCACGAACACTTCGCATTCGTCCGCGCCTTCGACATCGCAGTCGTCTCCGACGCCGACCGTAATCGTCGGGTCCGTTCCGCAACCATACACAGTCCACGCAAGCGTTTCTATCCCGTCGCTCTCAACCCGGTATTCGCACACGCCGACTCCTGATCCGGTGTCAGCATTAGTAACATCAAGCGTGAAGTCAGGACCTTGCCACGAACTTGCCACAGGAGAGTTGATAGTCACCGTCGGATTAGCCCAGTCTATGCCGAACAACCTCGACGCGCTCACAGGCCCGTTCCCCGCCACGTCCGTCACTCGCACAGACACTTCGCACTTGTCCGCGCCTTCGACATCGCAGTCGTTTCCGACGCCGACCGTTATAGTCGGATCGGTCGCGCAGGCGTACACAGTCCACGCAAGCGTTTCAACGCTGTCGCTCACCACCCGGTATTCGCACACATCCACGCCCGACCCGGTATCCGCATTCGTCACATCAAACGTAAAATCCGCCCCCTGCCACGAGCTTGCCGCAGGAGCGTTGATAGTCACCGTCGGGTTCTGCCAATCTATTCCGAATAACCTTGACGCTGTCACAGGCCCGTTGCCTGCCAAATCCGTCGCTCTAGCGAACACTTCGCACTTGTCCGCCCCTTCAACATCGCAGTCGTCTCCAACGCCGACCGTAATTGTCGGGTCAGTTCCGCATCCGTACACTGTCCATCCGAGCGTTTCCACTCCGTCGCTGACCACTCTATATTCGCAAATGTCTAAACCGGAACCAGTGTCCGCGTTAGTCACATCAAACGTGAAGTCCGGCCCCTGCCATGAACTCGCCGCCGGAGCGTTGATAGTCACCGTCGGATTCTGCCAATCTATACCGAACAACCTCGACGCGCTTATCGGCCCGTTGCCCGCAATGTCAGTCACTCGCGCAAACACTTCACACTTGTCAGCGCCTTCAACATCGCAGTCATTTCCGACGCCGACCGTAATCGTCGGATCGGTCGCGCAGGCGTACACAGTCCATGCGAGCGTTTCGACGCTGTCGCTCACAACCCGGTATTCGCACACATCAACGCCCGACCCGGTGTCCGCGTTAGTAACATCAAACGTGAAATCCGCCCCCTGCCACGAGCTTGCGGCTGGCGCGTTGATCGTTATCGTCGGGTCCGCCCAGTCTATGCTGAATACCCGCGACGCGCTCACAGGCCCGTTCCCCGCTACGTCCGTCACTCTTACAAATACTTCGCATTCGTCCACGCCTTCAACATCGCAGTCGTCTCCGACGCCGACCGTAATTGTCGGGTCAGTTCCGCATCCGTACACTGTCCATCCGAGCGTTTCGACGCTGTCGCTCACCACCCGGTATTCACAAACCCCGACTCCTGATCCCGTGTCAGCGTTCGTCACATCAAATGTAAAGTCAGCTCCCTGCCATGAACTCGCGGCGGGCGAGTTGATCGTCACCGTCGGATCCGCCCAGTCTATGCCGAACAACCGCGACGCGCTCACAGGCCCGTTGCCCGCGGCATCAGTCACTCGCACTGACACTTCGCACTTGTCAGCCCCTTCGACATCGCAGTCGTTTCCGACTCCGACCGTAATCGTCGGATCGGTCGCGCAAGCGTACACTGTCCACGCAAGCGTCTCGACGCTGTCGCTCACCACCCGGTATTCGCAAACATCCACGCCCGACCCGGTGTCCGCATTAGTCACGTCCAAAGCAAAATTCGGCCCTTGCCACGAACTTGCGGCGGGCGCGTTGATAGTCACCGTCGGATCCTGCCAGTCAATCGAAAACAGCCTTGACGCCGCCAGAGAATTGTTTCCGGCAATGTCTGAAGATCTGAACGATATTTCACACTTGTCGGCTCCCTCGACATCGCACAAATCGGACGCTCCCACCGTAAGCGTGGGATCCGTCGCGCAAGCGTAAACCGTCCAACCCAGCGTCTCCACTCCGTCGCTCTCTACCATGTATTCGCAAACATCCAAGCCCGACCCGGTTCCGGGATCGGCATTTGTCACATCCACAACGAAATCCGGCCCATGCCAAGAGCTTGCGGCGGGCGAGTTTATCGTGATTGTCGGCGACTGCCAGTCTATTGAGAACACTCTCGAAGCCGTCAGGCTCGTGTTTACCCTGTCTTTGCTGTACAACTGAATCTCGCAGATGTCAGCGCCTTCGACATCGCAGTTGTCTCCAACCCCTACCGTTATTGTCGGAGGATTGCCCGCGCAGGAATACGACGTCCAAGCGACAGTCTCCACCGTATCGCTGAGGACGCGGTAATAACAAGCCACCAGCCCCGAACTCGGAGCCGCGTCGGCGTTTGTCACTGACACATCGAAGTCCGCGCTATGCCATGAACTCGCGGCGGGACTGTTTATCGTGATGGTTGGTTTGACATTGTCCACCTTGAAATCAACCTTCACGGCCCTTTTATTGCCCGGTTCGTCATAGACGCTGAATTCCTTTGACAACTGGTCGACCGCTCCGTTGGGAACGGTGTAGTAGATATTCCACGGCGGCCCGAAATAGTCGGGCGCGGGATTAGAGCCGAACGCCACCGAACCCTGCGCTCTGTTCTGCGAGGCCGTATCCGACCACGTCACCTCTATGTCCAGATTCTGACCGCCGCCCTCGCCCGCCACGCTGTTGAACCACGCCGTGCAAGTCAAACCCGGATACGCCGCGATATTCGAGCAATCCAATCCGTCCGTCGTGCCGTAGAAGTAATCGTCCGCGTCTGAAATCATTGATATCGCAGTTATCGTCGGCGGCGTAATGTCTTTCCTGAAGATGAAGCCGGTGGTGTTTTCGATGTATGTGTGAGTAAGCGTGTTTCCGCATCCGTCCATCGCTTGGATATCTACCTTATTGGAGCCTTCAGGCACGTCGTTCCAGACTAGACCCCAGTTGCTCGTGTAATCCGTCACCGAGTATGCGGGAGCGTAGATATTCACCCACGAACCGGATTCCACCCTATACTTCGCGCTGTACAGCGGGCACTTATTGACCCATCCGAAATCTATATTGATGACGTTGCCCGGGTTGTCCTTGTACCAGTTGCTTCTTCCGCCGGCCGTCGGCCAGTTGTAAGTTATCGTCGGAGTCACATTATCCATTACGAAATTCAGCGTTACGAACGAAGAGTTGCCGGCCTTGTCGTAAACAGTAAACTTAATGCCAATTTCGTCCGTCTCGCCGGAATCGATTTTGTAATACTGTTTCCATCCATCCGCGCCATTGCTGTCCGGGCCTACCGTCGCTCCGTCGTATGTCGGATTTCCTCCGAACGCGTATTGGCCTCTGTATTCATACTTGGCCCCGCCGGGATCGTCCCATACAAGCTCGATGTACATTTTCTGCCCGTTCCCCTGCCCGCCGAGGTTGTTGTAATAAACCGTGCCTCCCAGTATCGGCGAGAGCGTCGCGCATCCGCCATCGGTTCCGCACAGATACGTTTCCTTGTCCGAATACGCTAAAACTTGCGATATCACGGGCGGCGTTATGTCGTATATCGTTGAATCCGAAGGATGAGTGGCCTGAGAATAGCCCCTGTCGTTCTTGAATTCAATATATACGTTCTTCGTTCCTTCTCCTGCGGCGCATCCGGGACCTGTCAGTATATTGAACGAACACGAATATCCCGACTCATTGCACTTCTTTTCAAAAGGAATCCATGTGGCAGAAGAAAGAGCCGCCTCCGTGCATGCCATCCTTATCGAGTCCGATGAATTGCAATCGACTCCCGCAGGGTCTTCGCAAGTAAGCGTCATGACCGGGTTCGCTATCTTCGTGTATCCGTCGCTGTCGTTTATCGCTATGGTTCCATTGGTCGGAGGCATGCAGAACGGAGAAGGATCGTCAACCATGAAAGTCGCCGCAAGGTCTTCCTCGTTTTCCGGCGACGTGTCGGCGTCCGCTCCCGTGTCTCTTTCATTTCCTTCATAACCTTCCACAAGCCTTGTTACGCATTTTCCTGCCGCGTGCGTCGGAGCCGCAGTTCCCGGTGGAGCCGTGAACTGCCCTTCGGGCAGTTGCGCCCCGTTATAAGCTCCCCACACCACTAGGTCTATCGATGAGCCGGCTCCCGCGTTGGTTTTCAAGTAAACTTCGTCCCCGGCGGATGCCATGCTGAGATTCGTCCATTCATTCACATAAGCCGCGTCGCACCCGAATCTGTTTATGAATTCGGCTTGGCTCTTGGCTACTATGTAATGGCCCTTAGACGGAATAGTCTCCCCCGCGGGTATGGTGTATTCCGTTCCCGGCCCTATCCCCAACACGTGTCCGGACAGATCATAGTTCGTGCTGTAAGGGTTATATATCTGAACGTATCTATCGCCTTGTCCCGCCTGAATTCCGAAATTTAAAACCTGAGAAAACGTAAGCTGGGCGGTGTTGATGCTTATTCCGTCAACTCCCGACTGCTGCGAGCCGTTAGAATTCAGATACGCTTTGAAATAAAATGTCCCTATCCCGATATCGGTATGGAAAGTCATGATGTTGTCCTGCAAAACGGAACCGGCGTTGGATTGCGCCTGCCCTGCCGCAGCGGCCCAGTTCGACCCGTTGTAATAGTACCAGTTCGAACCGTCGTTGCTTATCTGATAAGTCACATCCGCAGTGTTCGGGTACAATATCTCCGTGAAAGATATAATCTCTTCAAAGCTGAGACCGGTGTCATTCACCACTGTCGGACTGTCTGTCGGATACTGCCTGTTCTGCAATGCGCCGTACCCCGTCACTGAAACATCCGCGACTTTTCTTCTGTAATAACGTAATGACCACGAATTCACGGTCGGCGACGAAGTGACGCTTGTCGTCGACATGTCCGACCTTATGTAAACCGAACCTGTATAGTCAGCGCAGTCGGTTCCGCCCGGAATAGCATACCCTCCGTTCGCGGCGGCTCTGGTTATCGAACAAAGCTCGTTGTTGTCCGCGGCTTTCATGATTTGATACGTAAGAGTAGTGCCTGCCGGCTGTGCGTTGGGCGATGTGAAAGTTATTCCGCCCATGAATCCGGGCAAAGCGTCCGACGTGAAATATCCTCCGGATTTATAGTTGACGTATATATCCAGTTCATCCGTGTCGCAATATTGAGTCGCGCATGTGAACGGACAGTTGACGTTATAATTCATCGCGGCTCGAACCTTATGCGTTCCGGGAGTCGCGTTGAGAGTGAAGTTGCCGCTCGTGAACACTCCTTCCCCTAGCGGAATAGCCGCAGGCGAGCAATACAATTGCGTCCACGCTCCGGCTCCGGGAGGCAGATAGCTTATCGAGAATCTGTTGCCGCCGAAAGTATGATGCGCCACCGTCACGTTGTATGTCGCTCCGGGAAGCAGGAACGTTCCCTGATTGACTGTCAGTGAATCAATAGCTTCCGAACCCACGCATGAGGAGCCGGCGCATGTGACGCATGGCGGCGCGCAGCCGGTGCAGTTGCCGTTATAGTTCGTGCATCCGTAACAAGAACTCCCCCAGTTCTCGTCGCATGTTCTCGGGACGGTGTTGACCTGAAACTCTATGTACGCCGTGTCCGTCGTTTCGTCTATGTCTGACACTACGTCCGTCTGAGTCCATGTGCCTACTCCGTCAGTGAATGTGTCATCAATAAATGTGTTCGCCTTATTGCTTACAGCCCCGACCGACGGATTGCCATAATAGATATATATCGTTGTTCCGCCGACCGGGATATTAGGAACTTTCACCCAGATGGTGGCTGTCTTTCCTACGCTGTCGTAACTCTGTATCCAGTAGTATTCTATCAACGTGGTCCCGTCCGATGTCGTAAATCTTATATCGTCGCCATCCGGGTCCGCCTCGTCGAAATCGAAGTTCGACACTGTAAGATAAACTGGAACTTGAAAATCAGCCTGCGCAACGCCGCTGGTATTGCCGATAGTCAACACGCGCCTGCTCGTCCAATTTCTATTGAACCATGTCGGCGTGTTAACAGTGGCCAGAAACGCATAACCGCTTTCAATTAAAATGTTCGCGCTGGACTTCGTGTAGTCTCCGGGAACTTCGAAAGGCCAGATGGACGTGTCCGTCGTTATCGTGAACGCCACTGTGGCCGAGCCGCCTTCGGTCGTCACGACAATATTCCCAGTCTGCGCTCCTGATGGAACGACGCATATCAACGCAGAGTTGCTCCATGACGAACAGGACGCGGAAACTCCATTGTGGAATTTCACTGTCGATGTGCCTTTGACCATCCCGAAATTGTTTCCTTCTATCAGAACGACATCCCCGCCGTATCCCTGAGAAGGCGTAACTGACGTTATCGTGGGAGCGCTCACCGTGAACAACGAGGCGGGAACCTGTTCCGAAAGAACGCTCCTGACCATTACCACCACATGCCCCGTTGAAACGCCTGCGGGAGCGTTCACCCTTATCTGATTTGCGCTCCAGAAGTTCGCAGTGCCCGCCACAACGCCGTTGAACATCACCGTCGACGCCGCTTGCGTCAACCCGAAATTAGACCCGTTTATTATTATCTCCTGTCCCGCCACCCCGCTTGCCGGAACCAGACTCGTGATTATCGGCCTCGCGGGCAGCGAGTACACTATGTCGACGTTGTCCAATTCCGATTTCTGCGCTCCGTCCGACACCATGAACGCCCGGAAAAAGAACGTGCCGTCGCCGATTTCATTGTCGAACGTGCTGACCTTCGCGTTGATCTCGGCCGCCGTGTTCGACTGAAGCGGATATCCGCCTCCCGTCTGCGCCTGCCAGCTTGTTCCGTTGTGATAGTACCAGTTTGCCCCGTTGTTGCTTATCTGAAACTCCACAGTCCCCGCGTTGATTGTCGCCGAGAAAGCCGTAACTTCAGCGTAAACCTGCCCCTTCAGCATGTTAGGCTGCACCGTCGGCATATCCGTAAAATAAACGAACGCTTCCTCCGCGCCTACGGAGGCCGGAATTGTCAAATCCGGTCTGTTTCTAGTGTAGTAAGAGTACGTCCAGTTATTGACTGTCGGAGTTCCGGGCGCCGTGTTCATAACCAAGTTCGCCCGAAGTTTGACGGGCACATCTTCTATAGTGCATGCGTTTGTGAGATATCCCGCGGCGGCTTGTGTTTCGTCTATGCCGCATAAATCGCTTGAATCAGACGCCTTTTGTATCTTGAACGCGAGCGAGCCTGCTGCCGGGGCGGAAGGAGTCGTATTCTGCGCTTGGAACGTCCCGCCCATGAAAAACGGGTTGATATCTACCGATACGATATTTCCGGAAGCCGCGTTGGCTAAATTGTAAGAGTAGAAAAAACCGCCCGGCGAGGTGTATGTGGATCCAATTGTTCCGGCTGTTGACTGAGGATTAGAGTTGGACACTCCGCCGTTGACGCCGCCCGCCGCAGAGAGCGTTCCGGTTACGTTGCAAGTCTGACACAATACTTTGACTCTTCCGCCGCCGCCGCCGCCGCCGCTGCCTGAGTAATATGTTTTCAAAGCTCCGGCGCCGCCGCGAGCGGCTATCAAGCCTGTTGCCGCTACGGTGACAGTTTGTCCGCGCAATAAAACCGTGCCTCCCGCGCCGCCGCCGCCGCCGCCGCCGCTGTCTGCGTCGTTGTAACATTTGCCCTGCTTGCCGCCTTCTCCGTCTGCGCTGACTGTTCCTTGAATAGTTATGGTTTCCGCGTCTAGAAGAACAATGCCGCCTCCGGCTCCTCCAGCTCCTCCTACGCCTCTGGCGGCATCAACGCTTCTTGCAGATTTCGCTCCCGCTCCGCCTCCCGCTCCATAAAAAGTCGTTTCATTTGAATTATTCCCATAAGCCGTTCCGCCGCCGGCTCCTATAGTGCCTGCCGTGCGAGCCTGTCCGCCTGAGCCTCCCAATCCGCCGTGCGCTCCGCCTCCGCCTCCCGGCCCGTCGTTAGTGCCCGTGCTCACCCCGCCATTCCCGCCCGCGGTTCCGGGCGTCCCGCTGGGACTTGTTCCATCATTGCCTGTGTACCTGACCGTATTCTGCGCCCCTCCGGCATACCCCATCCTGTTCGCTTCTATTTTCGATGTGGCGTCTACGAATATCTCTTTGGCATACAACCTCAATCCATTCATCGACGTCGTCTTGATTACGCCTCCGTTCACCACCCTGATATACGGGTAATAACACCCGGCGTCGCAGTTGAGCGTCACAATCGAGCCGTCCACTATCAGCGGCGTTCCGATTATCGCGTCGTTTCCGTTGTATGTTAGGTCCACTCCGGAGCTTGACGCCAGATTGTTCCACGCCGTGGCGCCGTCCGAAAACGTCTGAGCGTCCATTGTGGCCGCCAGACTCGACGCGTCCGCAGCCGCCGCGTTGCCGTAATACATGTAAATATCAGTCGTCGAATTCTGCGGCACTGTCGGGACTTTCACCCATATCGTCCCAGTTTGCGCTCCGCTGTCGTAATCCGGCTTAATCCAATAACTTAACGGCGTCACTCCGTCTGATGCGGTGAATCTGATATCTTCCCCGTTCGCCTTGGCTTTGCTAAAATCGAACACTACACTGTTGAGTTCTACCTTGATCTGTTGATCAGTCAATAAAAACGGATTAGCCGTATTGTTAATAGTGACAACTTTGCGATATAGCCATGCGTCGTTCATCCAGTCAGGGTTGGCGTTAGGCCTCAGTTTCGCCATCCCCGTGTCAACGGAAATCTTTGCGCTGTCGTACGTGTAATCAGTGTCCGTGTCGAACGGCCATGCGGCCCCGTCCGGAGGCGGCGTCGTCGTAAATCTCCACGGCACGGCGACGTACGCCCCCTCGTTGCCGAACTGGTCTTTCGCTTTTACCCGGTAGTCATAGTCATCGGCGTAATTAAGCTGACTTGACACGGCCCACGTGTTAGTCGTTTCCCATCCGCTCTGCTGCAATCCCGGAGCAAGCCAGTCCGCCCCGGCCTCGTCCACTTGGAACATATATAAAACAGTGCTTATATCCACCGGCGGCTGCGCCGTAAGCGTGACATTCACGCCTATGTAAGTATCAAGATTTTCCGGATACTGAAGCGCCAAGCTTATCGGGGCCACGTTATCCACAGCGAAGAACATCGAATACCGCGTAGCTCCCGTGTTCGTTCCGTCTTTCGGAGTAAGCCTCACATAAACAGCCGTGCTTTCTCCCAGATACGCCCCGCCTTCGTTGTTCGCGTGCTGCGTGTGCCACACGAACGTCGCCCCCGTCTGCGGCGTCGCTATCCCCGTTATCTGCCCTGTCGATGTCCCCGTGTTCACGCCCGCATTGTTAACAACTCCCACCGAAGAAGACTCAATATATGCCTGCCTCCATATAGACCCTCCGTCTACCGAGAAATGTATCAACATAGAACTAATGTCGTTCTGCGGGTCGGATATATTGAAAGTCACTGTGACTTTGCCTGTTCCGTCCGTCGAAGTCTGAACCGCAGTCGACACATAGGTGTCCGGCTCGTCTTGCGCTACCAGAAAATCCCACGTCGGCGTCGAATACGAGCTTTCATTCCCGTACTGGTCTCTTGCTTTCACGTGCCAGTAATACCTTACTCCCTGTGTGAGCGTGGCCGGATTCCATGTCAGCCCAGCCTGCCACCCGCTCACTTGCACGCCCGTGGTTATACCCTCGTCCTCCGCCAGTTGTATGTAATATTCGATGTCTGAAATATCCGTCGCCGCCGCCACGGACATCGTCGGATCCGTGGACACGCCTGTCGTGCCGTTCGGCGGAGTGGCGCAGTTATAGTTCTTCGGCGCTTGGTTGTCCACCTTGAACGCGGAAGAAACCCTTGTTTCGCCCTGCGCCGCGTCGAACGTAGTCGCTCTCATGTACATCGAGTCGTCTTCGAGCAGAAACGCTCCGCCTTCATTGTCGACGCTCATTGTCAACCACACGAACGTCGCTCCGGCCTGTGGCGTCGCCACGCCTGTTATCTGTCCGGTAGACGTCCCGGCGCTCACGCCCGTGTTGTCCACCGTTCCCGCGCTCGCAGGGTCTTTTATCCTCGCCTGATACCACGTCGCGCCGTCTATGGAATACTCGATAAGGAGCCTCGCCGCGTCGTTGTTCAAGTCGGTCAGATTGTATGTTACAGTCACTTCCCCCGATGCGTCAGTCGCCTGATTGAAGCTCACAAAAGTTATCACCGGGGTCAAAGGTATAGTCCTGAAAGTGAAAGCGGTCGTGTATGAAGCTTCCGTTCCGCAAGTGTCTTTTGCCTTCGCCCTCCAGTAATAAACCGTGTCGGCGGACAACGCCGCAGGCACGGTCCATTCGTCCGTTCCGCTCACCCAGCCGCTCTGTTGCAAGTTTGCTGTAAACAGCGCGTCAGTTGCTATCTGAAAATAGTATGATATCGCCGACATATCCACCGCGCCCGTCACCTTAAGCGTCGGATTGAAGTCGACATTCGTCTCTCCGTCCGTCGGCGTGGAATTCGCCAAGCCTATCGGCGGCACGAGGTCCACGTAATAATTAATGTTTTCATTATTGTGCCAATACTGCTCGTTTCCGGCAGTGTCTTTGCATGAGATATAAACGTTATTGTTTCCGGAAGAAAGGCCCGAGACGTCGCAAGTCAGCGTCTGACTTCCGCTCCCGGAGCAGTTGCCGTCCGTCGGGGCGGTCATATTCGTGTAATCCTTGTCCGAAAGCGACCACCTGCACCACGCGTTCTCATCAGTCGTGACTTCCACGCTCGGACTCGTCCCGCAGATCGTGTCGCCTTTGTCCGGGTCCCATGTCAGTTGCGTCGGAGCCGCTGTGTCCACCGTGTACTCAAGTTCTTCGGTGTGGGCGTTCGAGCAGTAATCTGAGCACGCAATATATGCGTTGCTCGTTCCTTCAGGCATGCCGGACACATCGCATGAGATGTTCATCGTTCCCGCGCCGTCGCACTCATTCGCGGGAGGCATCGCCGAATACGCTTGATTCACAAGAGACCAACGACACACGCCCACCTGATCCAGAAGCAACGTCACAGTAGGCGAAGCAGTGTTTATCGCCGATCCGTCCGCAGGCGAATGATTGCTCTGGCTCGGATATGAGTTGTCCACGACAAACTCTTCCGCGTCGCTTGTTCTTGAGTCGCTCGTCACGACGACATCGCCCGTTACGGCCGCTGCTGGAACCGCCACGGTTATCGACGCGTGCCCCCACGCCGTGACGCTGACATCCGGCGCGATCTGCCCGGAGTTAAACGTCACTTTATGAGTCGCCGTCGCCCTTGACCCTGCCCCCGGACACGCCCCGGTCTGACATAAATGATTGCCCTGTATCTCGACCGTCGCCCCGTTAGGCCCGCATGACGGAACAATGCTCGAAATCCTCGGTAGAACCCTGAATCCAGTGAACGTCGCCGTTCTGCTGTCCGCCGGCGTCGTGCGCGTCACCACGATGTCGCCCGTGTAGCTATCGTCGGCTATTGACGCGGGAACCTGAACCTCTATCGCGGTGTCGCCCCATGAATTTACCGTCGCGGCTTGCCCCAGAATCGTCACAGCGCCGTCGGTTCCGAACCTTCTTCCGTTTATCGTTATCACTCCGTCCGTGTCTCCGGCGTCATACTCCCTCGCCGCGTTCGCCACCGCCGGCGTCGTCAAGCTCGTTATCTGCGGATAAACGTAAAAATCCAACGGCGTCGGGTCCGCCCCTCCGCATGTGTAAACGGACAAACCGTCCGTTCCCGTTCCTCCATATACGTCTATCGCTGTGTTTATTGTGAATGTGATCGTTGTGTCGTTCCACACGGAAACATCGGCGCACAACACCTCATAAGTCCCGATTTTCACAACGTTCGATGGAGACAAACACGATGACCCGAACCTAGAACCCGTGATTGTTATTGTCTGCGCGGGCCTCCCCCCCAAATTATCCAATCCGGCATCGTCGAAGTTTGTGTATGAAACAGCGTCCGGCCTTAAATCCCAATATCCTGTCAGATAGAAACTCTGCGTGTCGCTTACGTCCTCATGATAATAATCAATGGAAGTGGCGCTGTTCGTTGTCACGAACATTCTTGCCCAGTCCGAGCCGCCTTGTTCCGATTCCTGAAGGTCCAGATACCGGTTTAATCCTGACCCCGTTGTTCTTGTTCCAATGGTTTGTTCGTTTCCAGCGTCCCAATTGCCGATGACCACGTCAGCGATGGTGTTCGCTGGAATTCCCAACGCGGAAATGTCCACAGTCTGCCATGTGCCGTCGCTTGCGGGATTCCCGAAAACCTGCATCAACTCGGTGTATCTTCCGGGGTTGGTCGTCCAGTAGCCCAACAAATTGAATGTTACATTGGCGTTCGACTGGGCATATAACTGAACCCTAGCGTTCGCTGTTCCATCCGCCTGCGCTATAAAAGTCGCCGTGTCAACTCCGCCTGATTCCGCTTCGTGAATATCCGCAGTTCTGTTAAGCGCCGAACCGAAAGTTCTTACGCCTGCTTCGTATTCATTGCCTTGATCTGCGTTTGAAACCGCGATCTCAGCAAGTTGATTTGCGCCAACGCCGTATGCGTTTAAATTCCTTGTCTGCCAAGAAGCATTCGCGCCCGCCGTGAAACTGTCAAAACTTTCCACGTATGTTCCTTCAGTCCAATATCCTAAAACCGCAAATGTATTGTCTGTCGTGTTTTCCGCGTAAACCTGAATCTGCGAGGACGCATTCGTGTTAACGTGCATTACGATAATATCTCTGCCTCCCCCTTCAGCCTCATGAAGTTGAAACCTTCTGTCGAGGGCAGAACCGGCTTGCCTTGCGCCGGCCCATCTTTCGCTGCCTTGATTTTGGTTTCTAGCCGCAACCTCCACTATGGAGTTCGCAGGCACGCCAAAACCGGCTAAACTTACAGTCTGCCATGATCCCGCTGCGGGAGACGTGAATGTGTCAAACATATCAACATGGCACGGCGCAGAATGCGCTCTTGCAGGCATAAGCAAAGCCGCCATGAGCAGAGCTAGCGCTAACATGACACTGCTCTTGTACGACATTGCCAGAATCGACTTTGCTCTTCCTATTTGAATTTTTTGTTTGAAAGTTTGAATATTCATGTGGTTTTCCTCGTCATCATATATGTCAACTAACATTAGGCAAGAAACATGCCATAAACAACATAAAACAGCCATGACGGATAAAGTTGAAAAACATTGTATTAGTGGCATTATTTAGCCGTTTAATTTTCGAAATATAAGGCGGTATATGAAATCAACCAGACAAAAATGCACATCATTGCACATCGTAAAGACCACTTCATCACAATTAGTGCATAGCCATGCACCGGTTGAGAAACATTATTCTAACTGGCCGGAAAAACACAAACTAGAAATAATTCGACTTTTATATCAATCCTTGAGTCACATCAGCCTACCCCGCATTCCTCGCCAATGCAGGCTAAAAACAAAAAAGGCGCTCCCTGTTCGGAACGCCCCTTTGTGTCCAGCGGAGAGGGTGGGATTCGAACCCACGTTGACGCAAGCGCCAAATCGGTTTTCGAGACCGACGCCTTCAGCCTCTCGGCCACCTCTCCAGATGGCAAAACTGCCTTATATTTATAGCGTTTTCCATTTTACGTGTCAACGCGGCTTTTTTTTCTGGTTCATCCTCTTTGGCAGTTTGCCTGTTTTATGCTTTCTTGCTCTCTCACGCCTTCGCTTTTACGTTCCATTGGGACAGCATCAGGAAGAACGGAACGACGGCCAGCGGAGCGAATATGTGAAAGAAATATTGCGTTCCGTACACTCCGGCCAGATAACCGAGGAGCGGCGCTTGAATCGCGGCCCCGATCGAACCGCAGCCGTTGATAAATCCCGCTGCTGTTGCCGCGCCTTTCCGGGAGCCGAAATCCATCGCGGCCGCTCCTGTCATGATGGAGTCCGGCCCGTATATCATAAAGAAAATCACGGACGCTCCGAGAATCATCGGAACTATTCCCATTGAGGTTAACTTTGTTTGAAGGACACAGGCGATGACTAAACCCAGAAACATGATCGCGCACACTGGAGCGCGGCGCGACTGCATCAGCTTGTCCGAAACATACCCCGCGCTGATTGCTCCCAGAAAACCGGCGATCTCAGGGAGATTCGCCATGTATCCGGACTTTATCGGGTCATAGCCCAGTTGGCGGGTCATATAGAAAGGCAACCAGCCCAGCAGGGCGTACCGTATGAACTTCAGGCAGAAATACGATATTCCCATAAGCCAGACCATGTGATGTGAAAGGACTTCGCGAATTACGCTGCTGTCCGCCGCTCCGGTTTCGGCTCTTTTATCCGCAGCCGCGCATTCGAGCCTTTCAGCTTCGCGTCCCTTGTCGTCGCCGTATTTCTGTTCGGCGGAAGGCAGTCCCAACTGTTCTGGCGTGTCCTTATGGAACAATATGTAAACGATGGCGATAGCCAGCAGGAGGAATGCGGGAACTGCAAAAGCGGATTTCAGTCCCCACCGGCCAAGGCAGTAAGTGGCAATGAATCCGGCTCCGAAACTCCCTATCTGGTAGCACGTGCTGTAGAAACCCATTATGGTGCCGCGCTCGCGGGTGGCAAACCACTGGGTCATGGATTTTACACAGTTCGACCATCCGCTTGATTGGACGTAACCGTTTATTCCCCACAGCAGAACCAGCATGATAAAAGCCGGCACAAAGCCGAACAACAGGCTCATTGCCGCCGAACTGATCATGCCTATAGACAGCATAACCCGCGCGCCAAGCCTGTCTCCCAGCATCCCGTTGAGAAACTGTCCGACCGCGTAGAGAGCCAGATACGCCCCCTCTATCCAGCCTAGTTCCGCAACTGTCAATCCATAGTCGTCTATCAGAGATGTTTTGCACACCGACAGGTTTTTTCGGGTCAGATAAAACCCGGCGTACACTATCCACAGAATGGAAAAGCTGCGAATCCTGTAGCCGGCGTACTTAGATTTTATTTTTTCCATTATGATTCCGCCAGTCATGTATTTGACATCCCGGAATTTTATACCAATCAAAAGGCAAAAACCATCGGCGTTGAAAACGATTAAGAACTTTGCGCAACTCTCGCCGCTTAGCTCTGCCGGCAAGCGACTCGCCGATATTGCTTTATCCTACGGTTTGGAATATATTGATTTTAAAAAAAGAAAGAGCGAATATGAATCAATCCGCCGAAATCAATTGCGATCCATCCGAAATGTACCTTGAATTGCTTAAGGGTTGTCTGACGAGACTTTTGTTCAGCGAATACAATTACGAGCCTGCGAAGCTTCTGCCGGGAGATGTCGGAAAAGTGTTGAATCCGAAATTGGGAAGATATCTGACAAAACGCGGAATGCAGATTGTGCGAAGGGTCAAGATCGACGCTGAGGCGAGAGAGGGAGGAAGGGATTGGCCGAGCGACGCGGAAACCATGGTCGGACTAAAGAGGCTCGACAATATTTCATTTTGCGTAAAACAGATTTTGAAGGACGGGATACCCGGAGATTTTCTGGAAACAGGCGTCTGGCGCGGCGGAGCGTCAATCTTTATGAAGGCGGCTCTTGTGGTTTACGGAGGACGCGACCGGACTATCTGGGTCGCGGACTCTTTCGAGGGACTGCCTAAACCGGATGTGGAAAAATACCCCAAAGACAAGGGAGACATGCATTGGACATTCGACAACCTGCGGGTCTCTATGGAAGAAGTCAGAGGCAATTTTGAAAGATACGGCCTGCTTGACGATAACATAAAATTTCTCAAGGGATGGTTTTCAGACACGATGCCGTCCGCCCCGATTGAAAAACTGGCTCTTCTGCGAGCGGATGGGGATATGTACGGCTCGACTATGGACGTGCTAGAACCGATGTACCCCAAACTTTCCAAAGGCGGTTTTTTAATCATTGACGATTACGCGTTGGAAGGTTGCCGCGCCGCCGTGCATGATTACAGAAAGCGGCACGACATTGCAGAAAATATTATCGACATCGACGGAATCGGAGCTTTCTGGCGAAAATCCTGAGCCTCTTTATAACGCCGAGGGCTGTCCTGTTTCCATAGATTGTCAAAAATTTCTGATTGATCTCGCGGAACAATAAGTTTTTTCATCTGTTTAATTAACATTGTGATGATTAATGCGTCTAAAGTTAATTATTATGAGTTAGTTGTCGCAAGATCTTTTTGGCCCGCATTTTCTATGAATTCGAGCTAAACCGAAGAAAGGGCTGGCATTCAGGAGAATCAAACAAGAACAAGGCAGCATACTGTTTCGTATGCGCCTGAGTTCGAGTCGATAATTCAACGCTGCGTATAGCGATATTCGATTTTTCGTCTTTTTTCATAGAAATCCGGGTTGGCGATTTTCGCACAAGAAAATGAAAGGTTGCCGTAATGAATAGAAAAAACATCTTAAAAGTTTCAAAAGCATTCGGAATAGCATGTTTTGTTTTGATGTTAATCGCAGCCGGGCATGCCGCAAACGCGGATGATAGCATTGCGCGCTCCGTTTCCCTCGCCGAATGCATACTGACATCCCTCGAGAGAAACCCGGACATATCGGCCAGAAGGATCAGCGCGGACAACGCGTTGCTGAATGTCACGATTGAAGACAGTGAATTTGACGCGGCGTTTTCATCCGGTTTCACGCTCGGCGACTCCAATAGGCCCACGGCCAGTTTTCTTGACGGAGTGAAGCGGTCGACTTTCACCGCTCAATCAGCATACGGGGCCAAGACTCGCAGGGGAGATTCCTATTCGCTGACCGCTTCTCATTCCCGGATCGACACGAGAGAGGGAGTCTCCGGAATAAATCCCGCCGATTCATCCAACTTGACTTTCAAATACTCCCGCCCTCTCGGCAGAGGCTCCGGGCGCGAGTTTAATGAATCGCGGCTGCGAGTGTCGCTTCTGAACAGCGAAATATCTGGACATCAGCTTAAATCAAAATTACTGGAAGTTATTTACGGCGTTGAGAAAGCCTACTGGGAGCTTGCGTACGCGGAGCGGAGTTTTGACACAAGAAAAGAAGCGCTGGCGCTTGCTGAAAAGACGCTGAAACGAACGCGCGACATGGCCGACGCGGGGGCTTTGCCCGCATCGCACATTGTTCTGGTCGAAGCTCAGACCGCCGCCAGAGAGTTGGAAACAATAACGGCGGAAGGCGCTTTGAAAAACGCCGCCCTCGAATTGAAAACAATTATGAATATCTCTCCCGGAGACGAATTATGGGGAGCAAAAATCACCGCGTCGGACGCTCTGACGGCAGAGGTGTCTTTTTCGCCGTATCCGTTCGACTCCGCTTATGAGAAAGCGCTCGCGTCCAGACCTGACGTTCTTGCTGCCGCAAAAAATGTTGACGCGCGCACAATAGAGACGTCCGCGGCGAAAAACAGCTCCAAACGAGGTTTCAGTTTCGAGTTTCAGACAAGCCTCGACGGGATGGACGACGGAGCGGCAGGGGCGGCAAGAGACATTATCGACGCGAGACATCCGTCCGCGCAGGCGGGATTTACTGTGGATTTTCCTGTCGGCATGCGTTACGCCAAAGCGCGTCTGGCTCAGAGCGAGAACAACGAAGCGGCCGCCCGGCTCGAATATGAAAGGACGGCGCAACGCGCGGCTGTCGAGATCACAAGGGCCGAGATTGCGCTTGTCACCGCCTCCAAGAAGATAGACGCCGCCCGCGCCGCAAAACGCTTCTCTGAAAAAAAGCTTGCCGAGGAAGAGGAAAAACATACGCTGGGCATGGCGGTGACTCAGGATGTATTGGAATATCAGAACGATCTTTTCTCGGCAAAATTGAATGAACTGCGAGCTTTGATTGATTTCAGAGAGGCTGCGGCATCGTATTTGCACACGCTCGGCTCTCTGGCGGAAAGCAGAGGCGTGGATATCGAGTAATCCGGCGATGCGCGCCGAACCATAGAAAAGCAGAGGACAATAAAATGAGAATGACGATGAAAACCAAGATTGCGGCGATGCTGGTTGCGGCGGGAACGATGTGCGCGACGGGGTGTTCCAAGAAAAGCGCGCCGGCTAACGAGTCTGCGGGAGCGCCATCCGCCGCGGCGGCTCAAAACAGGCCCGGAGGGCCCGGCAGCGCGGGGCAACTGAAAACCGCGACCGTCGAGATCCGACAGATAAGCCTCAAAAGAGAATACATCGGCGAAGTCGCTCCGGCGTATTCAGTGGAAGCGCGCGGAACGGCGTCGGGATGGCTGGCAAATTTGAAAGTCGACATTGGCAGCAGAGTCGCCGCCGGACAGGAGCTTTGTAGAATAGACAATGAGGAGCTTAAGGCGCAAGCGGAACAGGCGCGAGCCGGAATAGCGGCGGCGGAGTTCGCTCTAGCCAGAGCCGAAGCCGCGCTTGAACAAGTCGGCAACGAGGCGGCGCGGGCGGAATCTCTCTACGCTAAAGGATACATTTCGCAGCGCGAGCTTGAAAGCGCGCAGTCTATGCGCAAACAGCACAAGGCGTCTGTGGACGCGGCGCGCGCTCAATTGGATCAAGCGACGGCGCAGTTGAAAACAGCTCAGTCGCGTCTGAACGACACCGCGATTCGCGCTCCGTTCTCAGGGGTTGTCGCTGAAAGATATCTGGACAATGGAGCTTATGTGTCGCCTTCCAGCGCGATTCTTCGGCTTATAGACGATTCAGAGGCGAAAGTCGTGATTAACGCGGTCGAAGAGGATGTGCCGTGGATTAAGATAGGCGCGAATGCGGAAGTCACAGTGGACGCATGGCCGGGCCGCTCCTTCTCCGCTAAAGTGAAAAGGGTTTCTCCGTCTATAGACAGAAACAGCAGAACGGGCGCGGTTGAAATTATTCTGCCAAATAAATCCGGCGACTTGAGAACGGGGATGACGGCAAGAGTCAGGCTGACGGTGGCTCATAAGGAACAAGCTCTCACGCTTCCTGCGGGCGCTCTGAAATCGGACGCCGGCGCGACTTATGTAATGTTGAAAACCGCTGGGGAACCAGAAAGACGCGAAGTTCAGACGGGGATAAAAACCTCGGAATCGGTTGAAATCCTGTCCGGGCTGACTGAGGGAGATGTGGTTGTGGTGGCGGGCACCTCCGCCGGAGGGAGAGGGAATAGATGAGCATATACGAAAAATGCGTCCGCCGCCCAGTCGCCACCCTGATGTGCATAATGGCTGTGATGGCGCTGGGAATGGTCAGCCTTCCCCGGCTGCCGATAGACTTTCTGCCCAACATCGAACGAAACATGATATCGGTGAACACGAGTTACAGCGGAGCCGGCCCGCAGGAAATTGAACGTCTCATAACCGAGCCGATGGAACGGGCAATGTCCACCATCAATAATGTCACTAAGGTGTCGTCGACATCGAAAGAAGGCTCTTCGAGCGTGAGGATAGAGTTCGCTTGGGGAACGAACATGGACGCGGCGATGAACGACGTCAGAGACAAGGTCGGACAGGCGAAAAGACTATTGCCCGATGACGCGGACGAGCCGACGGTGTTCAAGTTCGACACATCAATGATTCCAGTAATGACGCTCACGGTGACCGGCGACATGTCTGCGGTCGACCTCAAAGAGTACGTGGAAAACGAGCTGAGATACCGGTTCGAGCAGATACCCGGCGTTGCCGCGGTCGATGTGTCCGGAGGGGAGACTAGGGAGATTAAGGTAGACGTCAACGCTGCAAGACTGGCTTCTCTCGGATTGCCTATTGACACTGTGGTCGCCGCGATAAAAAGAGAGAACCGGGATGTTCCCGGCGGATATGTGGAGGAAGGCGACAGCGAGTTTCTTGTGCGGGGCAAAGGCGAGTTCTTGGATGTCCACGACATCGGCAATGTGATTGTGTCTAACAAAGGAGCGGCTCCGGTCTATGTAAGAGATGTCGCGAACGTTTATGAAAGCGTGGTGGAAAAGCGCTCGGACACCCGGCTAATGGGACGCCAAGGCGTGATAATGACCATCAGAAAACAGTCGGGCGAGAACACAGTGAAGGTGGCTGACAATGTGCGCGCAAGGATAGAGCGAGTCAAACCGATGCTGCCGAAGGGAGCGGACATCCGGGTGATGTTCGACACATCTCAGACAGTGAAGGATTCGATTTCCCAGTTGAGGGTTTCAGGCCTTGTCGGCGGCGTGATCGCGCTGTTCATCCTTCTGTTTTTTTTGAGAAACGTTCGTTCAACTCTGATAATTTTCACCGCCATCCCCTTCTCTCTTATAAGCGCGTTCATTTTGCTGTATTTCAGCGGTATGACCATCAACATAATGTCGCTCGGCGGGCTTGCTTTGGGCGTAGGCATGATGGTGGACAACTCAGTAGTCGTCCTTGAAAACATTTACAGGCATAGAGCCGAAGGAATGGGAAGGTTCGAAGCGGCTATAAAAGGTTCCGCCGAAGTGGCGGCGGCGGTGTCGGCGTCAACGTTCACGACTGTGTGCGTGTTCGCCCCTCTTGTTTTCGTAGGCGGGATGAGCGGAATCTTTTTCAAGGAATTGGGCGTGACTGTCGTTGTTTCGCTTCTTGCGTCGCTTGTGGTTTCTCTCACTCTTGTGCCTATGCTTGCCTCCAGATTCCTGAAAGTCAGGTTGGAAAGCTCGCAGACAAGCGCCGCTGACAAGGGGATTTACGGATTATATGGAAAAGCGCTGAAGGGAGTTTTTAAATATCGGATTGCCGTGATATTAATAATCGTCGCCGTCTTCGCAGGCGGAGCGTTCATTCTGAAAAGCCGGATCGGAAGCGAATACATCCCCCAAGTTGATGAAGGGCAGATAAGCGCCAGTTTCGAACTGCCTGTCGGCACAAAGCTTGAGGTCTCTTCTCGAGAAATGGCTAAGCTGGAAAAAATCATTGCTGAAACTCCCGAACTGGCGAACATGTACGCTCAGGTGGGGTCCGGCGGAGGCGGAATGCCGGGAGCTCCCGGAGGCTCAGGCTCAAACTCCGGCTCGTTTCGAATTATGCTTGTTCCAAAAAATGAAAGACAGCGAACAACGACAGAGATAGCTAATGACCTGAGGGAAAAGCTGATGGCTGTGGCTTCGGGCAGAGTTTGGGTGCAGGAGTCCGGATCGATAATGCAGCGCATAATGGGCGGCGGGCAGGAAAGCAGGCTCGAGTTGAACATACGAGGACATGATCTTGACGCCGGGGACAGGCTAGCGCAAATGGTGGCAAAGATAATTGACGAGACTTCCGGCGCGGCAAATTCAAGAGTGTCCCGAACCCCCGGCAGCCCGGAGATGAACATTGTCGTGGACAGAGAAAAAGCGGGCGCGCTGGGCCTAAGCCCCGCTGTCGTGGGCGATACTGTTAGAACATGCTTAGACGGCTCGGTTGCGACTCAACTGAGACGCGAAGGAGACGAAATCGACGTAAGAGTCCGACTTCGCCCGGAAGACAGGCGAGGCGTTGAAGACATCGGCAATATCCTCGTCACAGCCCCCGGCATAAACGCCCCCGTTCCCCTCAGAGGCATAGTCAGTCAAAGCATGGATTCCGGCCCGGCTCAGATTCAACGAGTGGATCAGGAAAGATACACCTCGGTTTCAGGCTCGTACACAGGCGACGTTCCTATGGGTTCCGTTAACAATGAGATTATGGCCAAAATCAGGAAACTGGATATTCCTTCAGGATTCTCAATCGATTTTGTCGGCGAGGAAACGGAACGAAGGGAAGCTTTCAAAAGCATGATGCTCGCTTTCATTTTGGCGATTGCTCTGGTCTATATGGTGATGGCGACTCAATTCGAATCCTTGTTGCATCCTCTTCTGATTATGTTCACAGTGCCTCTGGGCGCTCTCGGCGTAATGCTTGCATTGTTCATAACAGGAACAAATCTCAGCCTGATGGCGTACCTCGGAATAATAATGCTGGCGGGAATCATTGTGAACAACGCTATTGTCTACATCGATTTCATTAATAGACTGAGGCGCGAAGGCATGACGCTGGACGAGGCTATTGTTCAAACAGGCAAACTGAGACTCCGGCCTATCCTGATGACTACTCTTACCACTGCTCTCGCTCTGATACCGATGTCTCTGGGATTGGGCGCCGGCTCAGAGATGCAAGCGCCTCTGGGCAGAGTGGTTATCGGCGGACTTCTCGTGGGCTCGATTCTTACTCTTTTCTTTATCCCCGCGCTTTATTCTCTTGTGGAGAACTTCTTTGTCAAAGCGAAAGCCCGAAGAAAAGCGGCTGAATGAGCGATAAACGCAGACATACGAAATAAGCAGAGAAAAAATTCAAACAGCGCATTCGGCTTTGACACGCGCTCGCTGATTGGAATATTATATTGCCACGATGCGAGGTTTACTTGCGCATAGGAAGGACTCAGCAATGTTTGGAAAAAAAGGCTCTTGTTGTTGTCTTGCTTCTCTTTTCAGATTGATTTTCAGCTTGGCCTTCATGTCTTTATTGGCGCTTGCGGCCTGCGCAGCTTATCTTCAAATAGCAAAAGCTCCGGTCGAGTTCGATGAATCCGCCGCAGCGCGCGTTTCTTTTTCCCCTTTGGAGAAAGTGGTTCCGTCAGATAAGCTTCCTTCAAACTTGGCTCTTTCCAAATCAAACAACAATCTCGATATCACAAAATTCAATGACAGATACTATTTCGCTTTCCGCTCCGCCCCCACCCACTTCGCGTCGCCAAAAACCACTATCTATCTATTAAGCTCTTCCGACCTCTCATCTTGGCAGTATGAAACAGAGTTTATGATGGGAAGCGACTTGAGGGAGCCGAGGTTCTTGGCTTTCAAGGACAAGTTGTTTTTCTACTTCTTTCAAGGCGGAGGGAACCCTTTGTCATTCGCTCCTCAGAGCATGTATGTCTCTGAGCTCTCGGCGGAAGGCGAATGGTCTCAGCCGAAGCCGTTTTACGAACCGGGATATGTCGTGTGGCGCGTTAAAGAACGAGGCGGCAAGGCTTATATGAGCGTTTATTACGGAGTCGGCCTTTATTCAGACGAGCATCGGGAAGGCTCTTTGCAATTGCTTGTGTCAGACGACGGCTTGAATTATGCGCCGGTTGACGGCAAGAAAGTGACCGCCGAGGCTAGCGCCGAAGAAGGCGAGTTCGAGTTCGACGAGGATGGAACTTTGTACGCCACGGTTCGCATGGAAATGAAAGGAGGTCAGGTTTGCTCCGCCCCAAGCGACAACCTGACCGCGTGGAACTGCAAATTCACTCCTTTTAAGTATGATTCCTCTCTTATGTTCAGACATGGAAAGGATTTTTATGTGGTGGCAAGAAGAAATGTCGACGGCAAATACAACCGGGAATCAACCATCGTGCCGGAGTCCCTTCGCTCCAAGTATTACCTTGTCAGATATTCCCTGTCCCGCAAACGCACCGCGCTGTACCGACTTGACAAGGAAAAACTTGAACTCGTCCCGGTGTTGGACTTTCCGTCCCGAGGCGACACGGCATTCGCGGGCATAGTGAAAATCGACGACAATAAATATTATCTTCTGAACTACAGTTCCGACATCGACGGTTTCGACTGGAGTTGGATATGGGGCCAGATAGTCGGGAGCAATATCTACGGAACCATATTGGAATTCAAATAGATTGAGGAAAGATATCGGCTTTTCCGGATCGGGTTGAAATGAAAATCAGATTGCGCGACGCTTCTGAAAGCGATCTCAAAGCGCTTGTCGAAATGCGAGTAGCGTTGCAGAAGCACCTTGAGGTCCGGGATCCGGAGATATGGAAATTCTCGCAACGCGGCTTTGAGATAGCTCCTCTGGAAGTGAAAGCAAGACTTCGCAGCAAGTCCTCTTACGTGGGGGTCGCTGAAGACGAAAACGGCCGCATCATCGGAATGATAATGGCGGAAGCAGCGCGAGACGAGTACCGCGATCCCGAGCGCTTTGGACACATACACTGGGTTTATGTCGATGAAAACAGCCGATGCCGGGGGCTGGGGCGCTCGCTGGTCAAAACGGCTCTCAACTTTTTCTCGCGTCATGGGGTCGAGCAAATCACTATCGGTTACGTGGTCAATAACCCGGAGGCGCACTCTTTCTGGAACAAACTGGGTTTCGTGGCGCGAGTCACTCATTCCAGCGCGACTTTGAATTCTATTGCCATGAGACTTTCGGATGCGTCGAAAAACGGCTGCGGAAAAGACGCATAACCCGCATTTTTCACCGATGCGGGTTGAAATCGAAGAAAAGGATGAGATACGAGGCGAATCGAGCGAGAACGAGGGAGCATACTGTTTCTTATGTGACCGAGTTCGAGTCGATGATTCAACGACGTAGATCGCCCTTTATTCGATTTCTCGGATTTTTCTCATGAAAAATCCGGGATAAAGATTTGATTTTGCGGGAGCCTTGATTGATGGGAATCTTTCCTCACAAATGCCCGCCATTGGCGACTGAACCGTTCTTTCTGCGTCGCGGGAATATCGGATGCCTGCTTATTCACGGTTTTACCAGTTCTCCTGCTGAATTGCGGTTCATGGGGGATTACTTGGCGGAACGCGACATAACAGTTAGCGGAATACAACTTGCGGGACATGGAACCACCGCGGAAGATATGTCTCTGACCGGATGGCGTGACTGGGCGGAATCCGCCGAGCGCGGCTTGACTGAACTTCGAGCGATATGCGACGAGGTTTTCGTGGCCGGCCTCTCTATGGGCGGCGCCCTCGCTCTCTACCTCGCTTCTAGACACGATCTTCCTGCCGCCATCTGCATGGCCGCCGCGTCTGAAATTCACGACTGGAAGCTTTTCATGCTGCCTCTTTTCAAGCGTTTTATTCGATATTTTCCCAAGATTGGCGACGACTTCGTGGACAAAGAGCAATCAAAATATATTGTCGATTACGATTATATCCCTCTTAACTGCCTTGGAAGCCTGATAGAGTTCTCTGCGGTCGTAAGAGAATGCCTTCCAATGATAACATGTCCCCTTCTGGCGGTTCAAGGCAGGAAAGACAAGCTTGTCCGCCCGGAAACCGCGCAACGTATTTATGACTCTGTTTCCAGCGTAGACAAACAGATTCTGTGGCTGGATAATTCAGGACATTGCGCCCCTGTCGACGCCCAGCGAGACATCGTTTTTGAAAAAACCTACGAGTGGATTCGCAGCCATTCGCGTCTGATATCATGAAGCTGACGCGACAATAAACCGCATCTCGTCATTCAACCAGAGTCGGTCAATTTTATTCCAAAATCTTTTATTAGGATTCGGTTTAAAATAAAAACCGGGCGGCTTTTTCTTCAAGCCGCCCGGATGGTTTCTATTTAGCGTGAGATCGCCAAATACCGTCGCGCAATTACTTGATTGCTATCCTGTTGCCAATCATGTATTCCTCTATTTTATCGATGAATAGAGTGGATATCTTTGCGGAACTGGAAAGCATGCCCACATCCGTGACTTTCGCTTCGGCAACTTTCTTCTTGTTCTTGAAGATAAGTATGCTCTGTCCGACTTTCAACTCGGTGTAGCTCAAAGACAGAACGCCGTCGCCCTCATGGAAAGAATAAGCGTCTATCATTTCAAGCTTGGCTTCCGGTTCGGGAACCGAGACAGGCTTGGGAGCCGGAGCCGGTTCTACTTTCGGCGCGGGAGCAGGCTCGACCTTAGGGGCCGGGGCCGGCGCGGGGGCTGGTTTCGGAGCCGGCGCGGGTTCAGGCGCTTTAGGCGCGGGAGCAGGCTCAACAGGCTTCGGCGCAGGAGCAGTCTGTTCTTTTACCGCTTCCTGCTTCTTCTCAATAAGCGCTATCTTGTCGCCGATCATATAGTCCTGAAGTTTATCAACGAACAATTTCGTAACTTTCGCCGAACTGGAAAGCATCGCCACATTTGTGACAGTCGCTTCGGCGATTTTAGATTTGTTCTTATAAACTGCAATAGACTGCCCGACTTTCAAGTCGATGCTGCTTAACGAGAGAACTCCATCGCCTTCGTGGAAAACATAAATATCCAACATAGCGGGGCCTGTTTCCTGAACTTTCACAGGCTCGGCTTTCGGAGCGACCGGGGCCTGAGCCGGTTTAGGTTCGACCACAGGCTGCGGTTTGGGCGCGGGCGCGGGTTCTACCTGTTTCGGAGCGGGCTTCTCAGCCTTTTCCGTCTTGGCTTTCGGCTGTTTTGGGCCGAATTCATATCCGACGGAAACCTTGTGCGTATCGCCCAAGTCTGAGTCGTCGTACGCATAATCAAACGACCAGCCGCCAGCAAGCTTGGCAAGGCCTACGCCTGCGGTGAGATTCCCATCGTTCGAGCCGAGCCTGACCGCAAGTTGCGGAACAATCCAGTATTCGGCTCCAAGATGAAATACCTCGTCGTCAAGCACGTTTGTGTCGATGTCGCCTGCTAGAGTAAGCTTTTTGCAGGGAGACTTGTACGCGACGCCGAGTTTCGCGTTCAGCGGAACCTGATCGTCGCCCAACTCTACCGGCACTGCGTTCTGAAGGTTCAGACCTAGCGTCCAGTTGTCATCAATCTTGTACAGAGCGCCGAGGTCCAACCCTATTCCGGATTCGCTGTACGTGAACAGTTTCATGCTCATGTACTTTAAGGTGGCGCCGATCCAGAGATTGTCTAGGGCCTTCATCCCATATCCGGCAAGAAAAGACGTTTCCGTCTCGTTTACGAACCCGCCGGGATCGGGTCTGCCGTTGTTTATCTCAACGGCTTGAATGCTGCTTATTGAAGACCTGTAGAACGACAGCCCTATGCCTGACTGCTTCCATTCAAGCGGGAATGAAAGCGTGAGCATGTCGGTGTTCATGTCCCATTCATTCAGTGACGAGTGAACAGTGTTGAAGCCGACCACGTCGACCATTCCCAAACCGGCCGGGTTCCAATAGACCGAGTCCGGTCCATCGGTTACCGCCACAAACGCTTGGCCCATTCCTCCGGGCCTCGCCGAAGCTCCTTTGATCAGGAAGTCCACCTGATCCGAGGCTTTGGCCGCGATGGTTGATCCCAACAGGAACAACCCCACAACAATTAGAATTGCTGATTTGGCTCTCACGTTGTGCTGCTCCTTTCTTCTTTTAGGCTCCGAAATCGTCCGTCGGAAACCCCTCTCTATATTAACCATTACTTGATCACCGCTATCTTGCCCTTGCTCTCATAATTGGTCCCGCCGAACGAGCCGATTATCCTGTAGAAGTACACGCCGGCAGCCACATAGTCTCCGCCCATCGCCCTTCCGTCCCACGGAATCTGATTGAATCCGGCGCTTGAGGCGGCGGTCGTCGTGTATACGAGCCTTCCCGTGCTGGAATAAACCTCTATTGTGACAACACCCGGTCTGGACGACTGGAATGTGAAGCTTGAGCCTGCTCCGGGCAATGTCATCGGGTTCGGCATCGCGTACACTTCGTCGAACACGAAGCTTCCCGCAGCCACCATTCTTATCGCGAATGTTCTTGTCACTGGATTGCCGTGATTGTCAGCCACTTCCAGCGTGAGGTTATAAGTGCCGGCCGTAGGAACTCCGTCGGTATCCCATACGCACACGCCTTCCATTGTGGCCGGATTGAATTCGCAACTCGAAGCTCCGGGCACAACCTGATTTCCGCTTCTGTGAGCTATTCTCGCGCTTTCCTGCGCGCCGTCAACAATCGCTGTTCCGTCAACATACAGCTTGATTGCCGCAAGATCTATCCCAGATGAGTCTGACGGATCGTCGTACACAGAGAAGTTAATAGTGATATCCTGACCGATTTCATAAATGTCATTGTCGGCCAGAGACACTTCGATATCTCCGTTTTCCGTCACTGTCAATGTCGGAGCATGCGTGTCGGCTATCTGGAAAGATATCCTGAAGGAGTCAGGACCTATCACAAGTCCGTCTTCCGTCTCATATCTCACTTCGAACTCGAACTCTCCGCCTTCATCGGACATCAATTCAAATACTGCCGCGCCGTTTTCATCCGTCTCGGCGGGGTCGTCGAATCCGGAAACTTCTCCGGCTATTCTAGCAACCACCCTGCCAGCTCCGCCGTCGATTCTGATAAGGTAAACCTGCGCGCCGGGTATCGGATTGCCCCACATGTCAAAGATGTGGATGGTTACCGGATAAGTCGTCGCTCCATCGGCGATAAGCATCTGGAGAATGTCTATCTGGTCAGTGGTCGGATATTCAAGCACTATCTGCCCGAGATCATTGGCATATGTCGTGGTTCCGGGGAAAACCACAGTTACGACAGACGCCGGATCCGTCGGGTTGACTTGGTCCGCATCGGCCGTGACTTCGATATTGCCGGTCGAGCCGGATTCTTCTTCGAAATCATCCGTTACGGTTATTGTGGCCGTCAATGTCGCCGCGAACAGTTTGAAATCAGCGGCGGCGAACACTTTAACGCCCGCGTCGCCGAGAACGAACGTGTAATCAGCGGGAAGCTCGGCGTCTTCGTCGGTTGATGTGAATGTGACAGTTCCCACATAGTCGGTCTTCACATTGCCGATCAGGTCGTACGCTGTGACAGTTATGTCTCCGGTGAATTCCTCGCCTGCCGTAATCGTCGCGGGCGCGCCGGTTATCTCTATGGATCCAAGCGTTCCCGGATTCACTACGATGATTCCGCCAGTGTCCTCATTGATGCTTGTCGCCGTATCCGTCACCACTATGGTGGCTGACGGCGTGGTTCTCAATATGAACTCCGCTCCAGCAAATATCTTCGCTCCGTTGTCTCCGCCGACGAAAGTGTAGTTGGCGGGCAACGACGCCGCTAGATCATCAGACGAGAACTCTATCTCGCCGGTGTAGTTCGTCTTCACATTGCCTTGAGCGTCATAGGCAGTAATAGTAATCGGAGCAGCGAAAGCAAGCCCGGCATATGTCGTCGCAGGCGCGCCTGTGATAGCCAATGACGCCAACGCGCCGGGGTTAATCGTCACGCTTGCCGTGCCCGTCTTTGCCGTCGCCGACGTCGCGGTGAACAGAGCCGTTCCCGTTGCTCCGGTGTACTTGATGGCTCCCGTCAGGGTCTTCTGTCCGTTGACATCGAACGCTGTATTGATCACATTTGCTGCGTCCAGTCCGGTTATCGCTCCCGTCAGCGGCGCCACCGTCGTTATCGTCACATTGTTCGCCGCCGCGTTGAAGTTCGGTATCGCATTGTTGCTAACGTCTCGCGCAGTCAGCACGCACGCGTTGGCGAATGCCACATCGTTTGTTTCCGCCACAGCACAGTTGAACAGGAAGTTGTCCAACGCGCCGGGGTTAATCGTCACGCTTGCCGTGCCTGTCTTTGCCGTCGCCGACGTCGCGGTGAACAGAGCCGTTCCCGTTGCTCCGGTGTACTTGATGGCTCCAGTCAGGGTCTTCTGTCCGTTGACGTCGAACGCTGTATTGATCACATTTGCTGCGTCCAGTCCGGTTATCGCTCCCGTCAGCGGCGCAACCGTCGTTATCGTCACATTGTTCGCCGCCGCGTTAAAGTTCGGTATCGCATTGTTGCTGGAATCTCTCGCGGTCAGCACACACGCGTTGGCAAACGCCACATCGTTGCTTTCTGTCACAGCGCAGTTGAACAGGAAGTTGTCCAGCGCGCCGGGGTTAATCGTCACGCTTGCCGTGCCAGTCTTTGCCGTCGCCGATGTCGCGGTGAACAGAGCCGTTCCCGTTGCTCCGGTGTACTTGATGGCTCCAGTCAGGGTCTTCTGTCCGTTGACGTCGAACGCTGTATTGATCACATTGACGGCGTCAAGTCCGGTTATCGCTCCCGTCAGAGGAGCAACCGTCGTTATCGTCACATTGTTCGCCGCCGCGTCAAAGTTCGGTATCGCATTGTTGCTAACGTCTCTAGCTGTCAGCACGCACGCGTTGGCGAACGCCACATCGTTGCTTTCTGTCA
>DIWT01000026.1 GCA_002435745.1 bacterium UBP15_UBA6099
CTATTGGCGAATCCGGGTTGAATCTAAAGAAAGAATCGGCATTTGAGAACGCCTCAACATTATTGGTTTTTCTCCTTTATTCACAGGGTTTTTTAGCGGACGTAAAAAAATATAAAAAAACTCTAAAGTTTTTCCTGCTCGCTCCGATATATATATTGACATGGTTGCTGCTAGCCACAGCAACTCCTCCTACAGAGCCACCAAGGAAGGTGGCTTTTTTCTTTACTGAAACATTCTGATTCGGAAAAACCGCCACATTGCGGGTGTGGGGATGAACCTTGATTTCCTCAAAATGTTTGCCCGCTTTCGCGGGCATGACGGCATACGGGGATAGATTCGGAAAAAACTGCGACGGTACAGGGATGGGATGGCGGGTTATGCGCAATTGAGTATGAGAACGCCACTATATGGTTAATTTTCGGCGATTACTGCTATAATACTGCGGTTTGAGGAGCGCTGTTTTGCCGCGCGGGCGGAGCAATGTGGACAGATTGTTAAAAAACAGGCCGTTCAATATTTTTCTCGGCATTCTCACTCTTTTTATCTGGGGATACGCATATATCGTTATCCGGGTGACGGTAAAGGACGGAACGATACCGCCGATGAGTTTGGCGTTCATGAGGTTCGTGGTAGGGTATGCGGCGCTGCTGCCGTTCCGCACGGAGCGGGGCGCACAGCCGGACGCGAAGGACAACCGGCTAATGGCAGGGATGGGGCTTACCGGGCTTTTCCTCTATTTTTATTTCGAGCACACAGGGCTGATTCACACTAGCGCGACGAACGCTTCGATATTGATATCTCTGGCTCCCGCGCTGACGGCGCTGGGATCTGCAATTTTGTTTTCTTCGAAGTTGTCGTGGAAAAACGGGGTCGGGCTGGTTGTGGCTTTCACGGGCGGCGCGCTCATAATATGGAACGGCAAGGTTAATTTCGACCTCAACCCGCTCGGCGATGTCCTTATCCTTCTATCGGCTGTGGCGTGGACGGCTTATACGCTTATAGGCAGGGACATCTCCCGGCGGCTGTCTCCGATACTTATAACGCGCCGAATCACCGCAGTTGGGATTTTCGCGACGCTGCCGTTTTTCATCGCTGAACTCGTTTCGGGCAAACTATCCGGAATTACGCCTGTCTCTATTGCCGGGGTTGTGTATCTGGGCGCGCTGTGCCACGCGCTGGCGTTCACGCTCTGGGTGCGCTGCATGGACACTCTGGGAATTATCTTCACGACGAATCTGATATATCTTCAATGCGTGATAACGATGGTTATCGCGTGGCTGACGCTCGGAGAGCCGATAACCGCGCAGTTGCTGGTTTACACGGCGGCGGTGTTGTCTGGAGTATATCTGGCGAACCTGACGGACGCCAAAAGGCAGGCGGCCCCCGGTCTCAAGCAAGAAAAATAAAGTCTTCAAGCTCGACATAACCGAATTCGAGGAGTTTGCTTCTGATGAGTGGACGGGCGCCGCGAGCGCCGACCGCGCAGAAGATAAATTCGTCATGGCTCCTGTCGGCCAAGTCCTCGTAAGATACGATGGGGATGACGCCTATGCTGCGCCCTATTTTTGCGGGATCGACATCCGCGAAACGCCTCACGTCAACGCCGCGCTCCGACAGTTCGGCGCACCACCAACGCCCTTCCCTGCCCGCGCCCCAGATTGTCGCCGCTTTCTTTTTGTTAAGATACGCGCTCGCCAGATATCTAGCCTTCAGTTTTCTGAATCTCGGCATTGAGTACGCGGCGTGAGTTCTTGACACCCTTTCGGGGTAGTCCCGCCAGAGCAGGAGGACTTCGGGAACTTTCGCGAACCTCGCGCCGCGCTCCCTGAGCCGCATCCACAAGTCGTAGTCTTCAGGCCATCCGTTGTCCAGATAGCCCCCGGCCTCAAGCGCGGCATCCCGCCTGAACATCACCGAGGGATGGGCAAAAGGGGACTCCACGAAAAAATCTCTCAGTATGTCCGCCTCGTCCACAACTGAATTGAGCCATTCCTCGTAGAGTTTCATACCCTCGCCGACGGAATTGTCCGGGAACATTCGCACGAGACATGAGCAGAGGGTGATTTCGGGCCTAGCTCGCATGAGAGCGGCCTGCGATTCGAGCCTTGCAGGGTAGGATATGTCGTCTGCGTCCATGCGGGCGACAAGAGGAGCGCGGGCCTCGCGAAGGCCTGCGTTGAGCGCTGACACAAGCCCGGCTCCGCCAACGCTAAGCGTCCTGAACCGCGCGTCCGACGCGGCGTATTCGTCTGCCGCGCGCCCCGATTCGTCCGTTGACCCGTCGTCCACCACAAGACATTCCCAATCAGCGAAGGTCTGCGCTGAAATAGAGTCGAGAGCTTCGCGGAGGCGCGCTCCGGCGTCTCTGACGGGGATCACCACGCTGATTTCCGGCGTTGCCATGCGCGGATTATAACCCATGGCGGCCCGCTTTCGAAAGCTTTTGTCTTCCGGCTCGGCGAATGCCGCGGCCACATGCCTTGTATTCGGTTTGTCCCTCCTGTAATATAAAACTGTATGCGGCGCCGGGGAACGCGGCGCGTAATCGGGAGAACGGCATGAGAGCGGTTGTAACCGGCGGGGCGGGTTTTTTAGGCTCGCATCTTTGCGAAAGGCTCATCAGGGACGGACACGATGTCGTCTGCCTCGATAACCTTATAACGGGCAATCCAGACAACATAAGCCATCTGATGGACAAGAAGTTCATGTTTTTCAACTACGACGTGACGAACTACCTTTTCATTGACGGAAAAGTGGACTTGGTGATGCATTTTGCGAGTCCGGCCAGCCCGATAGACTACATCAACTATCCCATACAGACCCTAAAGGTCGGATCGCTTGGGACGCACAAAGCGCTTGGGCTTGCCAGAGCGAAAGACGCGAAGTTCATTCTCGCCTCGACGTCCGAGGTGTACGGGGACCCGCTCGAACACCCGCAGAAGGAAACCTACTGGGGAAACGTCAACCCGATCGGGCCGCGAGGAGTGTACGACGAGGCAAAACGATTCGCCGAGGCGATGACAATGGCGTATCACCGCAGCCACGGTCTGGACACCCGCGTGGTAAGAATATTCAACACATACGGGCCGAGGATGAGAGTAAACGACGGGCGTGTCGTTCCCGCTTTCTGCAGCCAAGCCCTGTTGGGCGAGCCGATAACTGTTTTCGGGGACGGCTCTCAGACCCGGTGTTTCACGTTTGTGGACGACCTTGTGGACGGCATTATGAGGCTGCTCGAAGCCGACTATCACGACCCGGTGAATATCGGCAACCCGCGCGAGATGACGATGCTGGAATACGCCCGGCTGATAATCGGCATGACAGGTTCAAAAAGCGAAATTATCTACAGCGATATTCCGGTGGATGACCCCAAGAAACGCATGCCCGATATTACCGTAGCCAAGAACGTTCTCGGCTGGCAGCCCCGCACAAGCGTGGAAGAAGGGATGAATAAGACCCTGCCATTCTTCGAGGAAACGCTTCGCAAACAGGGCCGTCTGTAGCCCTTCGCGCGCAATGCGCCGACAACCATAGACGCTGATTATGTTCTTTGAGTATCGGGGCGCTCGGATTTGAACCGAGGGTTTCCAGTTCCCAAAACTGGCGTGATGACCTGACTTCACTACGCCCCGTTGACACTGCGGCTCGGCCGCAAAAGTATTTTACACTTTGCTCATAATTATTTCCAGACGGCGAGGACGAAACCGCGCGCGGGCGCGCGCCGCAAGACTTATCGCTCCCGAAGCTTAACGACGGATTCGGGTTTATTCGCTGATCTCGCGGATGACTTTCGAATACTGCGAGACCAGTTTTTTTGCTTCGGCTGCGGATTCCGCTTCGGCGACTATGTGCACCAGCGGCTCGGAGGGATCGGGCCGCATGAGCGCCCACCCCTTTTTTCCGACTGCCATCCGGAGTCCGTCCGTAAGGTTCACGTTCTTGCCCTTGTATTTCTCCACGAGAAGGCGCATAAGCTTGCCTTTGCTGTCCCAGTCGCAAGGCTCGGTCGCGGACTCAACGTGTATCTCCGGAATCTTGGCGTTGACGTCAGACAGAGAGACGTCGTGCTTGGCCATGATTTCGAGAATCTTGCTCAGCGATATCATCGCGTCGAAAGAAGGCTGAAACTCCGGGAATATGAAGCCGCCTTTGGTGTCGCCTCCGAAGTCGATTTTTTCTTTCATTGCGGCCGCCATCAGGTCTCGCGAATTCGATTTGGTGTAAATGAGGCTGCCCTTGTGCTTTGCGACAATTTTTTCAACGGCTAACGGAGCGCGTATCTGCGTGGCGATGACGGGATTTTTTCTTTCGAGGGCTATCAGTTCTATCATCAGAGCGAGCAGTCGGTCGCCGAAGACCGGGCGGCCCTTCGAGTCGACGAGAGAAATTTTCTCTGACTCGCCGTCTACAAGAACGCCGAGGTCGGCGCTGAGGGAACGAACTATGGCGCTTAGTTGTTTGAGTCCGTCCGGGTCTATGGCGGAGGCGCGGGGGCTCATGTTGGGGTCGATGTAGGAATTCAGGGATATGGCCTCTATGCCTAGCCTTCCGAGGACGGGAGGCAGGAGCAGCGAGAGACTGCCGTGCGAGTAGTCGATGACCATCCTGAATCTTTTCGCGCGGATGGCGTCGAGGTCGACGTACTGGAGGAAATCGCTCGCGTACTGTTCGAGAGCGAGCGGGTCGTATTCGAGCGTGCCGACGCTGTCCAGAGGCGCGTGGCGGTAGTCCTGCCGCTGGAAGATGCTTTCTATCTTCCGTTCGGTGTTCGTGTCTATATTGATGCCGTTGTTGTCGTAGAACTCGATGAGAATCATCTCGTTCTGATATGGAGAGATGCGGATATGGATGCCGCCTACGCAGTCCGATTTCCTGACGATGTGCCGTGTGACGGGGAGAGGGACGGTGCGGTAGTCTAGGACGTTGACGCCGACTGACATGAGGCCGGATATGAGCGCGCGCTTGATGATGCGGGCTACTTTGTGGGGGCTGCGGCTGACGATGAGGCGGGAGCCGGGGCGCAGGGACGCGCCGAATGCGGTTCCGAGCGCGGCGGCGTATTCGGGAGTCACCTCGACGTTAGCCACGCCTTTGACGCCGAGCGCGCTGAACAGAGCGCCGGGCCAGTTGTCTCCCCATATTACGCTGTTTGTTACGGTCGCGCCTGAGACTATCGTCTTGTCGGGCCATATCTTGACCTGCTGCTTTATGACGGCCCCTTTGCCTACGTTGCATTTATCTCCGAGGATGGCCCCCTCGCCTATCTTGACGTCTTCTCTGATTATGTTGTTGCGGCAGACTATCGCGCCGGTGGCGGAGGAGTTGCGCCCGAAGTAGACGTTGTTCCAGAACACGGAGCGGGTCAGCCCGGCTCCCGGCTCGATTATGCAGTTGTCCCCGATGACGGAGAACTCGTTGATCATCGCTCCGCTCATAATCTTGCAGTTGGAGCCGATTATCGCGGGACCGATAATCTTTGCGCCGGAGGCAATCTCGGTGTTCTTTCCGACCCACACCTTGCGTTTAATCTGTTTGCCGCCGAATGAGATTTTTACTCTGCCGTTGAGGGCGTCTTCGTGCGCCTCTCGGTATTGCTTGAGGCTGCCGATGTCGCACCAGTATCCGTCGAGGACGCAGCCGTACAGCGGCATGCCGTCCGCGAGCAACATCGGGAATATGTCGCGGCTCCAGTCGTAGTTCTTTCCGGACACCATATATTTAAATACTGCGGGGTCGATTATGTATATGCCGGTGTTCACGGTGTCGCTGAAGACTTCGCCCCAGCCCGGTTTTTCTAGGAATCGGATGATGCGCCCGTCGTCGCCTGTGATCACGACGCCGTATTCGAGCGGGGTCTCGACGCGGGTGAGCACGATGGTGGCTATGGAACCGACCTTTTTGTGGAACTTCACGGCTTCCTTCAAATCCATGTCAGTCAGCGCGTCTCCACTGAGGATTATGAAAGTGTCGTCCAGTTTGTCTTCTAGGATTTTCACCGCGCCGGCGGTTCCGAGGGGGGTCTCCTCGACTGAGTAATCCATGTTGACGCCCCAAGCGGAGCCGTCGCCGAAATGCGCCATTATCTCGTCGCCTAGATAGTAAAGGGTGGATATGTAGTCCTTAACGCCCATGTCGCGGGCCTTTTCCAATATGTGCTCCATCATCGGCTTGTCGCAGACTGGAACAAGGGGTTTGGGCAAGTTGAGCGTGAGGGGCCTCAACCGGGTTCCTTCTCCGCCCGCCATCATCACGGCTTTCATGGTCAAACCTCCGTTGTGGTAAATACTCTCAGCCGCCGCCAACATCGCGGAGCCTATGAAATAATCATAGCGAAAACTGCGGCTTTATGGAAATGTTCGCGGCAAAGAAGCGGCGGCGGCGCGACAGCGCGCTCATGAGGAAGCGATTTCAGGTTTTGCCGTTCCGCTATTTAAAAGATTTGGAAACGGAGCCAGTGTTGCCGACAAAGTCGCGGGCGCGCACAATCAGCGTGTGCGGACTGTCGCCGCCGGGGGCTTCGAACGAGAAGCTGAACTCCTCGCGCATCGAGTCCAGAAGCCCGTCTTTGGGAAACACCATCCGCCATTTCAGATCATTGACGGAATACTCTATGGATGATATCGCGCTGAAGTTGTCCGTCGCCGAGCCGGAAACGCGGTAGAGAGCGCCTTCCTTTTTAAGGTCGGAGATAATTATTGTCGGCCGGGTGTGATCGATTATGAACGGGTCGGTTATCGTCTCGTGTGAAAGGGCGCGCTCGGCTGTGTTGGACTCTATGTCGGAGGCGGCCACTTTTACTTCGTATCTGCCGTCCGGAACAGATTCCGTGCTCCAGCGATATTCCGATTCGAAGAATTCCTTTTCAAGGACGGTCCATTGGCCGTCCGGGAGCGACCTGAACTGAAGGCGGTAGCGAAGAGAATCCTGATCTGGGTCGGAGGCCGACCAGCGGACGGAGATGTCGTTGGAAGCGGCTATCGAGCCGACGATGAGATTGGTCTCGGTTGATGCGGGAGCGATTGCGGCGCGCTGCTGGGCGGCTGCCGCAGCGGCGGCGGACGCCGGAGCGGCTCCGGAGGAAGCCGCAGCGGAGGCGGGCGGCATCTGAGGCGGCGTGGCGGCGGCGCCCGTTCTAGACGGCGGGGCGGTGGGCCTTCTCGACTGCGGCGCGGGCGTCACGTTTATCGCAGATATCCTCGGCGGCTGGTTGGCCGTCAGGTAGAACACTTTCACCTCGCGCAGTTCGGGAGACTGACCGTCTGTCGTCGGAAGAAGCGTCGCTCCATACTGAACATATCTGCCGGGAGGACTTGTTATCCTGAAAGGCCATCTGCCCGCGCTCGCGGACCATTCGCTCCATGTGCCGTCCGTCGGATCGGGCGTGTTGCCGGTGCGCGTTTTGAATTCAAGCGCGGAGCCTTTGGGTGTGAACGCCACCGCGTCGAGATTTCCGTAAACCGCCGGCGTAGAAGCGTCGTTGACGCTGGACAGGAACTCCCCGCGGTCATTCATAAGCCCGGTGGGCGCGAACACCGCTCCGGGGTTGCCTGTGACAAAGCGGAGCTTCGGTCCCTCGCCCACTATCGCCAGAATCTGGGACGCCTGCAACTCCTGAAGCGTCGCCGTCTCTTTCTTCATGTCGAGGTTGTAGAACCTGCCGTCGTTGCCTGAGCCGATGAGAACGCGGTCGCCCCCCGCCGGAAGCATGGACAGTATGAACGGGTCGGGAATCTCAAGGATGACGCGGGACTGTCCGGACGGGTCGGCGAGATATACGCGGGCGGGGTTCAACGGCAGTTGCTGCCCGGACTGCGGAACTTTTGGGGGCAGCATGAAGCTCAAAGGCTCGACTCGTCCGGGCCGGCGCTGTTGAGCCGACGCCGACTGCGGGGACTGCTCGCTGTTGGCCGCGATCAGGAACGACCCGTCCTTCCACGGAAGCAACCTGTACGCCTCGTCTTCCACCATATCTATAAGAACCGACACCCTAGGATCCGGCGCTCGCTCGACGTCGGTTTCGGCGAATCCCGCGCCGTCCGGAGAAACAGGCATTGAAGGTTCGGGCTGGAATTCATCCGCCTGCGCCGCGTCGTCGGAGGATGGGCGGGGGGTGGTCATTCTCGGAGCGGAGACTTCGGGAGGCGGCGCGTAGCCTTTCTCCGCCGCTTCGATGTTCACGCGCAACACAAGTCCGTTCGGGCTTGTGCCTGTGTAAATAAACTTGTCTCCATCCATGAACATCGAGAGAAAATGTCTCTCGGTGGAACTGACATAAAGGTTTTTGAAGATGCCTGATGGATTGATTCTGTAAGCCGCGGCGGGCATGCCGGTCACGCAGTACAAGTCGCCCGACGGCGCGAACTTCATATCCCACACGAAGGATGCGGGAATCTGGGCGAATACGGCCGCGCGCGAGCCGGGCCGCACAACGTAGATCGAGCCGCCGGGAAAAATCGCCGCGTACACGTTGTTGTTCCTGTCGACTGTTATCGAGCTTATGCCTGAGCCGGGAAGGATGGCGGCTTCTTCGGCTTCGCTTTTTCCGGCGCGGATTTTATAAAGTATGGCTTTGTTGCCGCTGCCCGCCCACAAGTCGCCCTTGTTGTCGTACGCGGCGGCCCAGAGATTCGGCTCAGGAGTCGAAAATGTCTGCTCCATTTTCACGCCGAGAGTTATCAGTCCGGTGTCGGTAAGGGCCGTCCCTGTGAACTTGCCTTTGTAGAACTGCGCGACTCCCGCCTGCGACCAGTAGCTTGTGGTGTTTGACAGCGCGGTCGAGCACAGCGCGCACAACGCGACGGCCGCGACGCATATCTTAGTCGATTTCATTCTCAGTACTCCTTCTCAATGTTGACGACAATCTGCCGTCTGCCGCTTACGACATAGTTCGTCTTCAGCGTTGACCGCTCGTATCTCGGGAACGGCTTCTGAGTCGTCGCCAAGCTTTTATTCACGGAGGCTTCCATTGATTTGGGAAGTCCGTTGACCTCGAATCCGCCGAGCGCAAGTCCCAGTTCAGGATAGATAAATTTTACCGAGAGAGTGTTCTGCGGAATCCATTTGAGAATAGTGTCGTAGTATTGGTCGAAGTTTTCCGGGGCGGCCGCGGTGGGCGCTCCGGAGAAAGAGGCTCCGCCTTCGAACTCGATAGTGAGCGGGCCGGGCCTAGCGTCGCGCGGAATCGCAAACTCGATTTCCGACATGAACTCCTCGGCGTTATGGGGTTTCAGCTTGACCGCCGCCTTCACGATGTCTCCGGGGCGAAACTTATTCGATATAAGATTCACTGCCGAAATCTCGCAACTCTTGGATTCCCTCGATAATTCGATGTCGAACCTGACGTCTTTGATATCTACTTTGCGGAACGGATTGTACAGAAGGTCCGCCAGATAAAACATGGGCGCGAAATAAACGCTTCCGGGCGGCTGCGCAAACACGTCTTCGAAAACGAACGGACGGTCATATCCTTCCAGCCGCCCGCTCACGGTTACCTTCGCGGTGACTTCGGATTGCAGGGACGCGCGTTCGAGGGCGGTGGAGACCGCGCCGAACATCAGAGAGGCGTCTATGTCCCTTATTCTGGCGACCTCGAAATCGTATTTCGCCGAGTACCCTGTCGAGGCGTCAGAGACGTTTATTTTAACCGGGAAGAACTCCGGCATGAGTCCGATTTTTCCTGAAATCGCGGGAAGCCGGTCGTCGGTGATGCTGCCCAAGACATCTCCGACCGCCCCTATCTTGAAAGTCCAGTTGAGTGTCGACATGAAATGGAATATTTCGCCGCCGCTCAGAGGAATCGTGTTCGGGCCTTCGTTAAAGAAGGGATGGCCGAATCCGAGGATGCGGTCACCGTGTCTGACAGTGACCGTGCCGATGGCTGCGGCGCGCAGGTCTCCCCTCATGAGAGGCGAGCCAAGCACGGAGCCGGGTTTCAGGTCGTTGATTCCGGGGGCGCCCGCCGCGCCCGCCGCGCCTCCGCCAGACACCGGGGTCATGTTGCGCGACAGCAATAAATCTGACAGAAGCGACGCGCCCGCGCCTTCTATCCCTGAAGTGGCGACGGGGGTGGCTATGGGAGCCAGATCGACGCCTCCCGCGCGCTCCGGCCCTGAGTCGCGGGCCGGGCCGGCCGCGCCGAGCAGCCTTTTTATTTCCGTCAGAGCCGCCGTCGTCTCCTCGCCTCTGAGGTTCAGAAAACTGAACGGCGCGGCGGAGCGTCCGCCCTCCTGCGCCTTGCCTGCGGAGCCTTTGGCTTCCGGCATCTCCCATAGTTCAAACATGTGTTCTATCGGCTGAACGCCCGCGATGGCTTCCTTGGGCCAGTACCACCCGTACGCGAGCGCCCCGATGAGCCTGTCGTCGATGTACATCGGGCTGCCGCTCATGCCGGCGGCAATTCCCGTGAATTCAAGATTCTTTCCGCTACAGCGCACTATTATCAAATCGTTGCCCGTGCGCCATTTTTTTATAACCGCCACCACTTCGATATCGAATTTTTCAGGTTCGGCTCCCTTGAAAACAGATAGACCGTAGCCCTTCATTCCCGGACGAACCTCGTCCACAGTCATGATGGGAACGCCGAATTTTTCGGTCTTGGGGACAGCGAGAGCCGCGCCGGCGGCGAGAACTAGCGCGCATACGGCTGCGGCAATGATTTTTTTCATATCCGTCTCCATGAGGGCGAACCGGACGCCCGCCCGCGGCGCTCGTCAGCCCGCTATGAGCGCGCGAAGGGTCTCCACTCCGCGCGCGGCCGCCGCTGCTTCGTCCTCTGCTCCCTCGCCTCTGTGGCAGACGAACCCCCGGTAGTTCAACCCGGCGGCCGCGCGTATGAAAGCGGGACAGTCGAACCCTCTCGAATTTCCGGAAACGCTGACGTGCACAGTGTAGAACATCGACTTCGTCAACCCCTCGGCGTCCGAGCCGAATGCGTCCGCGTTGAGACCCAGCCTCAGCCATTCCGAGCCGACATCCGTTATTAACCTGTCGATGTCTTCATACGTCTGTATGAAATCGTCTTCGGCATCATTGCAAACCGCCATAACGATGCCGTCGCGCTCGGCCAGTTCGCACATTATCTGAACGCAGCGGGCCATTTCGTCCCACTGCGCTTCCTTGTTTTCCTCGGGCCTTCCCGCCGAGAACCGCAATATCGGCGCGCCGAGCGCGGCAGCCAGTTGGGCCGCAAACTCTCCATCCTCCAGTTGCTTGTCCCTCGCCGCGTCGTCCGCAATCCCGAAATCGGTCGATACGGTCAACGCCGAGATGGTAAGCCCCAAATCCACCGCCACCCTCTTTACCTTGCATACGTAATCTTCGTCCGCGCTTTGTAGATGGCAGTCCGATATCTCGATCCCCGACACTTTCAGGTCGCGCGCGCATACGGCCATCCAATCGAAGATGTCCATCTCGCCGGAAAAAAATTTTCTATGAAAAGAAGCCGTGCCGCATCCTAGTTTCAAATGAAATCCTCCGCAAAAAACAGTGGACGCCCGACCGCCGTGCGCGCCTAACCCGCATTATTCGCCAATGCGGGCTGAAACCGCTGCGCGCGCTGGGCATACATGCCGCGCGCGCGTCCGGGGCGGCCTCTTGTCGCTATGCTTATGCTAGCATTAGTTGTACTTCTTCTTTATCCGCTCTATGATGGCGTCGGAGATGTCCGTCGCGCCGAATACTACGATGTGCCGCAGAACCACGAGATCCAGCTTCTTCTCGGTGGCGATGACGGCCCCCACTTCTTTGACGTCCTCTTCGACCACTTTCATTTTTTCGAGTTGCTTAGGCTCCATCTCGGCGGTGAACTTCTGGCTCTCCTGCATGATTATCCGCTGAATCTGGGCGCGCTGCTCCTCGGAAAGCTCCGTCTGATCCGTGATCCCGAAGTTTTCCTTGATTTTCTTTTCCATTTCTTTTTCGCGCATGTCTTTGGTGGTCTCAAGCTCGATCTGCCACCTGACCATCACCGGGTGCTCCCTGATGACCTTGTCGAAATCGATCATGCCGACTTTGACCTTCGATTCGGCCGCCTGCTGAGACAGAGAAGTTTTCGGCGCGGCCGCCGAGACAGCCAAGACCATAGCCGCTATCGCCGCGCACATCCCGATTCGTTTCTTCATTGCCGTTCCTCCGATTGTTTATGGCCCGCCTTTGGCGCGGGCTTGATTTCCGTGAAAGATTCCGCCGTCCGCCTCCATTATAAATGCGGCGGTTCAAACGCCCCCGGCGTTTGAATTCGACGGCCCGGTATGTTAATGTTATTACGTTTTTGTGAGTGAATGTCAATTGAGCGGCTTCGGCGGAAAGGCGGAAAAACACCATGAAAAGCATCATGAAAACAACGTTTGTTGCGGCGCTGGCGGCGATACTATCGGCTTCAGGGGCCTTCGCGCAAACCATCTTCGAGGCGCATCGCGCGGATTTCGACTACGACCGCTCCCTGCCCCTTAACGCGGAATCATCCCTCATCGAATCCCGTCAGCATTACGACAAACACAAAGTCTATTTCGACAGCGCCAACGGCGAGCGCGTCCCGGCGTTCCTGTTCGTCCCGAAAAACATTCGCGGATACATCGACACGCTGGACGAGGAACTGAAAACCGGATTCAACAAGCGGGTCATTGAACTGGACGGCCCGCCGTGGCCCGTCGTATTCTTTATGCACTGGCTCCAGTCGGACAAAAGTCTTGCCGACTCTTTCGCGCCGGACTGGACTAAATACGGATACGCGGTGCTGGCTATCGACGGCATCCATAAGGGCGAGCGGGCAAAACCGGGACGCCACATCCTCGAACCCAACGTGAAAGACACTCGATGGAATATCACCCAGCAGGTCATCGACTGCCGCAGAGGCGTTGACTACCTCGAATCCCGCGACGACATTGATATCAGCAGGCTCGGTTATTTCGGCATCTCTATGGGAGCCATGACGGGAGCTATCGCGACAGCCGTCGATGAAAGATTCAAAGTGGTCGTTCTCGCGGACGGCGCGGGAGATTTCTCCGTGGTTTTCAACAAGTCCGAACTCCCGGAAGTTAACGACGTGGTGAAGCAGATTCAAGAAGCCGGATACACGCTGGAAGAGGCGTTTGAAATCCTCAAACCGGTAGACCCCATCGAGTACGTGGGTCACATAACCCCGCGCCCGCTGCTTCTTATAAACGGCAAGAAAGACGAACTGCTGCCTTACGAGGCGATGGAAGCGTTCCACAAAGCGGCAAACGACCCGAAAAAAATCGTGTGGTTCAACTCCGGTCACATCCTTCCCGTTCCGAACGTCATCATTCACACGCTGAACACATTTAAAAGATTCATGGGCGGCGGTTCGGACGAAGAGTGAAGGACATGTTTGAAGCGGAGGCGGAAACAAGATGAGAAAAACAAAATTTTCGGCTGCGCTCGCGGCGGCGATCCTGATAGCCTCGGCGGTTGCGGCTCTCGCGTCCGACGCCAGACCGGATAGTGGAAGTTTCTTTTCTCAGGCTCTGGGAACAGAAAAGCTTTACCGGCTCTATCTGCCACCGAGCTATTTCAAGGATGATTCGGCGCGCTTCCCCGTCGTCTACCTTCTGCACGGCTACAACTTCGCGCGCAACGATCCCGCCAAAGAAGGCAATTTAGAGGAAGAAAAGCACTGGCCCGAACAGGAGCAAGTCCCGCAGATAGCCGACTGCCTGTTCACGACGGCGGACTACGACGCGCTTCTGACATGCCTCAAGAAAAACGATGTCGGGCTGCCTGAAGGCGTGGTGAACGCCATGAAAGCGGAATATCCCGAATGCCCTTTGCCGCTGCCTGAGATGATAGTGGTCATGCCGGATGGAGATTCCAGCTTCTACATCAACAGGAGAGACGGGAAGAAAACATGGCCGCCAGCGGACGGCCCTGAATTCGTGGACGGCATTCGCAAAAGCGCCACCGGTCAATATGAAACGTATATCACGGAGGACCTTGTCGGGCACATCGACGCGGCATACCGCACGAAAGCGGACAGGGGCGCGCGCGGAATCGGCGGCTTCTCGATGGGCGGCGTCGGCTCAATGAATTTGCTGGCCGGCAATCCCGATGTCTTCTCTTCCGTGACCTCTCTCAGCGCGATGTACACTCTGTCCGACATGGTCTCGGACTCCTTCTTCCTGAGCTACATGAAAGACGCGACGCCCGAAATCGCCTCGATATTCTGCGAAGACGCCTCAAAAGGAACGAACTGCAAAATTGACAAACAGTACCTCAGGCGCAACGACCCCCTGCCCCGCCTGAAAAACATGAAACGCAAAGACGTCCACATTTACTTCGACGCCGGACACAACGACTTCTTTTCGGGAAGAAACAACTTCGAGTCTTTCAAGAAAGCGAGCGAGACGCTGGCTGAAATGGGAATCCCCGCCGCCCCTTCGCAGCATATCGTTCAAGGCGACGAATTGAACGGCAACGGGATACACACAGCGCGCTACTGGCGCTCGCGAGTAGGAGTCATACTGACTTTCCACGCAAAAGCGTTCGGGCTTATCAAGTGAGAGAATCGGAACGAAGGTTTCTACTCAGATAGAATCGTCAGTATCTCATTAATAAAAGCGTTGAGATTCTCCGGCGACGAAGGCAGAAACACGACTCCGCCGTTAATCGGAGCGTCCAACCCGCCCGATGTTCCATCCGTCAATTTCTCCGGTTTCAGCAGCTTCATGTTCCATTTTGCGGAGAGGTCTTCAACGACGAGAGATGTTCCGTCGGCGTCTTGCGCAGGGCCTCCCGCGCGGGCGATAAGCGCGCCGACCGTCTGCCCCGGTTCCGCTTCGTAAACGCCGGGCGAAACGACGCTTCCGGACACGTAATAATAAACCTGCGGCGCGGATTCGCCGGGAGGCATCAGCGACAGCTTCGCGCCGCCCTGCCCTCCGCGCTCCAGCATCGCAACGTTCAAATCCCTCTCCGCCGCCGCGAGCGTCTTCCTGACTGTCCTTACATTGAACCCATCGGGCAAACGCAGATATCCGAGCGCGTCCACCGTCAGGCAGAAATCAACGTAATCGCCGAAGCCGCTTACCCGCACTCTGTCTCCGGGAGACGGAAAGAACTCGGTCGATATGTCAGCAAGGTCATCCGTCACAGCCGGGCACGGTGGCGGAAGCTTCGGCGCGGCCGCTTCAACTCCCTCTTCATCGACCTCCGGCTCAGTCTCGCCTGACGCGAACGCTCTGAAAACAGCTTCGAGTTGCTCAAACGCCTCGGCGGGCGGCTGCTTGGCGCGGCCTGTTCCTTCGGGTATCAGTATAGGCGGGGGAATAATGGAAAAACCGGAGCTGGAAAAACGGACTGCTATGTCGCCCTGAGCGGGCGCGCACTGCGGGCAGCCCGGCTCAAAATAGCCCGATGACGTTTTAGCTCCCGCCTCCGTTATCTCGACGGTTCCCACGCTCGCCGCGCCTCTGAAAAGCTCCAGCCGCATGCCCGGAGAAACGCCGTCTCTCGCGCCCGCGTCAAACCACACGCGGCGCGGAGCTCCCGCCCCCTTCGTCTCGACTTTGACGACTGTAAACCCGGCGTCCGACACAGCGCGGCGCGCGGGGAATATCAGGCACAACAAGGCGGCGCAGACGAAAACCCGCCTGACGGCGCTGAATGTCATCATTGAGGATATAACTTTCATTAAGGTTTTCCGGATGACTCTTTCTCTCCGGCGACAGGGAGTCCGACGCGGCCTCAGCCCATGCCGTCGTTGCCCGGCGACTCAAGAAGAGGCTGGCGAGACCGGATTGTCGAACAGCAGGCCGTACATCTCGCCGGCGATGTTGTCGAGGGGGAAGACGTGATCGACGACGGCGGCGTCCACAGCGGCGCGGGCCATGCCGTAAATGGCGCTGGAGGCTTGGTCCTGAGCGACGGCCACTCCGCCGGCCTTCTTTATGGCGGCAAGACCTTCGACTCCGTCGTGCCCCATGCCGGTCATTATAACGCCGAGGCAGCGTGCGCCCGAGACCGCCGCCATGCTCTTGAACATCACATCCGCCGACGGGCAAAACAGCAGCCCTTCCGGCTTGTCGCTCAGTTTAGATATGATCTTTTTCTGCGGAGTCCGGGCAATCGTGAGATGCTTTTTGTCAGGAGCGAAATACACCGCTCCCGGCTCAAGCTGCTGCCCGTTTTCCGCCATCCTCACCGCTACCTCGCAACTATCGTTCAGGCGCTTGACTATCCCGTCCAGAAAACCGGGGATGATGTGCTGAACGACCAGAATGGGAGCCGGGAACGAGGCCGGGAGCAGAGGCACGAACCTGCCGAGAGCGTTCGGACCTCCTGTCGATATGGCCACCCCGACAATGTCGAACCTGCGCGCGCCGTTCACGTGGGACTGAAGAACTTCAAAATCCCGCCGCGCCGTCTCCGAATCGAGCGCGTCCCGCATGGAAGAAATCCGGGCGGCAAGTTCCCTGACAGGCATTCGGGCGACTCGCGCCGACGCCGCATTAGTCAGAAGCCGCGACATCCGGTCTTTCTGTATATCGGACATAGACGAGTATGATGTTCCTTCGGGGACATTAAGCGCGCCCGCGGCTCCGAGAGCCAGCGCGTTCGAGACAGGCCCCCTCGACTTCTCCGGGTCTCGCGTGACGAGCAGCGCCGGGCGGGGCGACTCGAACATGATTCTGCACACCGCCGGGGCGAGCGCCTCCGGATCTTCATCCGCGTCGAGCAGAACCACCGAAGGCTGAAAACGCAACGCTTCGTCCGCCGGAGACTCGCCGGGCGCGGCGCGCAACGCGGCGAACCCGGCGTCCTTTGCGAGCGCGCCGATGAACTTCCTCAATGATTCGTCGCTCGTGGCGACAAGTATGTGCTTCTGTTTTTCCGCCATAACAACCGGCCGAGGCGGAGACGCCGCGCCGCATCGGCGACGGCGTCAGGAAAAGACCCGCGCGGACGCCCTTCAGCCGCCCTCCTCCACCAGCGACAGCCCCTTTTCCTTCGGAACCGTCTGCTCCGACATCTCGATTGTGAACTGAGAGATAACCTGTTCGAGATTGTTCACCGCGCCTTCGAGATACGAGGCTCCCTTGTTGACTTCGTTCGACTTGTTCGTCGTGTTGACGGCTATCTTGCCGACGTTCGACATTTTCTCGACTATCTTGTGGCTGGACTGCGACTGAAGCAGAGTCGCGTCCGTCACCCTCTGAGTCAATTCCATCATGTTCTCTATCTGTTTCTTTATGCGGTCGCCCTCGCCCTTCTGCTTGCGGGTGGCGTCCTGAATTTCCTGCGCCCGGACGTTGATGTTCTCCATCGCCAGTTCCATCTGGTTGCTACCCTTGTCCTGTTCGCTGGTTGCGGACGTGAGTTGCGTGGATATGCCGTTGAGAGTCTCGATAGCGTGGGAAATCTGATTGCCCGCCTTGCTCTGCTCGATGGTTGAGTTCTTGACCTGCTGGGCGATTCCGCTGAGCTGATCGAACGCGCTCCTGACTCTGTTCGTGCCTTCCTGCTGGGAAATGGTGATGCCGTTCATGCCGTCGGCGACGCTGCCGAGGCGGGTCATCGCCTGTTTGACTTCCTCGCTGCTCTGAGTCTGCTTTTCAGTGGCGACCGAAATCTGTTTCATGTAAACGCCCGTGCGTTCGACGCTGGCGACGATGTCCGCGAGCGCCGTTCCTGCTTGGTCGGCGAGGTGCGTGCCCTTTTCCACTTCCTTTACGCCCTCGTCCATAGCGGAGACGGCCTTTTCGGTCTCCTTCTGAATGTTGCGGATGAGGCGCTCGATTTCCTTCGTCGCTTCGGTGGAGCGCTCTGCGAGTTTCTTGATGGAGGCGGCTACGACGTTGAATCCGCGGCCTTCCTCGCCCGCGCGGGCGGCCTCGATTGCGGCGTTCAGCGCCAGCAGGTTCGTCTGATCCGCTATCTCTCGGATGACGTTTATGATGTCGCCGATCTGCGCCGAACTGTCTCCCAGTTCCCTTATCTTTCTGGCGGTGTCGCTTACCGTCGCCTTGATTCCCTTCATTCCTTCTATGCTCTGCTGAATCGATTTGCCGCCCGACTTGGCAATCCGGGTGGTTTCGTCTGACGCCGCGAAAGCTTCCTTTGCGTCGTTCGCCACGTCGCCTACCGACGATATCAGCACCTCGATGTCCACCATCGCGTGCTTTAGCGAATTGTTCATCACGTCCATGCTTCGCGTCATCTCGTTGATCGACGCCATCATCTCGTCCACCGTGCCCGACGCGTCGTTCACCGACTTATCCATTTCCTTGGCGTTAAGGGATACTTCCTCGATGGAAGCGAGCATTTCCTGAATGGTCGAAGACGTCTCCTGAACCGCTTCGGCCATGACGGTGGAACTGTTGTGAACCTGAGCGGTGGAGGCGGACATCTGGGCGATGACCGCCGTGGTGTTCGACACTTGGCTCGTGAGGTCGGCAACCGATTCGTCTATCTTGAAAATCGCCTCGATAAGGTTGTCCACCGACCCGGCGGTGTCCCTGACCGAAGAGTTCATCGCCTTCGAGTTGTCCGCTATCGTGTCTATCGCCGAAGTGAGCTGCTGGATGCTGTTCGTCACGTCGTTTATCGAGTCGGACTGCTCCTGCGTGCCGCTGAGGATGGACTGCGCGCCCTGCGTTATCTGCACCGAGCTTTTGTTCACCCGCACCGTCGTCTTGTTCATGTTTTCCAGCATCGAGTGGAGCTTCTGCGACATGTCGCTTAGGCTGTTGAACAGATGCCCTATCTCGCTGTGTTCGGTCACTATTCTGTTCGGCTTAAAAACCAGTTTCTTCGTCAGGTCTCCGTTGGACAGCAATTCAGCGAACTCCGCGCAACGGTATAGCGGGACCGATATGTTCTTCGTGACCATCGGGATGGTGACGACGCTGAGCGCTATCACGATGCCGATGACGCAAAGAATAATCAGCGGGATCACAGTCCCGGCGATGTCCTGTTTATGTTTGAGTTCGGTCCTGTTGACGGTGTTCGCCTTTGCGAGCGCGCCGAGGATGCTCGACATGGTCTCGATGTCCTCAGTGAAACCGCTCTTTTCGACCTCGCGGTTGGCGGCGTCGTAATCGCCGTTCTCGGACATCTTCAATATCTTGTCGCCGGACGCCTTATAGCGCTTGAACACGTCCTGAAACTCTTTAACGCTCTTGACGTCCTGATCCGACTTGGCGGAGACGCCGAGTTGCTTTACCATCGTCTCCATCTCGCCGCGCGCCTTCAGGTATGCCGGAGTCGGGTCGTCGCCGATGCCGACGTAATCGAGGAACGTCCTGTCAAGAGACAGTATGAGCGGCCCCTGAGCGTTAGTCAGCTTGTCCAACTCGCGAACCGCGTCCTTTGTGTCCCCGTAGATCATGCTTCTGGACAATTCCAGAGTGACCGTTTTATATTGCTGCCAGATGCCCAAGAAGCCCAGTCCCACAATCCCCGACAGGGCGAAGACTAGACCTCCGAACCATGCGAACAGCTTCCTTCTCAATCCATGCTTGCGTTCCATACAAAGCCACCTCCGTTTTTCATGAATACTTGCCGAGCATCTCTTTTGCTATATTTATCGCTTTAACGATATCCACCGTGATAAGAACCAGAGCCTCGTGTTTGCAGAGGCCGGTGACGTATTCCGCGCCGAGGCCTGAAAGCGACGGCGGCGGCGGTTGGAGCGCGGAGAAATCCACCGCCAGAACTTCCATCACCCTGTCGACGGCTATCCCCACCTTCATGTTGTCGAGTTCAAGGACGACAATCATCTCCGTCTCCACATCGTCCAGCGGCATCTGAAAAAGCTCCTTGAGGTCCACCACCGGAACGATGACGCCGCGAAGGTTGATGACTCCCTTGACGAACTTCGGCGTGTTCGGCACCGGGGTGAGCGAGAACTCGTCCAGCACCGTTTGCACGCTGTCCACCTTTATGGCGTAGTCTTCAGAGCCGAGCTTGAACCAGAGCACGCTCTGAAGGTCGAACTGCTCGTCTATCTGAATTTCTCTATCGCCGTTTAATCTGGCGAAAATTCTGTTGTCCATGCGGGTCACCCCGTCCGGCGTCTCTCGGCGCCTCGTTTCAGTATGGCCTCATGTGTTTCTCAATGGCGATTTTTAAGTCGTCCTCCGAGAACGGCTTGGCTAGAAAATCGTCTATGCCGACATCGTACGCTTTCTGCCTGTCGGCGCTTTTGATGTCGGACGTCACCATTATGATGGGAATCCTGTGGATGTCCGGCGACGAACGCACTTTCTGGGTGAACTCGTATCCGTCCATCCGGGGCATGTTAATGTCGGTCACTATCATGTCATACCTGCGCTCTGCCAGCCTTGCAAGCGCCTGCATCCCGGACGACGCCACTTCCACAGTGTATCCCATCCGCTCTATCATCTCGCGCTGCGCGATTCTGCCAGATAGAGAATCGTCCACGAGGAGTATGTGTTTCCTGCTCTTTTCGTCCGCGCCCGCCGAAGCTCTTTCAAGTCTCTTAGACAGCCGGGGAATGGACTGCACTATTCCCGGAACGTCAATAATCAGCGCCATTGAGCCGTCCCCGAATATGGTTGTTCCGGAAATGTTTTTTACGTCTCCGAGGAACTCGCCCAAGCTCTTTATGACCACTTGCTGTTTCTCTATGACTTCGTCCACGATAAGGCCGATTTTCTTGTCCCCGTGAGTCATTATCACTACAGGGAACTGAGCGGGGCGCGTTCCTTCCTCGTCTCCGAGGCTGAAGACGTCCCGAAGCCGCATCAACGGTATCACCATGTCGTGGAACTTATAAACTTCCCTGCCCTCCACGCTGCGGACTTCGCTGCTCTTCACCTGCTCGGCGGACTCTATCGGGTCCATAGGGATAACGAACTTGCGGCCGGCGCACTTGACGATCATCGCCTGTATTATCGCAAGAGTCAGGGGCAGTTTCAGTTTTATCATCGTGCCGTTGCCCGGCTCGGTGTTCACGTCCACGCTGCCCTTGAGCTTGGAGATGCCGGTCTTCACGACATCCATCCCCACGCCTCTGCCCGACAGATCGCTGACTTGATCCTTCGAACTGAAACCGGGAATAAATATGAGGTTCACGGCCTCCTTGTCGTCCATCTGCGCCGCCTGTTCGGGCGTTATCAGCCGTTTCTCGACACATTTTTTCTTGAGGACTTTGCCGTCCATCCCCTTGCCGTCGTCTTCGATGTCGATTACGACAGAGTTGCCCTCGTGGGAGGCCTTCACCCTGATAATGCCGGTGTCCGGCTTTCCCGCCGCCTGCCTGTGCGCCGTCGTCTCGATCCCGTGGTCGATCGCGTTCCTGATGATGTGCAGCAACGGGTCTTCAAGCTCCTCGATGAGGTTCTTGTCCAGTTCGGTGTCCTCGCCCTCGACTATGAACTCTATTTTTTTGTCCAGTTGTCTCGCGTAGTCTCGCACCCGCCTCGGGAATTTGCTCAACACATTCGATATCGGCATCATCCTCAGCTTCATGGTCTCTTCCTGAAGCTCGAAAATGACTCTGCCGATATTAAGCCCGTCGGTTTGGAATTCCTGATTAAGCGATTCAATTTCAGACTTGAGCGCGGCTATCTTGGCGTTCAGTTCGCTGAGCATCCTGTCCTTCTCAAGCTCCATGTCATACAGTTCCATGACGCTCTCGCGAATGATGCGCAGTTCCTTGGCGCGCCCCGCCAAGCCGGTTTCCCTTCTCGCTCCGCTCTCGTCGAATGCGTCCGGTTGAAGCGTCTTGAAAGGCTGCAGTAGGTCGTCCTGCGTGATATTGCGTTCCGACAATCCGTTCGATTTTCTTCCCAGTTTGAGCGCGTCCAGAATGTCGCCCGCCGCGTTGGCGGTCTGCTTTAACTGTTTTATTTCCTGCTCAAGCTTGTTGTGGTTGATCACCAGTTCGGCGATAAGGTTTACGAGGTCGTCCAGCTTTACGGTGTCCACCCTGACGGTCGCTACGGAACCGGATTTCTTCGCCTTTTCGCGCCGTCCGCCAGCCAATCGCGCCGGGGCCTCGCCGGGTTTCTCCTCGCTTTCTCCGCCGCCGGGGGCCGGGGCGGCCTCCGCCGTCTCTCCGGACAGCCCGATCTCCGTCGCTTTTATCCCTGTCTTTTTCAGATAGGCATATTTCCTGTCGAATTCATCCATCGACATCGCGGTCCCGAAGAACAGGTGGAAATCGTATCCGGTCACCGTGACGTCCATGCCTACGGCGACGATTATGCAGGCGAGGAATTCGCCGTCGTCAGCCAGCGGCTTGAAGAACTCGGACATGCTGGCGAGGTCGCCAAGCTCGTGCGTCTTGAAACTCATTTTCAGCCTGAAGACATTTCTGTCGTCTATCATGGCCGTGCCGACGCACTGTTTCTCGAAGGGGGTAAAATATTTCAGGGCGTCCTTGCCGACGTTCAGGCGGTCGAACAGTTCGGACGCCGCGCCTTTGGCCATGTAGTCCTTTTCGGCGCGCGCCTTTTCCAACGCGACATCCACCGACTTGAAGAACGGAGCGGGGTCGGGAGCCTTCGGGCGCTCGGCGGAAGTCAGCGATTCCAAAACCGCCTTCACGTGAATGACTCCCTTGAATATCAGTTCAGCGGTTCTCTGCCCAAGTTCCGCCTTGCCGGCGGCGGCGGCTTTCTTAACCATCAGCAGCCTTGCCAGCGATTCGTTTATCTCTGCTTGGCCGAAACACACCAAAGACCTCTGCAGTTGTTTTACGGAGTCGAACATCTTATCGATGAAACCCGCGTCCCCGGAACTGTCGTCGGCCATGAGGAATTTCGACTCTACGTCCGCAAACAGGGCAAAGCATCTGTCGATGGAAGGAAGAATATCCGAGCCGGCGATTTCCAACACGCCCGTTCTGCCGACGGCAGGCGCTATGAGTTGTTTTTTCTTTTTCGGCGGTTCCGGCTGTTTTTTAGCGTCCTTTGCGACTAGCTCCGGTTCGGGCTTCGGTTCCGGCGGGGGCGGGGGCGGCGGGGGGGGCGGAGGAGCAGGTTCAGGTTCCGCCTTGGGCGCGGGAGCCGCCGCCGCGGGAGCCGCGCTTCCTTCCTCGTAACTCCCGTTCTCTATCTTCAGCAGTATCCCGTCTATCACATCCACTTTCTGAAATATCGCGTCGAGAAACTCTTTGTCAACCGCCGGAAACTTCTTCTTCAGCTTCTCCATCACGTCTTCGATTTGGTGGGCTATCTCGGAGACGTCCATGAATTCGAGCATGGCCGAAGAGCCTTTAATGGTATGGACGTTGCGGGAGATGCGCTTGATCAGCTCCTCGTCGGTGTCTCCGCCTTCAAGCTCGACTAGGTCCTGATTCAGGTTCGTGATATATTCCTTGCACTCGTCAAGGAACAGTTTGATGGTCTTCGGCGTTTTGAACGATTTTGCCATCCGAGTCACCCCGGTTGTTTCTGAAAGATCACGCAGTCTTTCATCGGTGTCAGTTTGAAGCCGTCCACGAGGCCGCGGATCATCTCCGTAGGCCCGAGGAACAGCCATCCGTCGTCCACGAGAGAGGCGTGAAATCTCTCGAGTATGCTTTTCTTGTCCTCATCCCTGAAATATATCAGCACGTTGCGGCAGAAGATTATGTCGAACCCGGCCATGTAGTAGGAGTCGAACAGGTTGGCGTAGTCGAACTCGACCATCTTTTTGACAACGTTGTTAATTATGTATTTGCCGTCCTTGAAAGTAAAATATTTGTCGAGCAGTTCTTTGGGAAGACGCTCGACCGCGCGTTTGGAGTACACTCCCTCCATCGCTTTTTCGAGCACGGCCGTGGAGATGTCGGTGGCATAAATCTGGAAGTTCCATATAGAGTGGAACCTGATCGACTCCATGAGGGCCATCGCGATGGTGTAAGGCTCCTCGCCGGTGGAGCACCCCGCGCTCCATATCCTCATCGTCCTGTCCCCGGCGGCTATCTTCTTTTCGGCCAGTTGCGGCAGTATGAAGTTCCTGAAGCAATCTATCTGGGACTCGGAGCGGTAGAAATAAGTCTCGTTGGTTGTGACGATATTGATTAGAGTGGAAAGCTCGGCGCGGTCGTCTTCCGACGAGATGGCCCGTCTGTACTGTTCGGGATCGCAGATGCCTGTCTCCGCCATCCGGGAGCGTATCCTGTTGCCGAGTATCGACAGTTTGGAGTCGCCGAACCAGAGGCCGCAGGCCTTCCAGATGATGTCCCTGAACGCGACGAGTTGTTTTTCAGAAATTTCAGTCATTTATTTCACGAATCGCCTGATTACTTCCTTCACTTTCGCGTAGTTGAAAGGCTTTGTGAGATATTCGTCCGAGCCGGCCTTGAGTCCCCATATCCTGTCCGTCTCCGCGCTTTTGGCGGTGAGCATGACGATGGGGATGTGCTTGAAAGCAGGGTCTCTTTTCAGCAGCTTGCAAACTTGGTAGCCGTTCATTCGCGGCATGTCGATGTCGAGCAGTATGAGGTCTACGCTATGGCGTTTGACCGCGTCGAGGGCCTCTATGCCGTCAGCCGCGGTGAACACCTTAAAACCGTCTTTGATCAGCGCCTCGCTTACCGCCTCGACGACGACCGGGCTGTCGTCCACGACGAGTATGGCGGAATCCTTCATTGGGAAGCTCTCCCTTCGGGAGTGTATAGGGCCACCCGGTTGCGGCCCCCTCTTTTGGCCTGATACATAGCCTCGTCGGCTCTCGCTATCAGGTCGAGCCTTGTCTTTATATTGTCGTCGGGGTATCCGGAAACGCCGAAACTAGCCGTCATCTTCAACGGCTCGTCCCGGCCCTCGAACTCCATATTTTCTATCATTTCCCTCATCCGTTCCGCGACTATCACCGCGTTCTTTTTGGGCGTCTCCGGCAATATCGCCACAAACTCCTCGCCTCCGTACCGCGCCACGAGGTCGATGTCCCTAACGCACCTTCTGAGCACTCCGGCCATTCCCTTGAGAACGACGTCCCCCTGCTGGTGACCGTAGGTGTCGTTCAGATCCTTGAAATGGTCTATGTCCATCATTATCAGCGAGAGCGAAAGGTTGAACCGTCGCGACCTGCTGTATTCCTTTTCAAGCTGCTCCTGAAAATACCTGTGGTTGTGAAGCCCGGTCAGCCCGTCGGCGACGGCGAATCTTTTAATCTTTTCGTACATCCTCACGTTGTCCACCACGATGGCGGACTGTCTGGCTATGAGGGAAAAGATGTCTCTTTCCTCTTGCTTGAACTGCCCCCGGTGGCCGCGCGCCATCATGAACATTCCGAAATTCTCGCCTTTTGATTCAAGCGCGGCGACCTCGAATCCGGCCAAGCTCATCTCTTCCGAAGCTTTCATCATGTTGTGTTCAGGATCGTGAAGCTCCACATCGATGCCTTCCCGCTCAATTTCCCCGGAGTCCGCGTCCTTCATCAACTCGTCCATCAGGCGCTTCTTAGCCTGCACGAAGAAATCGCGCGTGGTGGGTCGATATATGTACACGAAAAGCTTCAGCCTGTTGTCGTCCTTGAGCAGAATCATGGCGATGTCGAACTCGACGACGGACGACAGGGTGTCGGATATCGCTCGGCAAGTGTCGACCAAGTCGCTCTGTCTTGTGGCTATCTGATATATGCTGTTGACAAGCGTCATCTTGAAAAGCTGGGTTTCCTGAACCTCGCCCGCTTTGAATATGAGGTCGGAGCCGTCGTTGTCGGAAGACAGCGCGGCGGTCAGATCCTTGGGACTTTCGCTGCGCCGCTCTTTTTCGGACATCACTCTTTGCAGAGTTTCGAGAAGCTCGTCGCGGTCGAAGGGCTTCGTCATGTACGCGTCCGCGCCCGTCTCCAATCCCCAGAACTGGTCCTGTTTCTGGCCTCGCGCGGTGAGCATTATTATCGGAAAATCCTGAAACTGCGGATCGTTCCGCAACATGCGGCAGACCTGAAGACCGCTTATGCTCGGCATGTCGATGTCGAGGAACATGAGGTCGAATCCTCCGCTCCTGACCGCTTCAAGCCCCTCTATGCCATCTGGAGCGGCGGTCACGCTAAAGCCCTCGGCCACCAGAATCTCTTCGAGCATTTTCCGGATGACTGCGCTGTCATCCACGACAAGTATTCTCATCAGACTCGGTTCTCCGCGCGGTCTCCCGCCGCCGCCACCTGATCCATAGGACTTCCGCAGGCGGGACAGAAAAAATCGTACTCCGCTACTTTTTCGCCGCAGCCGGAACACAACTTGTGTCCGGGGCGTTTGTCCAGTATTTCAGGTTTCGGGACCGCCGCCGGACTGCTTTTTTCGACTGCCTCGCCGCCGCTGTTGGTCTGCGATTTCTTCAACCGGCTGTTCTTCACGCCCGCCGACACGGCATAAGAGGCTATCGCCGCCGCCGCCGCTCCGATTACTATTTTCCAAAAGTTATTCATTGATCCGCGCTCCTTCTAGCTCCTCCGCGCGCCCCGCCGCCCCTCAACTGGCGCTCCTGCGCGCACAATCCTCTGTCCTGTTCTATCTTTGCCTGCGCCATCTGATAGTTCGGGTCCACATCCCTGAGTATTTTCTGAAACGAGTCTATCGCCTCGCAATACTCTCCCTTGCTCTCCAGCGCCTCTCCCATCTGATATAAGGCGTCCAGATTGTTCGGCTCTATAGCAAGAAGCTTATTCAGAGCTTCCGTCGCCATGTCCAATTCCCTCTCCGCCAACGATGTCTGGTTTCGCTGCGCCAGCTTCTCCGCGTTGTCCATTCTTATCCGAGCGATCCTCTTCAAGGGATCAGTCTGTTTTTCGTTTATTTTTGCGGCCTGCTCATAAAACTTCAGAGCGTTCGCCATGTCCCCTGCGGCGTAATGCTTCCTGCCTTGGCTATACTGATATGTGTAAAGCACCTGTTTGTACGAGAACAGAATGGCCAAAGCGATTGCCAGAATCCCCCCTGCCACCGCTCCGAGCTTTATCATCTTCGGAAGGGCCGTGTTCAATTCCATGACAGGCTTGCGTCCGCGCTTAATCTCGAATTTCGGCGGCTGATACGGGTCCGCCGCTTCGAGGCTCCGCATGTATTCATCGTATTCTTCGCCATCGCCGGGCCGCGCCCCTTCCTCGCCGCCGCCGTATTCGGAAGCCGGCTCCGCGTATTCGCTCTGCCCGCCATCCGAAGGCTGCTCATACTCCAGCTCAGCCGAGTATTCATCAACGGAAGGCTCCGCCGCAGCCTGCCCCGGTTCTGAAAATTCGAACGGCTCGAATGCCGGCTCCCCGGACAATCCGCCCGGCTCAGACAAATCAAACTGTTCCAGAACAGGCTCCGGAGCGGGAGCGGGAGCGGACTTCTTCTTCGCCGCCGGTTTCTGCTCCGCCGCCCCTCCGACGCTTTCTATAGTCACGGTCTTCACCGCGAAAGAGCCTACGCTTGGATTTGACGCCGAAAGCGTGGCAGACCCTGCCCCGGCGGCCACATACACCGCCCTCACTTCCCCGTTCGCGTCGCTCATCTGCTCTCCCTGATTTATCGTTCCCGGCGTTCCGGTGTAATCGTCCAGCGTCACCGACACGAACTCGCCGGGCGCCGGATTTCCGTGCCTGTCGGATATCGTCGCGGTGACCATCGTTTTTTCTCCGGCAGCCAGACTCGTCTTTGCCGTCTTCAACACGATGGAGGCGGGAACCCCCGGAGCAATATTCACTATCGCCTGCCTGCTCACTTCGCCTGCGGACACTGTCACTCCGAACGAGCCGCACACGCCGGGAACCTGTATGCTGGCCACCGCTTCCCCGGCCAAGTCCGGCTGCATCTCCGCCGTCTTCTCTCCCTGCATTCCGCTCATGGACATGAAGAACGCGCCCAAATCCTCGCCGCTCGTTTCCTGTATCGAGAACAGCAAAGTTACTCCGAGAGAAAGCGGTTTGCCTTTCAGGTCCGTCGCCTTCGCCCTGAATGGCAACAGTTCCCCGGCGCGACACGTGATTTCTTCCGATTCGATATGTATCTGCAAGTCTGGAACTTCGGATATGACCGGTCTTGCCGTGAAATCCGGTTCCGGGATTTGCTCCATCGCAGGCTCCTCGTATGAGATTTCAGATTGAGGTTCAAGGGATGTTTCGCCGTATCCGTAGTCGTCTGTTTCCGGGGCGGGTTCCGGGGCAAAATCATCTGAGGGCGCTGCGGGTTCCGAATCAAAGGAAGGCTCCGCCGGAGCCGGAGCCGGACCGTCTGCGTCGAAATCGAGTCCTTCGAGAGCCGCCGCGCCTCCGGGAATCCCTCCCGGCCGCAACTCTTCCTCTGGAGCGAAAATCTCCTGCCGCCCCGCGTCCGCGTCGAGCGATATTTCAGGAAGTCCCGAAAGACCGTCCGATCCTATATCTAGGTCGGAAAAAGTCTCAGGAGTTGAAGATTTGCCTGACGGCGCGGCGATATCCCCTCCCGCCACCGGAATAAGATCGTCGTCTCCGAAATCGAAATTATCGACGTTCCCGGCGGAGGGAGCCGCGCCCGAATCGAATGTCTCTTCAGCCGCGCCTAGTTGCGTCGCGCCGCCTTCCGTCTCCGCTCGCGCTTCCGTCTTCAGTTCATGCGCAAGCGCGTCTGCTATCGCCTCAAACACCGCCTCCGCGCCTTCTTCCGCCGGAGCGGTCACCCTCGCGCTGACGCTTCCGTCCTCTCCGGTGATTTCTTCCGACGCGCTCTCGAGCAGCCAGTCCCCGCCCGACGATTCCTTCAGCGCTATCGCCGCGGGCAACCCCTCGATTGGATTGTCGAACTCGTCCATCAGGCGCAATTTCAGCGTGTACGTCGCGCCCGGAACCGCTTTCTTCCTCGCTGGTATGAACATCATCGAGCTTGCTTTTCCGGGAACCACATTGAATTTCTTTTCCGCTTTGAAACCAGCCTGTTTCTGAAACGCTTCAAGAACGCATTTCGTGTTGCCCCGCGTCGGCATCTCGAATTCGCAGGTCGCCTTGCCTTCGGCGTCCGTCTTTAACGTGGCGTTGTTGACAACTTCCCATTCATGTCGCTTCTTCGCGCGAAGAGCTATCTCCAAAGTCAAATCCTGTATGCGGTTTCCGAACGCGTCGAGCGCGAAAAAAGAGAACGAAACCCTTTGCGCGGTCGAGAAGAGGCTTTCCGCGGGGCCGATGTCCAGCTTTGCCAGTTCGGCGGAATGCGTATTGTCAACAAACATCGCGGGCGACATCCCTTCCGCCCTGACTTCAAGATTGTTCGCCCCGACAATCTTGGCGCGTTTCATATAGACTGTCGCCCGTCCGTCGCCGTCGGTTTTAACAGTCAGTTCTTTCGGCCCTGAAGAGGCGGACATCGCCGCGGCGGCGGCTCCGAGGAATGCGTCAGCCTGCTCGGCCCCGTTTTTTAGTTTGAATATGACAGGGCAATCGGCGGCGGGGATGTCTTTGGCTCCGAGGACTTCGACCGCTACCCAGTCGAAACCGCCTGCGGGAGTGGAGACGCTCGTCTCTCCGGGCTTGAAGAGCATCTTCAGCGGCTTTATCCCGGCCTGCCCTCTCTGTTTTTCTTTTTTTATCGCCGGAGCGGTTTCCTGTTCGGCGGCGGACATCTCGCGGGTGGAAAGCCCCGCCAGAGCCGCTCCCGGCTTGGTCGCCAGCCCCTGCTGCTTTTTGAACTGGGCCACCGCCTTGCCCAGCGGTCCGGACAGCAGCGTGTCCAGCCCGGTGTCTATATGCTGAGTCGCATACATCGGGTTCAGTTCAATGGCCCGCATATAACTCTCGTATGCTTTTTCGTCCTGTTTCTTCGCCTCGAGCGCCTCGGCCAGATGCAAGTGCGCTGCGGCATAGTCGGGCTGCATCGCTATGGCTTTCTCGAACTGCGATATCGCCTCGTTGTATTTTTTCTCCTCTGCAAGCTTGTTGCCGAGGGTGTGGAGTTTCACCGCTAGCGGGTTCGGAGCCATGTTATCTCGCCCTTCTGCGTTCGTAGGTTGACGGAATTCCCATCTCGTTTCTGTAGTTCGCCACCGTGCGGCGCGCGATGTCTATCCCCTGCTTCGCCAGACGGTCTCTCAGTTCGCCGTCCGATATCGGATCGTCCGGGTCTTCCTTGGCAATTATGTTCCTGATGTATTCCTTCGGTCTCACGGAAGAATCGAAGAAGAAATCGAAACTCAGGATTTTTCCGTCGCGCTCTCCGCGAAGCGCCGGGATGATAACGTATTTGCCCGACATCGCGCGCGACACCGTGGACTCGTGCAATCCTATCTTGTCCGCCAGCCTGCCCTGAGTCAGTTCGCTGTTGAAGTTCGGCAGCCCGATGGTCAGGAATTCCTTCTGCTCTTCGCACAGCGCGGCGGCGATTTTCTCCATCGTTTCGCGCCTCTGGTTGATGCTGTCGATGAAAAACTTGGCCCGCCGAAAATAGTTCTTTATGTGAGCCATCTCCGACCTTCCGGCGCGACCTTCCTCCGTCTGCCCGCTCTCGTACATGTCTAAGTAAGTCTTGTTCACCCTCAAATTGAAATCGGACATCTCGAGTATCTCGTAGCTCAGAGCGCTCCCGTCGTATTTTATGGCGATGGCGGGCTTCGCAAGCTCCACCATTTCCGCCGCGCGACCGCTGTACGCTCTAGCCGGATACGGCGTCAGGTTCCTTCTGATGTAGTCGAGCGCGGCAAGCACTTCAGACTTTTCTATCCCAAGAGCCTTGGCGATGCCGTCGTGCCTGCCCTTCCCCAAATCCTCAAAATAATCCAGTATTATTCTCTCCGCCGTCTCATTTCCCAAGCCCTCTTCGGACAGAACCTTGATCTGTATCAGGAGCGCTTCTCTCGCGTTCGCCGCCCCAACCCCCGCCGGTTCGAGCGTCTTGATTATCTCTACTATGCCCTCTACGTCCTCCGCGCCGGCTCCGAACTTCTCTTCCAGTTCGGCTAATTCGTACGAGAGAAACCCGTCGTCGTCCACCGAGTAAATCAGATACTCCGCCAACTCGCGAAGCTCCGGTCTGTACGGTGTAGCCAGAAAATTCGTCATCAGAAAGTCGTGGAATCCCCCGGCCCTCTGCGCGTACTGCTCCAGCGGAACATCGTCCCCGTCTTCGCCGGACGACTGAGATTCATAATACTCCTCGTCGCTGTCGTAGTTCATCCTCTGCTGCTGGATGAACTGTTCGAGCCTTTCGTTCTCCAAGTCCTGTTTGTTGCCGCAATGCTCGCACCTGCTCCCGCTCATCGGGCGATGGCAGTGCGGACAGGTTGTTATCTCGACAATCTCCAACGCCGGGTTCTCCGCCAGTTCCGTCGTTATCTCCTGCGCAAGCTCTATCGTCGTCATCTGCAGGAGTCTTTGAGACAGGATGAACTGGGGGCTGACCGTCAGCGTCTGCCGGAGATCTGTCGATTGCCTTAACTCCAACGTTTACCGACCTTTCACACACATATATACTAAATACACGTTTCAGTGTTAATTCAAACAATATTCTATCAAATAATGAATTGTTATATCAAGAATAATGCCAAAATGTGCGCGACAAACGAAAAGAATGATTGCGGACATTAAAACCGCGACAGACATATTTGCGCAACAAACACAAATATTGCTAGTTTATAAGTGATTTTTTACGGCTCAATGATGGACTGCCGGTTAGGAGCCAAGTTTTCGGATCAGTCTTCGCGACCTAGCAAAAAAGTGTCCGCATTCGATGCGCGCGCGGCGGCGCGGACTATCTGACGCCTTCGCGCGCCTTGACCCACTCGATTAGCCCGCCGGCGGATATTATCTCTCTGACGAATTCGGGATACGCGGCGGTTTTGTACTCCCTGTTTTTCGTGATATTTCTGAGTATGCCTCCGGTGGGATTCGCTTCAAGGACATCGCCCTGTTCCGCCTGATCCCACACGTCCGCCGCCTCGATCACAGGCAACCCGATATTTATCGAGTTCCTGAAGAAAATCCTCGCGAAAGACGTCGCCACCACGCAGGATATGCCCGCCGCGCGGATGCACACCGGCGCGTGCTCCCTTGAACTGCCGCACCCGAAATTCTCGCCCGCCAACAGGATGTCGCCGGGCGTCACCGCCTTCCTGAATTCGGGGAACTCGCCCTCCATGCAGTGGTCGGCGAGCTTTTCCGGGTCGGTCGTGTTCAAGTACATCGCCGGAATTATTATGTCGGTGTCGATATTGTGTCCGAACTTCCAGACTTTTCCTTTGAATGTTTCGCTCATGGCAACCTCACATTATGTCTTCGGGATGAACAATTTCGCCCGCGATCGCGGACGCCGCCGCTACCGCCGGGTTGGAAAGATAGACCAAGCTTTTTACATGGCCCATTCTTCCGATGAAGTTCCTGTTTGTGGTGCTGACGGCTACTTCGCCCTCCGCCAGAACGCCCATGTGGCCGCCGAGACACGGCCCGCACGTGGGAACGCTCACCGCCGCCCCCGCCTCCGCGAATATATCCAGCAGCCCTTCCGCCATCGCCGCCCGGTATATCCTTTGCGTTGCCGGTATCACTATCATCCTGACTTCGGGATGCACTTTCTTTCCCTTTATCACGCTTGCGGCCAGCCTCAGGTCCGGCAGCCACCCGTTGGTGCACGAGCCGACGAACGACTGGTCTATTTTGACGCCTTTCAACTCGCGGACGGGTTTCACGTTCTCCGGCAGGCTTGGGCACGCCACCACAGGCTCCATTCCTTCGATATCCACTTTCACCACGTCGGCGAAAACAGCGTCCGCGTCGCTGGCGTAGATTTTTCCTTTGCGCGCCGGAGTCCCCGCCAGATATTCCGCCGTTTTTTCGTCCGCCTCGAATATTCCGTTCTTGGCTCCCGCCTCAATCGCCATGTTCGCCATCGTCAGGCGGTCATAAATCGACATCGCGGCGACTCCCGGCCCCCTGAACTCCATCGCCCGGTATCTGGCTCCGTCGACTCCGATCATGCCGATTATTTTCAGGATGACATCTTTGCCGAACGCCCATTTTGAAGGAGCGCCGGAAATGTCGAACGCCATCGTTTCGGGAGTTTTAAGCCATATTTTGCCCGTCGCCCACGCCGCTGCCAAGTCGGTGCTTCCAACGCCCGTCGCGAAGGCCCCCATCGCCCCGTGCGTGCATGTGTGGCTGTCCGCCCCGATAACCACGTCGCCGGGAGACACCAGCCCCTCTTCCGGTAGCAGCGCGTGGCACACCCCTGAACGCCCCACCTCGAAGTATTTCTTAATGCCCTGCTCGCGCGCGAATTCCCTCATCGCCTTCGCGAGCGCCGCGCTCATTATGTCCTTGTTCGGCACGAAGTGGTCGTTCACGAGAACTATTCTGTCCGGGTCCTTGACCTTCGCCGCGCCCGTCTTCCTGAACTCGTTGATAGCGGGCGGAGCGGTCACGTCGTGGCCCATCATCAGGTCGCATTCGGCGAGAACAATCTCTCCGGGCCGCACCGACTCCCGCCCGCTGCTTGCGGCCAATATTTTTTCCGTCATCGTCATTCCCATCTCAAACAACCTCCGTCAGTCGAAATAAAAAGCGCTGCGTCCGGCGCGCCGCGCGCGCCTCGATCACTGTTTCCTTCGCCAAGACGTCCCCGACGGGCCGTCCTCGATTGCAAAACCGAGCTTGTCAAGCTCGTCCCTGACAGCGTCCGAAACCGCCCAGTCCTTTTTCGCGCGCGCGCCGTCTCTGATGCGGACGAGCAGTCCGAGAAGCGCGTCCACAAGCCCTGCGTCTTCGGAGCGGGCGGTCGAAACGCCGCTTTGGAACAATCCAAGGATGCCGCCCAATTCGAGCGCGACGTCCTTAGCCGCCATCAGGGCGTCCGCCTCCGCGCGGGTCGCCCGCGCGCCGGTGGCCGAGTCAATTTCCGCCATCCGCGTGTTCGCTGTTCGAACCAGAGTGAACAGCGCCGCGAGAGCAGCCGGGGTGTCGAAGTCGTCGTCCATAGCGACGATGAAGTCCGCGCGCGCCTTGCATGCCGCGTTCCTAACCGCCTCCGCCCTGTCCCCGACGTCCCCCTGCCCGACCCGCCCGACCACCGCGTCAACCTTCGAAAAAAACGTCTCGAACCTCGCCAGCCCCTTCTCCGCCTCCGCCAGCCTGTCGTCCGAATAACTCACCGGCGACCTGTAGTGCGCGGACAGAAAAAGCAACCGGAGCGCGTCCGGCCGGGTCTTCTTCAATATGTCCTTTACATGTATCACGTTGCCTAGAGACTTCGACATTTTTTCTCTGTCAAGCTCCACAAACCCATTGTGCAGCCAGTATTTTGCGAACTGTTTTCCAGTAAAAGCCTCGGACTGAGCGATTTCGTTTTCGTGGTGCGGGAACATCAGGTCGCGTCCGCCGCCGTGGATGTCGAGAGTCGGCCCGGCGATTTCCACCGCCATCGCGGAACATTCCAGATGCCAGCCGGGACGGCCTTTCCCCCACGGGCTTTGCCACCACGGCTCGCCCTCTTTGGCCGCCTTCCAAAGAGCGAAATCCCTGCGCTCCCGCTTGCCCGGCTCGGTCTGCCCGTCAGCCGCCGCAGCGTCGCCCTCCGTGCCCGCCATCCGGCCATACCCCTCGAACGTTGACACGCTGAAGTAAACGTTGCCTTCGACCTCGTATGCGTGCCCTTTTTCGATAAGCCCGGATATCATCTTTATCATCGGCTCGATGTGCTCGGTCGCTCTAGGATACGCCGCCGCCCTTTTTACTCCCAGCGCGTCCATAGTGTCGAAATAACTGGTCTCGTGCTCCCTCGCCAGCTCTCCGAAACTTATTCCCAACTCGTTCGCTTTGTTGATTATCTTGTCGTCCACGTCCGTGAAGTTTTGAATGTGGAACACTTCGTAGCCTTTGAATTCGAGATATCTCCGAATGACATCGAAGCTGATATAGCATCTTGCGTGCCCGATATGGCAGTGGTCGTAGGCGGTGACGCCGCAGACGTACATATTCACTCTGTCGCCGTTGACAGGCGAGAAAGGCTCTTTCGTCCGCGTCAGGTCGTTTGTCACCCTAAGCCCATTGATGTTCTCCGCCGACGATTCCATCGGTTCCTCCATAAAAAACAAACGCGCGGCCCGAGCCGCGCCCGATTAGTCCTCGCAACTAAATCGGAATCATATTATCTTGGCGCCGAGAGTGCGCTCCATTTCCTTCAGGGCGAACTCGTGGGCCGCGCGGTCAAAAGAGTCCACGCACCGCCTGTCCACTCTCACGGACAGGCCTCTGGCGCGCGCGTCCGCGCATGTGTATAACACACAAATATTAGTGCATACGCCGCACAGTTCCAGCGTGTCGATTTCCTTTTCTTTCAGCAAATCTTCAAAATTCGTTCCGAAGAAAGCGCTGAACCTTTTCTTCATAACCACCTCGTCGTCCGGCCTCGGGCGCAGGTCCTTGTGAATCTCCGCGCCACGGCTTCCGGCTGTGGCGTGCTTGGGAAACATCTCGAACTCGGCGTCGTCCTCGTCGTGGTTGTCGCACACGTATATCACGGGGATTCCGCTCTCCCGGCATTTAGAGATTTTCTTCTGTATTTCAGGGATTATCTTGCCGACAGTTTCGCCCACATAAAGCGCGCCGTCCTCGCAAACGAAATCATTCAACATATCAATAACGATAAGCGCCTCGTTGCTCATCTCTCTCCTCCGGAATCACGCGGTCGGACTGAAGAAACCGCCCATGTCCTCTCCCGCCTTCTTCTCCCACTCCTGAAACTTTTTCTCGATTTTCTCTATTTCGCCCCGGTCGTTGATGAAGTTGGCGAAAGACACTTTCTTCCGACTGAATTCCTCGTTAAAAATTCGCAGGAAGCCAACAGCGCCGACGAGCGATTTTTCGGTTTCGCGGCCAAGATTTTCTGACGCCGCGTAGAGAGCCGCCGTAATCTCCTCGGCGGCCCTGTCGGCGCGGCCAAGCGCGGTGTAAAGCATCGCCAGCCTCAACCTGAACCCCGCCTCCAGCGCGCCTTCATCGCTCTCCCTGACAAGTCGCCTCAAAGCCAACTCGGCGGCTTTCGACTGGCTTCCTTTTATCAACTCTTCGACCGCTCCCAGAGCGAGTTTCATCCTCTCGTTTTCCAAGAACGGCGCTGTGATTTCGCCGAACGCTTTCTTGAGGGCGCGGTAACAGCCTGCGGTAAGCCCGCCCGCTCTCTCAAGGGCGATTTCGAGAGCCCGCATGTCCGCTCCCGATTCCGTCTCTACCGCCGCCTCGTCGTTCTTCTCCCCGCCCGCAACCGGTGATTGGCTCTCGCTCTCGCTTTTTTCCGCGGCGGCGGCAAGCTCCTCTTTCTCCTTCGCCTCTTTCTTCTCTATCCGCGCCTTGTTCTTCTCTTCGTCTATCTTCTTCTTTTCCTCTTCCAGCCGCTCGATTTCCTCTTCTGACAAGTCCTTGCCTTCAAGCAGGCTTTCTAGCCTGACGCCTTCGAGGAACTCCCGCTCAATGAGTTTTTCCGCCACAAGCTCCAGCTTGTCCCTGTGTTCGGAAAGCATTTCCTTCACCTTGGAATGGCAGCTCTCGACGATGCCGCGAACCTCGCCGTCGATCTTCGCGGCGACCTCTTCGCTGTAGTCCCTCTCGCGCGCGAGGTCCCTGCCGAGGAAGATGGCCTCCGTCTTGTTGCCGAACGACAACGGGCCGAGCGACTCGCTCATCCCGAACTCCGTGACCATCCTGCGGGCTATCCGGGTGGCGCGCTCGATATCGTTCGACGCCCCGGTTGTGATGTCGTCGAACATTAACTCCTCCGCCGCCCTGCCGCCGAGCAGCACGCATATCTCGTTCACAAGCGCCGTCTTCGATTCAAGATATTTGTCCTCGGTCGGCAACTGAAGCGTGTATCCCAGAGCCATCCCTCGCGGCAGTATCGAGATCTTATGCACAGGATCCGAGTCCGGCAGCGTCTTCGCCACGAGCGCGTGCCCCGCTTCGTGATACGCGGTGACCTTCCTGTCCTTTTCGGACAACAGCCTGCTGCGCCGCTCCGGGCCTGCTATATTTCTGTCAATAGACTCTTCTATGTGTCTGCCTGTGATTATCTCCGCGTTTTCCCTCGCGGCAAGTATCGCGGCCTCGTTCAGAACATTTTCCAAGTCCGCGCCAGTGAACCCCGGAGTTCGCCGGGCGATAACGTCAAGATCCACCGCAGGGTCAAGCGGCTTTCCTTTGGCGTGAACGTCCAGAATGGCGCGCCTGCCGTTCAGGTCCGGGCGGTCAACCACCACCCTGCGGTCGAAACGTCCCGGACGCAGCAGCGCCGGGTCCAGCACGTCCGGCCTGTTCGTCGCCGCTATGAGAATGACGCCTTTGTTGGCGTCGAAGCCGTCCATCTCGACAAGCAACTGATTGAGGGTCTGCTCCCTTTCATCGTGGCCGCCGCCAAGCCCGGCCCCCCGCTGCCTGCCCACCGCGTCTATCTCGTCCACAAAAACAAGGCACGGCGCGTTCTTCTTCGCTTGGTCGAACAAGTCTCTCACTCTCGACGCGCCCACCCCGACGAACATCTCCACAAAGTCAGAGCCGCTCATGTGGAAGAAAGGAACCTGAGCCTCTCCGGCGATAGCCCGCGCCAGCAGCGTCTTGCCCGAACCCGGAGGCCCCAGCAACAGCACTCCCTTGGGAATCTTCGCCCCCATCTTCTGGAACCGCCCCGGTTCTTTCAGGAACTCCACGATTTCCCGAAGCTCCTCTATCGCTTCGTCCACCCCGGCCACATCCTTGAAGCTCACCTTCGGCAGGTTGTCAGTCAACACCTTGGCCTTGCTGCGGCCGAAACTCATCGCCTGCCCGCCGCCAACGTTCGCCTGCCTCATTATCAAAAACCATATAGCGAGGATAAGCACGACAGGCACGATTATCACCGCTAGAAACTGCCCGGCGTTCTCTTTGAGTCCGGGGTTCTCGGCGGTGAATTTGATGTTGTTGGCGCGCAGAGTTTTTACTAGGTCCGCGTCCGTCGGCGCGTCCACCATGAACCGGGTCTTGTCCGTAAGCGTCCCTTTCAGCTTGTTGCTGCTGTTGATTATCGAAACTTCCGACACCTTCTTGGATTCGACCAGATTAAGGAACTCGCTGTAAGAAATTTTCTGCTGCTCCCCGCCCATCGGATTTCTAATGAATAAAGAGAAAACAATAAAAGAAATCATTATTATGACGAGGAAAGAATATTTCGAGAACTTGTTCTGCCCCTGTTGTGACTGCATAAATAATCCGCGCCGGTTTCCGCCCGGCTCCTTTCAGCGTTCTCTATTTATAACAGATTATAAAAAAAAATCAAAATTACGCGCGCACGCGTTGCGCGCGCGGCCCCTTCTCCTACTTGTTTCCCATCCAAAATGTGTTACCTATGTCCCCGAACACTTGTTGCCTATGTCTCCGTCCATACATTAATCGCCGCTTTAAACGCGAGCGACGCGAAAACACCCGGGAATTCATTCCCGCCGCCATTCCTATTGCTTCCCCTCCTCCGTCATGCCCGCGAAAGCGGGCAACCATTTTCAACGTCCCTCCGCTCCCGCCTCCGCCCGGACGCCATCCCATGACAACATAACAACAAAACGCTCCCGACTTTTGACAAAAAGTTATTGGCCCGGTGACACAGCGCGACTTTTTATGGTACTATTAATTATATTGCTAAGACAACAGTAGCGGCAACTAGAGTGATCGGCATATGTGAATCAATCGGTGGCACGAAGGATGAAATGTTCGACGCGGTGCCTTGTGGACACGCTGGACACTACGGCGCGGATGAGCGTGGACAAGCCGGTGGGTCAGAAATACTCGTGTCTCACGTCGCAGGGTTATCCGGTTCCGTGGACGGCTGCGGACATGAACGGGGACAATAAGGTTGACGAAAGCGACCTGAAGTTTGTGCAGTCGCGGCACGGGCATGGGGTGAAGTGGAGCGCGGAGCATGAGAAGGCGGACTTTAACGGGGACGGTGTGGTTGACCTGAAAGATCTTTATTATTTCAAGAGGATGTTCAGCAAAACTGTGACGAACAACTGCATAGTGGACACGGACAGATGCCCGGCGCAAACGGCTCCGATAGACCCAACGCTTCCGGTCAACGAACAGATTGCCAGAAATTGCTGCCACACCAAGCACACGGACCCGGAGCGATACATCATCGAGAGCGAAATGGATATGAATGGAGACGGCAGGGTCACAATCGCGGACATCGCGGGGTTCAAGCCTTATTACGCGCTGGGCTGGGGGCCGAGCGCGAGGCGGGACGTGTTGCGGCACGACCTCTCCGGCCTCCACCGCGCGGACTACGACATGGACGGCAAGGTGTCTATGAAAGATTTGAAGTATCTCAAATCCGGCCTGACTAGATGCTGGGATAAAGATGCACAAGACGGTAGCTGCGCAGTATGTGATGATGATCCGGTTGATGCCACTTATGATGCTTGTTTCTGAAAGGGTAAATTGCATGAAAATAGTTAGATCAGCATTATTGTCATCAGCGGTAATATTCTTAATTATTGCATGTAGCTCCTGCGGCGGCGGGGGTGGTGGCGGGGGTGTGTCACCGATACTACAGTACGGAGAAGCAGATGGCTATATATATGTTGCCGTTGGAAGTGATAGGGCAACTCGAACGGCAGATGCAGCGCCGGCAGGATACAAACCCTTGGTCGCGGCAAGCGTACGAGCGACGTGCGGGACGACTGTTAAGATCACGACAACAAATTCAAGCGGTTATTTCAAATTATCTTCGCTTCCTGTCGGCAGTTGCGCTGTGTCCATGACAAAAAGTGGATATGGTGCAAAACAGATCAATATAACTGTTACTGCTGGAAGCGCGACGCATGTTGGAGGAAGCAATGGAGTAACTATGTCGCCTTCCACTGCGGGCACATTGGTGGTGAGGGCAAATGTTTCAGGTGGACAAGTTGTAATAGACAATGAGGAAACAAACGTCGTAATTCCGGCAGGGTTGACGTACACATTCACGGATATATCGCCGGGGCAGCATAGTATATCTCTGGTAAAAAGCGGATTTACATCGACGACAGAAACAGCGACGGTTCAAACAAATGGCAGCGTGGAAGTGACATTAATAATGAATCCCATTGGCAATGCCGCGCCTGTCGCTGTCGCAGGCGCTGATAAAAATTGCATAATAGGAGCATATTACACAGCTTACTTCAACGGAGTCTATAACGAATATACAGCGCATGATAGAGAATGTATACTAAATGGCTCTGCTAGCAACGACCCAAATGGCGATACTTTGACTTATTTATGGGAGTTGGTATCAGGGCCTGCTGCTGAAATATCGAACGTCGGCCTATCATCTACATATTTTACTCCTTCCACCGAAGGAACTTACAAATTCAGAATCACTGTGTCAGACGGATATCTTGAATCTGAAGACGTAACAACCATTGAAATGATACGTATAGCAGGAAAAATAACGTTCACCGCAAATCTCGAACAGAATCATACAGGTTCTGAAGTTTATACCATGAACGCTGACGGAACTGATTTAAGACGATTGACAGATAATAGTTATCGTGACGGCTGGCCGCACTGGTCGCCAGACGGTAATCAAATTCTATTCACTACGAATCCGAGCGGGGATGGGGAGACTTTCATAATAGCTAAAATGGATGAAGATGGAACCAATGTAATATCACTTTCGGTAGAAGGCATATCCAGAGATTGGTCGCCGGATGGTGAATATCTTTTATATGCTCAAAAACACGGCGGACTATATCAATTGTACGAAATGGACAAAAACGGATCAAACCCAAGAAAGATAACAACAGGATACAAAAAATATTTTGCATATTATTCTAAGGATGGCAGTGAGATTCTATTTAACATGGAAGTCAGTTATGACGGAAATGAAATTGGATTGATTGATCGTGACGGGAGCAATTACCAGCAACTAACCAACAATAATCAAACACATTCTTTTATTAATTGGACATACGACGGAAGGATACTGTACACAACCGCTTCATGCGTAGGATGCGATGGAACGCTATATGTGATGAACACGAACGGAACCGGAAGTTATGCATGGCCCGTGCCAGAGGGAGTTACTGATATTAACACATTTGTGATGACAGACGATGGTCAGTTTGTTTTTTACCAGAATGCGGACGGAAAAATACACGTGATGTACTCGGACGGGAGCGATGATCTGAATTTCGGCATCTCGGGTTCCAACATCGACTACCACCCCGGGCCGTGAGAGAGAGGGAATGAGGGAGTTTGAGAAGAATCGGAAGAATAACATTGCTGATGTGTGAAACAGCGCTTGCCATCTGCTGTCTAGCCTCCTGCGGCGGCGGGGGTGGCGGGGGTGTGGCTCCTGCGCAGAATGTTCCGCAGACGGGAACGGGGGGTGTGGACGGGTATGTGTACGCGGCGGTTGGGAGCGCGCCTGCGGCAAGGGCGGCGGAGGCCGCGCCGCCTGCGGGGCTGATGCCGCTGACAGGCGCGAGGGTGGAGGCTGAATGTGGAATCTACACGCACATAACAAACACAAACGCTGAGGGATATTTCAAGATATCGAACATCGCGACGGGCAACTGCGAGTTGAGAGTTAGCAAGTCGGGATATGCGACTCGGACATACCCTGTGACCGTGACTGCGAATGTGACGACGAGGTTGGGCGGGACGGAAGGGGCAAAGTTGTCTCCCGCGCAAAGCGGGGAGATAACGGTGACGACAAACGTCAGCGGAGCCGAGGTGACGATAGACGGAGTATCGACGGGGCTAACGATACCGGAGACGTTAAGCCGCGTGTTCACGGACATATCCGCGAGAGCGCATGAGGTTGGCGTGAGCAAGGCGGGATATGCGGCATCGGCGGCGAAAACTGTGAACGTGACAGCGGGGAACAACGCATTGGTCGAATTCGTCATGGCTCCTGCTAACGCTACGCCGCCAGTTGCTAATGCGGGAGCAGATGCTAAAACATTTACGGCGACAAGATATGTGTATGATAGCGCCGTCAAAGACTATGATGCTTTTGAAAACGCATACACGCTTGATGGTTCTGGAAGCTATTCAACATGGGGAGGGGAAATAACATATCAGTGGACGCAGACGGGAGGAACGGCGGTGGAACTGAGAGATGCCACGACTGCAAGGCCTTCTTTTATTCCGCAGGGTAATGACACCTATGTTTTTTCACTTGTCGTTCGAGACGCGGCTGGAAACTATAGCGCGCCAGATTACGTCCAAGTGGAATCTATGAGACCAAGCGGTAAGCTGGCGTATGCAGCATACAAAGGCGGATATCATGAGAACATTTACACAATGAACGCGGACGGGACGGAATTTAAGCAGTTGACGGACAACAACCATTCCGACGGCGGACCGAGGTGGTCTCCGGACGGTAACAAGATAATGTTCACGACGAATCCGAGCAGGGACGAGGCGACATATTACATAGCCACGATGAATGCGAACGGAACCGGGGTGAATATTCTGGGGGTGGAGGGTGGAAGCAGAGCTTGGTCGCCGGATGGCAATAAGTTGCTGATCACAAGCAAATATCTCGGAGTTTATGAGTTTTATGAAATGAATCCGGACGGTAGCAACCTTACAAGAATATCAAACACAGGAAAATCAAAGCAAACGGCAAATTATTCACCAGATGGAACCCAAATTGTATTTGCGCAGGAACTCGGATATTCGACTTTGGAGATTTATAAGATAAACTCTGACGGAACCGGACTGACAAAACTGACAAATAATGGGAAGATAAATCTTCATCCGGAATGGTTGGTCGATGGCAGAATTCTATTCACATATAATGAAGACTGGACTTGGGAAACAGATCTATTCGTGATGAACGCTGACGGGACAGGAGCGCAGGCATGGCCAACGCCTGTGGGTGTTGATAATGTTATAGGCCCGGTGATGACGAACGACGGTCAATTCATATTCTACACCGGGTACGACCACAATATATACGTAATGTATGCTGACGGGAGCGCGGTTCTGAATCTGGGCGTCGGTGCGAGTAATATCGACTACCACCCGGGGCCGTGAGAGATGGAATGAGAGAGTATGAGAAGAGTCGCAAGAATAACATTGCTGATGTGTGAAACAGCGCTTGCCATCTGCTGTCTAGCCTCCTGCGGCGGCGGCGGGGGCGGCTCGTCGGTATCGCCGACAATCAATTATGGTAGCGTGGACGGATATGTGTATGCCGCGGTTGGGAGCGCGCCTGCGGCGAGGATAGCGTTGGAAGCGCAGCCGGGATATGCGCCGCTGGTCGGAGCAAGCGTCAGAGCAAGTCAGGGCAACACATCAAAGACCGCCACAACGAACAGCAGCGGTTATTTCAAGATAGAAACGCTGCTTGCCGGCTCGTATGTAATAACCATATCGAAAACAGGATATATTAATGTTCAGAGTTCGGCTACCGTTGGCGCGAACGCCACGACAAGGCTGGGAGGAAGCGGGGGAACAAACGTTCCACCTTCTTCTTCGGGTTCCATCAGGGTATCCGCTAATGTGGCGGGGGGAGAAGTAATCATAGATGCGGTTGAAACGAATGTGAATATCCCGGCGAATTTGAACTATACATTCAGCAATATATCTGCCGGCGCTCATGCGGTCGCGATTGCAAAGAGCGGATACGAAACAGTCGCGCCGGTTGAGGTTAATGTTGTGGCGGGAGCAACAAGCAATATTTCATTTGTTATGAACCCTACGGGCAATGCGCCGCCTAATGCTAATGCTGGCGAAGACGCTAAATGGTTTGTCGGTAATTATTACGTATATGAGGGGTATGCGCATGACGGATATAGCTTAACAAATATTTACTCGCAGCATCAGATATATTATCAACTTGACGGGAGCGGGAGCAACGATCCGAATGGAAACGCATTAACATACCATTGGACGCAGATATCCGGGCCGAGCGTCAGTTTGTCTGCTGAAACAGCAAATCGAACAACATTTATCCCCGAATCGGAGTCGAGCTATGTTTTTCAATTGCAAGTGAGCGACGGATATTTAACCGACACGGATACCGTAACGATAGCAACAAAGAAGTTGGAAGGGAAAGTGGTGTTTTCGGCAAGCAACGGACCAAGCAGCGATATCTTTTCGATAAATTTGGAGGACAATACAGGATCAGGACTTAAAAGACTTACTACCGGACCAGAATACGATGGCGGACCGAGGTGGTCGCCGGACGGAAACAAGATAATGTTCACGACGAATCCGAGCAGGGACGAGGCGACATATTACATAGCAACCATGAATGCGAACGGAACCGGGGTGAATGTGCTGGGAGTGGAGGGTGGAAGCAGAGCTTGGTCGCCGGATGGCAATAAGTTGCTGATCACAAGCAAATATCTCGGAGTTTATGAGTTTTATGAAATGAATCCGGACGGTAGCAACCTTACAAGAATATCAATTACGGGAAAATCAAAGCAAACGGCAAATTATTCACCAGATGGAACCCAAATTGTATTTGCGCAGGAACTCGGATATTCGAATTTGGAAATTTATAAGATAAACTCTGACGGAACCGGACTGACAAAACTGACAAATAATGGGAAGATAAATCTTCATCCGGAATGGTTGCCCGATGGCAGAATACTATTCACATATAATGAAGACTGGGCTTGGGGAACAGATCTATTCGTAATGAATAGCGACGGCACGGGAAGACAGGCATGGCCAACGCCTGTGGGGGTTGATAACGTTATAGGCCCTGTGATGACGGACGACGGTCAATTCATATTTTACACCGGGGATGACTACAAGATACACGTGATGTATGCGGACGGTAGCGCGGTTCTGAATCTGGGCGTCGGTGCAAGCAACATCGACTACCACCCCGGGCCGTGAGAGAGAGGGAATGAGGGAGTTTGAGAAGAATCGGAAGAATAACATTGCTGATGTGTGAAACAGCGCTTGCCATCTGCTGTCTAGCCTCCTGCGGCGGCGGCGGGGGTGGCGAAAATAGGGTACAGGCATCGCTGAGAGACGCGCTGCCTGTCCCCTTTTTCGCTTATACGAAGAATTAAATGAAAGCTCCCATTTGCATTTGATATAGCAGCAACATGCACAAAGGAAAAAGCTTTGTGAATGGCACACATTTAAGCGGGTAGAATCATAAAATTAAAATGTGTCACCTATGTCTCCGTCCATACATTAATCGCCGCTTTAAACGCGAGCGACGCGAAAAATACGCGGGAATGAATTCCCGGCAAAGGCAAAGCGGCGATGAATCGCCGCTCTCCAAAGTAAATGCCGCTTGATATGTAGAATCGCACAGGGCGGCTTATTCGCGATGGGCGCTCTCTTTTTCTGAATCGATGCCGGTTTGCTTGCGTGGAGTAAACAACAGGGTTGCGCTATTTGTCTTTTTTCTATGGCTTCTTTTGCTACGTTTGCAAGACGGTGGAAGTTGTCAGACGTCAACTTCCATGCCTTCATGGGCGGCGAAGATATGGATATCCGGCCTGCCCTTCTCGGCAACGAGCTTTTTGCAGTAGTTTTCCATCTCGTCTACGGCGTTGTCCGCGCGAGTCGGCTCGTGATGGAAAAGCGCCACCCTTTTCACGTTGGCTGTGATGGCGGTCTCTACTGCGTCGTCGAGAGTGCTGTGGCCCCAGCCGATTTTGTTCATGCCTCCTGCGGGCGGCATGTATTCTTCTTTGGTGTATTGGGCGTCGAATATCAGCAGGTCGGCGTCCCGGGCGAATTCTTTTATGCGCCTGTTCATGTCGTCGACAACTTGGTCGGCGTGGGCTTCCTCGCCTTCTTCCTCGCCGCCTCCGCCGCCGCCGAATAGAAAATCGTCCACTTCGTCCCCGCCGGATTCCGCTTTGTCTTTTTTCTTGAACACATTGGTGTAAGGCTCGGTGTCGAACTCGGTGACGACCACTTTGCCGGCGTACTCGAACCTGTAGCCGAGCGTCAATATCGGGTGGTTGAGGTACTTCGCGGTTATCTTAACTCCGTCCACCTCGAAAGTGGACTCTTTCAATTCGACGAAGTCGATTTTAGCCGCCATGTGTTCGAGTTTCACGGGGAAATAAGAATATTTCATCTGCCCGGCCACGATGTCTTCCAAGCGTTCGTTGAAGTTGACAGGGCCATAGAAGCAGAACTTGTTGCCGGGGATGAAGGCGGGGACGAAGAAAGGCCAGCCGTGAATGTGGTCCCAGTGGGTGTGGGAGAGGAAAATTTTGGCGTCGACTCTGCCGATGTTGCCGCGTCCCATCATGTTGAGGCCGAGTTCGCGGATGCCGGAGCCGGCGTCCATGATAAAAAGCTGTCCGCCGCCGGGCTGAATCTCCACGCAAGCTGTGTTTCCGCCGACTCTAACCGTCTTCGGGCCCGGCGTGGGTATGGAACCTCTCACTCCCCAGAATCTTACAAGCATCAGGTTGCTCCGTGTGTGTGATTTTCGGATTGCGCGCGCGCCTGCGGCGCTACCGGCGTCAGCTCTTGTCCGACGACTGGAGAAACACCGACGCGCGCTCGACGCCCTCCATCAGGAACCCTTCCATGTCGGCCAGCGCGTCTTCCGTCAGGCCCACTTCGCGCCACATCTCAGGGGCTATCTTCTCCACATACGCATTCCCCCCGAAACCGGCTTCAAGCTTCTTGCAGTAGTTGTTCGATATGTGCACCGCGAACACAAGCTTCTTGTTGTCATCTTTGACTTCAGCCAGACAGTGATGCTTGCTCATCGCCTCTATCAACTGAGACTGAAGCCCCCATTTATCTCCGAGCAGCCGCCCTATCTCCCCGTGGTTGATTCCGAAGACAGCGGTCTCGAAAAGATACAGCGGTTTCTGTTTTTCTCTCGCCGCGCCGATGACTTTTCCGTATCCGACCGGGTTAATCCTATTGAGGATAACCTTGCCGATGTCGTGCATAAGGCCGCCGAGAAAGAAATCTTCGAGGAAATTCTTGTGGATGCCGATTTTTCTTGCGATGAGTTTGGCGCAAACGCCGGTGGCGAGCAGATGCCGCCAGAATTCGTCCATGTCCAGTCCGCCCTTGGCGCTGCCTGCCATCGCTTCCAGAGCCGCCGTGCTCACCGCTAGATTCTTAATGGTGTTCAGGCCAAGCATCACTATTGCTCTGACAGTGGACGTGACCTGCTCGGAAAATCCGAAATACGCCGAGTTGACGAGTTTGAGGACTTTAGCGGCGAGAACCGGATCGAGAGAGATGACTTTGTTCAGGTCGTTGGCCGAAGATGTGGGATCATTAGCGACCTGAAGAATCTTGGCCACTGTCGGCGACAGGCTCGGCATCCTGTCTATGTGACGAAGCACAATTGCGGCTTTGCTGTCATCCATTCAGGCGGTTTGTTCTCCCGCTGAGAAATTTACAGTATATATCTACTCAAGTCAACATCATCTATGATGTCTTTTAGGGTTTCTCGAACGTGATTTTTGTCAATTTTCATATCCCCTTGCGCCACGTCGGGAGCATTGAATGATATGTCTTCGAGGACTTTTTCAAGCATTGTGTGCAGGCGTCGCGCGCCGATGTTCTCTGTCTGTTTGTTCACCCTCGAAGCGGCGTCGGCGATTTCGTCTATCCCGTCCTCGGTGAATGTCAGATTCACGCCGTCGGACTCCATAAGCGCGATATATTGCTTTATCAAAGCGTTTTTTGGTTCGGTCAGTATCCGCTTGAAGTCGTCCCGCGAGAGATTTTCCAGTTCCACCCTTAACGGAAACCTGCCTTGAAGTTCAGGTATCAGGTCCGACGGTTTGCTGTGCGAAAACGCGCCGGCGGCGATGAAAAGAACGTGATTCGTCTTGACCGGGCCGTACTTGGTGTTGACCGTGCTACCCTCGACGATGGGTAGAATGTCCCTCTGCACGCCTTCGCGGGAAACGTCCGGGCCTGAGCCTGATTTTTCCCGCCCCGCTATTTTGTCTATCTCATCAATGAAAATAATCCCGGACTGCTCCACAAGTTTGACAGCCTCTGCTGCGGCGTCGTCCATGTCGATCATTTTCTCCGCTTCGGCGGCGGTCAATATTTTTTTCGCCTCGGCGACGGTGGTCTTTCTCTTCCTCTTCTTCGAGGGCATAAGGCCGCCTAGCATGTCCTGCAGGTTCACGCCCATCTCCTCTATCCCGGCGTTGGAGAATATCTCCACCATCTTGGGTTGCGAGTCGGCAACTTCTATCTCTATTTCGTTTCCGTCCATCTCTCCCGCTGAGATTTTTCTGCGGAGCCGCTCCCGGAGCCGGGATATCTGGTCGGAATCGTCGTCTAGAGCCTGTTCGGCGGCGGCGAACTCTTCCTGATCTGGGAACTGCCTGCGGCGGGGCCGGTGGTGCGTCATCGCGTCCACTATGATCTCTACCGCCATAGCCTCGGCGGCAGCCTCGACCGCTTCCCGCTTGCGGTTCTTCACCATCCTTACGGCCGACTCGACAAGGTCGCGAACCATGCTCTCAACGTCCCTGCCGACGTATCCCACCTCGGTGTATTTCGTGGCTTCCACTTTGATGAACGGCGCGCTCATGAGAGTTGAAAGCCGCCGAGCTATCTCGGTTTTGCCCACCCCGGTGGGGCCTATCATCAGGATGTTCTTGGGGATTATCTCGTCCTGCAACTCGCCTTCGACGCGGGCGCGCCGGGCGCGGTTGCGCAACGCTATCGCCACCACCCTTTTTGCCTGTTTCTGGCCGATGATGTAGCGGTCCAAGTAATCCACAATTTGAGTTGGGGTAAGGTCCGGGCCGGAGATGTCCCGGCTGGCCGGCACGAGCATATCCCGCCGCGCGGCCGCTTCGTCTTGATTTTCGATATTCATGTGAGGGTCTCGATTGTGATGTTGTTATTTGTGAAAACGCAGATTTCGGAGGCGGCCGTGAGCGCCTCGCGGGCGATCTCCTCTGCGGAGAGCGCCGTGTGTTTTAGAAGAGCGCGCGCGGCGGCCAGCGCGGGAGCGCCTCCGGAGCCTATAGAGGCGACATCGTCGTCCGGCTCTATGACTTCCCCGTTGCCGGACAGAAAGAGAAGGTGGGTTCTGTCCGCCACCAGAAGCATGGCCTCGAGCCGCCGCAGATATTTGTCGGTGCGCCACTCGCGCGCGAACTCCATAGCCGCGCGCGGCAGGTTGGACTGATACTTTTCGAGCATGGCGTCGAACTTCTCGAAAAGCGTCAGCGCGTCGGCCACCGAACCGGCGAAGCCGGCGACGACTTCCCCGTTCGCCATCCGTCTGACTTTTTTCGCTTTCGTCTTGATAATCTGGTTGCCGATTGACACTTGACCGTCGGCGGCGAAGGCGACTTTTCCGTCCCGTCGCACCGCGACGACGGTGGTTCCGTGCATGCTCGTCATATCGTTTCCGCCTGACAAATTTTCGCCTCCGGGCAATCGCCGGGCGGGATCGCGGAGCGGACAGGCTCCGCGCGCCCGTATCCACTGGGGCGGCAGGATTCGAACCTACGATGCCGGGACCAAAGCCCGGTGCCTTGCCGCTTGGCTACGCCCCAAAGCGCGTTTAATTATAATGTCGCGTCGGCGATAATCAATCCGTCCGGAGAGGTTCCGGGCGGAGGCGGGAGATTTTCGGCTGGCGGGGAGCCGTCTTCGTCAGACTTGCGCCCGCTGCTCGGACAGGGCTTCGGGAGCTTCGCATTCCTCTTCGCGGTACTTATCGATGAGCGCGTTCTGCACCTTCTGCCTGAAGTCCCTGCACACCGGATGGGCGATATCCTCGTGGGATCCGTCCGGTCTCTTCCTGCTCGGCATCGCCACGAACAGCCCTCTCACGCCTTCGATGATCTTCATGTCGTGAACCACGAACGACCCGTCAAAGACCACCGACGCGAAAGCTTTAAGCTTTCCATCCTCCGAGCGATGCCTGCGAATGCGAACTTCCGTGATTTCCATCTGGTATCACCCCTTGATGAGTTGGCGGCCTTCGCCGCGCCCGAAACGCGCGCGGTTTATAATCGGTCGCCGCCTTCCGTTGCCGCTTTGTTTTATCTCCGCGACTTCTCACTCAAGGACTTTTTTCACCAGCAGGTAATCGCTCTCTTTGTCAACGTCCACTCCTATTTCCGGGTATTGCGTCATGACGGGCTTGCCTTTGCACCCCGTGATGCGCTCCACTTTTTGCTCGATAACCGGGATTGACAGCCTATGCAACAGGAAACCCACTATGAACCCGAACCCCAACATCCCGACTATCTTCCACGGTTTCTTGCGAGCCGCAAGTATCCTGTCTATGTAGCCCCAGTTTTCGAGCAATGCCGCCGGATTGAGCAAAAACACATTGCCGCCGGTGAAAACGCCCTCCTTTAAGCGGAAATACGTCCGCTTAGTCTCAGGAAATTTTTGATCGTTAAGTTTTTTCTCTACTATCGGGTAGTATAAATCAGCCTGCTCTTTTTTGCAAGCCCGAAGAAACCCTTCGATCATCTCCGGTTTCACCAGCGGTATATCGCATGTTGCCACTAACATTCTCTTTTTGTTTTTGAACCTTTCCACTCCCATTTTCAGGTTGTCGAGCATTCCGGGCTTCGACTCCAGAACGGCGTCCACCCTGCCGCCGAGGACTTCTTCCAGCGGCTGCTTCAACCCCACCACGACGATCTCGCCTATCTCCGGCGTTCCGCGCAGCGCGTCGACGACGTACTCTATCATGCGCTTGTCGCCGATTTTGAGCATGGCGCGATTGTCATGCCCCGAACTATATTTCTTCAGGTCTTCGCTAAGCGTGCCGCCCGCAAGAATAAGCGCGTCCGTCTTTTCCATGCGTCGTCCTCCGCGGCCCGCGTTGACTTCCGCCCGACCGCTTCTCAGGAATACTATCAAACTCCTCACCTTCATTCAAGAAGAAATATATCTATATATTAGCGCGTTCATTATTAGCAGCTTCGACGGCAAGTCCGCTCAGCGATTAAAACAACCCGCATCGGCAAACAATGCGGGTTATTCGATTCTCCGGATTTTTCAACAGAAGAATCCGGCACAAGCGCTTTTGCGCTAGAATAACATAAACGCCGCGCGCGGCGTCGGAGGAGTCATGCCCGTCGCTTTCAAGGACAGCCTTGACGGCATTCTCATCAAAGCCGGACAGTACATGGATTACGGCGGCCTCGAGACTATCCGCAAGGCCTATGAATTCACCCTAGAAAGCAACAGGCGATTCGATTTTCTGCGCATGTCCGGCGAGCCGGCCATCGTTCATCCTCTGGCAGTCGCCGCGCAGCTCGTGGAATGGCGCATGGACAGCGAGACCGTCGCCGCGGGCATCCTGCACGACACCATCGAAGACCCCAATATCCACAAGTTGCAGTTGCGCGCCATTTTCGGCGACACTGTGGCGCAACTCGTCGAGGGCGTCTCAAAACTAAAAAAGTACGAGCTTCCGGAGACTTTCAGCGAGGACGACGCCTACTACATGCGCATCTTCATGGCGGTGGCCAAGGACATCCGGGTGGCTCTCATAAAGATGGCAGACAGGCTCCACAACATGAGCACGCTACACGCGCTGCCCGCCTACAAGCAGATTAAAAACTGCGTCGAAACGCAGATGATATTCATCCTCATGGCCGAAAGACTCGGCATGCGCGAGGCGATGGAGGAGATGCGGGAAACCGCTTTCATGTATCTCGAACCGGATGAATTCGAGGACGCCGGGCTTATGATGGAAAGGTTGGCCCCGGAGGAGAACGCGGTCTTCGAGGCCGCCGAAACTGAACTTCGCGCCGCGCTCGACGACATCGGCTTGGAATACGCGCTTGAGCGCGTCCCGCACACCCCCTACTTCATCGGCAGGCTGGCTTCCGACCCGGCGAAACCTCAAAGTCTCCTGAAAACGGGGCATCTGGAAATCGTAACCGCGGAAACCCCGGACGCCTACCGCGCGCTGGGCGTTGTCCACAAAATCTTCAGCCCGTTCTCTAGGGACTCCGAATTGCGCGGAGTGGTGCACGGGTTCATCGACACGATGCATCACCCTTCCGGCGACCTCAAGCGCTCGATAGAAACCATCGTGGTTGGCCCCGGAGGCGCGGCAATCTCGATAAACATCCTCACAGAAGAAATGAGACTGACCAACAGCCGGGGCGTGGTGTCGCTTCTGGCCGCCGGAAGTTCTCTGCGCGATCCGGGATTCCTCGAAGAGCGCGTCAAAGACCTCCAGAGAATGATCGGCGAGCAGTCCGGCCTTGCGGAAGGCGAGGACGCGGAAAAACAGATAGACAGGTATCTGCGCCTTTTCAGAGAAAAGAAAAATTTCGTTTTCGCATCAGACGGCAGCGCGCTGGTGCTTCCGGAGTCCGCCACCGTGCTCGACTACGCGTACAAAATGAGCGTGGGAACCGGCAACGCGTTCAAGTCTGCCATTATAAATAAAAAAGAAGTGGGGATGTGCCATGTGCCGGGCAGGTTCGAGCATCTGGAGATCATAACGGACGAGGCCGCGTCGCCGAGGGTCGAGTGGCTTGAATGCGTCTCGACCGACTATGCGAAAAACGAGATAATGAAACGGCTCACGGCGCTGCCCCGCGAGGACGCGGTGAAAGAAGGCCGTCGAGCGCTTCTCCAAAAATCCTATGAAGCCGGCCTCTGCCCTTCCAACAGAATCGAAGACTTGGAGCAGATGCTCTCGATGGTCGCCGACGACTTCGAGATAAGGGAAATTGACGACATCTATCTGAACATCGTCAGAGGAGAAATCAACCTCCAGTTCGTTCTGGAAGTGGTCAGGACCCTCTACAAACGCATAATCCGGCTGGAGGATTTCGAGAAGGCTCCCCGCATCATCGGCCACCCCGCTTACGACGGCGAGGCCGACCCGGCAGCTTTCATCTTCGATAAACCTTTGAGGTCTTCGCTGTATCTAGATGAAATATGCTCCCCTCTGCCCGGCGACGAAATAGCCGTCTACGGCGGTCTTAAAAAAGCCGTCGTCCACCGCAAAGACTGCCGAAACAGACGCAGCAGGCCCATATTCCTAGGCAGAAAAACCCCCGCCCTGTGGGGCGACACATCGGGGTCGAAGTTTCCAGCCAGATTCAAGATCAAGTTCTTCCCCGCAAAGGACATCCAGAGACAGATACTGAACATCATCGAGAAATCCGGCGGGGAAATAATGTATCCGAACGACGTCAACACGAGCGGACGCCATCTGCAACTCATGGAAGTCGTGGCGCTCGTGGACAACGCGGCTCACGCGGCGAACATCTGCGAAGAACTTCTCAGCCTGCAGGAAATCGCCGTCGCCGAACGCGTATGACCCGCTTTTTTCATCGATGCAGGCTGAAAATTCACATCCGGGAGACCGCCACATGACCGAAACTATCCGCGCATTCATAGCGCTAGACATCCCAGCAAACACGAAAGCTCTCATCTCCAAGTATCAGAGAGCCGTCAAAAACTCCTTCCCCGCCGCCAGATGGACCCGCCCGGAAGGATTTCATTTCACTCTGAAATTTTTAGGCGAGATAGAAACGTCGAGGATTGACGATGTGCGCGAAGCCGCGCAAGGAGCGGCGCGGGCAAAAAAGTTCTCCGCCTGTTTCGGCGCGGCTGGAGTTTTTCCAAACGCGCTCGGCGCGCGCGTGTTGTGGCTAGGGCTCGACAAAGGAGCCGACAGCGTCCGGGCGCTCGCTTCCGGCCTGTCATCAGCTTTGGCTCCTCTCGGATTCCCCACTGAATCCCGCCCCTTTTCCGCGCACCTTACCCTCGCCCGCTTCAGAACCCCCTGCCGTTTCGACCCAGCCTCTCTGCCCGCGCACGCCATGCCGGACTTCGAGGCCGCGCGCGTTTCATTCTATAAAAGCGACCTAAAATCCTCCGGCGCGGAATACTCCCCTCTGGCCGTCTTCGATCTGGAATAAACCCGAATCCATAATTAGGATTCTGGAGCGATTGTTCAGAGCGGATGAAACGCGAGGCGCAAGGCGCATTTTTGCATTGAATAGAACATAAGGTTCATTAACAAAATAATTCGGCGGCAACGAAGCAGTTCGCTGCTATAAAAATCGTCCCGGTTCGTCGGTCCCATCGATTAATCAGTGATTAATCATACAATGCGTTATCATGCTAAGACCTATGCTATAGAGGATGCCAGATGATAATCATTTAAAAGAGTTTTTCTCGTTGATGCGCTTATTTGAGTTGGCTTACACTATTATTCACCAAACAATATTTGCGCTTGACATATCATGAATACTTTGCTATTATTATGTAAGCCTTTGCATTTATTGGGTTGGCGCGCTCGACATTTGCCTAAGTCGGTAAAACTCATGCGGATAAACCGCGCGATTTGAAGCGCCTCGATTCATCGCCTTAATTACTAAGCCGGTCATAAGTAATTA
>DIWT01000041.1 GCA_002435745.1 bacterium UBP15_UBA6099
GCCCGGAGCTTTTTCAACAGCCCCATTACCACGAATACTCAGCCAGTGATAAGGCACAATTTGGAGTGCGGCGATTCATGTATAGACCGGGAACATGGGTAACACTCGTTCGGGAACATGGGTAACAGTTAAACTCTCCTTGAGGGGAAAGGAATGGAGGAGAGAAAAATGTCATGGAAAGAGACCTCGGTCATGGAACAAAGAAAGGAATACGCGATGCTCGCGGCGCAGGAAGGCGCGAACATAAACGAATTGTGTCAGAGGTACGGCATTAGCCGCAAAACAGGATACAAGAGGATTAAGCGACACAGCGACGGGGGCGAAGGATGGCAAAAAGACAGGTCGCGACGTCCGCATCGCTCGCCGAACATGATTTCCGAAGAAATGGAAAAAGAAATACTGCGCGTCAGGAACGCGCATTCGGAATGGGGAGGGCGAAAGACACTCAAAGTTCTTGAGAGTACGCTGTTTGCTTCTACGGCCATCAAGTCGCCGTCATAGACCTCGCAAAGGGAGAATGCCTGCAATGCAGATAGAATTAACGCAAAAGAGAAAACAGCATGAGATCGCGCGCGCGCGCATGCGTTGCGCGTGCGGCCCCTTCTCCTCCTTGTTTTTCAATCCAAAATGTGTTGCCTATGTCTCCGAACACTTGTTGCCTATGTCTCCGACCATACATTCATCGCCGCACTCCAAATTGTGCCTTATCACTGGCTGAGTATTCATGGCAATCAGGAAGTTTTTTTTCTTTGTGCATGATGCTTTTTACCAAATAGTTAATGGGATTTTTAACTTAATTATTCGTATATGTTTGTGCTATAAAAAAATGAGAAAAAAACGCGAGCGCTCAGCCGACGGCGGCGATATACCCGCAGATGGCGGCGGCCGCGAAAATGAAAATCATTCCAAGCCAGTTGCGGCGCAGCGGATTTTCCTTCAGGAATATTATCGACAGAACGAAGCCGAAAGGTATTGTCGTGGCGAACAGAGGAGCCCACACGGAGGCGGGCAGACCGTCCAGCCCTGCCATCAGAAGCGTGTCGCCAAATACGAGAGTGGTCGCTGACAACAGGCAGATAAGGAAAGTTTTCCGGGTGACTTTTCCGCCGACGAAAGGGTACATCGCGCCGAGAGCGACCGCCGCCGCCGTCAGCTTTATAAAAACAAATGTGGCGTACGGCACGCCCGCCACGGCGATTTTCGTGATGATGATGCCGACAGCCCAGAGAATAGAGACTAGCAGCGCGGCGGGAATCGCCGGACGCCAGTTGTGAGCGCCGTTCTTGGGAGCCGGGCCCATGAACGCCACGCCTATCCCCAGAAGGATTATCACGGGGATGAACATGGGGAGAAATTTTTCTCCGAGGAAAATGACGCTCAACAGCACCGTCCAGATTCCGATGGAGTTTGAGACGGGGGCGACGCGGTGCATTCCGCCTTTGTTCATGGCGGTAAAGAAAATGATGGCTCCGACCACCCACGAAATCAGCCCGACGAGAGCGGTCATGGCGTACTGTCGCAGGGTGAGATCGGGAAAGGCGTCGCCGGTCATAGCCACGCTCAGAACATAGCACATGGGAGCTGCGAGGCCGAATCGGAAGAAGCATACTTTGACGGGATGCAGATCGCGGGTTGCGGCGGTTCCCGCCACTTGCGCTATCGCGCAGATGAAACAGCCGAGGATGGTGTAAAGGATATATAGCAAATCAGCACACGCGCGTTTTCCAAGCGGAGCAAAACCGGGCTACCGCAAACGGCATCCGCGGACGCCGCGCCCCGCGCCCGACGTCCGGCGGCGTTAGTCTGTTAGACAGAGAGAGTCGCGTCGCTCCGGAGTCGTCCCTCGGAGCCGTCGCGCGGTTCAGTCGTCTTCCTCGTCGCGTTTGATAAGTCCGGCGATCGATTCGCCTGTGTCCACGATGGCGCGGGTGACGCTTTTGATGACGTCGGCTGTTCCGTCGGCCACGTCCTTGCGCACTCCGGCTATCTTGTCTACCAGTTTCTCGACGCGTTCGCTGTCGGAAGCGTCTTTGACGATTTCGACGACTTTGTCGTTGAACTCGTCGAGCAACTCGTTCATCTTGTCCACAGTCTCATCGACTAGGCTCTTGATGCGGTCCGGATAAGATTCTTTAGACATTGTTTCTCTCCTTCAAGCTTCGATTCTTTATTAATGCCGCCGCTGGACAAGCCCCGGCGGAAATTAAACTTCATCGACGGACGGCCCCGCCTGAGCTTCGCTCTGAGCGCGCTGCTTGATAATCTGGACGCCTGCCTCTTTGAGAGCAAGGCGGTCGACCGTGGACGGCGCGCCGGTCAGCAGGCATGTGCCGGCCTGAGTCTTCGGAAAAGTTATCACGTCGCGGATGGAAGACTCGCCGAGCATGGCGGTGAGAAGGCGGTCAATGCCGAGGGCGATGCCGCCGTGAGGAGGCGCGCCGTGCCTGAACGCCTCAAGCAGGAACCCGAACCGGTCTTCCGCCTGTTCGTCCGTCATGCCAATAATGTTGAAGACCCTTTTCTGGAGAACCGGGTCGTGTATTCTGAGGCTGCCGCTGCCGAGTTCGACGCCGTTCAGGACGAGGTCGTACAGCCTGCCGAGGATTTCGCCGGTGTGGGTTTCGAGCCGGTCGAGGTCGCAGTCCCTCGGCATGGAAAACATGTGGTGCATGGGAGACCATCTCTTTTCTTTCGGGTCCCACTCGAAGAGCGGGAACTCGGTGACCCAGCAGAAAGAGAATTTCTTGAGCGGGGGCATTTCCATGACGCGGGCGATTTCGACGCGCGTCTGGGCTAGAATCGGCAGCAGATCGGCCTGTTGTCCGGCGAGAAACGTGAGCAGGTCGCCCGGCTGAGCGCCGAACGCGGCTATGAGGGCCTTCTGTTTTTCCTCGTTGAAGTATTTTACTATGTTCGATTCGAGACCGGCTTCCGTCACTCGCATCCAAGCCATGCCGGTAGAGCCGAGTTTTTGCGTAAAAGCAATAAGTTCGTCGATCTGTTTTCTGGAAAGAGACTTGCCGCCGCCGGGAGCGCGTATGCCGCGAATGACGCCGCCGCCCGCTATGACGCCCTCGAACACTTTGAAGTCCGAGCCGCGGATGACTTCGGTGACGTCCGTTATTTCCAACGGGAACCGCAGGTCGGGCTTGTCAATCGCGTACTTGAGCATCACTTCTTCGTATGAGAAGCGAGGAAAAGGCGTCTCAATTTTTTCGCCGAGAGACCCTTCGAAGACCGAACTGACGAGGCCTTCGATGAGCGCGTAGATGTCCTCCTCGGTGACGAAGCTGAGTTCGAGGTCGATCTGGGTGTGTTCCGGCTGGCGGTCGGCGCGGAGGTCTTCGTCCCTGTAGCATTTCACTATCTGGAAATATTTGTCGAAGCCGGAGGCCATGAGAGTCTGCTTGAAAAGCTGAGGCGACTGAGGAAGCGCGTAGAACATGCCCGGATTGAGCCTGCTGGGGACGAGGAAATCGCGCGCGCCTTCGGGAGTCGATTTAGAGAGCACGGGGGTGTCTATTTCGAGGAATTCGCGGTCAAAGAAATAGTCCCTGATAATCCTGTTGACATTGCTGCGGAAGATGATGTTGCGCTGCATGCGGGGGCGCCGCAGGTCGAGGTATCTGTAGCGGAGCCTGACGCGTTCGTCTTCCGCGCCCTCCTCGCTGACCATAATCGGAGGCGGTTCGCTGACGCTGAGGATTTTGACCTCGCCCACGAGAACCTCGATCATGCCGGTGGCCAATTTGGGGTTTTCCATCCCTTCCGGCCTTCTGCGCACTTTTCCCTTTACCGCAACCACAAACTCGTTGCGAAGGGACTCGCCGACCGGGAAGACGTCTCCCGCCGCGCCGGGATCGAATACGGATTGAGTAAGGCCGTACCTGTCGCGCATATCAACGAAAATGACGCCGCCGTGGTCCCGGCTGCGGTTCACCCATCCCATCAGGCACACTTCCGCGCCGATGTCGCTCTCTCTGAGATCTCCGCACGTGTGCGTCCTTTTCCAGTCGCCCATCGGTTCAACTTTCAAGATGTCCACCTCTGCCCTTTGTGTTGGCGACGCGCCATGCTCCGCGAACGCCAAATGAATATGATAATAAAAAACTGCTTCATATTCAATCAGCGCGCGACAGTCGCCTCCGCGCCCGCTAATCCGCCCCGGTTTCTTTCGAGCGAACCCGTTTTTTTAGCCGGAAATCTTCTCTTTTTCCTCTCTTTCCCCATAATATATAACGACTTTGTTTGAGGAGGCGCGACATGCTTAAAGTAGGATTCGCCGGTTGGAGAGGAATGGTCGGCTCCGTTCTCATGGAGAGGATGGAGGCGGAGGGGGATTTCAAAGGTTTCGAGCCGACGTGCTACACGACTTCGCAGAAAGGCGGAGAAGGCCCCAAGCTCGGCGGGTTCGATTCCGCGCCGCTCGAAGACGCTTATGACATAGAGAGCTTGGCGCGCAACGACATCGTGGTCACCTGCCAAGGCGGCGACTACACGAAGAAAGTCTATCCTGAGTTGAGAGGAAAAGGCTGGGACGGATACTGGATAGACGCGGCGTCCGCGCTGAGGATGGAAAAAGACGCCGTGCTAGTTCTCGACCCGGTGAACCGGAAAGTAATCGACGCCGCGCTCGGCTCCGGCGTAAAGAACTATATCGGGGCAAACTGCACTGTGAGCCTGATGCTGATGGGGCTTGCGGGACTGTTCGAGCGGGGACTGGTCGAATGGATGATCTCGATGACGTATCAGGCGGCTTCCGGAGCAGGCGCTAATAATATGAGAGAGCTTATAGCCCAGATGGGAGCCATTCACGGGGCGGCGGGCGCGATGCTCGACAACCCGGCGTTCGGAATTCTGGACATCGACCGCAAAGTGGACTCCGTCATCAGGAGCAATGGTTTTCCGACGGCAAATTTCAAGGCCCCTCTCGCGGGAAGCATAATCCCGTGGATAGACAGCCTTATGGAAAACGGCCAGACGCGCGAGGAATGGAAAGGTTTCGCCGAGACGAACAAGATACTCGGCCTGAACCCGCCGGTTCCCGTGGACGGGATATGCGTCAGGGTGGGCGCGATGCGCAGCCACAGCCAAGCGATAACCGTCAAACTGAAAAAAGACGTTCCTCTCGACGAACTGACAGACATTATCGAGTCGGCCAACGAATGGGTCAGCGTGGTTCCGAACAATCCAGAGGAAACGAGAAAAAAGCTGACGCCTGCGGCAGTATCGGGAACGCTGGGCGTGCCGGTGGGCAGGATCAGAAAACTCAACATGGGGTCTGAATACCTCGGCCTGTTCACGGTGGGCGATCAGTTGCTGTGGGGAGCCGCGGAACCAATAAGAAGGATATTGAAGATAGTCCTCGAACGGCTTGACGGCTGAGCGCGGGAACTAAAAGAGATTTATGCCGCGATTAACGGCAATCTTTTTTTCCGCGCCCGCCGCCGCAGAATCATATTCCACATAGGCTGGCAAATCGCTTTTCACGGCTTGCCGTTTATTATTTTTGGCCCATCTTGCCGTTTAATTTTATTGCGAGGCGCGGATGTGGACACGCCCCGCGCGGGCCGTATAATAGCGGTGACTATGAAAGCGATTATTGCTCTAGAGGACGGAACGGCCTTTCACGGCGAGGGCTTCGGAGCGCGGGGCGAAAGCTTCGGAGAGGCCGTTTTCAACACCAGCATGACCGGCTATCAGGAGGTGCTCACCGACCCTTCCTACAGAGGCCAGATCGTGGCTATGACGTATCCGCTTATCGGCAATTACGGGATAAACGAGGAAGACCACGAGTCGTCCCGGATATGGATGAGCGGTTTCGTGGTGAAAGAATACAGCAAGATAGTCAGCAACTGGCGCGCCACCTGCTCGCTGGGGGATTTCCTGATAAAACAGAATGTGGTGGGCATAGAGGGGATCGACACGCGGGCGCTGACGAAACACATCAGGGACGCGGGAGCGATGACCGCCGTAATATCGACGGAAGACCTCAACGTGAAGAGCCTTGTGAAGAAAGCGAGGACGGCTCCGAATATCGTGGGGCGCGACTTGGTTCGGGAAGTGGTTCCCGAAGGCCCGTACCGGTGGTCAAAAAAAGGCAAATATAAGGTCGCAGCTCTCGACTGCGGCATCAAAATGAATATTCTGCGGCTGTTGGAATCTCACGGTTGCGCTGTGACGGTCTTCCCCGCCGGGACCGCCCCGGAAGACATACTTGAGTCGAAACCCGACGGTTTCTTCCTTTCGAACGGCCCCGGAGACCCCAACCTGCCATATCTGGTGAACACGGCAAAAGCGATGCTCGCGCGGGAACTGCCGACATTCGGCATCTGCCTCGGCCACCAGATTCTAGGTCTGGCGCTGGGAGGCAACGCTTTCAAGCTGAAGTTCGGCCACAGGGGGGCAAACCACCCTGTAAAAAACCTACTCACCGGCTCTGTGGAGATAACAGTGCAGAATCACGGGTTCTGCATCGACCCGGCATCGCTAGATCCGAAGAAAATCGAAATCACGCACATAAATCTGAACGACGGAACGCTCGAGGGATTCAGGCACAAAAAGATTCCCGCGTTCTCGGTGCAGTATCACCCCGAAGCCGCGGCCGGGCCGCGCGACTCGGAGTACCTGTTCGGGGAATTCATAAAACTTCTGGAAGAAAACGTTGCCGAAAAGAACTGACATAAAATCCATACTGGTAATCGGGTCCGGGCCGATAGTCATAGGGCAGGCGTGCGAGTTCGACTACTCCGGAACGCAGGCGTGCCGGGTGTTGAAGGCCGAGGGGTTCCGCGTCGTGCTGATAAACACGAACCCGGCGACGATAATGACGGACCCGATGATGGCGGACGCGACTTACATCGAGCCAATAACGCCGGAAGTGATAGAGAAGATAATCGAGCGGGAGAGGCCGGACGCGCTGCTGCCCACGCTAGGCGGACAGACAGCGCTCAACGCGGCGGTGGCTGTGGCCGAAAGTGGCGCTCTGGACAGGTTCGGCGTCGAAGTTATCGGAGCGAAAATCGACGCGATAAAAAAGGCCGAAGACCGAGACCTCTTCAAGAAGGCGATGAAGAAAATCGGCCTCGACCTGCCCCGCTCCTCCCAAGTCGGAAGCCTCAAGGAAGCGCTGGCGGCGATCAAGCGCGTCGGGTTCCCGGCGATTATTCGACCATGCTTTACTATGGGCGGAGTGGGCGGCGGGGTCGCTTACAATTTGGACGAATTCAAGGCGCAGGTTCAGGCCGGGCTTGCCGCCAGCATGACTCATGAAGTCCTCATCGAGGAATCCCTTCTGGGTTGGAAAGAATACGAACTGGAAGTGATGCGCGACTGCAAGGACAACGCGGTCATCATCTGCTCGATAGAGAACTTCGACCCGATGGGGGTTCACACCGGGGACAGCATAACGGTGGCTCCGACGCAGACTCTGACTGACAGGGAATACCAGAAGATGAGGGACGCGGCGATAGCGTGCCTGAGGGAAATCGGCGTGGACACGGGAGGCTCGAACGTCCAGTTCGCGCTCAACCCGGCGAACGGCAGGATGATCATAATCGAGATGAACCCGCGCGTGTCGCGCAGTTCGGCGCTGGCATCTAAAGCAACCGGATTCCCGATTGCGAAGATAGCGGCGAAACTGGCCGTCGGGTACACCCTCGACGAGATAGCCAACGACATAACGAAAAAGACGCCGGCGTGTTTCGAGCCGACCATAGACTACTGCGTGGTTAAGATTCCGAGGTTCACGTTCGAGAAGTTTTCAGGCGCGTCGCAAATTCTCACCACACAGATGAAATCGGTCGGCGAAGCGATGTCGATAGGCAGAACGTTCAAGGAAGCCCTGCAAAAGGGACTGCGCTCGATGGAAACCGGGCTGCGCGGACTGGACGATCTGAAAACGGATCCAACGGTCGAGCAGATTGAGGAAAAGCTCCGAATGCCCGGCCCGGACAGGATACTATATATCAAGCATGCGCTCAAAAAAGGGATGAGTCTGGAAAATATTCACAAATTGAGTTGGATTGACCCTTGGTTTCTTTATAATATGCGGGAGATTGTCGATTTTGAGGGTGAAATCGAATCGATCGCGAACAAGGGCGTCGCCGCTCTGACGAAAGAAACTCTGACGAGAGCGAAACAGTTTGGATTCTCGGACGCGCAGCTCGGACGGATTTTCGGCGTGGACGAAATCCAGATGCGGAAGATAAGAAAGAAGAAGAATGTGTTGCCGACGTACAAGCTTGTGGACACATGCGGCGCGGAGTTCGAAGCGATGACCCCTTATTTCTATTCGACCTACGAGGTAGAAGATGAAAGCAGGGTTTGAACAGGATAAAATGAAGGACGCCTGCGGCGTCTTTGCTCTTCACGCTCCGGACAAAGATGTCGCCAGACTCGCATATTTCGCGCTTTTCTCTCTTCAACACAGAGGACAGGAAAGCGCGGGCATAGCGGTTTACAGCGACAAGGAAATCGTCTGCTATAAGAACATGGGGCTTGTGACGCTCGTGTTCGACGAAAAAATACTCAGACTTCTCAAAGGAAGAATGGCGGTGGGCCACGTAAGATATTCGACCACCGGCTCCAGCAACGAAGCGAACGCCCAGCCGATTCTTGCCGGCTCGGATGTGATAAGACAGTCGAAAGACTGCAAGCCTAAATACCGCCGACAGGTGGCGGTCGCCCACAACGGCAATTTGGTGAACACCGCGACTCTCCGCGAAGAGTTGCAGGAACAGGGAGTCGAATTCTCAACGTCCTCGGACACTGAAGTGATAGCGGAGATGATAGCGATGTCGGACAAGCCGACCGCAGAAGAGGCGGTCGCAGACTCGCTCAGACAAGCGCGCGGAGCGTTCAGCATCGTCGCGCTGTGCGAAGGGAAAATTTTCGCGGCGCGGGACGCATTCGGAATCCGCCCTCTCTGTCTCGGAAAACTTGGCGACGACAACTGGGCGGTGGCGTCCGAGACCTGCGCGTTCAATATAATCGGAGCGCAATTCGAGAGGGAAATCAGACCCGGCGAACTGGTAGTGATAGACGACTCCGGCGTCAGATCCGTGGAATACACAAAGCCTCAACGGGAGGCTCTCTGCATATTCGAGTTCATTTATTTCGCGAGGCCGGACAGCGTGATGCTCGGCCAGACTCTCTACACGGTGAGAAGGAACTTGGGGGCGATACTCGCCGCCGAGTCTCCGGCTGACGCGGATGTGGTGATAAGCGTGCCTGATTCGGGGACTCCCGCCGCCATCGGTTTCGCGCAGGCGTCCGGAATTCCGTTCGTCGACGGGCTGATAAAGAACCGCTACGTGGGGCGAACGTTCATCCAGCCGAATCAGGAGATGCGCGAACTAGGCGTCAAAATGAAACTGAACCCGCTTTCGGACAACATCAGGGGAAAGCGGGTCGTTATGGTGGACGATTCAATCGTCCGGGGAAGCACCAGCAGCAAGATAGTAAGCCTGCTGAGGGCCAACGGAGCGACGGAAGTGCATGTGAGGGTCAGTTCGCCACCCGTCAAGTTCCCCTGCTTTTATGGAATCGACACCGCTTCGCGGGAGGAGCTTGTGGCCTCTCAGTTGAGCGTGGAACAGATAAAGGAAATGCTGGGGGCGGACAGCCTCAGCTATATCAGCGAGGAGGGGATGTTCAAGGCGACGAGCATGGACAGACACAATTTCTGCTCGGCCTGCTTTACCGAAGAATATCCCATTCCCATTCCTCAGCAGCTTCATCTGGAAAAGTTGATGTACGAAAACGGGAAAAAACAAGAGAACCGGGTTCCCACCTGCCTGCGCGAGAATAATTCCCGCTCCTGAGCGGGATTATCCGAACCCAACGCGGCGGTCCTTATCGGGTCGTTAATTCCGCAAAAATCGCGCGCGCAAACGCTGCTGTGGGGATGACTCCACAGGAGTTATTTTTAGGATATGACAATTTGCGATTCTGTAATTACAATACTGGTCTAGGCTAAAAGCCTCAGAATAAAGGAGATAGGCGATGGTAAAAAGCGAACACACGAATCACAGGGAACTCATTGAGTGGGTCAACAAGATGGCGGCCATGTGCAAGCCGGACGACATCGTGTGGATCAACGGCTCAGAGGAACAGCGCAAACAACTCGAAGAGGAAGCGATCAAGACCGGGGAAATAGTCAGGCTCGACCAGAAAAAACTGCCCGGCTGCGTGTATCACAAGACGGCTGAGAACGACACTGCGAGGACCGAGCACCTCACTTTTATATGCACGACAAAGAAGGACGACGCGGGTCCGAACAACAACTGGATGGACCCCAAGGAGGCGTACTCCACGGCCTCGAAGTATTTTTCCGGCTCGATGCGGGGGCGGACGATGTATGTTATACCGTTCTCGATGGGGCCGGTGGGTTCTCCGTTCAGCAAAATAGGGATCGAGCTGACGGACAGCATATACGTCGTCCTCAACATGATAATAATGACGAGGGTGGGAACCCGCGTTCTTGACGCGCTGGGCACGGACGGCGAGTTCACGAAGTGTCTGCACGGCAAAGCCCAACTCGATATCGACAAAAGGCTGATACTTCACTTTCCCGAAGACAACGCCATCTGGAGCGTGAACTCCGGCTACGGCGGCAATGTGCTGCTGGGCAAGAAATGCCTCTCGCTGAGGATAGCGAGCTATCTGGCCGCGCAGGAAAGCTGGCTGGCTGAACACATGCTAATCCTCGGAGTCGAAGACCCTGAAGGACGCATAATATACGTGGCGGGCGCGTTCCCGAGCGCTTGCGGAAAAACCAACCTCGCCATGCTTATTCCTCCCAAAGCCCTGAAAAAAAAGGGCTACAGGGTGTGGACGGTGGGCGACGACATCGCTTGGATGAGGATCGACTCCGACGGACAACTCTGGGCGGTAAACCCCGAGACAGGCATGTTCGGCGTCGCTCCCGGAACCAACTCGAAAAGCAATCCGAACGCGATGGCGACGGTGTCCAAGAACACAATCTTCACGAATGTGCTTCTGAAGAAAGACGGAACGGTGTGGTGGGAAGGACACGACGACCCGCCGCCTGCTGAGGGCGGAATCAATTGGCAGGGGCTTAAATGGAAGCCGGGGATGAAAAACGAAAAGGGAGAACCCGTTCTGGGGGCGCACGCCAACAGCCGGTTCACCGCTCCGCTTTCGCAGTGTCCGTCTATCACGAACCGCATTGAGCATCACCACGGAGTGCCTATCTCTGCGATACTATTCGGAGGCAGGCGGGCGCATGTGGCTCCGCTGGTGTACGAGGCTTTCACATGGCAGCACGGGGTTTACATGGGAGCCACCATGGCGTCGGAGCGCACCGCAGCGCAGTTCGGCCTTCAGGGCGAGGTGCGCCGCGACCCGATGGCTATGCTGCCCTTCTGCGGATACAACATGGCGGACTATTTCCGTCACTGGCTCAATATGGGCAACAGGATGCTGAGAACGCCGCGCATCTTCCACGTCAACTGGTTCCGAATGGACGAGAAGGGGAAATTCATCTGGCCGGGATTCGGCGACAACCTCAGGGTGCTCGCGTGGGTTGCGGAACGCTGCAGGGGCGTCCGCGAGGCGGCGGAGACTCCCATCGGCTACATGCCTCATCCGGGCGACATAGATATGACCGGACTTAATCTGTCGTCCGCAGAACTTAAAGGATTGCTTGAAATCGACAAAGAGGAATGGAAGCGCGAAGTCAAAGACATAGACAAATTCTTCGACACGTTCGGCGACGCCATACCGAAACGCATACTCGCCGAGCACGACGCGCTGCGCCGGCGGCTCCGCAAGATGTAGCGGGCTGCGGCCTCTGCCGATTATGGAAGAAGAGCCGATCGTCATAACTAAACTGGCCGTGTCGCGGCTTAAGGACGGAGACGCGCGTCTCATGGGAGCCGCGCGCAACCTCTCCTCCCGGAACGTTCCCGCGTACAGACTTCTCGTCTTTCTGCACGACTCGGAATCCCGCGTGCGCGACAGGCTCTACGTGAAACTTAAACCGTTCGCGCCGGGCGAGTCTCAGAACTTCTCGCTCGTCTTCCGGCTCAAGAGCTTGGAGTTCGTCGCGAGCGCGGTCCGCCTTGAAAAACTAGAGGGAACGGACTATAGTGAGGCCGTCTGAAAACGCGGGCGGATAGCTGAAAAGTGCCCTGCCCCGCGCCGAGCGCAATCCCGAAGCGCGTTCCCCGGTTTTTCTCATATAGATTCCGGGCTGGCCGCAATGCCGGTTGCGACATCAAGAATTGTGAGGCTGCGCAGATGGAAGCGAAAGAAGTCAAGATAGGGCTGTTCGGTTTCGGAACCATCGGCGCCGGAGTCGTCCGCGCGCTGAAGGCGAACTCGGATGTGATAACGTCCAAAACCGGAGTCGCTCTGTCTCTGACTAGAATAGTGGACATCGACACCAAGACCGACCGGGGCATTGACATCATGCCGGCGGTTTTAGGCTCGGAAGCCTCGGCCATCATCGACGACCCGGAAATATCAATCGTTATAGAATTGATCGGAGGCGCTGGAGTGGCGCGCTCCATCGTATCGGACTGCCTCAAAAAAGGCAAACATGTGGTCACCGCGAACAAAGAACTGATAGCTAAACACGGGCCGGAGTTGTCCGCGCTCGCGCGCGAGAACAGCGCGCGCCTCATGTTCGAGGCGAGCGTCGGCGGCGGCATCCCCATACTGCATCCCCTGCTCTCCTGCCTGCGCGGCAACAAGATCAAGCGCGCTCTCGGCATAGTCAACGGCACCACAAACTTCATCCTGTCGCAGATGGCCGAAACGGGCGCTTCTTTCGACGATATTCTCGCCGAGGCTCAGGCCAGAGGTTACGCGGAGGCCGACCCCACGAACGACGTCGAGGGTTTCGACGCCGCATACAAAGCTTCCATACTGTCGACCGTCGCATTCGGAAAACACGTGGACGCCGCGTCGATGTTCAGGCAAGGAATAACCAACGTGAGCCGGGAAGAAATGAGGTTCGCTTCCGGGCTGGGATATGTCATCAAGCTTCTGGCGGTTCTTGAAGACAGGGAGAACGGAGTGGACGCGCGCGTGCATCCCGTGCTGCTTCCGAAGAATCACCCGCTGGCTGCGGTGAACAACGTGCTGAACGCCGTCTACATCGAAGGAGAGCCGATAGGGCCGCTGATGTTCGTCGGAGAGGGAGCAGGCCCTTCCGCCACAAGCAGCGCGGTCGTCGGCGACATCATCACTGTGGCAACCGAAGGAAACTGCCCGAATGCCCCTGATATATTCAAAAAAGCCGAACTCGTTTCGGTGTGCGACGTGGACAACGCGTTCTACATCAGGATGCGGGTCGAGGACAGGCCCGGAGTCATGGCTGAAATCAGCCGCTGCCTCGGCGACAAGGGCGTGAGCATCGCGCAGGTAGCCCAAGACACCATCGAAGGCGACCAAGCTGAAATCGTGTGGCTAACCCACAAAGTCTCGGAAGGCAACATGACGGACGCGCTTGAGCGCATCGAAGCGCTCGACTGCGTATTCAGCGTGCTGTCCGTAATCCGCGTTTTCGGAACGAAATGACCGGCGAAATGACACGCGACCCTAAGATAAAAAAGATAGTGGTTCTTATCGGCGACGGAATGGCGGACTTGCCGATAGAGGCGCTCGGCGGAGCGACCCCGCTCGAAGCGGCGGAGACTCCGAACATGGACGCGCTCGCTCGCGCCGGCGCGGTCGGGCTGTCCCGCAACGTGCCTCCCGGCATGGAGCCGGGCAGCGATGTCGCCATAATGTCCATCATGGGCTACGACCCCGGAGAGTGTTACACCGGGCGCGGCCCCATCGAAGCCGCCAGCATCGGGGCGCGCATCCCAGACGGATTCGCCGCTTTCAGATGCAATCTGATAACGGCGGACGGTGAAACGCTCCACGACTACAGCGGAGGCCACATCTCGACGGAGGAATCGGGCGGGCTGATTTCCGCTCTAAAATCCCAACTCGATTCATCCGACGCGGAATTCATTCACGGCGTCAGTTTCCGCAATCTGCTGATGGCGCGGGGAGATTTCTCGAAGCTGCGCTCGCACGCGCCTCACGACCATCTCGAAGACAGGTGGGCGGACTGGCTGCCCTCCGGCCCCGGCGCGGACTCCCTATTGGCTCTTATAGAAAAATCCCGCGCTGTTCTTGAAGATCACGAAATTAACAGAGCGCGCAGAGCCTCAGGCAAGCAGCCGGCGAACATGATATGGCCGTGGAGCGGCGGCGGCGCTCCCGCTGGCGAGCCTTATTCGAAAAAATTCGGCCTTTCCGGCGCGGTCATCTCCGCCGTCGACCTCGTTCAGGGGCTGGGCGTCATCGCCGGTCTAGAAATACTGAAAATCCCCGGCGCCACAGGAATGGTTGACACCAACTATGAGGGAAAAACAGAAGCCGCTCTCGAAGCGCTCGAACGCCTCGAATTCGTTCTCGTCCACGTGGAAGGAATAGACGAAGCTGCGCACATGGCCGACCTTGAGATGAAGATGGAAGGCATCCGTAGATTTGACCGGCTCGTGGTCGGCCCTATCGCCGAACGCGCGAAGGAACGCGGCGACTGCGCCCTGCTCGTCCTGCCCGACCACCCGACTCCGATTAGCATCCGCACCCACACGTCCGACCCGGTTCCCTTCATTGCGGTCGCCCCCGGCATCGCTCCCTGCGGAGCCGCCGCGTTCTCCGAAAAGACCGCCTCCGCCACCGGCCTTTACGTCCCCGGCGGACACAAGCTCCTCGAACTCCTCATTTCAGGCTCCATCGCCTGATAGTTGTCATTCAGCGACAGAAGAAGGCTTTTCGCTCTCCGGCGCGGAAACGCGGACGGCGCGGCGAGACGAATAGTATGCCGCCGCCGCAGCGGCGAGGGTGTTCATCACAAAATCGCGCGCCTGCATATTGCGCCCCGGAACAAACAACTGGTGAATTTCGTCCGTGACGCCGTAAAGAGCGGTGAAAACAAAAGCGGCCATTGCGGCGCGCCGGTTGAGCCATGCCGCTTGTTCATGTTTGAACGTATTCCATGCGACAAGGCCGAGTCCTAAGAAAATAATGAAGTGCGCGAATATGCCGGGATCGGGCATCCACAAGGGAAAATGTCTTTCGATTTCAGGATATCCGTGACGCGAGGAAAGAGCGAATATGGCGCAACAATACAGAAACAGGGCGGCGCGACGCGCGCGCTGCGTTTTCATGGTTTGCTCTCTGCTCCGGGATATTTGACCATCCGCACGCCCGCTTCCTCAAGCATCTCGATGGACAACTGATCCGGATAGTCGCCCTCGAACACAACTTTCAGTATGCCGGCGTTGATAATCATTTTTGCGCAGGTGATGCACGGCTTGTTCGTGCAGTACATAGTTGAGCCGTTGATGGAGAAACCATATTGCGAGGCTTGTATGATGGCGTTTTGTTCGGCGTGAAGGCCCCGGCACACTTCCTGCCTTTCGCCGGAAGGGATGTTCATCGAGTTGCGCAGGCAGCCGCGCGTCTCGCAATGCTCAAGCCCTGACGGCGCGCCGTTGTATCCCGTCGCGAGCATTCTTTTATCCTTGACGATAATCGCGCCGACGCTGCGCCGGACGCAAGTCGAGCGGGTGGCGACGTCGCGCGTGATTTTCATGAAATAGTCGTCCCATGACGGACGTTCGATTGCGCTCACGTATATCTCCTTTGCGCTGGCCGCTTCGCGCGGCTTCGCTCATAATATTTTATACTCCGAACTTCATTTACAAAACCCCGCGCGGCGCAGTTCGCGCAAGGCCAGCCCGTGCCTGATGTCGGTCTCCGAGACGCGCATCGCCCTGATGCCGAGAACTTGCATAGCGGAGCAGACAAGTTCCGCGCCCGCGTGAATGACGTCCGCGCGCATCGGCTCCATCCCCGGAACCGCCCTCCTGCCCGCCACATCAAGCGAGAATAACCTGTCCGTCTGGAGTCGCGCGCCCTCTGCGGTCAGGACATGGCCGTGAACTTTCGCCGCGTCATATTTTTCCAGTCCGAGGTCCATCATCGCAAGAGTGGTGACGCATCCGGCGACGCCCGCGCAGACCGCGTCAGGTTCGCTTATCGGCAATACTCTTGCCTCTATTTCCGCCTTGACGCGCCTTTGTATCGATTCTCGTTCCAGCGGCGTCGCCGGGTCGGACGCGATGTGCCGCTCTTTCAGAGAGACCGCGCCGATGTCGAGGCTGACCCCCGCCGAGCGGTCGCATCCCGCCCCGAAGGTGAACTCCGTGCTTCCCCCGCCGACGTCTATCACAAGCAGCCGCGAGGGAGGAACGTCAAAGCCCGCCGCAACGCCGGCGAATGAAAGCGCGCCCTCATCCTCGCCCGATATCGCGTCGACGGCGATTCCGGCGTCGAGCGCGCGGCGGATGAACTCCGCGGAGTTTGCAGCCGTCCGCAGAGCGGCTGTTCCTACCGCCGCCACGATGTCCGCGCGCGCGGCGTCGCATTCTCCTCTGAAAACAGTCAGCGCGTCCAGCGTTCGAGCCATCGCGCTCTCGGAGAGTATGCCCGAAGCCGACAACCCTTCGCCCAGCCGGGTGATGAAGTTGACTTCCGCGAACGGAGCGGGCAGAGGCCCGGCGGGGGAGGTCGCTTCAAAAAGCGCCAGCCGGGAGGTGTGCGTTCCGATGTCGATGACGCCTATTCTCATTCTTTTTGTTCCAGCCGTCCCAGATAAGGTTGAGATAGTGTTGAACGCGGGCGGCGCGTATAATATAATTGATTGCCCGGCAAAAAGAAAAGCGGAGCGAGGAAGCGGAGCCGCGTGGAAAAGCGGCGCAGACAAAGCCGATAAGAGGCGGAGAAGAGGAACGGACCGTGCTAGACGGGGTGTTAGCGGTACCCTGTAGCCCGCAACCCGCTATAGCGGGGTTGAATTCCGGGTCGAGGCGCTGTTCCGTCCGGTCCGCCCTCGATAAGTGGCGTTGAGGACCGGGTCCCGCGCAAGGGGCGACTGTGAACCCCGTCAGGACCGGAAGGTAGCAGCGGTAAGCGGACACGCTTCTGTGCCGCGGACAAACTTGGTCTGAGTCAACTGTCGAGGATAGCGCGGGTGGGAAGTTGTCGGAATCCGGTGCACGGTCTCTTTCTCTTCTCGGCCTTCCGTTCTAAAAAGTCAGGAGCGACATGGGGTACATATCACTCTACCGCAAGTACAGGTCGCAAACGTTCGACGACCTCGTCGGGCAGGAACACATCACAACCACGCTTAAGAACGCGATCGAGCGCAACCGGCTGGCGCACGCCTACCTTTTCAGCGGGCCGCGCGGAACCGGAAAAACCAGCGCCGCCCGCATACTCGCCAAATCCCTCAACTGCGAAAAAGGCCCTTCGGCCACTCCTTGCAACGCTTGCGACGTCTGCCTCGCGGTCGCCAAAGACAGCCTCTTCGATGTCATCGAGATAGACGCCGCCTCCAACAGGGGCATCGACGATATCCGCGACCTGCGGGAAAAAGTGCGCATACCTCCCATTCAGGCCCGCTTCAAAGTCTATATCATCGACGAAGTTCACATGCTCACAAAAGAGGCGTTCAACGCCCTCCTTAAAACCCTCGAAGAGCCTCCCGCCCACGTCATGTTCGTCATGGCCACCACCGAGCCTCAGAAGCTTCCGGCCACAATCCTTTCGCGCTGCCAGCGCTTCGAGTTCAGGCGGCTCACCGATATCGAGATTATGGACCACATACGCTCAATCGCGAAAAAGGAAAACTGCGGCATCGACGACGGCGCGTTGCGCGTTGTGGTCAAGACCGCCGACGGCTCGATGCGCGACGCCATCAGCATCCTCGACCAACTGGTTTCGTTCAGCGAAGGCTCCATTTCTCTCGACGACGTTTCCAAAGTGTTCGGCATGCCGGAGAGGCAGGAGATAGCGGGTTTCATAAACGCCATCTTCGAGGGCGACGTGTCCGCCGCTTTCGACGTGTTCGGCAAGTTCTTTGACGCGGGGAAGAGCTTCAACCTTTTCATCCGCCTCATAATGGAGCACATGCGGGACATCTATCTTGTCAAACAGAGAATCAAGCCGCTGTCGGACGCTCTGTCGGACGAGGATCTGAAGACGTTGGGCAGGCACGCCAAGACGGTTTCGCGGGAAACAATCGTCGAGCTGCTGACGGAGATATCGCGCGTCGAGGACAGGATAAGGTGGGAAACGTATCCGAGGATAGTGCTTGAGATACTGTTGGTGAAGATGTCGAACATGATAGGCGGCCCGAAGCTTCTCGAAGACGCGCCGTCCGCGTCCGCTCCCGCAAGAGCGGCGACGAAACCGGCCCCCGAACCGGCGGAGGAGTCTCTTGAGAAAGAGGCTTCGAGTGTGTCTGAAAAGCAACCTCCCCCTGCGGAACCGCGCCCTGCCCCGCACGCCGAGGCGAAAGCGTCTCCGCCTTCTCGCCCTTCGGCTCAGGCTAAAACAGAGCTAAGGTCGGATGTGCAGCCGCCCCCCATGCCTCAGACGGACGATCCGGCCCTGAAATCGCTTCAAGCCGCGTGGCCCGCCGTGCTTAAGTCGGTTCGGGAAACTTACATGCCGGTGTATTTCATGCTCGCCAAAGGCGCGCCGCGCAATATCGACGGCGGCGTCCTGAGCGTGCGCTTCGGCGCGGAGAACGCGTTAAGCGCCGAAATGTTGTCTGAGAAAAAAAATATCGACATAATCGAGGCGGCGATAAAGAAAGCCGGCGGCGCGGCATACAGCGTGAAAATTGAGGCGGACGATTCCGCCAAGCCGTCAGCGACCGCAAAAAAAGAGGCGACCGCGCCGCAGAAGGCTGCCGCGCCGCGCGCGCAGGCTCCCGATGCCAAGCCGGCGGACCCCCCCGCCCCCGCCGACCCTGACGACTTCCTTACGACGCAACCCGCCAAGTCGAGGGAACTTTCTCTCTTTGACACTTTTGAAGAGGTTTTTCCCGAAGGCCGGGAAATATAACTACTGGAGAAAACGCATGTCGTTCGATATGGGAAATATTGGAGGACTCCTGAAAAAGATGCAGGAGGATATGGCGCGAATACAGGCCGAACTGGACGAGGCCCGCATCACAGGCAGCGCCCCCGGCGGCAAAGTAACCTGCAAGGTGAACGGAACGAGGGACATCCTCGAGGTGAAGATAGACCCGTCGGCGGTCGACCCCTCGGACGTGGAGATGCTAGAAGACCTCGTGCTGTTCGCGGTCAGAGACGCCATGAAAAAAGCGGAGGAGTTCTCGCAGTCGAAGATGGGAGCGATGGCGAACATGCTGCCGAAGATCCCCGGACTGCAATTTCCGCCGATGTGACGTCCGAACGGCGCTCTTACGGATGAAAAGACCCCTTTCGTTGCAAAAGCTCATAGACGCGCTCCGCAAACTGCCCGGAGTCGGGCCGAGGTCGGCGCGGCGCATGGCGGAAGCGGTGCTCGCAATGGACTACGAGGAGGCGCGAGAGATAGGCCGCGCCATCGTAAGGGCGAAGAAAGCCATCCGCCCGTGCTCCGTCTGCGGCATAGACACCGAGCAGGACCCTTGCGAAATTTGCTCGGACGAAACTCGCGACCGCTCTTTCGTCTGCGTGGTGGAGAGCGCCGAAGACGTCATAGCTTTCGAAAGCTCAGGCAGCCACGAGGGCGTTTACCACGTGCTCGGCGGCACGATAAACTACACGCGCGGATCAGGGCCTGAAAAACTGAATCTCGCCTCGCTGTTCAGCCGGGCAGGCGCAGGCGGCATAAAGGAGGTTCTAATCGCCACCAACCCCACTCTCGAAGGGGAATCCACGGCGGCGTACATCGTGAAAAGGCTGAAGAACACCGGCATAAAGCTGACGAGGCCCGCGCGCGGCCTCCCCAGAGGGGCCGACATCGATTTCCTCGACAGCGAAACAATTTCCATCGCTCATAAAGAGCGTCAGGAGGCTTTTTTTCTTAACGACGAACAATGAATATCACAACCGCAATCTCGCTTAAAAACTACATTGAACTCACCGGAGGCGCTATTAAATGTCGCTGAAAGCTCAAAGAGTGGGCATCTTCGTGGATGTCCAGAACCTGTTTTATTCCGCGAAATATCAACATCACGCGAAAGTCGACTTCACAAAACTTCTCAACATCTGCCTGAACGACAGACAGCTCATCCGGGCTATCGCATACATCGTGCAGACGCCCGACATCGACCAATCGGGGTTTATCAACATCCTCACGGGCATCGGCTACGAAATCAAATCCAAGGACCTGCGAGTCAGGCCGGACGGCACGGCGAAGGGCGACTGGGACATGGGGATCGCTATCGACACCATAGCTATGGCCGAACGGCTGGACGCTGTGGTTCTCGTGTCCGGCGACGGGGATTTCTGCGACCTGATACACATGTTGAAAGCCAAGGGCGTGGTCACTGAGGTGGTGTCGTTCCCGAACAACACCGCCGAGGACTTGAAGATCGCGGCCACGTTCTACATACCGCTGGACAAATCGGTGCTCTACTCCGGCTCGAAACTCTGATTCAAGCTCCGCCGGACGTTTTAAAATCCCTCTTTACCCTGAGCGGGCGTCCGCTATAATGTCTTTGGTTTTTTCGCGATTCTCAACAGCGAGGCGCGAACAATCAGGAGAGGCATAACGATCATGAAGAAGTGTGTTCCGGACAAATGCAACGCGAGCTGCTGCAGATACGCCGCGATAGTAATCGACGCCCCGAATTCGAAATCGGATTTCGAGGACATCCGCTGGCTGGTTTCGCATCACAACGTGGCGGTCTATAAAGACTTAGAGGACGACTGGGTGCTCGAATTCGAGTCTCCCTGCAAATTCCTCAAAGACAACCGTTGCGCGGATTACGAAAACAGGCCATACATCTGCCGTGAATACGAAGCCGACACCTGCACGCAGAACCGGAGAGGCAAAGACTCCAAGATTCTTTTCGAGGAGCCTGCGCAGGTGGAAGCCTTCGTGGCTAAACGGTGGCAGAAGAAAAAGACCGCCGCGAAACGGCCTGCCGCGAAAAAAAGCTGACCGCCCGCCGCAGATATCGGTTATAAACTCGAATCCGTCATTATACCGCCCGAAAACGAGCGACATTGAACAGGCGCGCGCGCTCCGCGCTTTATCAGGGCGGCGGGGCGTATCCTGTGAACCGCTGGTTCAGGTAATCCGTGACCCACACCAGTCCGGTGGCGGACGATATCGTCACGTCGTACGGAGTTCTAAGCTGTCCCGGCCCCGCGCCATTCGAGCCGATAGTGTTTATCAATTGGTTGGACGGACTGAATATCTGAATTCTGTCGTTTCCGCTGTCTGCCACATATATGTTGCCTGAACTGTCAACGGCCAGTCCGGCGGGAGTGTCAAGCTGTCCGAACCCGCTGCCCGCGCCGTATCCGATGTTGTTAGCCGGCTGCGGCGTTCCGACTGTCGTGTAGGCCATCACAACGTGATTCACTTTGTCGGAGACATAGACCAGCCCGTTAGACGGGTTGTAAATCACTCCGTTGGAATCCGGGACGGTCGCCGCCGCCCCCGTGTCCTCGGTCATAGAGTTGGGATCAAAAACTGAGAGCTTCTTGTAATACGTCGCCACGAGCATCGAGCCTGAGGGCAGCATGGCCATCTTCCACGGACCTACGACGCTTCCCTTCGAAACGAAAGTTCCAGTCGCCGCGTCGAATTTCTGTATCCTCGCTATCGAGTCGCTCACATATACGAACCCGGCTTGGTACAGGACGGCGTTGGGTTTTTTGAAGTTGCCGTCCTCGCTGCCGTATTCTCCCCAAGTCTCGTAGAAGTTGCAGTCCTCGTCGAATACGGACACGCGGTTGTTGTGATTGTCAGCGATGTACACGTAGTTGAAGCCGCTCGGGGATGGAGCGCCAATTGACACTCCTGTGGGCCTGTTCACGTAGCCGGGAGTGTCCGGGGCGATGTAGATGTCGCCGGGCAACTGGGCGCATGTCTTTCCGGGGCTGTACGCCGGGGGCTGAGCCACCGCGCACATCTCGTTGGAATACACGCTCTCGCCGCCGTCGGAATCCACCGCAGTCGCCACATAGCAATAAGTGTCATACCATGTGAACGGGCCGTTGTGGACGAACTGGTATGTCGCGCCGGGGACTGTGGAAACGACCGACCCCGCCGCCGCGTACGGGCCTCCGGGCGTCGCCGACACATACACCGAATGCTGGGCTAGATTCGTTAGAGGAAGCCCCGCGTTGTTGAGCGTCGGGGCGACAAGCGTGACGGTTATCGCGCCGTTCGCGCCGTCTGCGTCTGTTATAGCAGGCGAGTCCGGGAAAAGAAGGCCTGTCACTTGAAACTGGACGTTTGTCTGGCTTGCCGTAGCGTCGCTGAAATCGGTCGCCGTCGCGGTGAAATCATAAGTCAATTGAGCGACGGACTGAACAGTCAGCGCGGAAGACTCATAAACATCCGTCGCGCCAACCCGCGTCAATGTCAGAGGAGCCGCTCCGAATACTCCGTCGGGATCGGGAGCCGAGACGGATTTGACGTCCGCGTGTCCGTTCGGGTCCGTCACCGCGCAGGACAGCCTAACCGGAGTGAAACCGGGAGCTCCGTTCGGCGGCGCGAACGCGCAGGCGGAGACAGAAGGCGCGACGTTCGTCGCTGTGAACAATGCCGCCGACGAGCCTGTCATTCCGCCGGTGTCCGTCGCTGTTACGGTGAAGTTATACGCTGCAGGCAACACGCCCTGAACAGTCAGCGCCGTCTTTTCGTATTTGCCGGTGACGCCGTTGTAAGCTAGAGCAATCGTCGCTCCCGCCGCGCCGAACACTCCGCTTGTGTCGGTTGTGGTAACTGTCGAGATCGTCGCAAGCCCGTTAGGGTCGGCAACCGTGCATGAGAGAACGACACCCGCCGTCGCCGGAGGCCCGCTCGCGGGAGCGAACGCGCATCCTGACACTGTCGGAGCCGCATTCGTCACCGTGAATGTCGCCGCAGACGAGCCGGTCAGTCCGCCGGTGTCCGTCGCTGTCACGGTGAAGTTATACGCCGCAGCCGCGATGCTCTGAACTGTTAAAGCGGTCTTTTCGTATTTGCCCGTCACTCCGTTATACGCTAGAGCTATCGTCGCGCCTGCCGCTCCGAACACTCCGCTCGTGTCGGTGGTAGTCACAGAAGCGACTGTCGCAAGCCCGTTGGCGTCGGCAACCGTGCAGGAAAGAACCACGCCCGCCGTCGCCGGAGGCCCGCTCGCGGGAGCAAACGCGCAACCTGCGACAGTTGGCGCGGCATTTGTCACTGTGAATGTCGCGGTGTCGGTGTCGCTCAAAGCCGCGGCGTCCGTCGCGGTGACAGTGAAATTATATGCCGCAGCCGAAATGCCTTGAACCGTGAGCGCCGTCTTTTCGTATTTGCCGGTGAAGCCGTTATATGTGAGAGCTATTGTCGCGCCCGCCGCTCCAAAGACTCCGCTCGTGTCCGTCGTCGTCACCGTGGATATATCGCCAAGTCCGTTGGCGTCCGCCACTGTGCAGGAAAGAACCACGCCCGCCGTCGCCGGTGGTCCGTTCGCCGGAGCAAACGCGCAACCTGAAACCGTCGGAGCCACATTCGTCACCGTGAATGTCGCGGTGGACGAGCCTGTCGCCGCGCTCGCGTCCGTCGCGGTTATCGTAAAATTATAAGCCGAAGGCGAAACGCCCTGAACTGTGAGCGCCGTCTTTTCATATTTCCCCGTTACGCCGTTGTATGTCAGCGCAATTGTGGCTCCCGCCGCGCCGAATACTCCGCTCGTGTCCGTCGTCGTCACTGTGGATATGTCGCCAAGCCCATTCGGGTCGGATACCGTACAGGAGAGAACGACTCCCGCTGTTGCAGGAGGCCCGCTCGCGGGAGCGAACGCGCACCCTGCCACTGTGGGCGGCGAACTCGTGACTTCAAACGCCACTCCTGCCTGAGAGCCTGTGGCCGCGGATGCGTCCGTCGCCGTGACTGTGAACGAATATGTGCCTATTGCGACGCTCTGAACTGTTAGCGCCGTCTTTTCGTATTTGCCCGTTACGCCGTTGTATGTAAGAGTTATTGTCGCTCCCGCCGCGCCGAACACTCCGCTTGTGTCGGTGGTCGTCACGCTAGAAATCGTTGCAAGACCGTTGGCGTCCGCCACAGTGCAGGAAAGAACCACGCCCGCCGTCGCAGGAGGCCCGCTCGCCGGAACGAACGCGCACCCTGCCACCGTCGGCGCGACATTCGTCACTGTGAACGCCGCCGTCGACGAGCCTGTCAGTCCGCCGGAATCCGTCGCTGTTATTGTGAAGTTATATGCCGCCGGAGCGACGCCTTGAACGGTGAGCGCCGTCTTTTCATATTTGCCCGTTACACCGTTGTACGTGAGAGTTATCGTGGCTCCCGCCGCGCCGAACACTCCGCTCGTGTCGGTGGTCGCCACACTCGTAATTGTCGCAAGCCCGTTGACGTCAGCCACAGTGCAGGAAAGAACCACGCCCGCCGTTGCAGGAGGCCCGCTCGCGGGAACGAACGCGCATCCCGCAACCGTCGGCGCGACATTCGTCACTGTGAACGTCGCCGTCGATGAGCCTGTAAGGCCGCCGGAATCCGTCGCGGTAATAGTGAAGTTATACGCCGCCGCTGCGATGCCTTGAACGGTGAGCGCCGTCTTTTCATATTTGCCAGACACTCCGTTATATGTGAGCGTTATCGTTGCGCCCGCCGCGCCGAACACTCCGCTCGTATCGGTGGTCGTCACGCTCGTAATTGTCGCAAGCCCGTTGGCGTCCGCAACCGTGCATGAGAGAACCACGCCCGCCGTCGCGGGCGGCCCGCTCGCGGGAACGAACGCGCATCCCGCAACCGTCGGCGCGACATTCGTCACTGTGAACGTCGCCGTCGATGAGCCTGTAAGAGCGCCGGAATCCGTCGCGGTAATAGTGAAGTTATATGCCGCCGCGGCGACGCCTTGAACCGTCAGCGCCGTCTTTTCATATTTGCCCGTCACTCCGTTATATGTGAGCGTTATCGTCGCGCCCGCCGCGCCGAACACCCCGCTCGTGTCCGTGGTCGTCACACTCGTAATTGTCGCAAGCCCGTTGGCGTCGGCAACCGTGCATGAGAGAACCACGCCCGCCGTCGCCGGAGGCCCGCTCGCGGGAGCGAACGCGCACCCTGCCACCGTCGGCGCGACATTTGTCACTGTGAACGTCGCCGTCGATGAGCCGGTCAGTCCGCCGGAATCCGTCGCGGTAATAGTGAAGTTATATGCCGCCGCGGCGACGCCTTGAACCGTTAACGCAGTCTTTTCATATTTGCCCGTTACGCCGTTGTATGTAAGAGTTATTGTCGCTCCCGCCGCTCCGAACACGCCGCTCGTGTCCGTGGTCGTCACGCTAGTAACCGTCGCTAGTCCGTTGACGTCAGCCACAGTGCATGAGAGAACCACGCCCGCAGTCGCAGGCGGCCCGCTCGCGGGAGCGAACGCGCATCCCGCAACCGTCGGCGCGACATTCGTCACTGTGAACGTCTCGGTGTCAGTGTCTGTCGCCGAAGCCGAATCCGTCGCTGTTATTGTGAAGTTGTACGCAGCCGCAGCGACACCTTGAACTGTGAGCGCCGTCTTTTCATATTTGCCAGACACTCCGTTATACGCGAGAGCTATCGTCGCGCCCGCCGCGCCGAACACACCGCTCGTGTCTGTCGTCGTCACAGTGGATATATCGCCAAGCCCGTCGGGGTCAGACACCGTGCATGAGAGGACTACGCCCGCAGTCGCGGGCGGCCCGCTCGCGGGAACGAACGCGCAACCCGACACTTCGGGAGGCTGGTTCAATGACCTGTTATCCGCGAACATCGAAGTGTTATTATTCGCGGAAGTCACAGTGGCGGTCAGTCGGGTCGCCGCGCCCCATACGGACGCCTGCGGGATGGAGAATGAAATATTGCAGGGGAACGCCGCGCACGTCGTAACGTTGAATGCCGAAGCAAACAGAAACGCTTCTCCAGCCGTCGTGTCAGGCGACACGGCGGGCGGATTATCGACGCTGAACACTTCCACCACGCAAGGCAACGCTACGGTGCATCCGCTGGAGATAGGCGATTGAATGGTCATGCCTATGTCGTAATTTGCCCCGGCGGCTACGATGGAATTAATTATTGGAGGTTTTATCCCCTGATTAACACCGTCGGCGGTCCCGTTGAGTATGCCCGCCGTGGCTGCTCCGCCGTTGCTGAAAATCGAATTGCGGGAATATTTGTTGAACCTTGCGTCCCAGCCGGACAATTGAGTGTTGATGCCGTTGTTCGTGTTGTAGGCGATAAGATTCGCCTCGTTCGCGCCTGAGCCGCCGATGGCGTTGCTTGACCCGTTGAAGATGTATATGCCCCTGCCGTTGGCCATTGCGCCTGTCAGCGCGGCGTTGGAACCGATGGCGTTGCCTTTTATCGTGTGGCTGTTTGTCTGGTAAATGTATATGCCGTAGTCGGTATTGCCGGATATTACATTGCTCGGACCTATTATATTGCCGTTGGCGTTCGTCAGGAGATAAACTCCGTACCTGTTGGGAGTTGAGGAGGCTCCGGTGTTGCCTATGTAATTGCCAGTGATTGTGTTGTTTGTCGCTGCGGCGGTTTCAAGTCTTATGCCAGCCTTGGAGGCCCCGTTGAACCTTATGATTTTCAACCCTTTGATCGTTCCGCTTCCAGCTTGCCACACGAGGCCATCGCATACGCCACAGGAAGCGCCGGATATCGTGATGTCGGGCGTTCCGTCGCCGTTGATATCTCCGTCGATGCTTGTTCCGTTTGCGGTCACCGTCGGAAGCTGAGTCAACGGAGTAATCGTCTGGCCCGAAAGAGCGGCGTCGAACGTTATGGCGAATCCGGGATTGCCGTTGGCGTATTCTATGCAGTGTCGCAGAGTTCCGTTGCCCGAATCCGCCGCGCTCGTCACATTCACGCAGTCTTCGGGCTGGACTTCCTTGTTCAAGGCGAACTTTGACGAGTTGCTGTTCGTGTCCGTCAAGATGGCGGTGACAAATTCGCCTTGAGCCACCGCTACGTTTGTGAATGTCGCGGCTCCCGTCCCGTCCGTCGTCGCCGTCCCAAGCAGATAAGGCCCTTCTCCGTACCCCGTTCCGTCCTCGGTAATGCCGAGAAGCGAATCGGTGACCTGATATAGAGCCACCTCGCAACCGGAGCAGATCGGCGCGGCGGCGTTGACCGTAATGTTGAAGTTCGCGCCGCTGGTAAGTATCGAGCCGATGACCGGCCTCTGGACGTTCTCGTTGGCTCCGCTGCTTATCTCGACAGGCTCAGCGTACGGCACGAAAATCACGTTGTTGTCGTTCTGATAGACCAAAGCTCCCGAAAATTTGTTGTATCTTGTTCCGGCGCTCTCGACTAGTATTCCGCTCGCGTCGTTGTACGCTAGCCTGACCGGATAAGTGGCGCTGTTGACAATCGTGTTGAATCTGGACGCCCCGGTCATCATTATCCCGTCGTTCGTGTTTCCTCTGTCCGTGTAGTCCTCTGTGACAGTGTTCTTTTGAGGCAGCCCGATACGGGCGTTCCTGATATTGACGTGCTGGGCGTTGTACATGTAGATGCCCTGAAGCTTGTTGCCGGAAATCACATTGGTGTATTTGTCGTCTCCGTCATAGCCTAACTCGGCCTTGTTTCCGGCTGCTCCGTACACGTCCGAAAAACTGATTCCGGGGCCGTGGTTGCCCCCGCAGGTCTGTTCGCATCTGTTCGCCGCGCTCAGGCACAGCCCCACGCAGTTCCCAGCCATGTGCGTCCCGACCGAAATCACTCTGTCAAGGAATATTCCGCCCTTTTTCGTGTCTGGCAGAAGAACATCGCCGTTGCATGCAATGACGTTGGACTCGCCCGCAGCGCCCCCCGGCTCAACCCCGATCGAGTTGTCCATCGTCCTTATCATGTATATCCCGCCGCCGAGATTGCTCGTCGAATTTCCCCCGCTCGAACAACTCCGTCCGTCTGTGGCAGTCCCGATATAGTTGCCTTTTATGGAAACCCCTTCGGCGTACTCGCTCAGCACAACGCCCCTGCTGAGGCCGCCGGAAATCACGTTCCTGTGTTGCGCCGCGTCCCCGCCGATATCCACATTCATCGCCGCGCACGCCGCGCCGGGGCATCCTCCCACGTGAATCCCGTAATAATTGCCCGCCATGTCGCCGCTCGTTTTGATTCCTATCGTGTTTCCGGTTATCGCGACCTGCCCGAACGCTTTGCCGTCCACCGCAACCGCCGCGCATCCGTACACCCTCGTCGTTAACGGGCCGGAGCCTTGCAAATCGTCGCAATCATTGTTGGCAAAATTGACGATTGTGAGATTCTTTATTGTCGCGTCGGCTTCCGTAATCTTGAAACCGTGGCAGTTTGCCGCGCTGCATCCCGCGCCGTCTATCGTTATCCCAAGAGCCTGTCCGTCAACAGAAACGCCGTCGGCTGTAATAGCCGGAAGCGGGTTCGGGCCGATTGCGATGGTCGCGCCGGCCAACGCCCCCGCGAAAGTTATGCTGCCGTGTGTGACCGGTGTGGCGTTCGCCTTCGTTATGCAGTCCCGCAGCGTTCCCAGCCCCGCGCCGTCGGTCGAATCAGACACAACGGGACAAGTGTCCGCCTGCGGGCCTAGCCCGTCAGCCTTTTTATAAGCGAAAAGAGTTTTCGACGCCGCGCCGCCGCACACCGCGAACAGCGTTTCGTCCGCTACCGCCATTCCGCCCGTCACGCCTGAACCCGCGCACGGAGCCACGCTCGACGTGACGCCCATTCCGTCCGTGTATATGCCGTATATTTTTCCGTCCTGCGCTCCCGCGTAAACCACGCCCGACACATAAACGAGGGGCGCGTTAACAGCGGCCCCGCCGGGTATCTGCCCGCTTTCAGTTATCGTTCCGGCTGCGTTTATCTTGTACACCCATCCGCCGTCGTCCGCCGCGTAAAGCGTCGACGCCGATTCCACCCACGCCGCCGACCCTGTGAAACTGTTTCCGTTCGGGTTCGGCCTGTTCCACACTGCGGCCCCGCTCGCCGTAAGCGAATAGATAACCTGCGGAGTCGCGACTATCAGGTTGTTCGACGCTACGATTATCGATTTTATTTCCGGCGCGCCCGGGAGAGCGGCAGACGCCGCCTGCGTCCCTGTCATAGTGTCGAACGCGAAGATATTTCCCGCCGTGTCCCCGACGAACAGAATGCCATCGCCCACCGCTAGCGGAGCGGCGACAGCGGCGCTCCCCGTCCCTTTCACCTTCCATCTCAACGCGCCGTCGGATTTGTTTACGGCGTGGACGATTCCGTTCACATCCACGAAAAACAGTAAATCATAAGTCGCCGCCACCGGGCTGAGCATTGCGGTGGGAGGCAGGCTTATCGAAGCTGTGGCGGACTCATTGGGCGCAGCCCAGAACGCCGAACCGTCGGAGACCCGATGCGCGTAGACCTTCGAGCCGGACACCGTGTACAGAGCGTCCACGCCGCCTGAAGAAGCGACCGCGCCCGCCGCCGCGACCGGCCCGGCTCCCGCCGCCGCCGTCCACTCCGGAGCGCCATCCGCCGCCGCGTACGCCGCCAGCGTCCCGTCGGACAGTCCGATCATTACAACGCCGTCTTTCACTACCGGAGCCGCCGTTGTCGCCTGCGCCAGAGGCTTGCTCCATTTCTGCTCGAAAGGCACGAACCACAGCGAATCCACACCTGAGGTTGATCTTCTTTGCTCGTCGCAGTTGAACAACGGCCAGTCAGCGCCGCAGACGGTCATCTCCGGCCACTGTTCCACATCCAGCGAAACGGAGGCGGGATACCCGGCGGGGACGTCCCCTTCGGCGTCCTGTATGTGCGCCGTCGCCGTCTTGGTTCCCGGCGCAAGACCCGGCGTCGAGCGGATCGCGCCCGCCCCGAACTTCATCTCCTGCGCGCCTCCGCCCTCGTGAGTCAGAGCCAGAGCGGCATCTCCATTGACATTCGTCAAATCCAGACTGGCGGTCGTTATGTCCGCCGTTCCGTTATAGTCCTGCACGAATACGGTGAAGTGAGTCGAACTTACGCCGTTATTGAGGATGAACGGCGGGTTAAAAACAGCGGCGGTAGTTATCACCGGAACAAAGTTGTCGCATTTGACAGGCAGGCCGGGCGCGAACCACGCCGAACGGGCGTTCGCAGCGTCCACCGTCCTCACGTTGAAATAGTAACTGCCGTACGGCGGGTAGTAAACCTCGAAAGCAGAATTGAGCGGAATGTCAATTTGATAAGTGTTCCCGCCGCCGAGCGAGCGAGAGCGCAGATAATTGCCCGGCCGAGCGGCTGCCGCTCCCGACCACCTGTCCGGCTGCGCCGCCGATGGCGCGGCGACATTGTGCTCCGTCAGCCTCAAATCGTATGTCAGAAGATTCCTGATGACTCCTGCTTCCGCGTCCGTTCCCTTTTCCCAACTCAGCCGCAGAACGCCTTCTCCCCCGCTCTCGATCACCGAACATCCGGCTGTCGGAGGCGCTCCCGGCGCGGTGTTGCCTCCAGCCGTGTCATTTATCCATATCTCGTTTGAGATGTAGTTCCCGCCTGCTATCGCCAAGTCAGGATTCCTGTTTCCCGTGAAATCCCCGAACGACACATCCATTGAGTATTCCGGCAGGTCGAGCGTTTCCAGCTTATAGGAGAAAGCGCACGCCTGTGGATCCGCGGCGGACGTGAACAGCCGCGCCTTTTTGTTCTCAATCGTCCCGGCGACAATTTCGGGCATTATGTTGTTTTCTGTTTCCGCGAAAGTCAGCGAGTAAAACTTCGTCGCGGGCGTGGTCGTCAGAGCCTGAAACGCTCCGGCCACAGTCCCGTCTCCCTCTCCTCTGAAAATCCTTATCCCTCCGTCGGCCTCGTTGTTGGCGACAATCACGTCCCAGTCGCCGTCGCATATCTCCCCGCCGTCGGAAACCTCGGCCACTATCAGCGTGTTGGAGCCTGTAGGCCCGAATTGCGCCGACATGTCGTATGTCCCCGTCGCCGGATTGTACAGGTATATTCTGTTTTGCGTGTTGAAATTGGCCTCGACGAAATCGAGGTAATGGTCTTCCGCGCCGCCGGAAGTCCGGTTGAAGTACGCCACATCCACTCTCTGAGTGTTCGCCTGAGAACCTACTTCAACTCCGGCGGACTGGAACATTCCGGGATTGCCGAGAGCGTGCTGCGCCTCGTCATAGTGAAAAATCCTGTTGCGGTTGGTTAAGATGGCGTCGCTTCCCAGAATGTCCATCCGCATGTTCCGAAACATATCAGCGAAGACAATCGACGTGCCGTTGCAACCGGGAGAGCAAAGCTGTTGGCTGATAGAGAACGAGCCCGCGCCATTGTTTTTGAAAATCTTGAAACCGCCGTTGGAAAGACAGGCGGTTCCGAGGTCAAGGTCTCCGTCCCCGTCTATGTCGGCTAGCGCCATGTGATTAGTGTTGCAGCCGTTCGGTCCGAATGTGGAAATGAGCGAGAACGAGCCGTCTCCCGCGCCACGATACACCTTGAACGGAAGGATTCCGTCTACGCCTCCAACAATTACGTCGTTCACTCCGTCGCCCGTGACGTCCCCGACTACAAGCCGATCATAACCATAGTCGCCGGTCAGCAACACATCTCCGCCCGCAGGCGCGGCGAAACCGGACACCGTCATCGGCGGCGGCGTTTCCCCGGCGGCGAGGATTCTAACTGCGGCGTCTCTGCGGAACTCGCCCGCCCGCGCCGTCAGCATCGCCTCGCCCTCATGCAGCGCCGTGAACTTCCCGTCCGGAGTTATCACCCCGTGCGGACTCGCCAGTTCCCATGCTATGTTGATCGGATATATTTCGCCGTCCGCGAACTGCCCGTACGCCTTGAACTCGAACGTTTCGCCCACCCGCATGAACGCCGGTATCCCGCCCATCCTTATCATGAACAAGCCTTCGAGTCCGACGCTCGCGTATGCCGTCGCGGACGCGTTCCCGCCTCTGCCGTCCGAGACTGTCAGCTTCACGGCGTACTCGCCGCGTTGGAACGGAGCCGTCCATTTAGCCGTCGCCGCAGACCCCGGCGTCAGCGCGCCGAAACTGGATTCCCACTTATAGGTCAGCGCGTCTCCGTCCGGGTCGTAAACCTGCGCCGAGATATCAATCAAGCCGCCCGGTTGTGTCGAATCCGGAATCGCGTATATTGCGGATATCTGCGGAGCCGCGTTCGGCGGAGACACCTCCGACATCAGTTTTTCAAGATTAAGCCTGCCGGGGGGCGGATAGGCTCCCGTCGCCGGGTCTGCCGTTTCCCTAAGGAAAACAGCGATTTCTTCGTTGGAAACCGTCGGCAACGCTCCGACTATCAAGCCCGCCGCTCCGGAAACCAGCGCAGCCGCCGCGGACGTTCCGTCCCGGTATCCGGCGATTCCGTTAGGCTCAAGCGAATACACTCGCGCGCCGGGAGCGGCTATGTCCAACTCCGCCCCGAAGTTGCTGAACGCGGTCAACGCGTCGCCTTCGTCCGTCGCTCCGACCGTTATTACTCCGTCAAGACCCGCCGGAACGAAGGAGGAGGCGTCCGAAGCGCTGTTGCCCGCCGCCGCGACCACCGTCGCGCCTGTTCCGACGGCATGATCTATCACCGTCTGGAATATCTTCCACGCGTCCGAGCCTTGCTCAACTTTTCCCTGAACGCTCAGATTTATCACGTCCGCGCCCGCATTCGCCGCGAACGTTATCCCGTTCATAACCGCGAAGAATGGACAGTCTCCCTGCGAGTCGCACGCCTTCACCGGCATCACCCGGCAGTCCCAGCAGACCCCCGCGACGCCGTAACCATTGTCACCCGCCGCCGCCGCAAGCCCCGCCGCGTGCGTGCCGTGCCCGTGCCCGTCCTGCGTCCCGTTCCCCTCCCCGATGAAATCCGCTCCCGGAACCAGCCTTCCGGCAAAATCCGAATGCGAGCCGTCAACTCCTGTGTCCACAAACGCCAGCATCGGAGCCGATCCTGACTGATACGCAGTCCATACTCCGGGGGCGCGGATTTTCCTGAACGCCCAACTCTGCGCGGGGTCGGCCCCCGGCGCGTACGGCGGGTCGGACGGAATATGTTCCGTGATTCCGAATATATAGTGCGGGGCGGCGGCGGCCACCCCCATCTTCTTGAGCGTTCCGGCCGCAGTTTCGATATCCATGTCCACCGGAAGCTGTATCTGATACAATCCCGCAGACGAGTTCTTTCCAAGAACCGCTATGCCGTACCGCGCTACCTCTCTCTCAAATAATGCATCCGTCGCTCCGACGGCTTTTGCGACGATCAACTGCCTCGCCACCACTCTCTCCCCGCCCGGCAACGTCTCCACTTCCGCCGTTCCGCCCTGCGTTATCCCCTCGCTCTGCGAAGCCGGAAACCGCAACTCGCAATCCTCAACCGCGTAAATCGCGTAGCCTGTCCACGGCTCCATCGATTCCGCAGGCGCGTATTTCTTCTGATTCGTGTCGTACCTGTAAATCACACGCCCGGTCTTCGGCGACATAGTGGCCGCGACGCCATCGACGAGAATCTCGTCGTTCCACGGCATCGTCACGCCCACCGGAGATCCGATTATGTTCCATCCTCTTTTCAGAGCCGTCTTATACGTCCCGCCGGTCCTTAACGGAGACGGGAACGTCGCCTGTGTTTTTTCGGAAAAATATACCCAGTAGCCCTTGCCAGTCTCGATCGTCGCCGTAGCGCCGTCGAGGCAATTCTCGTATCCTCCGCCGCTGATCTTTGCTACCGACAATCCCGGAAGATAATCGCACAGATTGCGGCCTTCCATCGCCACCGGCAGCGACACCAGCCTCCAACCCTGCTCGAACGTCCATGTCGTCGCCGCTCGCGCCGCCGCGCACGCAAACACTATCGCTATAGCTGTCGCCACAGCAAATGCCATGCGATGCGGTGCGCGCATAAATTACTCCAGTCAATTTGAATTTTACCATATATATGAATACTTAAACAATAAACAGACAAAAAGATAGGCGTTCCCGACAGCGTCCCGCGCCCTTTTCTTGCCCCATCAGCGATTTGCGGCATTGTTTGGTTTTTCTTATTTTTATGATTATCATTTATTGTCCGAACGGACGGTTGTAAGATTTATTGTCGCGGTCGCGCAGATATTCCGCGCCGCTCCGGGAGACGCCATGCCGAACAGGACTCCGCTGTACGAGGAACACGTAAAACTTAACGGAACAATAGTCGATTTCGCCGGATGGGAACTGCCCGTCCAATACACTAGGCTTATTGAGGAACACGAAGCGACGCGGGAACGCGCGGGTCTGTTCGACATCTGCCACATGGGCGAGTTCGATGTGAAGGGCAACAACGCTTTCGAGTTCCTTCAGAGCGTCCTTTCCCGCGACCTCTCCGCTCTCAAGCCCGGACGCTGCATGTATTCGACCATGCTCAACGAGCGCGGCGGCTGCGTGGACGACCTATTTGTCTATATGAAAGCCCTCGACAGCTTCATGCTGGTGGTGAACGCGGCGAACATAAAGAAGGATTTCGACTGGCTTGAGGCGGCTGCGCGCGGGCGCGGCGTCTCTCTGGCCGACCGCAGCGGCGACACCGCAAAACTCGACCTGCAAGGCCCGCAAGCGGCGGCGATTATGCGCTCTCTCTGCTCCGCCGACCTTCCTTCCAGATTCGGATTCATCGCGGCGGACGTCGCCGGAGTGGAAACCCTCGTCTCTCGGACGGGATACACCGGGGAAGACGGCTTCGAGTTGTATTGCGAATCCTCGCGCGCGGTTGCTCTGTGGCGAGCGATTATCGAGGCTGGCTCTCCTCTAGGCCTGCTCCCGTGCGGACTTGGCGCGCGCGACACCCTCCGCCTTGAAGCCGCTTACTCCCTGTACGGGCACGAGCTTTCCGACGACATCTCGCCGGTAGAGGCCGGATTGAGGTTCGCCGTCTCGGCGACAAAGGACTACACCGGCTCTGATGTTATTAAAAAGCAACTCGCCAAGGGAGCGCCGAGACAGTCCGTCGCCTTCGCGCTCGTTGAACGCGGCGTCCCGCGCGACGGCTGCGAGGTCGTCGTCTCCGGTTCCCCCGCCGGGCGCGTCACCAGCGGCACGTTCTCCCCCACCCTCAAAAAAGGCATAGGACTCGCTCTTCTGAATTCCCCCGCCGCTTCCATCGGCGACTCCGTTTCTGTTATAATCCGCAACAGGCCTTACGCCGCCGAAATTGTCGCGCGGCCCTTTATAGCTTACCGTGGAGGTTCAAAATGAACGCGCCTGACGAACTGAAGTATTCCAAAGACCACGAATGGGTGAAAGTGGAAGGCGGCTCCGCCGTCGTCGGCATCACTGACTTTGCCCAACAGCAACTCACAGACGTCGTCTTCGTAGAGATGCCCGAAGTCGGCGCGGCGGCGGAAGCCGGCAAACCCATCGCCGCCGTCGAGTCCGTCAAAGCCGTCTCCGACGTCTACGCTCCCGTATCCGGCGAAATCATCGAGGTCAACGACGCTCTCCGGGACGCCCCGGAACTGATAAACACAGACCCCTATGGCGAAGGCTGGATTTTTAAGCTGAAGATGAGCGACCCGTCCGCCGCCGCCGCTCTAATGAACGCCGAGCAGTACAAAGAGCACGCCGCATCTGAAAGCCACTGACGCGGACTCGCTCCCCAAGAAAGGCTGATCCGTTATGGCGAAGATTGTCATCGTTGGACTCGGAGCCGGCGGTTTCGCCGCTCTCCTTGCCGCCAGAAAAACAGACCGCAACGCGGAAATCGTAGTGATAGACCGCAAAGACTACGATCTCATGCACCCATGCGGCATACCCTACGCCGTAGAAGGGGCCATCGGCAGCATAGACAACCTCAAACACGACCTCAACATGAAAGCCATGCGGGTCGCCCACTACAAAAACTATATAGCCGACAGCATCAACCTCGCCGAGAAAACCGTCCGCGCACACAGCGCTTTCAGCGGCGACGAGGAGTTTTTCGCATACGACAAACTGATAATTTCCACCGGATCCACTCCACTCGTTCCACCAGTGGAAGGCCTTGAAGGGCTGCTCGGCAAGGGAGCTTTCACAGTGGCCACTCCGGAAGACGCCTCCCGGCTGCGAGCCGCCGCGCGCGCCACCGGCAAAGCTCTCGTCATCGGCGCGGGCGCCATCGGCTTGGAAACTGCTTCCGCCCTCTCCGACATGGGTTGCGAAGTCGTGGTGGTCGAAATGCTCGGCGGAGTCTTCCCCCGCGCGCTCGATCCCGACATGGCAGCTATCCTCCAACAGTACCTCGAAGAGAAAAAAATCTCCCTCCGGCTCGGCTCCTCGGTGCAGGCCGTGCGCGGCTCGTCTCAGGTGGAAGAAGCTGTGGTGGATGGCGAGGCCGTCCCCTGCTCCATCCTCGTCGTCGGAGCGGGCGTCAGGCCCAACTCTTCGATTGCCGCCGACGCCGGGCTGAACGTCTCCCGCTTCGGCATCGTCACCAACGAAAAAATGCTTTCCAGCGACTCCTCCGTTTATGCGGTCGGCGACTGCGCGGAATCCTTCGACCTCATCCGAAAAAAACCCTGCTGGATGCCCCTTTCGACTATCGCCTACAGGCAGGGGACGATAGCCGGCGCGAACGCGGCGGGCGCGGATGAATCTTTTAAAGGCGTCGTCGGAGCTTTTGTGTCGAAAGTCGGAGAGATGGAAATCGCCGCAGTCGGTCTCACGTCTCAGGCCGCCGTGGACGCGGGGTTCGACCCCGTTTTCGGAAAACTCAAAGACCTCACCAGACCCGACTGGTATCCGAACGGACGCGAGATAACAATCAAAGTGATAGCCGACAAATCCACCCGGAAGATTCTCGGCGCGCAGGCCGCCGGTTCCGGAGCCGCGTGGCGCGTAAACGTCGTCTCCGCCGCCATCAGCTCCGGCATGACGCTCGAACAGTTGAGCGACGTCGAACTCGCCTACTGTCCCCCAGTTTCCCAGACCTATGACTGCCTTTCGAAAGCCGTCGACCTCGCGATAAGAAAAATAAAATGAGCGGCTCCGATCCCGGAAACGACCCACGCCTCCCCGTCTGGTTCAAAACGAAACTCCCCAGCGGGGAACGCTTCGCGTCTCTCAAAAACATCCTCTCGTCGCGGGGCTTGAACACAATCTGCGACGAGGCGAAATGCCCCAATAGAGGCGAATGCTGGAGCGCGGGTTCGGCAACATTTCTATTGATGGGACCTGTGTGCTCCCGCGCCTGCGTTTACTGCGGCGTCGGCTCAGGCTCCCCCGCTCCTCTCGACCCGGCGGAACCTTCCTCAGTGGCTGAAGCCGTCGCCGCTCTCGGCCTCAAATACGTCGTCGTCACCTCCGTGACCAGAGACGACCTGCCTGACTTCGGAGCCGCGCATTTCGCCCAAACCGTCTCCCATATACGCTCCGCATCGCCCGGCTGCAGGGTGGAAGTCCTCGTCCCCGACTTCATGGGCGACTCGCGCGGCGCCGCCGTCGTTCTCCGCTCCTCTCCTTACGTATTCGGACACAACATCGAAACCGTCGAAGCCCTCTTTCCGGAAATGAGGCCGCAGGGCGACTTCTCCAGATCCCTCCGAGTTCTGGAATCCGCAAAATCCATCCGGCCCGGTCAGATAACTAAATCGGGCATAATGCTCGGACTCGGAGAAACCGACGCGCAGGCGGAGGCGGCGCTTTCCGCTCTGCGCGCCGCAGGCGTCGACCGCGTGTCCGTCGGACAATACCTGCGCCCGTCCCGCGCGCTCCCGCCCCCTCGCAGATATGTCTCTCCAGATGAGTTTCAAGATTGGGAACGCTTCGCCCGCTCACTCGGTTTCACTTGGGTCAAATCCGGCCCAAACGTCAGAAGCTCCTATCAGGCCGATTTGGACGGTTGACCACATTTTTTTCACGATTGATTTATTTCCTTGACCGCTTATAATTAGGACAAATTGATTTGGAGATGAGTCAACTATGCCATTTACGCCGGGACCAATGGAAATAGTCGTCGTGGTTGTCGTGGCGTTGCTGATATTCGGGCCGAAAAAGCTGCCCGAAATGGGCAAAGCCATCGGCAGCGCGATCACGGAATTCAAAAAGGGCATATCTGCTCCGGCAGACAATAAACCCGAGGAAACAGCGGCGGCGGCCGAAGCGAAGAAAATTGAACCGCCCCGCCCCGCCGATGCATCGACCACACCCTCGGAGCCGGCTGGCTGAACAAGCCCCTTTTTCAACCCCTGAAACTACAATACCCCGCATCGAACCCGCCCCGCACGGAGCGGTGATTTTACATATTTTTCTTATATCTATTGACAATATTCACTATTTATAATATTAAATTGCCAATATATATTAGTATTAATTCGGGGGATTGAGATGAAAAATATTAAAATGACGCTTGAAGGCGATATCCTAAAACTCGAGATCGACATTGCAAAAGATTTCGGGGCCTCCAAGTCAGGCAAGACAAATGTAGTCGCCACTACAGAAGGCAACATGCCCGTGCCGAACCATCCGAATATCCGCATCGGCGCCAACGTTTACAAATACCCGCCGCGCGAATCGCTAGAATAGGCAGCAAGAACGCCTCCTAAGCTGAGCCTCCCGCCGCATCCACGCACGGCGGTTTGTTTCTTTGGATTATCATTGCCATTGCATACACCCTATTTAACGCATGTTATCAGAAGTTCGATATGCCCAGATAATCGATGCGGGATTCTTCATTTGACGATAGAGCCTATTTTTTATTTCGCGCAAATAATCTCTGACACATGATACGGCGTCGATTTTAAGACATAATATGGCTGAATAATCGAACAGGGAGGCGTAGAATGCTGATACCGCAAAACGGCATGTCAAAAAAGGAAATACTAGAAACTCTTCAAGAGTACAAGAAAGACGACCTCGACTGGAAATCAGGAAAAATCACAAGCTACGTTTACTATCCCGGAGATGACGCGATGGGATTGATAAACGAGGCATACACGATGTATCTGACTGAGAGCGCTCTGGACCCGACGTCAACCCCCAGCATTCTGAGAATCGAAAACGAGATAATCGGCATGATATCGAGTCTGGTGAACGGCGATGCAAACACAGTGGGCAACTTCACGTCCGGAGGAACTGAAAGCGTGATGATGGCGGTTCTGGCGGCGCGCAACCGGGCCCGCGCGCTGCGCCCGGAGATAAAGGAGCCGGAAATAGTTATCCCGTTCACCGCGCACGCCTGTTTTCACAAAGCGGCGCACTATCTAGGCGTAAAGGCAGTGTCAGTCCCAGTAAAGGATTCATCTTTCAAAGCTGACGCGGACGCGATGAGACAAGCGATAACGGAGAACACTATCATGCTGGTTGGCTCCGCTCCGGGGTGGGCGCACGGCGTGGTGGACCCGATTCGAGAGATCGGCCGCATCGCGCTGGAGCGCGGCTTGTTGTTCCATGTGGACGCCTGCGTCGGAGGCATACATCTGCCATACATGAGAAAACTTGGAATGACAGTCCCGGAATTCGATTTCTCTGTCCCGGGCGTGACCTCCATGTCTGTGGACATCCATAAATACGGTTATGCGGCAAAAAATGCTTCCGTCATCCTTTATAAAAACAAAGAACTCCGCCGTTATCAGATGTTCGCTTGCTCGAACTGGCCGGGATACACAATCGTGAACGCTACTGCCGGAAGCAGCAGAACCTGCGGGCCGCTTGCCGCCGCGTGGGCGGTTCTAAACTATTTCGGCGACGACGGCTATATGAAGATTGTCAAAGAGGTTATGTCCGCCACGAAACTTCTAATCGATGGAATCAACGCCATAGAGGGACTGGAAGTCCTCGGATCTCCGGATATGTGCCTTTTCTCTTTCCGGTCCACATCGGATAAGCTAAACGTGTATAGGATCGCCGACGAGCTTAAGCGCGTCGGGGGCTGGCACGCGCAGCCTCAATTCGCGCGGCAGAACTCCGATTCAAACCTTCAGGTGGGCATGACCAGCATGAATGTTCCTTTAGCGGAGGCGATGCTTAACGATCTGCGCGGCATTGCGGAGCGGCTCCTTAAAGAAGAAAAAACACCGAATGCGGCCAACCTCGCTCTCGCCATGAAAAACATCAAGCTGAAAGCGGACGAGGAAACAGTGAACATGCTTCTGAATATGGCGGGAGTGTCCAACGAGAAAGTCCCTGACAGCATAGAAGAGGTGAACACCATACTGGAATCGCTGCCGATAGATTTCACGGAGTACATGCTTACTTCCTACATTAACAACATCCTAAAACCTGCATGACCGAAACAAAAGCCCGCTTCGTAAGTCTGAGCGTTTCACTGTCGCAAAAAGCTGTAAACCCGCGCTGCCCCGGCAGTCCGTATCTCCACGCCGCACCAGCGCTATCGCTAGGCTCCAGCGGGTTCAAGCAATTCAGCGCACTGATTGAAGAGTTTCTCTTTCATTCCTGCCGCGCGCTTGCCCGCGCTCATTCAATCTCTTTATTTTGCATTTTATATCTGTAGACTTGTATATTTTTCATATCGTTATTTGCTTGAATACAACAAAGATACTTCTAATTCCACCGGAAAAAGTCGAAACTTTGAACCCGGATTCGTCAATAGAAC
>DIWT01000007.1 GCA_002435745.1 bacterium UBP15_UBA6099
CCCCATAAAGACGACCTCCTTTAATATGCTAGTATATATACTAGACCATAAAAAACAAATTGTCAAGATAAAAATCCGCGGAATTGAAATTTATGTTGGATTTCTACTAGTAAAAGGCCAAAGTCCAGGGGAAAACTTTTCAAAAGTTTTCCCTTAATTGCATTATTCTCAAAGGCCGTGATCGGAATCGAACCGATGATGAAGGTTTTGCAGACCTCCCCCTTAGCCACTTGGGTACACGGCCATGCTATTTGTTGATTAATCGTATTATACCCGGAAAACGGGACGAATGACAATCGACTGCGGGCGGGCGCGCGTCAGGCGGGAACGGAGGGCGGGGCTTCGAGGCTCACTCCGAAAATTCGTCCTGTCGAGAAGTCCTGCACTATCAGGGGATAGACGCGGTCCAAGTCTAGCTTGCCGCCCTTGCGGAGCATGCCGCGCCTGCGCGCCACGGCTTCGCAGAACTCCACCGGGTCGCACGTTTCCGCCTCGACGTCGTAGTATTCGTTGAATATCCGGCAGTAGAACGGCAGAGAACGCGCGAGGAGGTGAAGCGCCGCCTCGTCTGGATTGAAAAATGAGTCCTGAAGGCATCCGAGGAGGGCGAGCGAAAGCCCGTGTTCTCTGCGGGCAAACTGAGGGGTGACGACTCCGGGGGTGTCAACAAGAACGAAGTTGTCGCCGGCGTTGACGAGTTGAACGGCGCGGGTTACGCCGGGCTGAGCGCCGACGCGCAAGGAGCGTTTACCGACTATATAATTCATAACGGTGGACTTGCCGACGTTGGGCAGGCCGATGACCGCCGCGCGGACATTCTCCGGGGCGCCTGACGCGCGCCTTATCTTCTCGATGAATTTCTCTCTCGGCGCGCGGTTTGAGTGCGGAAAAATAAGGGTAGGAATCCCTTCGCGCTCGAAGTGGGCGAGCCATTCCTTCAGCGCCTTCGGGTCCGCCAGATCGGCCTTTGTGACGAGCGTGACCTGAGAACAGCCGGGCAGAGCGCGGACGATGAAGTCGCAGCGGGTCAGGTTAGGCGCGCGCGCGTCCACCGTCTGGATGGCGAGGTTGATCACGCCCGACAGTTCTTCGAGTTTGCGCATCGCGGCGGACATGTGGGCGGGCATCGATCTGCTTCTGCCTCTCATCTTTCAGTTCCTCCGCCTGTCCGAAAAACCTTCCGGCCCCTTATTTCAAGCCCTCCCTCGGAGAACAGCTTTATCGCCTCGAAGAAGAGCGGTTTTTCTGCGGCCTGCACCCGCGCGGCGACTTCCTCGTATGTGTCGCTGTCATAGACGGGCACGGCCTGTTGAAGGATTATCGGGCCGTTGTCGTAAACCTCGTCCACGAAATGTATAGTGCAACCGGTGACCTTCACGCCGTATTCCACGACCGCCTTGTGGACGCGGTCGCCGTAGTATTCGTGCCCGCAGAACGCGGGTATTAGAGCCGGATGCGTGTTGATTATTCTTCCTCTGTATCTATCCACAAATTCCGGGGACAGCAGACACATAAAGCCGGCCAGAACTATCAGGTCGGGCTTGTAAGGCTCTAAGACATCGAGCATAGCGCGGTTGAACATGGCGACGGCGTTGTCGCCATGTTGATTGAACTCTTTTCGCGGCACGACGAAGGCGGGAACGCCGAACGAGCGGGCGCGCTCCAGTCCGTAGGCGTCCGCCCTGCTGGAGATCACGACCGCCGTCTCGACGTTCGCTTCTCCTGCTGCTATACGCTCCTGAATGTGCTGATAGGTGGTTCCGCCGCCGGAGAGCAACACGGCGATTTTTGTTTTTTTGCGTTCCATAATAAAAGTCTCCCGACGCCGCAGGGCCGCCGCTATTTAACCGTCTTCAAGAAGTTTGCGGCGTTCGCGCGGACCGGCGTCGCAGAATAGGTTGTCAAAACGGTATTAAGATAAGAACGCGCCGCCGCGGGGTCTCCGCTTTTTGCGGCGGCGACGCCTAGCAGGTAATAGGCTTCCGCAGCGGTGGGAGCCGGAACGAAACGAGTCCCTCCGGCGACCAGCGCTTCAAGCGCCTTGCGGGCCTCCCCGCTCCTTCCCGCCTGAACGAGCGCCTCCCCGTATCTTGTGACGATGGAGAAGTATTCGTGGTTGGACGCGAATGGAGTCCGCGCGTATTTATTGCGGACGTGGTCGAGCACGGCCATCGCCTCCGCGTTGCGGCCCATTTTGAAGTACGAGGAGCCGACTAGATAGACGACCTTCAGCTCGTGCGCAGGCTCGAGAGGCCTTCGCATCGCTTCTTCCAGATATTCGATTGTCTGCGCGTATCGACCCGTCTGCATATATGCAAGGGCGATGTTGAGTCGGGCGTTCAGGTAGTCCGGGTCGGCGGCGAGCGCGCGCTTGTACATCTCAATCGATTCTTCTATCCTGCCGTCGTTGAAGTACATGTTGCCGAGATTGTTGAGCGTGAGGGTGTGGCTCGGATTGACGTTGAGGACCTTTTCGAAAACGCCAAGAGATTCTGCTGACGCTTTAGACGCCTCCGCCCTCATACTCCTCGCCTCGGCTGGGTCGGCCGCCGCGTCCGCGCGGCTGTTGATCACGGCTGCCTTGCGCGTGAGCGCCAGCGCGTAGTTATAGAGCGCGTCCGCGTGCGACGGATTGACGCCCACCGTGTATTTATACCAGTACAGCGCGTTGTCTATGTGGTCGAGCTTCTTTGCCGGGTCGTCGTCCTCAATCTCGAAAAGCCTCTCGAACGTGACGCCCAGCTTGAAGGCGGCGGTGTCGAGGGACGGATTTATGTTTATGGACTCCCTGAACATGAGAGCGGATTCTCTGAACAGCAATCTGGCTATCTCGACGCGGGTCGACGGCCTCGGAATCGCCGCTCCGGCTCCGCCCCCGCGCTCCCGCCGCCGGAGGGTGTCAAGCTCTCGGAGCATCCCCGCCGTTTCCTCCGCCGCCTGCGCGTCCGTCATCCCCTGTTTTTCGGGCGACGCCAAGCTCATGGCTTTCTGATAGAAAATCAGGCCGAGGTTGTATCTTGGCAACGGGTAGTTCGGATATACGCGCATCGAGTCGATAAAATTTTTGGCGGCTTGGTCGTAATGCTCCTCGCCTTTCTCGAAGTATAGAGCTCCGAGATCGAGGGATATCTGAGGCAGATCGTAGTGGCGGCGCGCCTCTATATACGAGGCCATCGCCTCGTCATTCTGGTCGTGTTTCTGGAAGAACATGCCTCTGAAAAGGTGTATGTCGCCGTTGTAGGGGTCCAGATTGAGGGACTGCTCGAAGAGATCGAGCGCCTGCCGGTCGAAGTCTTCGGCCCCTGCGCGATACGCGGAGGCTTCGGCTCCGTTGCCCCGGCGCTCCGCCGCGTCGGCTCCGGCCGCAAGCTCCGTCGCCCGGCGCGCGTAGCTGTTGCCTTTCTTCATCAGTATGTTCGCCATCTGAACGTCGACGGAAAACTTTAGAATCAGGATAAAGAAAAGCGACGCCACAGCCATGCCCGCTATCGAGACAGGGCGCGAAAGCCTGACAAGCGCCCATCTGTCTTTCCACGACATATCCGGCGCAAGCTCTGAGGCCGCTTCTTTTTTTCGTTTGTTTTTTTTGCCTTTTTTAGACTCTCCGTCGTCCCTGTTCTTTCGCGCCCCGAAGCCGGGAAGATTCGCGGGAAGCGTTCCGGCTCCGAGCAGCCTGTCTTCCGAGAACACAAGCAGCGCCAGCGCCGCGCCGCAGAACATCGATGTGCCTATTATGTGGAACGGGAACCCGAACACGGCTGACGCGGCCACCGACGCGAGCGCGGAGAAAGCGCCGAGCGCCACGCATTGCGTGAACGGATCATCTTTGAGCGGATAGTATATTTTTTTGAAATATTTGAACACGGCGAAGAAGAAATACAACAACAGCGCCAGACCGATGAAGCCCAGCTCGGCCCATATATGAAGGTATTCGCAGTGAGCTTCTTTCGCGTTGACGTCCTTGAAGAATCCGGGGATGGTGGAAATGCCGGATTTTTCGAGGTGGACGGTGAGCATCGAAAGGTAGCGGACTTTGAACGCGCCGATGCCGACGCCGAAGGGGTGATGTTTGATCATCTCGCGCGCGCCGCCCCAGATAAAACTGCGCGACACGATGGAGTCATCGACCACCTGAGGGGCGGCCGGGGCGGAGAAGGTTGTTTGCGCGGGCGCGGATTGCGCCGTCGAAGTTTCCGCGCGGCGGGCAACCGAAGCGGCGGCGAACGCCACCATGAGGACGGCCAGAGCCGAAACAACGGCGGTTTTTCCGCGCCTTGTTCTCATCGCGGCCCAGCCACCCGCCATCAGCGCCGCGAACCCGACGAAGAACGCCGCCCACATTACAGGCGAGCGTCCGAGCCTGCGCGACGCTATGTCCACTATCGACATGAAGCGGCTGACGTATGAATAGTCGGGCGGGCCGTAGCCGACTCGAGCGTAGAAAACAGGCGGGGACGTTTCGAGCGAATCCAAATAGGCTTCCAGCCTAGCAGCCGCCTCCGTGCCTTCAAGTTCGGCGGAAGCCGCCGCGTACCTCAGCCGCGCGACCGTCTCCTGCGGCGTCAGCGGCTCCGACACGTCCACGGGCAGCCTCGGCCATCCCAGCCTGCGAGAGACCGACACCCAATCCGACACATAGTTGTTTTCGAAGAACGACGACTTTCTTCTCGACGGAACGGAGCAGACGGCAAGCCGCCTGCCGCCCAGAGAAACCGAAGCTCCGCCTGCGCATCCTTCGAGGGCTTCCGAGATAAACGCGTTTCCGCCGCCTGATTCGGGAACCGAGGTCAGAACCAAGTTGCGAGTGGAAACGGCGGCGATGAAAACGGTGAGCAGGGCGAGCGCGGCTATGTGCGCGGCGGCATCTAAGGCTTTGCGTCCGCCCAGACCGTCCACCGCAAAAAGCCCTAGCGCCGCGACGGCCGCTATCACGCCTATCCACGAGCCGCGCGTGATCGCCAGAACCACCACCGTCAGCATGGGATAAAGGGCGATCCAGCACAGCGCCTTTTTCCAGCGCTCCCTGACGCCCATCGACACCGCCACGACGAAAGGAATTCCCATGGCCAACAGTTCGGCGGCGTAGTTCTTGTTGCCGAGCGTCGAAAACGGGTCTCTGTTTCCTCCGAGTCCGAGCAGGCGGTTCGCCCCGAAATGCTGCTGGACGCCCACCAGCGCCTCAATCCATAGAGCCGCGATGAAAACCGACACGAGAATCCCGTAATGCCTCCTGCCGTCCAAACAATGTGCTATCAGCAGGAAGTTCATGACGACGAACGCGTACTGCAAAAACTCCTTGAGGCTGACGAAGAAGTTGGGAGATAGCGCGAAGGACAACAGCGTGGCTACGGTTATCAACAGTATCGGAACGTTCAGGGGAGATTTCCTGAGTTCCAGCCTTCCTTTGAGCGCCGCCGACGCGAAGGCAAGCGCCACGTTTATGGCGACTGTCGCCTGCATCGCCGTCAGTTGCGGGAGCCGGAAGGATTCGTACGACCTGAACAGCACGAAATACAGCGACATGGCCAGCGAGTGGACGATAAATATGAGGATGACGCGCGCCAGAGGACGGTCGGGGTCGCGCGAATCGGGAGTGGTCGCGAAAAGATATAGCGGCAGCGCAAGAGGAACGAAAAGAAGGAAGACGACGGCCTTGCTCTGCTCAAGGCCGAAAGCTGCGAGCGAGTAAGGAAGAGCCAGCCCGGCGGCGACCGTCAGGATGGAAACCGAGAGGTCGAGGCCGGAGACTCCGTCGCGCGATTTTGCGCGGGCGACAATCAGCGCGGCGCAGGCGGCGGCGCACACTGCGAGGGTCGGCCACAGGGAGCCGCCGCGCGGCGCGTTTACGAACGGCAACAACGCGCCCGCCGCTCCCAGAGCTATCCCGGACGCCGCGAAGAAAGAGCTCCGCGGCCCTTTCATCCCGGCGACAATCTGGGGAACGGAGACGGCCAACGCGGCGAGAACGGACAGCGCGGCTATGTAGAACGGGTTCCACTCGCCTTCGGCGGAAATCTGCGAGTAGGTGTCCTTGAACAGTATGTATGGGAGGACGAGAAGCGCCGGGAAAAGAAGCATCTCCGCCGCCGTCTCAAAGGTCGAACTGTTCGACGCCTGTTTTGACATCGGGATATTTTGCGAACACGCGGGACAGGCCGCACAAGTTGAAAGGCTCCTCGACGGCCGGGGCGAATTCTCCCGCGAGCCTGACGTCGCCGTCGTTGGAGCGGGCGATGTTCAGAAGGGTCACGAGCGAGCCGATGCCGGCGCTGTCTATGCGGCTGATGCCGCCGACGTCGAGCAGAATCTTTCTGCGTCGTTCGTCCAGAATGGCGTCGCGGGCGGCCTTCTTCAGCCCCCCGTGGGTGTCGATTGTCAACGCCCCCGACGGCCTGAGCACGAAGACTCCGTTCTGTTCGAGCGAGGTTATGTGCAGTTCGTCTTCCAGCGCGCGCTTCTCACTTTCTCTGGTTTTCCAAGAAATTTATTATGTCGTTCAGTTTAAACCGTCTCTGGTTTCCGGCGGTGCGGTAGTGCGGCAGTATTCCTTTTACGGTGTATCTTCTGACAGTGGCTTTGCAGACGCCCATGATTTTTGCCGCCTCTTCAAGGGTGATTGTCGGGTTCACGAGCCGTTCAATGATTTCCTCTCTTGACTGCTCGTGGTTGCGCCCTTTGGCGGAGGGTGGAACTGAGTCGGGCTTTTCGCGTCCGGCCACCCGCTCTATTCCGGGCAGCCGAGCCTGTCTTAACGCCTGCGACTCTTCCTTTATGGTCTTCTTCGTCCTAGACGATTTCTCGGCGGCCTCCCACACGTCGCTTACAGAAACGAAAGGCGAAGACAGGGAGTCGAGGCTCTTGCGCTGAGGCTGAGCGACCGGAATAGGTTCTGCGGACATCTCCGGGCGGGGCGGCTCCGGCTCGCGCTCTTCCGGCAATGATGCCGGCGCGGCGCGCCTTTGAATCTTGTAGCGGTCTCCGCTTATCGACGGCACGTTGCGCCGAGGTTCCGAAGGAACGGATATCTCGCGGCTTTGGCCGGATTTCTCCATCTGCTCTTTAACGTACTTCTGCCAGTCTTCGTATTTTTTCACTTTTGAGCGCTCCCAGCCCGGACGAAATCCGAACAAAAAAACTGCTGTTAAAAAAGAATCCTGAACCCCGCGCCCGCCGCATCGTCGCCCTCCGGCTCGGACCATTCCGCCTCCACCCCCGAAACGCGGGACGCGGGCGGCCCCTGCCGCAACGTCTCCAATAACCTTTCAAGCGATTCCCGCTCCCCTTCGGCCTCCACTTCCACATCTCCGCCCGGCAGGTTTCTCGCGAAACCGCTTAGGCCCAGCATGGCTGCGGTTTCCCGCGCGAAATATCTGTATCCCACTCCCTGAACCCGTCCCGACACTCTGGCGGCGAGTTTTAGCCTCATTCCTTGTTCCCGCCTTCCGCATCGTCGTCGCGGATGATTATCGGCGGCGGAGTCCCCGCAGAAAGCTTGTCCAGCATGCTCGACGTCGGCATCGTCGGTTTCTGCTCTTTGCGTTTGCCCTCGTCGTATCCTTCTGCGTCCTTTTCGCTCTCTTCGAGCAGGTTCAGGAACTCATTGTCCAACTGTCCCTTTTTCTCTTTCTTCTGTTTCTTCGCCGCGTCGTGGACCCGGTACAGGTCCCTCGTCCTGTCTATTTTTCCGTAGTTGTCCGACACCGTAAAATCACCTCGCGTCAGGCCGGGGGGGCGGTTTCCCCGCCTTCAGGATCGAACACTTTTAGAAAAGCCGCGACCACCCTCGGATCGAACTGAGTGCCGCAGTGTTTCTTCACTTCCTGAATCGCGACTTCGTTGCTGAGCGCCTTCCTGTACGGCCTGTCCGAAGTCATCGCGTCAAAAGCGTCCGCAAGATGCAGTATCCGGGCAAGCTCCGGTATCTCGTCGCCCTTTATTCCGTCCGGATATCCGTATCCGTCGTACCGCTCGTGATGGTGGCGGATTATCGGGCAGACTTCCTTCAGGAAAGGAACGGGCTGGATGATGGTCTCGCCGACGATGGGGTGCGATTTTATCATGTCGTACTCGTCTACGGTGAGCTTCGATTTCTTGCCTATGATGACCTCGCTGATGCCTATCTTTCCGATGTCGTGCAGATCGCTGGCGTATTTGAGAAGGTCAAGCTCGTTGTCGTCCAGCCCGTACGCGCGCCCTACGGCGGCGGCTATTTCGCTGACCCGCTTCGAGTGGCCGTGAGTGTACTGGTCTTTGGCGTCTATTGCCATCGAGAGGGCCTGAATGGTGTTTAGATAATTTTCGCGCAAAGAGTGGAACAGGCGGGCGTTCTCGATGGCTCCGGCGGCTTGATTCGCGAATATACCCAGAAGCCGTTTCTCGTCCTCCGTGAAAACCCGCTTTTCCTTGGTGTACAGGTTCAGCACTCCGAGCGCTGACACGTTGGTTATGAGCGGGATGCTGATAATGGACTTGACGCCGATGCTCCTTATGATGTGGTCGGACTCGACCCTTTCGTCAGTGTCCACATCCTCGATAATGACGGGAACGCGGTCCTTGATGGCGCGCCCGCTCACTCCCTCTCCCGGCCGGGTAGGAGCTTTATTTATATATTCCTCCCCAAGCCCTCGGGATATCTTGACGGACATCTTGTTTGTCGCAGGGTCCAGCAGTTTTATCGAGCAGATGTCGATTCCGATTATCTTCGCTATGGTGTCAACCATCATGTTGAGCACTTCGTTTATGTCCAGAGAAGTGGTTATGGCCTGAGTTACTTCTGCCAGAGATGTCAGTTCGCTGACTTTCTGGGACAGGTCGCGGTTCGCCTGTTCCCGTTTCTGGGCATCGCTCTGCACCTGATTGAAGGCTTCTTCGAGCTGGCTCTGGTAAATTTTGAGAGCGTCGATTTTTGATTCGAGGTCGGCGCTCATGCGGTTGAACGCCGAAGCCAGCCACCCGAACTCGTCCCTGCGGTAGATAGTCACGCGCTGACTGTAGTGGCCTTGGGAGATTTCCTCGGAAGCTCGTATAAGCTCGCCGATTGGGTAGGTTATCCTGCGCGCGCGGTACAACGCCAGATATGTGGACACCGCGAGGGCGAGAAGCCCCCACATGAATATCGCGTTCCTGACTTTGATGACGGGCGCGATGATTCTTTCATAAGGTTGGATGAGAATTAATTTCCAACCCGCCTCCGGGTTTATCACAGCCGCCGCGACGATGTGTTTCTCTCCGTTCTCCTCAATCAGGAACTTCTCGGTTTTTCCCTGCTCGCCCGCCAGAATGCCTTTCCTGACTTTGTCTGTCGCCTCGCTCAGAGGCATTCCATCTTCGAAAACGCACTTGCCTATGGCGTTCGGGTCGGTGTGCGTCATCACCACTCCGTCATGGTTTATCAGGAACATGCGCATGTCCCCGCCGGCGATTTCCTTTTTCTCAATAAGTTTTTCCATCGACGCGATGTCGACTATCACCTCGGCGACCACCGCTCCGGCGGCGGCTTCAAACCTTCCCGCGACCGGGACCGCTATGAAGAACGCGCCGGGCCGGTCATAGCCCACCGCCCCGCCGGAAAACACCGCAGTCTTGAGTTCATCCATCGCCCCGGCCACGTATTTTGAATTTGATATCTTGTCCAGCGACACGCAGGACATCTCGTCATAGTGGCTTGCGCTCACAATCTGCCGTTCGGAGTCGAGTATGAACAGGGCGTTTATGCTCGTCTGGGAAAAATTCCTTCTAATCCTGTTTTCAAGCGGGAATCCGATTTCCATGGACCTGACATCGGGCAGGGAAGCCACTTCGGTGACATGGTCGATGTGCGCGTCCAGATCCCGGCGGACCTCCTCGCTGAACACGCCCGCCAGAAGCTCTATCTTCTGGGTCATGTGTTCCTCGGCCATGCGGCGGGTGTGCGAATGGGCTATCCACATGTAGACGCACGTCGAAACGAGCGACAGCAGCACGAACGACAACAACAGCTTGGTCCGCACTCCCCAAGCCTTCAGAAAACTGTTTTTGCCGTTCTGCGCGACTCCCGCCATCCCCTATCGCCTCAACGACCATACACGAAGAAGGTGTACAGTTTTTTCACTTTCGCAACGTAGTCTATCGTCTCCCTGTAAGGAGGCATTCCCTTGTGCCTCGCGACCGCCTCCGGGCCGGCGTTGTAGCTGGCCAGCGCCAGTTCCAGCGCGCGCTCCGAATTCTGCCACCTCCGGTATTGGTCGCTGAGATATTTTACCGTTCCGTAAATATTCTCCCTCGGATCGAAAGCGTTTCTGACGCCCAGCATGGCGGCGGTTCCGGGCATAAGCTGCCCCAGTCCCATCGCGCCTTTGGGCGACACCGCGTTCGGCTGGAACCTAGACTCGATCACTATGACCGACATCACCAGCCGGGGGTCCACCTTCATCGCCGTAGAGTAATGCAGCACGTAACGCGCTATGTTCAGCGCCTGCCTTTCCGGCAGGTTTTTATTGTAATACCTGACGACGTTCATATAGTCGCTTTCGATTCTGGCTAACTCGTGGCTGAGAGTTATCTCCTGCTGAAACGCTACCGGCATGCTTTCTGGCATAGCCTCAGGCCGGGATTTCATGACGGCCTGCGCGGAAGCGACTTCCTCGCCGGACTCCTGCGCCGCCGCCGGAAACCCCGCCGCGACCATGAACGCCAACGCCGCCGCCAGCAGCGCGGCCGCCCTCCTCGTTCTCCTGTCCCTCATAGTTTCACCCGCCATATTTTTCCCTTGCATACGTTCTCGCAGCCCGCGTCATAACTGTAGCGGTTGCTTCCCACTATATAAAGATACTGCCCCTTCGGGTCCAGTTTTACGCTCATCGGATAGAAAGACTGCAGGTCGTCCAGCGAATCCTGCGCGATTATGCCCGCTATCTTTCCCATCGGGTTTGCGATCAGCGCCCGCTTCGCCGCCGTGTCCGCTATGTAAACAAAACCCTGCGAATCCACAGCTATGCCCGACGGCTTGTTGAGCGATATCCTCGTGTTCTCTCCGTCTTTCTCCTCGAACAGCGTGAACGGAGTTATCTCTTTTCCTACTATCTTCAGCACCGTTCCGGACAGTTTCAGCGTTACGAATATGTCGCCGGAGTCCGCGATCGCGATGCCGTTAGGCTCCCTGTAGTTGCGCGGGATGTCGATAGTGCGCTGATGAGATCCGGACTTGTCGAACACCAACACTCTGTTGTTTCCCCTGTCGCAGACATATATCAAATCTTTAGCCACGGCGATCGCCTTCGGGTTGCGCATCGTTATCCTTCCGCGCTTAGAGGGCATCTCTCCAGCCGGCTCTCCGTCCATTCCTATGGCGAAAACCCTGTTGACGTTTATCGAGAAATCCGCCACATACAACTTGTCCTCTGAGACGTCTATTCCGGTCGGGAACCGCAGTTTGGTCTTTTCGCCTATGTAAGAACTGTCTCCCGTGGCGGGGTCGTGGCGAATGACCTGATCCCTGCCCACATCCACGATGTAGTAAATCCCGTCGTCGGATATGTCTATGTCATACGGAACGCGCAGGCCGTCGAGCGCGATTTCCGGCAGGTACTTCTTGGCATCCGGCTGTATCTTTTCGATTGCCCTCTCGACCAGCGTCTTCTGTTTTTTTACGTAACCGAGGGTGTTGGCCCTCACCGCTCTCATGATGTCTCCCCACAGGAAAGGGATCATGATAACAACGGCGAGCGCGGCGACTATGCCGAAGTTGCGCATGTTGGCCGCCGTCGAGTTCCTTCTCTCGTTCTCCTCGAACTTTACAAGGAGCATCCTCGGATCGACCGTCTCCTCGTATCTGTTTGCCGTCATCTGGAGCTTGCCGCACGCCAAGTTCAGATCCGGCTCGGTCAGCAGCATGTTTTTCAACTCCAGCCGGGACATGTGCTTGATCATGTTTTCCGAGCACATCGCCAAGCAGTCCCCGCTCCCGGCGGACACTGATTCGGCCTGCACGCTTTTCAGCCCGCGCTGCTCCGGCGTCTTGAACACCTGAAAAAGTTTCCTGTCTTTCAGATAAAACAACGGGCACGCGTTTATGCGCGCGATGTGAAGCTGACCGTGTTTGACCAGCGCCACCGCGAAGGAATGGCGGGTGGACTGATGTTCCACAAGCCCCGCCGTCTCCAACTCCCGCTGAAGCCCTATCACGATGTCTCTTACGAACGCCTGAGGCTTCGATATCGACCCCACATCCGAGCTGTCCACGTACGGCGTGGCTTTCTCGGAAAGATATTCCATCCCCGCCCTCTCGGCTTCGGGCGAACACTCGTTGAACAGCGCGAACAGCCCGAAGTCCAAGTCGGACGCGTTGGTGTCGTAGATGTAAACGCCCTGCCCGAACCGCGAGTCCGGCCCGCACGAGCCTACCAGCGTCCTGAACGATTTATGAGCGGTTTTGCTCCGCATATCTTATTCTCGCTCCAGTTCGATTTCTATCAGCTTGAATTCTCCTTCGAGCGACACCGTCTTCCTCGCCGTCTTCCAGCCGGGTCCGGAAACCTGAAAAACGTATTCTCCCGGCTCTATGTCGTGCCGCGTGTCGCAGAACCCGGTCAGAGCCAGCTTGCCGTTCCTGAATATCATAAGCGTGCAGTTTCGCACGTTCGATGTCACGTTGAAATACGCTCTGTTCAACTTAGGCGCGGAAGGCTCCGCCCCTGCTCCCTCGACTTCTATAGCCGCCGGGTATCCCGTCTCCTTCGAGGGAGATGTCGAAACAACCAGAGGCGAAGGAGTCGGCGGGGTTTCCGGAACCGCGCGCGGCGGCAGCTTCACAGGCTCCGCCTTTGCCGCGGTTTCCGCCCGCGTGTCGATTATCCTCTCTCCCTCAAACCTGAAAATTATCGACTGGGTTATCCCTGAAGCGATGTTGAGCGAGCGTCCCTCGGACTCCCGGCCTCTCGTCGCTTTCACATGATGCCGCCCCGGCGGTATCTGCCTCAGCAGTATCTCCTCTTTCGGAAATCCTTCCAGCTTCTTGTCGTCAAGATGAAGCGCGTCGCAGGCGGGCCTGCATAATATCAATAGCGAGCCGTTGTCCGGCGAAGACGGCAGCAGCGTTATCGACAACTCGATCCGCTCTCCGGGTTTCGGGTTCAGGACTTCCATGTGCGGGTCGAACCCGTCCGCCTCGACCCGAAGCTCTACGCCGCCGTTTGCGGGAATCCCGAAAATCTTCCCCGGCTCGTAAATCTGCTGAACTCCGTTCACAAACACCCTCGCTCCGGCGGGAGTCACGGAAACCGACACGCCCGCCTCTCCGCGCCTCAGGCCGGGAATCAAAATCCGCTCCCCGCTCCCGTTGCCGTCTTCCAAGACCGGCAGGGTTCCGGGCGTCTCGTCTTGCTTCGCCGCTCCGGGCAGCCGCGCGCCGAGATAAAACACCGCCCCCATCGCGCACAACATTGCGACGACCGCAAGATATTTCTTCGTGTATGTGGAAACCGGATATTTTACTTTGATGTCCGGCGCTGGAGTTTTCGCTTCGGGAATTTCAATCCTGACGATGACCACGCCCATGTCGTCCTCGGAACTCTTGCCCGCGCCCGCTTCGGCCAGCATCGAGGATGCCGCCTCGTCTATCGTTCTTGAGACCGCCAGAATGTCCGCCGCCGACTTCTCGCGCAGCTTCGCGTCCAGTCCGTCTGACACGATGACCAGACAATCTCCGACCTGAACCCGCCTGCTGATGTAAACGGGATTGAAGCCTTCTGCGGGCCATCCGGGAGGAACAAGCCCTTCGGGCCGCTCTTTCGCCTCGCCGTCCTCGAGCGCGCCCAAATCCTGCTTGGGCGTCAGCCGGGTCGCTTTTCCTTCTGACACGATGTACGCCGCTCCGCCGCCAGCCGCCGCAAGATGCGCCGTTTCTCCTTCAATGTATCCGCACACTATAGAAGCCGCAGCCGCCTTCTTGTCCTCGCCTCCGGACTCCGCGAGCAGCCTCGCGTGTATCTCTTCAAGGCATCCGGGCAACAGATTGTTTCCGTTCACGCTGTCCGATTCGCGGATGAGTCGCATGGACTCCTTCAGGACGTTGACGGCCAGTTCGCTTGCCGCAGACGCTCGCGCGCCCATCCCGTCCGCTATCCCGAACAGAGCCTTGACCCGCCCCGGCCCGGAATACGAAACATTACAGATATATTCAGCGTTGAACTCGCGTCCCGCCCCTTTGACGGTCATTCCGGTTGTTCTTGCGGCCGGGCCTTTAACTTCAGGCGCAGCCGCCGCCGCGTTCATCATCTCTTGCCGGCCAATCTCGTTATTTTGTTCGCGTTCGGGGCCTTCGCCACTCCCCGCTCGGTTATTATCGCTGTCGCCAACTCTGCGGGAGTCACATCAAACGCCGGGTTATAGACCTCGGTCTCGTCCGGGCAGATTTTCATTCCGTTAATGATTCTCACCTCGCGCTCGTCGCGCGTCTCTATCACGATTCCCGCGCCGTCCGGCGTCGCTAGGTCTATCGTGGACACCGGCGCGGCAACGTAGAAAGGAATCCCGTGCGCCCGCGCCAGAACCGCCAGACCGTAAGTGCCGGTCTTGTTGGCGAAATCCCCGTTCGCCGCTATTCTGTCCGCCCCCACGACCACCGCGTCCACCTCGCCTCGCGCCATCAGCGCCCCCGCCATATTGTCGCATATCAGCGTCGCGGGTATCTTCTCCATAGCCAGCTCGAACGCGGTCAGTTTCGCCCCCTGTAGCCACGGCCTCGTCTCGTCCACGTACACCCTAGTTATCTTCCCCGCCGCGCTCGCGGAGCGTATCACTCCCAGCGCCGTTCCGTACCCCGCCGTCGCCAGCCCTCCCGCGTTGCAGTGGGTTAGGACTCGACTGTTTTTTTTCAGCAACTTAGCCCCGAAAGCCCCTATCGCCCGGCAGGCTTCCACGTCTTCGCGCCGTATCTTTTCCGCCTCAGCAACCATCGCCTTCCTGACGCTCTCTACCGAACCGCTCTTTGCCGCGACGGATTTCATCCGCTCCAGCGCCCAGAATAGATTAACGGCAGTCGGCCTTGTCGACGCCAGAAGCTCAGCCGCAGATTCAAGAGCCGCGTTCAACTTTCCCCTGTCCGCCCCCCTGAACTTGACTGCCGCCAGCGCCATGCCCATCGCGGCGGCAACCCCTATCGCCGGCGCGCCCCTCACCTTCATTCCCACAATCGCGGAGGCGACGGACTCGACCGTCTTAAGTTCGATATACTTGAGTTTGTTCGGAAGCAGAGTCTGATCGACCAGCCTGACCGCTCCGCTTTTTACCCATGACACCGTTTCCAAAGCAAGCCCCCGTCGCAGTGAGCTGTCAAAGTATAATTCCCAAAACTTGAACATCTGCCATCGGTCTATTCTATACTAATAACTATTGGGATTCAATATTATTTTTTGATGTTTTGGATAGATTTATACTTTTTGATGAAAGTTCTTAGCAAATTGGATTTGATGATTATAACGCCAAAATAAAATCCTGAGTATAGGAAAAACTCTGGAAGTTATTACGCGCAGACCGAAAGCTCCGCTTTCACCGCTTTCTCCTATATCTGCGTTGCCAAGGAGACCTTGGCAACGATGAATGAGAGACATTAGTAACTATGAGTGAGAGACCTCAGTACCTATGATGATAAACGATTAGAAGAAACGATGTAGATAAACGATGAGGAGAGACTGGTAAAACGAAGAGGAGAGAAGGGCTGAATGTCTTTTTTCTTCTCACTCACAAACTAGTTTATGAGCGTCGCCTGCCAGCAGGCCGGAGGCGAGTTTCAGGTCTGCAGGGCGGGTGATTTTGATGTTTGAAGGCTCGCCGGGAACGACCGCGACCGGGCGGCCCAAACGCTCGATGAGGGCGGCGTCGTCCGTCGCCCGCCATTTCCGTTCCTCCGCAAGCTCGTGAGCTTCGAGAATGGACTCGAAATAGAACGCCTGCGGGGTCTGGACGATATGAATCTCGCTGCGGTCGAGCGTCTCAGAAACGTTGCCGCCCCTGACCCTCTTGACCGTTTCCTCTACGGGGATTGAAGGCACGCAGGCCCCGTGTTCGACGGCTCCGGCGATGACGGCGCGGAACAGTTCCGGGGTGGCGAGCGGCCTCGCCCCGTCGTGTATCAGAGCTATCGTGGTGTCGGCGGGGAGAGCTTCGAGGGCCTTTCGCACTGTTTGTTGCCGGGTCGCGCGGCCCTCGACGACTGACAGGTTCGGAAATTCATCCGCGAACATCTTCGCGGCCTTTTCCATCCATCCCGGAGGGGCGGCAAGAATCACAGCGCCGATTTCGGGCATCATGGAGATAGTCTTCACGGAATGCCACACGATGGGTTTTCCGCCCAGTTCGACGAACGCTTTCGGAGCGCCCGCGTTCATTCTTTCGCCGATTCCGGCGGCGGCTACCACGGCCGCTATCTTGATTTCTTTGTTTTCGGTCATTTTTCGAACCCCGCCGCCCTTTGAAGCGAGGCTCCTTTCATCTAAAAATTCTTTGAATGAGGGAAGCGCGGGATAGAGGGGAAACGAGCCACGCGCGCCCTTTGGCGTCCGTCACCAGAAGCAAAGCGCCCCCCCGCGCCCACTGCGCGCCCGTGCCAACCGCCGTGGTCTGCCATTTCTTTTCATCGGGCAGATTGTAAATCCACACCGAGTCCCCGTCCAGATACGCTATCATGTCTCCCGCCGGCGACCACGCGGGGTTTCTTCCGCTCGCAGAAATCATCTCGGCCGGTTCATCCAACCGTTTTAGCCAGAGGTCGCCCTTCTTTTTTCTTCCGTAGACCACCGCGTCGCAGCCGGGAGACCAGTCCGCCGCCGCCGCGTCCGCCGCCAGATTCTTCCTCGTTCCCGTGCCGATGTTGTAGGTCCACAGTATCCCGTCGTTGGTCGCATACAGAAGAAGCTTGCCGTCCGAGGGACAAACTTTGATTAGCAACGCGCCGGAAGCGACGAGTCTCTTTTCCTTGAACTCGTTTTCGAGAGAAGCGGCGCTAGAGCCGTTTCCGCCCGATATTATTGAAGCTAGTTTTTTTTCCAAACCGAACCTGCCGGAAGCGCCCGGCGAGTCCGACGAGAATTTCACCGCGCGATCCGGTCCGATTATGAACGCCGCCGGGGGTTTTCTCACCCCGAACTTGTTGGCAAGCTCCAGATTGTTGTCGATTATGAGCCGGACCCTGATGTCTTTTTCCTTCGCAAATGCGATTGCCGAGTCGCGGGACGGGTCCATGTTCACCGCGACCATATTAAGCTTTCCAGCAAAAGGCGCTTGTTTGCGCAACGCGTCCAGACCCTTGAGCGTTTCCGCCGCGCCGTCGATATAAGCCGAGAAAAAAACGACCAATGTGTTCGCGTCGTCGAAGTCGGCGGGAGAGAAAGAGCCGCCTTCGGCATCCTTCACGGCGGAGAACGAAGGGGCCGGGTTTCCCGCCGGGACGAGCGCGCGGGCGGGCGCGGCGAACGCGGCGGCCAGAACAACCGCTGTCGCCGCAAGGTATTTCAGAGCGCGCAATGTCATGGCTTATTCTCCGGGTTAAGGTCGGGTTTGGCGGTGGGCCGACGATGTCAGGCGTTGTGTCCGAGGTACACCAGCCCGACGATCCAGACGCCGAGCATGATGAATATCATCGCGAACCAGAAAAGGGCTTTGGAGAAGCGGGGCCTGCCATCCCGCCTGAAGCCCCGGTAGATGAACATGCCGGTGGCCGCGAGCCACCCGAACAGGCCGATGTACATCGCCACGAGCGCTACGGGGTTCAGTTGGTCATAAGACATAACGGGACCTCCCGCGATTAACTGTATCTATTTTATCACTTTTGACAACGGATATTCAACGATATCGCAGGCTCCCGCCTGCTTGAGCTTCGGAATGATGTCGCGCACGACCTTCTTTTCGACTATCACTTCGAGGGCGCACCACCCGTCCGCCGACAGCGGAGAGAGGGTCGGGCTTTTCATCCCCGGAAGCGCGGCGCGCACGCTTTCGATGGCGCTCGACGGCAGGTTCATCTTCAAACCGGACATCTGTCTGGCGTCCAGCGCCCCCAGCAGCAACAGCGTCAAATCTTCTATCTTCCGCCTCTTCCACGGGTCTTTCCAAGACTCCCTGTTGGCTATCATCTTCGTGTTAGATTCGATGACAGTGTCCACGACGCGCAGGTTGTGAGCGCGCAGCGAACTGCCCGTCTCCGTGCAGTCAACTATGGCGTCCACCACCGTCGGGACTTTTATCTCAGTCGCTCCCCAAGAGAACTCCACGTTGACTTTGACGCCGTGTTTGCGGAAATATTTTTTCGTCACCTGAACAAGCTCGGTGGCTATCCTGCCGCCTTCTAGGTCGGACGGTTTTTTTATCTTCGAGTTTTCTGGAGCGGCCAGAACCCAACGCACTTTGCCGGAGCCGCTCTTGGCGTAGAAAAGATCCGCCACATCCTTCACCTTCGAGCCGTTTTCAAGAATCCAGTCGTGCCCTGTGATTCCCGCGTCGACGATGCCCTGCTCGACGTAGCGGGAGATTTCCTGCGCGCGGAACAGCATGCCGGACATGGAGGAGTCGTCGAACACGAGCACGTAAGAGCGGGGGCCGGCGGTCACTCTGTAGCCCGCCTGTTCGAGAAGCTTGAAAGTGGCTTCCTGAAGGCTCCCTTTGGGAAGCGCTATTTTCAATATTTTTTCCGAAGGCATGCTGATTTTCCTTTCTTATGAGGACAGATCGACTTTTTCCACCGTGTCGACCAGCCGCCCGACGAGCAGCCGCCCGGTCTCTTTGAACGAGTCGGGGTCGCCTGTGACGTAGAACTGTTTGCGCCCAAGCTCGCAGCGGTCGGCGCGGGCAATCCTGTTGTCGGTGAGGACTTTCATGCAGAGAACGGCGGTTCGACGGGCCGGGTCTATAAGCGTCACAGCCGCCGTCACGATGTCCTGAATTATACCTCTGATAAAAGGCAGGTGCGTGCATGCCAGCACCAGAGTGTCGATGTCCTCGCGGAGCATCGGCCTGAGATAGTTTTCGGTGAGATCGCGGGTATCGGGAGAGCCGATGGACCCCTTCTCTATCAGCGCCACCAACTCCGTGCACGGCTGCGCGAACAGCCTCACAGTCGGGTCTATGTTGTCCATGTATCTTTTGTAAAGGCCGCTGTCAATGGTAAGCTGAGTGCCCCAGATGCCGATGCGGAAATTGTATGTGACGTACAGCGCGGCGGTGATGCAGCCGTAGTTGATTATGCCCACCACCGGCGCTCCCTCGCATTCGAGATGATCCCTCTCCGTCAGCATGCCGGTGACCGTGTTGCAGGCGATGATTATCATCTTGCAGTCGCGGCGGCGCAGGAAATCCATTATCTCGTGCGAGTAGCTGATTATCTGCTGCTCGGTCTTGGCTCCGTACGGGATTCTCGCTGTGTCGCCGACGTAGATGAAATTCTCGTACGGCATAAGCACGTCAAGCTCGCGCAGAAGGGAAAGCCCCCCGACTCCCGAATCGAATATGCCTATCGGCCTCGTGTCGCCGTTCATCTTTTCCGTCGTCCCCGGCCTTTGCGCCCGGTTCCTCCTCCGCTACATCTCGACTAGCGCCAGAACCAGTTCGTCCTGAAGCGCCCTTATCTGGTTCGAATGAACGGAGTAGCCGTTCATTATCATCACGAAAGCCACCGAGCCGCCGTAAACCGGGCGGATGTATCCGCTCAGCGAGCAGGCCCCGCGCAGCGCGCCTGTTTTTGCCTTCAACCTTCCGGCGGCGGACGTTTTCACAAGCCGCTTCTCAAGCGTGCCTTTTACGCCCGGCTCCGCCAGCATGTCTTGAAACGGTCTGCCCGGATTGAAATTATAGAACGACGACAGCAGCGTTAGCAACACCTTCGGGGCAAGCCTGTTTTCTCGCGACAGCCCGGAACCGTCGACAACCGTCAGATCCGAGGCGGCGGCCATGTTGGCGCGCACCATAATATCTTTGACGACCGCCGCCGCGCCGGGAGCGTCAGAGGCCCCTTTAAGCCCTCCCAGCGTCCTCACTATCTGCTCTGCTATGAAGTTGTCGCTGTGTTTCTCCATCTGCGCCGTCACCGCCGCCAGATCAGGCGACACGGCGCGCGCGAAACCGGAATATCCCGGCGGCAGGTCAGAGGTCTCCCGCATGTCGGCGGAAACCTTCATCCCCGCCCTTTTCATCGCGCCGAGCAGCGCCGCTCCGTACAGCAGCGTCGGCTTTCTCACAGTGTGCTCGTACTTCGCGCTCGTGTTTTTCTTCACCGACCCGCTCACCGTTATCACGCCTTTTTCGTCCTGCGAGACCTTCACGCTTGTGTTGCCGGTCGTCGCTTTAAGACTGACGCGGAAGAAAGACGGATGGAGCGGCGGGTCGATTGTCGCCTTTGCGGTAGAAGCGCCGGCGGACACCGTGACGCGGGCGCAGTTGCCCGCCGCCGAGAGCGCGCCGGGACGCGGCGCGTAGCACCACGACAAGTCCTCCTGCGGCCAACTCGCCGGACGCATGTTGTCCATGAACGAGCCGTCCAGCCATAACACGCCCGCGAACCCTTTGAACCCGTTTTTTCTCAGTTGCGCCGCGTGCGCGTCCATCGCCTCCCCCGCGCTCGCGTAAAACCTGTCCGATATGCTCGGATCCCCGTATCCTTTAATGTAAACCCCGTCCGAAAGCCCGGTGGACGGATTGAAATTTTTCAACATGAAATCCGTGTGGAACTTGAAGCCGGGGCCAAGCTCCAGCATCGCCGCCGCTCCCGTCACCAGCTTCATGTTGGACGCCGGAATCATCTTTCTGTCCGCGTTCAGATTGATCAACGTCTGGCCCGTCCGGAGGTCTTTCGCCATGAGCGCGACTGTGGACTGTTTCAAAACCGGGTCGTTCAATATCTGCTCAATGGAGCGGCGAGCCTGCGCCCGCGCCGCGCCGCACGCGGCGAACGCGAAAACAAACGTCGCCAGAATCGCCGATGCTGCCGTCTTTATTTTCATTTTTCTCACCTGTCCGCATCCCGACGCCGGGCCGCCCCAGCCGCTCCGGGCCTTTCGCTTCATTCCTGCCTCAGCCAGTTGTCAATGTCCCTGTCATAGTCGAAAATTTCGCCCGGATTAAAGAACAGCGAGACTTCCCGCTCTCCGCTTTCCGGTGAGTCCGAGCCGTGGACTACATTGTATCTTTTGCTGACCGCGAAATCGCCCCTTATCGTGCCGGCGGCGGACTCTTCGGGAGAGAGCGCGCCCATCATGTTCCTGACCAGCCTGACCGCCCCCCGGCCCTGCGCCGCCACCGCCACCACCGGCGAGCTTGTCATGAACTCCGTCAGCGGCTCGTAAAACGGCTTCCCGACGTGCGCCTCATAGTGCCTCGCCGCAAGCTCTTTGTCCATCCTGAGCATCTTCACTCCCACTATCTTCAGCCCTCGCCTCTCCAGCCTCGATACCACTTCCCCTATCAACCCGCGCTGCACTCCATCCGGCTTCACTATCACCAGCGTTCTTTCATTGTCGGGATTCATTCCTTGGTCTCCGGTTCGTCTGTTCTTCGCCCGCCTCGCGCCGCAATTCCCGGCGCGGGACTTTCCGCATTATAGTTAATTCTCCATCTTTTTTCATCCCGCGCTTTTTCAATGCTGATTTGCAATAGAGAACACGACTGCGGAAAACCCACTGAGTTTATTTCAATCTTTCTCATTGTCGCGCAAGTAAATTGATGTAAAAAATTTGGAAAATGGGGCTTGGAGAAACAACCCTTTTCAAAGGGTTTTCCCCAACCGCCAAAGGCGGAAACCATTTAAAACGGTTTTTCGAATTCATTAAGTTGCCCGCGCTCGCGGTTTTGTAATAAAATGAAAATCAGGTTCGATGAGGTAGAGCGGGGAGGCAATCAGATGAATCGACAAAAACGCACAATCGCGGGGCTGGCTGCGGCGCTGGCGCTCTTCTCTGCGGCGCTGTTCGGGCCGACTTGCGGCGCTCGCGCGGAAACCCCAGACGACATAACGGCGGCCTGCTCCGAATACTCGCCGAAATTCGACGAACTGGCCGCTTGGCTGGACGCCCGCCCTTCCGTTTCAGAGAATCAGGACGAACGCGAGGCCAAACTGAAGCTCATCGACGACGCCCTGCTCTACCCCGAAGCGAAACTTATGCCCTGCGCGGCGGACTTCCTTCGCCGCCGCATGGAAACTTTCATCGCCGATTTCGAGGCTTCGACCGTCAGTTCCGGCGCGGTAATCTGGAAACTTTACAATCATACTGTGATAATCCAGACTCCTGAAACCGCCATCGCCATCGACCTTATTCAGGGGCCGGGCATAGTGAGGACGCCGCGAGAGATAATCGAGCGCATCGTCGCCCGAACGGATATCCTACTCGTCACCCACCACCACGGCGACCACGTAGACTGGGACGTTTGGGACATGTATCTGGACGCCGGGAAAAAAGTGGTCGTCCCTGAACCGGCGAGGAAAGAGTACAGGAGGCGCGACGAACTGACGGTGATCCGGCAGGGAAAAATCGAACTGCCCGGCGCCCTCGCAACCGTCTTCCCTAGCTATCAGAAAAAAGACCTTTGCAGTTCCTACCTGATTAAGACGAAAGACGGCGTTTCCGCAATGCATCTCGGAGACGAGAACAACATCATGCGGCTCGGCTCGGAATGGTACAGAAAGATAAAGCCGCCAATGGAGATAGATGTCCTCATCCCCAATATCTGGTGTCCGAACCTGAAGCCGCTGCTCGACTATATCAAGCCGGCTCTCATTCTTCCCGGACACGAGCATGAGATAGGACATCCGGTGGAGGGGCGCAGGCCGTACAGTTACGTTTACAGGGTGTTGAGAGCGGTCGGACTGCCCTACGTCGTTCCCGCGTGGGGCGAGCGCGTCTCCGTACCCGCCCCCCTGCCGCGATAACGGCGCGCATGCTGCTGTTTAAATGTGGTTTTTATATGTTTGCGGGGAAACCATTTTTTTGCNNCGCCCCTTCCGAAAAAAACTCTCGGCGCGCCGATTTCGTTGAACTTCGTTCAATTCGAAATCGGCTTTAGTATGTTCGCGGCGCTGCCTTGTGGCGTCGCTTTAGTCGCCATGCGAAATGTCAATCATGTTGCCGTAAAGCTAAACGCCACCGAATGTGTCAGGCTTCGACGCCGAGTTCGGCGAGTTTGCCGGGGGTTGGATTGCCTGTGGCGGCGTCCCATCCGAGCATGGCGTAGTAGAGTTGCTTCGCGGCCTCGAACGCCTCGCGGGGCACGCGCCGGCCTTCGGCGTCGCCCGACGGGATGGGGACAAACATTCGCTCCGGCAGCGTGTCGTCTTTGGCGGTGAACCCCTCGCGGGCGTTGAACGCGCGCATCATGTTCACCCGCCGCTCGCCGAGCTTCATTATCTCCCAAAGAGTCATCTTCCACCCGGTCGCCGCCGCCAGCAGGTCTTCGAGGTCGCGGTATCCGAATATCGCGTCCGGCCCCCAGCAGAAACCGCACAGCGTCAGGGTGTCCAGCGCGCTGTAGAAGAACTGGGTGTAGACGACGAGTTTGACTTTTTCGGCGTCCAGTTCGTCGAACTGGCGTTTTTCATAGAGGGACAGCCCGCGCGCGGCCTCGTTCGGCCCCGCTATCAGCCAGTCGTGCTCGCTCGACATGTGATCCGCGCCGAACGGGTTCACCGCGTATGTGAGCGCCTGCGACATCTTCACCTGCGCCATGTGCGCCGGGAAGGAAAGGCCTTTTGCGTGTATGCAGAACTTTGCTGTGTCCGCGCCGAGCGCGGCTATGGCGCGGTCCGGGCCTTCCGCCAGCGTGTTCCCCAGCCCCTCGCGTTCGCCTATCATCCTCAGGGCTTCGAGCATCGCGGCGGAATCTCCGAACTTAAGCTCGAATCCGCCAGTTTTCTTTTTGTCTATCAGCCCGTTTTCGAAACATTCCGCGGCGTACGCGATCATCGCCCCGGCGGAAATGGTGTCCATGCCGAGCGCGTTGCAGATTTCGTTGCCTTTGGCGACGGCGGCGATGTCGTCGATGAGGAGATTGGAGCCTAGCAGGCCGATGGTCTCGAACTCCGGGCCGCCGTATTCGGGGTCGATCTTGAACGGCTCCTCGGCGGACACCACGTTCTTGCATTTTACGACGCAGGCGTGGCATGTCTCGTCTTTCACTTTTATGGTGTCGCGGAGCGTTTCGCCCGAAATTTTTTCCATTCCCTCGAAAGAGCCGTATGTAAAATTTTTCGCGCAGAGGTTGCCGACGCCGGCCTGAAGGCGGACGACGCCCGGAGTGCCCATCTCGCGCAGAATCGCGTGGAACTTGGAATTATCGAACGAGGCCGCGCCTTTTTTCGCTATCGCGCGCACGCCGTCTGCGTCCGCGTACTCGTAAGGAGCGCGCGCGCCCCGGCAGGCGACGGCCTTCAGGTTCTTCGACCCCATGACCGCGCCCGCGCCCGTGCGGCCCGCGTAGTTAGAGCTGCCCCCGGAGATGTTGGCAAAACGCACCAGCTTCTCGCCCGCCGGGCCGATGCAGGCGACTTCCGCCTTCTCGTCTCCAAGCTCGGCGCGGATGGCAGCGCGCGCGTCCCCGGTGGTCTTGCCCCACAACGCCCCGGCGTCCTTCAGTTCCGCTTTTCCGTCCGACACCCACAGATAGACCGGTTTGGAGGATTTGCCTGTGATTACGACGGCGTCGAACCCGGCGTATTTGAGGTCTACGCCCCATTTTCCGCCGCACTGCGAGTCGCCCGCCGCGCCGCCCAGAGGAGAGCGGCACGCCACGGTGAACCTGCTGACGCCCGACACCGGCGCGCCTGTCAGCACGCTCGGAGCCAGAACGACAACGCTCTCCGGGGCCAGCGCGTCCGTCCCGGCCGGCATCTCTTTTAAAAGATAGTAGAATCCGAGAGCGCTGCCCCCCGCGTATTTGCGGTAGAACATCTCGTCGGGTTGCTCTATGTCGATTTTTCCCGTCGTCAGATTGACTTTCAGAATCTTGCCGTTGAAACCTTTTGCGTCCACTTTGCGAGCCTCCTCGGAGTCCGCCGCGCTACATGCGCGCCGCGCGCGGCGATCATTGAAAATATACAAGGGGGAATCTCTTTTGTCGATAAGCTCAGCCCGACAGAACGCCCCCCCGCCCGGCGTCCTCCCCGACAACGTTTTTTTCTTCTTTCAGACGCCGGAATCGCGGCAAAACAGGCTGACTGGCGGCGTTCCGGCCCGGGCCTGCTGCATGATTGACAACTATTCATTGATATAATAAGCTTTTCCGAAAAGAAACAACGGACACTGACTATGGCGTTCAACTCAAAAATCGGAAAAATAACAGCGGTGGCGTTGCTCGGAATGGCGTTCGCCCTTTTCGCTCTGCCCGCTTCGGCGCAGGGCGTCAGGGTAGACCTCATGCTCGAGGACGGCACGGTTCTAATCTACAAAGGAAAGGAGGCCGGGTTCAAGGAAGGGCAGAAACTGAATGTCGCGCGCGGCGGAAAAACCGTCGGGACTCTCGAAGTCGTCAAACTGACTCCTCACTACGCTCAGGCCAAGATATTGACGGGGGCGAAGGATATACAGGAGCTTGACGCGGTGTCTGCGATGGCATCGGGCGCGGCGGAAACAAAAACGGAATCCATAGCGGAAAAGAAAACGGAAACGGCGCAGGAGCCTGCGGACGCGGCGTCGGGCCGTCGCGGGCGGGGAACGGCTTCCACGGAACCCGAACCGGCGGCGGCGACTGAACAAGCGGCGGCCCCGGCGGCGGCGAAGTCGGGCAGCAGCAGGCGTGGTCGCGGCTCGGCGGCGGCTGAAGCCCCGGCTGAACCGGAACCGGCGGCAGCGCCGGCTTCATCCAGCAGGAGAGGCCGGGGCGGTTCGTCATCTCCAGCTTCAACCTCGGAAGAATCCGAAGCGGCGTCCGGGGAGCAGCAGCCTCAAACGCTCGCCAGAGAATCTTTTTACTCGGTTCACACCGGCTTTATGTTCCTTAAACACGACTTGCCGGGCAATGTGTCCGACAGCTCAGGCTCCGCCTCCATCGGCGTAGATTACTGGACTCACAGGAAAAAAACTGAAAACGACTACATCGTATACAGTGTGTTGTATTCCAGACCCGTGGTCAGCACTTATTACAGCGGACAGACATACAGATATCAGTTGAAAATTACCGAATTGTCAGTCAACTACATCCGCGACGGCCTTTCAGGCATCGCCGGGGCCGACGGGACAATGTACGCCGGGCTGGGAGTGGGATACCGCAACGCCAACTCCAAAGTCAACGCGTCCATATCCTACGACGGGATGTCCGGCGACCATAAGAAATCTATGGAAGGCATAGACTACCACGGCGTCTTGGGAGCCAGATTCACGTCCAAGATGGAACTTAAGCTCAACTACTGCTTCGACGAGAAATACTACGTCATCGACGCGGGATACAGGTTCTGATTCCGTTTTTTCCGCATGTCCCAGATTGCGTTTGTGCGCGGCGGCGCGCGCGTTTCGCAGGCTTATTTTTTTCACGCCCCTCTCTTCCCGGCCCTCGGTGGCCCGCATCATGAAAACTCAAGGCAGTCAAGGCTCGATGGCTCTTTTCGAGGAGTATCCCGCGCTAGGCGACAAGCTGAACTGGAGTCCCATCGGATTCTATCCCACCCCGGTCGAGGAAAAACCTGAACTGGCGGAAAGAACTGGCGTCGGAAGGCTGTTCATCAAGCGCGACGACCTCAGCCATCCGGACTACGGAGGGAACAAAATCCGCAAGCTGGATTTCCTTCTGGCTGAGGCGGCGAAGCGGGGCGCGCGCGTTATTATCACTTTCGGCGGCATAGGCTCGAACCATTTTCTGGCCACCGCCATCCACGCCGCCTCGCGGGGAATTAAAACTGCGGGAGTTCTCGTTCCGCAACCGGTCACTCCGGCGGTGAAAAGAAACATGCTGTGCTACCTTCACTACGGAGCCGAACTGAACCTAGCCGAAGGCGGGTATAAGGAAGTGCCGTTCGAGACCCTGAAAGTCGCCGCGCGGCATTCATTCAACGACGGGCGACCGCCGTTCATCATCCCCGCCGGCGGCTCCTCCGTCTCAGGCGTCCTCGGCTATATTAACGCCGCGTTCGAACTGAAGAAACAGATCGAGGCAGAAGAAATCCCCGAGCCTGACTACATCTTTGCCGCAGTCGGCACTTGCGGCACGGTGTCCGGTCTCATCGCCGGATGCGCCGCCGCCGGGCTGAAATCCCGCGTCGTCGGCGTGAAAGTCACCGACTGGGTGGCGGCGAACACTTTCGCCCTCTCTTCTCTGGCCAATCAGGCCACCTTCAAACTGTTCTCCATCGACCAGAGTTTCCCCGTCCGCGTGTTCACTCCGTTCAATGTCGAGTTGCTCACGGAATTCTTCGGCGGCGAATACGGACGGGTCACCCCGGAGAGCGCGGACGCAATATCCATGTGCGCCGATTGCGCGGGAGTTAAACTGGAAGGCGTCTACACCGGGAAGGCATTCGCGGGGCTTGTCCACACGGCGAAAACCCGCGACCTGTCGGACAAAACCGTCCTTTTCTGGAACACCTACAATTCGGTCGATATGTCGGGCGTCGCCGCTCAACACGACTACAGCGAGCTTCCTGCAGAATTCCACAAGTTCTTCGAGTCCCCGGAAGACGAATCATAAAATAAAAGAAAAAGAGCGTGACGATGAGCAGAAGAAAAAAAGCGACATCTAAGATAACCCACAGAGTGATAATCGGAGACGCCCGGTCGATGGGCGAGGTCGAACAGGAGTCGGCGCATCTGGCGTTGGCCTCCCCGCCAGCGTGGAAGCCGCGCGCGTGGTCGGCGGCGTCAGGAACAGGCGGCCTGCGCAAGTTCGATGACTACGCGGCTTCTCTGGCGCTGACATGGCGCGAATGCCACCGAATCCTCAAGCCCGGATGCAGGCTCTGCGTCCGCGTCTGCCCCGAAATCGTCGATGCCGCAGCAGGAAACAAACAAAACGTCTCGCTGCGCGCGCTCATCGAGGACGCCTGCGCGAAGTCCGGATTCAGGTTCGAGTCCGAGATAGTCCGCATGCGCGAGTCCGGGCACGAGCCGCCCGCCCCGCCCGCCGCTCCCGAATCCCCCCTGCCCCGCTCCGGCTCCATCGCAGTCAGGCATGACTCAATTCTCGTATTCGTCAAACCCGGAGAATGCCCTCCGCCGGAATCCGTCCCCGCCTCAAGGTCCGCTCTATCGGAACGCGAGTGGCGGCGGCTCTTCAACAGCCTCTGGACTTTCCCCGACGATAAAATATCGAAAACGCCCGAGGAGATGCCGGAAGAGATTCCGAGGCGTCTTATCCGCATGTACACCTTCCTCGGCGAGACCGTCCTCGACCCCTTCCTCGGTTCCGGAGCCACGATGGTCGCCGCGCGCGACACAGGCCGCGCTTCCATCGGATACGAAACGGATGAAAAGCTCAAGCCCGTGATTCAGGAGCGGGTGTCCGGCGGACAGACGATGAAACAGCTTATGTTCGAGAACCAGAACCGCCCGAAGAGAAGCGACATCGAGAAGGAAATGAAGTCTATTTCATCCGTGTCCGAAAAACCCGCCGCGATAGCGCCAGCCGCCCCCGCCGGGGCGAAGCCCGCCCCCGTCCGCAAAAGAGCGAAGAAACAACCGGCCAAAGAAGCAGCGGCCCCTCCGGCGGTCGTGCGCGAAATCTTCGGGCTGGACACGCTGAAGCTCGAAGACGGGCGCGAGATACGCCTGCTCGGACTCCAGACGCCCGCCGCGTTCTACAGCCGCAACAGGGGCGTGTACAGACAGGCTCTCTCGTTCGTCGCCGCGTTGCTGTCCGGCAAACCCGTCTCTCTCGCGAGGCCCGAATCCTCCAAGTTGCGAAACGCCCCCGGCAACGCGTTCCACATCCTCGCCCCGGACGGCTCGAACGCCGCCGAAGCGCTGATCAGCAACGGTTACGGCCTTTGCGACAGATCGGTGGAGCACGACCTCAAAAACAAGTTCGAGAACTTGGAAACCGACGCCCGCAAACACAGCATGGGCATCTGGGCCTTGATGAAAACCGACTCGCCCAGAAAGGATTCCTGATCCGGGGGCGAACCTCCGCAGGGATTTTCAGCTTCTAATCGCGGCGCGAAAGACTTCGCGTCCAATCCGAATCGCGGGAGGAAAAATGAAAAAAGAAATCATATTTCCGAAAGGGTTCCTTTGGGGGACGGCCTCCGCCGGACATCAGGTCGAGGGCGGCAACGACAAGTCCGACTGGTGGAAATTCGAGAACGAGGGCAAGATATTCGACGGCACGGTCTCCGGCAAAGCGGTAGACTACTGGAACCGATACGAGGAAGACCACGAGCTGATGGCGAAATACGGCTATCAGGCGTTCCGCCTCGGCATCGAGTGGGCGAGGGTCGAGCCGGAAGACGGGCGCTTCGACATGAAGGCCGTCAGGCATTATGAAAAAATTCTTCGCTCTCTGCGCAAACATAATATCAAAATCTGCCTGACGCTATATCACTGGGTTCTCCCCCTGTGGTTCGCCGAAAAGGGCGGCTGGGAACATCCGGAAGCGGCGGACCGCTTTCTGGCCTTCTGCGAACTGATAGTCAATGAGCTTGGCGAATACCCCGACCTGTGGGTGACTCTGAACGAGCCTAACGTGCCCGCCGTCGCCGGATGCCTCGCCGGGCTGTTCCCGCCCGAAAAGAAATCTTTCGCCTCATTCTGCAAAGTCTCGAACACGCTGCTCAAATCGCACGCCCGATGCTACAGGCTGATTCACGACGTCGTCCCCAAAGGCCCGGACGGCTGGCCCTCGAAGGTCGGCGTCGCCAACGCTTACCAGCACGTCGCCCCCTTCGGCACGCCCGGCATCGCCGGAGCTTACGAAAAAGCGCTATCCCCCGTCTTGGCTTACGGAAGCTTCAAGGCGTGGGACTACTCGGTCGCCACCGGCTGGATCGTCCCCCCGTTCGGACTCGAATTCGTCCCCGGACTCAAGGGCAGCTACGACTACTGCGGCGTGAACTACTACACCCGCATGTCTCTGAAGTTCGACGCCGCGAAAACGGACGACATGCTGATCGACATTCACGGCATACAGCCGGGCGTCGAGATGAACCAGATGGGTTGGGAAAACTATCCGCCGGGCTTCTTCAACACCCTCAAATTCGTATGGGACACTTTCAAAAAGCCGATATATATCACCGAAAACGGATGCGCGGACCCGCAACGGGACGACATCGGACGCAGGCGCTACCTGCTTGAGCACATGGCGCAGGTCTCCCGCGCGCTGGACGCCGGGATCGATGTCCGGGGCTATTTCCAGTGGTCGTTCTCGGACAACTTCGAGTGGCGCGAAGGATTCATCAAAAAACTCGGACTGTTCGAGTGCGACTACGCCGACCCGGACCTCAAACGCGTTCCGCGCGTCAGCGCCGCCATGTATGCGGACATCGTCAAGAAAAACGGCATAACGACAAAACTGCTCGAGAAATACGCCCCCGACTGCGCCGACGGCGTCTTCGGCGATAAATGGATGGATCAATAGCAGAGATTAAGCGGAATCCACATCGTCAGGAATTTTCACTAGTGAATGAGAGCCGATTTTGCTCAGAACGAAGTTTTGCAAAATCGGCGTCCAAGAGTTTTTTCGGAAGGGGCGCGGGGAAACCGATTTTTGCAAAAACGGTTGCCCCGCAAACTTACATAAAAATTCATTTAAGCATTAGCATGAAAAATCTCGGTCAGATATACAGGCCGCCGTCTATCCTGATGGTCTGTCCGGTTATGTAAGAGGCGTCGTCGGAGGCGAGGAAGAGAGCCGCCGCCGCGACGTCCGACGCCGAGCCGAGCCTTCCGAGCGGTATGTTCTTTTTCAGGTTTTCCATCACGGGGGCTTCTATGCCGGAGAGCATATCCGTGTCTATTAGGCCGGGCGAAAGCGCGTTGACGGTTATGCCGTATCGGGCAAGCTCGCGGGCGGCGGATTTGGTGAGGGCTATCACTCCTGCTTTCGCCGCCGCGTAGTTCGCCTGTCCCTCGTTGCCCGCCTCGCCCGCGACGGACGACATGTTGATTATCCTGCCCGCGCGGTCTTTCATCATCCTGCGGGAGAAATGCCTCATGCACAGAAACGTGCCGCGCAGGTTCACCGCCACGACTTCGTCGAAGTCCGCCGCCTTCATCCGCAGGAAAAGGTTGTCTCTGCTCATTCCGGCGTTGTTCACCAATATGTCCACCCTGCCGAATTTTTCGTATGCCGCCGCGACGAATTTCTCTACGTCATCCTCTTTGGAGACATCCGCGACGAGCGGCAGCACATGAGCGCCGAGCGCGCGCATCTCATCTGCGGCGGGCATGATGGTGCTCTCCCGCGTGGCCGCCACCGCGAGCGCGGCTCCCTCGCGCGCGAACTCCAGAGCTATCTGTCTGCCGATGCCCCGCCCGGCTCCCGTCACAGCCGCGACTTTTCCTTTAAACCTCATTGCGCTCGCCTCCGCCGCTTTCTTTTTTCAGGAGACCCGACGGCCCCCCTTTTCACGGGTCATTATAGCACACGCTCCCCCGCCCGATGATATAATAGCCCCGAATCGCGTCGCGCGCGGCGGAAAGCCCGCCCACGGGAAAGGGATTGCTTTATGGCCACTAAGGTTCTCGAAGGCGTGAAGGTTCTGGATCTGTCTCAGTTTCTGAGCGGGCCGCGCTGCTCCCAGCTTCTGGCGATGAAGGGCGCGGACGTTGTGAAAATAGAGCCGCCGCAGGGCGAGACGATGCGCCTGCTCGCCGGGTTCATGCGCTCGGAGCGGATGCTGAGCGTGCTGCACCAGAACAAGCGCGGGGCCGCCATCGACATGAAGAAGCCCCTCGGACTTGACGCCGTGCGCAGGCTGGCCGACAAGGCGGATGTGTTGGTGGAGAACTTCGCGCCCGGCCTGATGAAAAAAATCGGCCTCGACTACGACACTCTCAAGGCGTCCAACCCCCGGCTAGTTTACGTCTCCATCTCCGGGTTCGGCGCGACCGGCCCTCTGGCTGACAGGCTGGCGTTCGATATCGTGTCTCAGGCCACCGCCGGGATAATGAGCGCGTACAAAATGGAAGACCGCACGCCGAAGGTCTATTTCGGCGACCTCGTGAGCGGGGCGTACGCCGCCCTCGGCGCGGTCGAAGCCCTGTTCTGCCGCGAGCGAACGGGCGAGGGCATGTTCGTCGACATCTCGATGCAGGATGTCATGTACTTCCAGAACTTCTCCGCGCTGAGCGAAAACGCGCTTTCTCCCGTCTTGGGAGACATCGAGAAGCTCATCGGGCGCTCCATGAGCAACCTGCTCACGGACGACGACAACCCGCTTCCCTTCTGGTATAGCTATAAAGCAAAAGACGGCCACGTTGTTATAGTGGCGCTCACCGAGCGGCAGTGGGCGGACTTCATGCGCGCAATCGGCAAGCCGGACGCGCTGGCGGACAACCGGTTCAACAACTTCGTCGCGCGCATCAGGAACGCCGCCGACGGCATAGCCATGATAGCTCCGTGGGTGGCCGAGCGCGGCGTCTCCGAGGTCGTTTCCATCCTTGAACAGAGCGGCATCCCGTGCGCGCCCGTGCTCAATTTCCATCAGGTCAACACCGATCCGCAACTTGCCGCGCGCGCCATGCATGCTGTCGCGACCGACCCCGTTCTGGGCGATATAGCGGTCCCCGGCGACCCGGTGAAATTGAGCGGATGCCCGCCGGACATACGCTCCGCCTGCCCTCGCCTCGGCGAACACACGGACGAGATTCTCCGCGACTGGCTCGGTTTGGGCGACGACGAGATCGCCGGCCTGAGAAAAGCCCGCGCCATTATTTGAACCCGGATTCGTCGATAGAGCCGACGAACCGGGGCGATTTTCATAGCGGCGAACTGCTTCGTTGCCGCCGCGTTTTTTTTGTTCATGAACCCTGTGTTCTATTCACTGCAAAAATGCGCCTTGCGTTCCGCGTTTCATCCGCTCTGAACAATCGCTCCCGAATCCTAATGACGGATTCGGGTTGAAAACTTCCCGCGCCGCTCTCCGCGCGCGCGTTGAATATGGCATTACCGTTGTGCTACAATTCCATTCTCGCGGGGAAGCGGGCGAAACTCCGGCCCCGCTATTCCCGGTTCGGGAGCCGCGGTGAGCGAAAACTCGATTCTGATTATTGACTGTCTCGAAGGCGCGCTCGCCGACTTCTACTACGAGAGGATGGCGGCGTTTTCCCCTGAAGGGTGGAGCGCGCCGAGGCTCCGCGCGATGTCCGGCGAGTTCCCGGAAGATGTTCCCCGATGGCTGCGGGAGCAAGGCGCGCGCGCCGCGATTATCGGCGGCTCGCTCCATTCGCCTCTGGACTCCGACCTGTGGATTCGCGGGCTTGAAGAGTTCGCGCGCGGGTTCGCCGACGCCGGACTGCCCGCTCTGGCGATTTGCTTCGGACACGAGGTTCTGGCGTCCGCGCTCGGCGGCGCCCTTGCAAGACGCGACGAGCACACTGTCGCCTCGCGCGAAGTCCGCGTCTCCGCCCCGGCAGACCCGTTGTTCTACGGTCTCGGCCCGACGACGCGGCAGCTTGTCGCCCACGAGATCATGGTCTCCGCGCCGCCGCCGGGTTTCGACGTTATCGCCTCTACAGCCGACTGCCCGGTTCAGGCGATGAAGATGCGGGGAACATCCGTGTACGGAGTTCAGTTTCATCCCGAAGTCGGGCCGGGAGTGGACGAGTTCGACCCGGACTGGGCGGTCGTATCCGACGCCGACTTCGCCGCCGCGGAAGGCGCGGCGATAATGAAAAATTTTGCCGCCATAGTCGCGGGCGGCTGACGCCTGACCCGCGCGAGCGGAGAGTCGCGAGATGTAGGGCGGGAACGCTGATTCCCGCCTGACCCGCGCGCCGCGCGGGCGGAGAGGATCGACATCATGCAGACAGTGAGAGTTTACGCGCCCGCCTCGATAGGCAACATCGGCCCCGGCTTCGACGTTCTCGGCTTGGCCGTTACCAACCTCGGCGACGTGGTGGAGGCGCGGCGGCGGCGCTCCCCCGGCGTTTCCATCATCGACATCAAAGGCGACGGCGGCAAGCTCCCGGTGGACCCGGCGAAGAACACCGCGTCCATCGCCGCCGCGAAAGTGCTCGAACGCATAGGCGCCAAGGGCGGAGCCAACATCGTCATCGAGAAAGGCGTCCCCTTCCCCTCCGGCCTCGGCAGCAGCGCGGCCGGCGCGGTCGCGGGCGGCGTCGCCGCCAACTTGCTGTTCGGCGACAAACTCCCCAAGGACGAGCTGCTGCTGGCATGCACCGAGGCGGAAGCCGCAGTCAGCGGCGGATTTTTCGCCGACAACACCGCCGCCGCCCTGTTCGGGGGCTGCGTCGTCAGTTCATTCTCCGACGGAAAGTTTAAGCTCGCCCGCCTCGGCGGAATCCCGGACGCCGCAATCATTCTGGCCACACCGGAATTCCCGATGCCGACAAAAAAATCCCGAGCCGTCCTCCCGAAGACTGTTCCGATGAAGGATTTCGTCTCGAACATGGCGAACACCGCGCTCATTGTGGCCGCGTTCGCGAAAAAGGACGCGGCCCTTTTCGGAAGCTGCATAGACGATAGGATAGTGGAGCCGGCCCGCAGAAAACTGATACCCGGGTTCGACGACGTGAAGGCCGCCGCGCTCGGCGCGGGCGCTCTCGGCTGCTCCATCAGCGGCGGAGGCGCTTCCATCTTCGCTGTCGCCCGCAAGGGCCTGCCTCTCGACCGCATCGGCGAGGCAATGAAGCGGGCATTTAAAAATAACGGGCTGGAATCTAAAATACATATCTGCAACATAGACACGAGAGGGGCGCGCGCGATCGGCGGCAAGTGATTCTCCGTCCCGCAGTCGGCGCGCAAAAAAAAGGAAGGGGAACCCATCCATGGCAGCGAAAGGCAGAATCGACCTGAAGGAACTCAAAAAGAGAGCGGCCGAGGGAGCCATCGACACCGTGATTGTCTGCGGCATCGACATGCAGGGCCGCCTGTACGGCAAGAGAGTGACCGCTTCGTTCTTCTTGGAAAGCGCGGACGGCTCCACCAACACCTGCGCCTGCAACTTCGGCTGGGACATGGACCTCATACTCATCCCCGGCCTCGAATTCACAGGCTGGCACACCGGCTATCAGGACATGAAGGCCGCGCCCGACTTCTCCACCCTCCGCATTTACCCGTGGTTCGACAAGACCGCCATCGTTATCTGCGACTCGACATACGAAGACGGCTCGCTCGTCGAGATAGCCCCGCGAACTATCCTCCGCCGTCAGCACGAGGCCGCCGAAAAAATGGGCTTCACACCCTTTATGGCATCCGAACTCGAATTCTTCCTTTTCAAGGACTCCATCGACTCGGCCCGCGAAAAAGACTACCGCGACGTCGAGCCGTTCTCGAAGTATTACTCCGACTACTCCGTGTTCCGAGGCTCGATGGACGAGTGGCTCATCGGAGCGATGCGCAACAACCTCAACGAACTCGGTCTCGAAGTGGAAAGCTCCAAGGCCGAATGGGGGCGCGGGCAGGTCGAGCTTGCCATCAAGTATTCCACCGCCCTCGAAGCCGGAGACCGCCACATGCTCCTCAAACAGGGCATCAAGGAAATCGCCGCCCTCAACGGCGTCATGGCCACCTTCATGGCGAAACACAAGTCCGACGACTCCGGCTCCGGCATGCACATCCACGTAAGCCTGTGGGATAAAGCCGCAAAGAAAAACATGTTCTGGAACCCCAAGAAAGAGCACAACATGTCAGACACCATGAGACACTTCCTCGGCGGCATGATGAGGCTAGCGCCCGACATGCAGTATTTCTACGCGCCCCTCATCAACTCGTACAAAAGATACGTGCCCGAATCGTTCGCGCCGTGGAACGTCGGCTGGGGCGGAGACAACCGCACGGTGACATTCCGCTACTGCGGGCACGGCAACGGGTTCCGCATCGAGAACCGCGTGCCCGGCTCGGACGCCTGCGGCCCGCTGGCGCTCGCCGCCTGCCTCGGCTCCGGTCTCTACGGCGTCAAACATAAACTCGAACCCGTCGGCCCGTTCATCACCGGCGACTCCTACAAGGAAAAATCCCTGCCGCCGCTGGCCCGCACTCTCTCCGAGGCCGCGCGCAACTTGGACGCCAGCAAACCGGCCCGCGAAATCTTCGGCGACGGCGTCATCGACCACTACGTGAAAATCGCCCAGTGGGAAGTAGACCGGTTCAACGAATACGTCACCGACTGGGAGAGGCGCAGATATTTCGAGATGGCCTGACGCGACAACGGCGCGCCCCCCGTTCCGGAAGGGCAGCGCTACTACGGAAAAAAACGCGGCGCCCCGCGCGACCGCGATATCAACCGGCTGAAGCCGGCGGAGGATATGGAAATGAAAAGACTCAAAGGCAAAGTGGCGCTTATCACCGGCGCAGGCATGGGACAAGGCCGCGCGGCCGCTCAAGTTTTCGCCCGCGAAGGAGCTAAAATCATCGTCGGCGACGTCGATGAAAAAGCCGGCAAGGAAACTGTCTCCCTCATCAAAAAAAGCGGCGGCGACGCCATCTTCAAACGCTGCGACGTCGGCAAGGAAGCAGACTGCGCCGCCATCGTCAAAGCGGGCGTGAAAGCTTTCGGCAAACTCAACGTCATTTACAACAACGCGGGCGTTCTCTGGAAAGACAAAGACGTCTCCCTCGTCAATATCGACATGGAAAACTGGAAACGAATCACCGACATCTGTCTCATGGGCGCGGTTTACACATGCAGGCACGGCATACCCGAAATGAAGAAAGCCGGAGGCGGCTCCATCATCAACATCGGCTCCATCTCCGCCCTCACCGGCTCATCCATCCCGCAGGACGCCTACAACGCCTCCAAGGGCGCTCTCATCATCCTCACGAAATCCATCGCCATCCAGTTCGCCAAAGACAAAATCCGCTGCAACATCATCCATCCCGGCATGGTCAACACGCCGATGCAACACAAATACATGAAGAACGACGCGTGGCTCAAAGCCGTTCTCGACTGCATCCCGCTCGGCATATTCGGCGAGCCGGAAGACATCGCCAACGCCGCCCTCTTCCTCGCCAGCGACGAGTCGAAGTTCATGACCGGAGCCGAGATGGTCGTCGACGGCGGATTCATGGCCACCTGAGCCGCGCGCGATTTGACAAATGCGACGCGGCGCATATTATTGCGTTATGACGCCTGATAAAATCATTGAAATCGTCGAGCGCTTCGAGCGTAACATCGACGTTTACAGAAGCTCTTCATACAACGAAACCGAGTTGCGCGTCGAGTTCATCAATCCATTTTGGAAAGAGCTTGGATGGGACGTTGACAACGAGTCCGGCTACGCTCATATATATCGCGATGTCGTCCATGAAGAACCAATATCTTCCGGCGGCGGCTCAAAAGTTCCCGATTATTGTTTTCGCGTCGGCGGCATGAGAAAATTTTTTCTCGAAGCCAAACGACCCGGATTGAACATAAAAGAAGACGCCGCCGCCGCGCACCAACTGCGCCGCTATGCTTGGAGCAGCAAGCTGCCCATATCAATTTTGACCAATTTTGAAGAACTCTCCATTTATGACGGTCGACTCCGCCCACATGCCTCAGATAAAGCGTCTAAAGCTAGAATCTCCTATTTCACCTATAAAGACTATGTGAGCAAATGGGATGATATTGCCGGAGTGTTTGCGCGCGAGTCCGTTCTGAAAGGTTCATTCGACAAATACGCGGTCGCCGTTAACGGCAGGCGCGGCACATCCGAAGTGGATGCCGAGTTTCTTAGCGAAATTGAAGAATGGCGCGATCTTCTTGCCGATGAAATTGCTGCGCGCAATCCTGAATTGGGCGCGCGCGACCTGAATTATGCGGTACAAACGACTATTGACCGAATTGTTTTTTTACGGATGTGCGAAGATAGAAATATAGAGTTGCATGGTCAATTGCAAGCTCTCTGCGCCGGACCTCGCATATATCCTAGACTTCTCGAAATCTTTGAGAAAGCCGATGATAAATTCAATTCGGGATTATTTCATTTTCGAATCGAACCCGGCAGACCCGGAGAGCCGGACAACCTGACTCCGAAGCTGGACATTCGAGACGCTCCATTGAAACATATCATTTCTCGCCTTTACTATCCTGAATCGCCCTACGAGTTCGGAGTCATCCCTGCGGAAATTCTCGGCAATGTTTATGAGCGATTCTTGGGAAAAGTGATTCGAATAGACGAAGGCAAGCAGCGAGCTATTGTTGAGGAAAAACCAGAAGTCCGCAAGGCTGGCGGCGTTTATTACACTCCTCAATATATCGTCAACCACATTGTCGCCAAGTCGCTCGGAAAGTTATGCGAACGAAAATCTCCGGCTGAAATCAGCAAGCTTCGCATACTTGATCCCGCATGCGGATCGGGATCATTCCTGTTGGGAGCATACCAGTTTCTTTTAGATTATCACCTGAAATGGTACCTTGAAAAAAAAGAGACAACCGGCAAGATTCCGTCTTCCCCATCAACCGCGACAAGAAAAAAAGCCGGCTCACGGCAGGCTATCTATGAAGCGAGAAAAAATGAATGGCGACTATCGTCCTCGGAAAAAAAAAGGATTCTTCTTAACAACATTTATGGGGTGGACATAGACGCGCAAGCTGTCGAGGTGACGAAGCTTTCTCTTTTGTTGAAGGTTCTAGAAGACGAGAGTTTTGAGACTTTGCGCGCTCAGCTTGCTATGTGGCGAGAACGCGCATTGCCCGATCTTGCCGGCAACATCAAATGCGGCAATTCGCTGATCGGCCCAGATTTTTATTGCAACGGACAATTGAGCCTTTTCAACGAGGAAGAAATTTACCGCATTAATGTTTTTGATTGGAACGACCCGGTTTATGGATTTGGCCGGATAATGAAATCGGGCGGCTTCGATTGCGTGATTGGCAATCCGCCTTATGTTCGCATTCAGGCAATGAAAGAATGGGCTCCGTTTGAGGTAGAGCATTATAAAAAAACCTACCGTTCAGCCGGTTCGGGAAACTTCGACATCTACGCGGTCTTTGTGGAAAAGGGACTGAGTCTGCTAAACCCCAAAGGACGATTAGGATACATACTTCCTCACAAGTTTTTCAATTCTCGATATGGCGCGCCTCTTCGCGGAATACTAGCCGATGGAAAGCACCTATCCGAGGTGATTCATTTCGGAGATCAGCAAGTTTTCAACGGCTCAACCACCTACACCTGCCTGCTTTTTCTTGAAAAAACAGGAACATCGTCAATGAGATTTAACGTGGTCGACGACATAGTCGAATGGTCGGAAACAGGAAAGACGCGCAACGGGTTGATTCGCGCTGACAAAATATCGGACGCCGAGTGGAATTTCATAGTCGGCGATGGAAAACGGTTGTTTAATAAATTGAGCAAAATGCCTGTCAAGCTAGGCGATATCGCCAATATATTTGTCGGCACGCAAACCAGCGCAGACGACATATTCGTCCTCGAAACCTGCAAAGAACAAAAAAAGCATGTGTCGGGATTCTCAAGATCTCTAAATGAAAATGTTAAGATAGAACGGGATTTGACAAAACCATTCCTTTTCGGACGGCAGATCAGGAGGTATGACCCTCTTGTCACTGATTCGCGCTTGGTGTGTCCTTATGAAATCAACGAGACTGGTTGCCGCCTTTACTCTGAACAGGAATTGACATCCGAATATCCCCTCGCTTGGGATTATCTGAAAAGAAACAAAAAGAATCTTCAAAAAAGAGAAAACGGGAAATTCAAAGGCAAACCGTGGCACGCTTTCGGCTATCCAAAAAGCATGCCCTTGTTTGACAAAACAAAAATCGTTGTTCCAGACTACAACGATGAGCCCTCTTTCACATTTGACACCTCCGCTTCTTTTTTCAAAACCGGCTATGGGATTATTTTAAAAGACGAATCATTATCGCCGTTGTATTTGCTGGGGCTTCTTAATTCAAAGCTTCTATTTCACCATTTAAAATCCATCGGAACTTCTCTTCGCGGCGGTTACATCAGGTTCTGGACACAGTTCCTTGAGAAGCTTCCGGTGCGGCAAATCAATTTCAACAACGATGAGGACAAAAAGGCTCACGACACGATAGTGTCGCTCGTCGAAACAATGCTCGACCTGCGAATAAAAATTATCAACTCAAAAACCCCGGACGAAACAATCCGAGTCGAACGCCTTGCGACAGCGACCGACAGCCGCATAGATTCTCTGGTTTTTAAGCTTTACGAAATTGCCGACGCCGACATCAGGATCATAGAAAAAGACTGACAGGACATTTATTCACTTCGCGAAATGGCTTAGTATTATACAGTTCGGAATTCGTGATTGCGAATTCCATTTCATAAAAGGAGCAAGCCCATGTTCAAAAACCACGAAGACCTGATGAAGTTCGTCAGAGACGCGGACATCGAGATGCTCGACCTGAAGGTCATCGACCTTCCCGGCAGATGGCATCACATGACGTACTCGACGCGACACATCAGCGAAAAAGTGTTCACCGACGGCACGGGCATCAGCCTCTCCCCCTATCAGGGCTACAGGCAGATAACTCAGGGCGACATGAAAGTCGTTCCCGACCCGACTACCGCCTTCATAGACCCGTTCTACGAGGCCAAAACCCTCAGCGTCATCTGCGACATCCTGCTGCCCGACGGACAGCCCTACGAGCGGGACCCGCGCCGAATCGCCCGCGCCGCAGAGAAATATATCCTCGACTGCGGCGTCAATGCCCGCTCCATGTGGCTGCCCGAACTCGAATTCCACGTGTTCGACGAAGTCCAGTACGGCTCCTTCATCAACAAGTCGTTCTATAGCGTGGACTGCGAGTGGGGATTCTGGAACGCGGACAGCGATAAATGGCCCAAGCTCGGCTCGAAACTGGGGGCCTCCGGCTGCGGACAAGCCGACGCTCCCAGAGACAGGCTCTTCAACCTGCGCACCGAGATGGTTCGCCGCATAGAAAACGCCGGATACCGCGTCAAATACCACCACCACGAACTCGGCGGCCCCGGTCAGATGGAGATCGAGCCTTACTTCGAGCCGCTCCTTCGCGCCGCGGACAGCATTATGGTCATGAAATACATCGTCGCCAACACCGCCCGCCAAGCGGGCAAGACCGTCACCTTTATGCCCAAACCGCTGTTCGACACTCCCGGCAACGGCATGCACTTCCACCAGTACTTGGAGAAGGACGGCAAATCGCTTTTCTACTCGAATGACGGATACGCGAAACTGAGCGGGATGGCGCTGAGCTACCTCGGCGGCCTCTTCCGGCACACCCCCGCCCTCATGGCTCTCACCAACCCCAGCACCAACTCGTACCGCAGGTTCGGCGTCGGCATGGCCGCTCCGATGAGCCTCTTCTTCGGCGAGTCCAACCGCAGCTCCGCCATCCGCATCCCCTCCTACTCGAAAAACGAGACGGACCAGCGCGTCGAATACCGGCTGCCCGACGGCTTGTGCAACCCCTACCTCGCCATCGCCGCGCAGCTCATGGCCGGACTCGACGGCGTCCTCGACAAAATGGACCCCACCGCCGAAGGCTACGGCCCTTTCGACTTCAACAACTATACCCTCTCCGACGAGGAGAAGGCGAAGATAAGAACCGCCCCCTCTTCTCTCGAAGAGACTCTCGAAGCCATCGAAAAAGACAGCGCCTTCCTTACTCGCGGCGGAGTCTTCCCGGAGGAAATCGTGTCCGCGTGGACGACTCTGAAACGGGACGAGTTGCGCATCGTCAAATCACGCCCCCACCCCGCCGAGTTCGACCTCTACTACGACCTGTGAGACGGGGCTTTCGACTAATAGACTCCGAACGGGGCGCGATTGACGCGCCCCGTTTTTTTGTTTTGGTTTTATAGGGCGTATTAAGGGAAAACTTTTGAAAAAGTTTTCCCTTAAAATCCCTTTCAAAATCTTTCATGCCAGCGCCAAAGGCAGAGCTTCGCTTCTGCCTTTGGCGCGTATCATAAGAAAAGATATTGGGAAAGAGATTTTTATGAGAATCTTCTTCTTAAACATTTTCACAGGAGCGTCGGGACGGAACGCTGACGCGTTCCGTTTCGACGCGCAAGGAAAAGTTTGAAGGATTTTCAAGGAAACTTTTCAAAGTTTCCTTGAACCGCCGGAGGCGTTTGATAAGCGCGCGGCGCGGAGTATATGCGCGTATAGTCGGCGAGTCCGGTTTTCTCTCTCGCTTTATTTTCTTTGGAACGTTGCCGGCATGCTCGAAAATCAGGAAAATTCTGTCCCCGCTGTAAGTTTGCCTGTGTTGAGAATATTTTTTATTCGGGGTTGTTTTCAATTGATTGATTATGCTTTATTATGATATATTGTATGCAAAGGATTGCAAAATGGCCGTAATGTGTTTTAAATTACGCTCATAATATTTGGGAGGCAAAAATGGTAAAAAGACTCAAACAAACGTTTCTTGCGGCGCTGGCAGTCGCGTTGATGTTGCCTGCGGTCGCGGCTGCGACGACAGCGGCCCTGCCGATAGATTCGGCGGCGGCGGCGGCGAATGTGGAGAAGATGATCGCGACGGCCACCGAGCGCCCGGAGGATTACCGCCAGCAAATTGACGCTATGATCGACCTGACTCTGCACATTCTGCGCGGCCCCGTCCCCGACGGCTCCGGCTATCAGTACGCGGAGGCGATTATCGACAAGACGGTAGAGCCGGTGACTCTGCTCAGCGAGAGGGTGAACGCGGTGTGGAAGGCAAACCAGCAGCAGACTTTCTCCGCCGAGGCGAGGACGGTCTATATGCTTCAGATTTACGCTCCGAAATACCGCTCCGGCCTTTTCAGGAACAACGGCGACACTTATGTTGAAAAATATAAAGTCGAATTTTCGATTCAAGGCAAGACCCGCACTATCAACTGGGAGCACAAGAACTGGGTTTCCCGCGACTCGACGGTTGAAATTCCCCTGCCGGGCATAGCGGAATGGGCGAAGATAGAGATAGTGGCCGGGGTCGAAGCGTCGGACGTCGGCAACGCGATAATCGAACTTCGCGCTGTGCGCCCCATCGTCAAAGACGACCCGAAGAACCCGTTCTCTTACTCGATAGACCAGTTGAAGGCGTTGCAGAAAAATATCGCGTACGCAAAGAGCGAGGCAACGCTTGAGCAGTTGAACGAAGCTCTCGCCGGAATCAAAACCGCGCCGGTGGCTGCCGCCGCATCTTCACAGGCTCCCGCGGATCAGGCCGTCGTTCAGAAGCTCGAAGCCATTTCCTCTCTGATGGACGGAAGCGAAGAGGACCGCGCAAAGGCAAAAGCCGAGTTGAAAAGCTTGATCGAATCGATGAAAAAGAACTGACGCGCGAGAACCGCGCGACTACGGCGGCTCCGGAGCGACCCCGCTTCGGCGCGGCGATGCGAATGGTTCGGTAATGGCGAAATATGAGTTGGGCGGAAAAAGGCCGGCGGTCGGCGACGGGACTTGGGTCCACGAGACCGCGCAGCTTATCGGCGACGTTGTGGTCGGCTCCGGGTGTTTTATCGGAGCGGGGGCCGTCCTCCGGGGCGACTTCGGGAGTTGCCGCGTCGGCGACCGTTCGAGCGTTCAGGAGAGTTGCGCGATGCACTCGCGGCCCGGAGAGGTTTGTTCCGTCGGCTCCGATTCGACAATCGGCCACGGGGCCGTCCTTCACGGCTGCAAGGTGGGAGACCGCGCGGTGGTCGGCATCCACTGCGTGGTGGCGGACGGCGCGGAAGTGGGCGACGACTGCATAATCGGCGAGAATTCGCTGGTGAAAGCCGGGATGAAGATACCCGCCGGGAGCCTCGCCGCAGGGTCGCCCGCAGTTGTGAAAGGGCCTCTGAAGGAATCGCAGATAATGATGAAAAACGCGGGGGCCGCGCTGTACGCTGACCTTGCGGCCAGATACGTCAGGGAAGCCCGCAGACTGCCCGACTGAACGCGCTCACGCGAACCGTTTTATCCAGTCCAAGCACAACGAGAGAAAGATTTCCCTGTGTTCATGGCGCGTGAACGCGTGGTCGGCTCCGGGGACAATCTCAAGCCGTTTAGGCTCGGCGGCAAGCGCGTGAATTCGTTCGGCGTACCAAGACGGAATCAACTCGTCGTCCGAGCCGTGGCACGTCAGCAACCGCGACGCTCGCGCGCACATCGCGGGGATGTCGTGTCCCGCCGCGTCCGTCTCCAACGCCCGCTTCACCCTCGTTCCATCGCCGAGATTGATGTAATCGCCGTCGCGGGAATACTCCGGGCCGAGCCTCGGAAAGAAATCGAAGTTGAACGGCGTGGCGCAAATAACAGAACAGAAAGGGCGCGCGGTTTCCGCCGCCGCAAGAGCCGTCAGGCCCCCGAAACTGCTGCCGATCAGCGCTATGCCGCGAACTCCGAAACGCTCTCTGACGAAACCGGCCGCTGACTCAAGCTCCGTTGCGCGCCCCGTAAGCGTGATGTCCTCGAACTTCCCTTCGCTCTCCCCTATGCCGCTGTGATCGAACCTGAAAGAGGAAATCCCCGCCGCCGCCAGCCCCTCGCAGACGAGCGTCCATTTTTCGCTGTCTTTCGAGCCTGCGAACCCGTGGCTAATCACCGCCGCCGGAGCGCCCGCGCTCCCGGCTTCATGCCACGCCCCCGCAAGCCTCAACCCTCCATGCTCAAATGACATTTTTTCCATGCTTGTATTATACGGACAAGAAAAACTTATTGGAATTAAGGGAAAACTTTTGAAAAAGT
>DIWT01000040.1 GCA_002435745.1 bacterium UBP15_UBA6099
GCAGAAACTACTTTACACAACTATATTTCATTGGCCTTTTCGTATTTGCGATAAGACATAGGCGCCGCGACACAAGCGAAAAACGGGGACTGGCAGCGCGCAACCCAGCGATGCCTGTACCCGCTTTTCGCAACCCGAAACCTAACGGCGGATTCGGATTCATTGTATAAACAGTCGCATAGCGGCGCTCAGGGTGGGGATGCCGTCGCGCGCGCCTACAGCGCCGCAAGTGAGAAACGCGGCTGCGTTGGCGAATTCGCAACAGCGTTTGGTGTCCCATCCGTTGAGCAGTCCGTGAATATATCCGCCGTGAAAGACGTCGCCCGCGCCTGTGGTGTCCACCACGAATCCGGGTTTGGAGTAAGCTTGAATTCTGAAAGAGCCGTCGCGGGTGGCGCCGGCGCAGCCTTTTTCTCCGAGGGTGACGACCGCGGAGCGGGGGCCTGCGGCTAGAATTTTTTCACAGGCCGAGGCTGGGCTGATCCTCGCGCCGTAGTATCTTCTGACGAACTCGTGAGAAGCGACGAAGTGATCGACTGAGGCGAAAATTTCGTCCATGCGCTCGCGGGGGCTTCCGGCGTCGATTACCGATGTGATGCCTCTGCGTCGTGCTGTTTTCAGGGCGAGGATAGCCGCGCGCGCGTCGCGCCCATCCACGTGCAGGACGCGGCACTGCGGAAGAGCGGAGCCGGAAACGGCGCGGGACGGCAGAGGCAGAGCGCCTGTCTGGTCCAGCGCGCACGCGCGGCTCCCGGTCGATTCGTCTATCCATACGAATGCCTTGCACGTCCGCGCTTTCTGATGCAGAACCATTCTGTCCGCGCGCACGCCGTATCTCTCAAGCTCCTGCTGGATGAAAAGTCCTTCGTGGTCGTTGCCGGCCGAGCCGATGAAGGCGCAACTCCTTTTCCATTTGGCAAGCGCCACCAGCGCGGTTGGAACGGGCGCGCCTCCCTGCATAGTAAATTCTTTCACTGTGGTTTTTTCGTCAGGCTCCGGATACTTGCCTAGAACGCACTGATAGTCCAGCGCGCACAAACCTATTCCCAAGCAATCAAAAACGGCTTCGTTGTTATTCATTGAATCGCTCCGGAGAAAGCCGTGAGAGGCGGGCTTCTCTTATTTTCTCACCATCTCGATAAGTTTGACCAGCGGCGGTTTGTTGAGCGCGACCGCGCTGTATATGCAGAGTTCGTGGCAGCAGAAACAAAGGATGCATTTATCGTTGTTGATTTTTCCGGCTTTTTCGTCGAAAGAGATAGCCCCGGCGGGGCATACCTCTGCGCATTTGCGGCATTTGACGCACTTTTCCGGCTCGATGCGCGGGCGCACTTTCGTTAACTCGGTGAAAGGGGAGGCAAGAACGGGCATCAGCAGGAAGGCGGCAGAGGACGGCCTGCGGACGCGGCGGCGGACGTTCTCCAACCGTTCTCCGAGGATGTCGATATCTCTGAGTTTGTAAGCGCCCATACCGCGGCGGCCCGCGCATTCGGTGACGGCGATTTCGCCGGGGGAGAATCCCATGGCCGCGGCGGCGAAAGCGTCCAGCGCCACCGCGTCTGCCGACCCGGCGATGAATTTCAGAGCTATCGGTTTGCCCTGACTGGGGCCAGTGCCTTCCATCCCGACCACCGCGTCCATTATCGACAGGGCTGGAGGCATGGCCGAATAGATGTCTGCCACAGCTTCCGCGAAATCCCTGTAGCGGGCGAACCTGTGCGCCGCCACCCTGTCCGTAGTGGCAGTAAGGCCGAACATGTTTTTCACCGCGCCTGTCATAAGAGTCTGCATGTGAGTCTTCAACTTGCAGACGTTCACAATGACGTCCACCTCGTCCAGATGCTTGGGGATATGGATATGCGTCAGTTTTTTTGCGCCGGGGATTTCCAATTTTCTGAAGCTGTGCTTCTCGAGCGAGACCAGTTCCGCGCCAGTCTCCAGCGCCACTCTCGGCATATCGGTTGCGGTATGCACTTTGCGGGTTCCGCCGGCGTGGAAGCCGCCGGGCAGGTCGCCGAAAGAGACTGTCGCGCCGAGGTCTTGCAGCCTTCGTATGACCGCTATCAGCACCGCCGGGTGGGTTGTGACGGCTTCTTCAGGTTTTGCCGCCAGAAGCAGGTTCGGTTTGACGAACACCTTTTTGCCTCTGCCGACGAACTTCTCAAGGCCGCCGAGCAATTCCAGCGTGCCGTCGAGAGCCTTGCCGACCCGTTCAGGGGAGTAATCCTCGCACTTTGCGACAGCCACAATAGACTTTTCCATGCCGTAAATTCTAACAGAGCGGAAGCGCGGATGAAACATTTGAAAAAAAAGGGTTGGACGCGAGGCGGGCGCTTTGACTTTTGACCTCGCCCGGCGCTAGAATCGAGACGTTTCGCAGCCTGAAATGGCGGATCAAACAAATAACCTGAAGGAGAAAAATACTAATGGAATACAAAAACCTGATTGCTGAAAAGAAAATCGGATACGGGCAGATCACGTTGAACAGGCCGCCGGTGAACGCGCTGAGCGGGGATCTGGTGGTCGAGATAGGCGCGGCGATAGACGAGTTTGCGGCCGACGCCGAAATCCGTTCGATAGTCATCACCGGGGCCGGGGAGAAGGCGTTCTGCGCCGGGGCGGACCTGAAAGCCGGGTTCGGAGACAACCCGGACACGTTCGTAAAGCGCGGACAGGACACGTTTCTGAAGGTGGAAACGTGCGGCAAGCCGGTCATCGCGGCGATAAACGGCATCACGCTCGGAGGCGGTTGCGAATTGGCGCTCTCCTGCACGTTCAGGATGATTGCCGAAAACGCGATTATCGGGCTTCCCGAATCCAATCTGGGAATAATCCCCGGCTATGGCGGCACGCAAAGGCTATCCCGCCTCGTCGGCAAATCCAAATCCCTGCACATGATGATTTTTGGACAGCACATAAAGGCGGAGGAAGCGGTGGCGATAGGGCTTTGCGACAAGCTTTGCGCGCCCGGAAAGGCGCTTGAGGAAGCGGTCGCGCTGGCCGAACTCGCCGCCACGCGCTCTCCCATAGCTACCCGCTCGATACTCGACTCCGTGAACCGGGGCGTCGAGACGGACATCCAATCCGGGCTTGACATAGAGCGCGCTAATTTCCTTGTGGCGCTTGCTTCCGGCGACGCCCGCGAGGGCATTTCAGCCTTCTTGGAAAAGCGCAAGGCCGAATTCAAGGGCGTCTGAGGCGGGACGACTTAAAAATCAATCAAAACAAGCCAAAGTGTGGCATTTAGGTCACATGCGATGTGGCATTTTTGTCAATAATTTGTCTCAAAATAGCCATGTTAAATCGATACTGATTTAAAAAAGCGTGAAAACAGGGCGTTTTTTGTTTTTGTGGTTTTATGAGAAATGGCATAAATATTGCATGATACTTATTTTGCGTGGGGTTTTCTGTCAACCGGACATCTGTGAGAATTGATTATCGCATAATTTGAAGATGTTGTAAAAATGGCATCGGGGGATGAAAAGGCGCATATTTAGGAATAGTAAAATATATGAATAGAATAAATATCACATTGCAATGATGGAGGAACTATGGTAAAATTTTCAAACCGATTGAGACTTTTTACTTAACAATTATGGTATTTTCGGCTAAGAGAACAGCATTGAAACAAATCCATTTGAAAAGGGCGATTTTGATATGAGAAGGCATTTTATTGTCTTGTTGTTAATGTCGGGAGCTTTGACAATATGCAGCGGAGGGGCGTTTGCGGCGGATTGCGCGAGCGTCGGGGCCGGGCCGGGGGATATCTGCATAGTATTGCAGGACGAGCTTGGCAACCCCATCGCAGGGGATGTCGATACAGTAGTGGAATTTTTGACCGAGGGCAGCGACGGCTCGCTGTCTAATCCAAACGTGCAATTTGATTTATACGACGGACACGCGAACGATTCGAGCGGAAGCCCGGCTGACGGAGTGATACTTGTCACCGCCGCGCAACTCGCATCATGGAACGCTTTTAATTTCGCAAATCCCGCGCCGTACGACTGGCGGATTTCGGTGACATCGGCGTCAGGTTTCGTTAAATATCCGGCAGAGGATTTATTTTACAGTCAGGCGACAGTGAACACGGCGTCGGCGGACCCGATACAACTGGAATACTCGCTGCATGTGTCGTTGGTGGACGAGCTTGGAGCGCCGATAGATTCCGGAGGCGGGCAGATAGAGATTACGGGGTTCGCGGCGTGCAACGGAATATATCGAGACGGCGTGCCGGGCGAAGACAACGACGGGGTGGAGGACGGCGAGATATACGTTCTGTGTCCGGTTGTGAATCCCACCGCGATAGGGGTGGAAGTTACGGCGGACGGTTTCACTGATTTTGACATCCCGGCGGTTGTGATAAGCAGGGATACGCAGGCACTGGAAACGACCTCGCAGCAGTATACTCTGAAAATCAATTCTGGAGACATTGAAGATTTTCTGGCTAACACGATAACGCCCGCCGATGCCGCCGATGTAAGCGGCTGGTTCACGGAATCGACGACGACGGTGGCGAAGGCGCTTGTGGACGGCGGAGACGTGTATATAGCGGCGGACGGCGCGGGCGACCTGACTATTAGGTATACGGGCTATCTGGAAAAGACGATAGCTGTGACTCCTGTGACGACGGCGCAGACGACTGTGGCGTATACCGGGGCGGACGGGCTGGACCATCAAATAATAGTGAATTACGGCGCCGGCAATTTGGAGGACGAGCTTGGCGGCGCGCTGGCGTTCGACGCGGGGGACACGTTCGTGGTGTCTGCGTCCTGCGGCGGAGCGGCGATCCCTCACGACGCGGTTGAGGACGGAGCGTCGTGGTATATCGCGCCTGAGACGGCGCCGGGCGCATTGTATGTGACGATATCGAGAGCGGGGTATGTGGACACCTGCGACAATTCGACCGTGACGACATCATGGGCGGCGGCGGATTCTCCCGCGTTTGAGCCGGGAGACAGCGACGGACTGCCGTTCACTGTGAAAGTTGTCGTGGAAGACGAGCTGGGCAATCCGATAACGGGCGCGACGGCTGTGATAACCGGAGGGGAAACGGCGATAGACGGCGGGTTAGGCGACGGCGACGGAATGGCGGACGGAGTCATATATATCGCGCAGGATCCCGCCGCGCTCGGAGCTGGGCCGCACGAGATAACAGTGTCGAAAGCCGCATCGGGATTTATCGAATGGGTAGATGCGACTAAGACGATTAGCGCGACCGCGCAAACAGAATATACGACGGCAAATGAATATACGGTGAAAGTGACGGCTCTGGAAGACGAGCTAGGGAACACGCTGACGGGCGCGACGGTGACGTCGGGCGCGGGCGGGGCGGTGGCTTGCGTCGAACCGACTGTGGCGGACGGCAGTTACTATTGCGCCGTTCCGGACGGAGAGACATCGGAAGTTACGGCGGCGATGACGGGATATATCGAAAACACGGCTGCCACGCTGGGCGGCGCGGACGAAGACGGAGCGCAGCTTGTTCAGGACATGAGCGACGGAACGGGAAGCGAGTTGCTCTTCACAGTAATGGTATCGGCTCTGGAAGACGAGTTAGGGAACACGCTGACGGGCGCGACGGTGACGTCGGGCGCGGGCGGAGCGGTGGTCTGTGTCGAACCGACTGTGGCGGACGGAAGTTACTACTGCGCTGTGCCGGACGGTCAGACATCGGCTGTGACTGCGGGCAAGACAGGCTACATAACTGATATGGTCGGCACAGCGGGGGCGGCGGCGGAAGCGGGGCCGCAACGCGTTCAGGACATGAGCGACGGGACCGGGAGCGAGTTGCTTTTCACGGTGACAGTGACGGCTCTGGAAGACGAGCTAGGGAACACACTGACGGGCGCGACGGTGACGTCGGGCGCTGGCGGGGCGGTGGCTTGCGTCGAACCTTCGGTCGCGGACGGAAGTTACTACTGCGCTGTGCCGGATGGTCAGACATCGGATGTTTCAGCGTCAAAATCAGGATATATCACTGGCGGAGCATCAGGATTATTGGCGGCGGCGGAAGCAGGGCCGCAGCGCGCTCATGACATGAGCGACGGCAGCGGCGACGAACTTCTCTACACATTGAAAATACCCGATTTACAGAACGAAATCGGCGACACGCTTCTTGGGGCGACAGTGACTTCGGGAACGGGCGGGGCGGTCGTCTGCGATGAGCCGGCGGCTCCGGACGGCAGTTACTATTGCGCTGTTCCGAACGGGCAGACGACTGCGGCGACAGCCGCGCTTGACGGATACATCACGCGCGCCGCGGCGACAGTCGGCAACGCGGACGAGGGCGGCGCGCAACTTCTTCAGAATATGACAGACGGCAGCGGCAAGGAGTTGCTGTTCACAGTAAAGGCGACAATCGAAAATGAGGTGGGAGACACGATAACGGGCGCGACGGTGGATTCCGGCGCGGGCGGCGCGGTGGCTTGCCTCGAAGAAGCCGTTCCCGACGGAAACTACTACTGCGCGGTTCCTGACGGAGAGACATCCGAAGTAATCGCGTCGTTCGCCGGATATGTGACAAGGACTGCGGCCACAATGGGCAACGCAAACGTCGGCGGCTCCCAGCTTGTTCAGGATATGACGGACGGCGGCGGCAAAGAGCTTCAGTTCACGGTGGCGATTTCCCCGCTTCAAGATGAAATTGGCGGCATTCTGACAGGAGCGACTGTGACGTCGGGCGCGGGCGGAGCGATCCTCTGCGTGGAGGAATCGGTTCCTGACGGCAACTATTTCTGTCCTGTTCCAGACGGCCAGACGTCGGACGCGACCGCTGTGAAATCCGGCTATATCACCGGCACATCGCTCGGACTCGGCAACGCCGCAGAGGCTGGCCCGCAACTTTTGCACGATATGTCGATGGGTTCGGGCGACGAACTGTTGTTCACTGTCGTGGTGACAACGCTGGAAAATGAAGTGGGAGCCGAGATGAACGGGGCGACGGTGGCGTCGGGCGCTGGCGCGGCGGTGTCATGCTCGCAGAAGACTGTTCCGGACGGGAACTACTATTGCGCGGTTCCGAACGGAGAAACTTCCGAGGTGGTCGCGGGCAAATCGGGATATGTGAATAGAACAAAGGTCTCGATTGGCAACGCGGCGGCGGGTGGGCCGCAACGTATTCATGACATGACGGACGGCTCAGGCAGCGAGCTGCTCTTCACGGTGAAGGTATCGACTCTCGAAGATGAGCTTGGCAACACTCTTACGGGCGCGACTATAAGGTCGGGGGATTTGGCGGACATAGTGTGCGTTGAGGAAGCCGCTCCTGACGGGAACTATTTCTGCGCGGTTCCGGACGGTCAGTCTTCGGCTGTCGTGGCGGCGAAACCGGGTTATGTGACGGAGAACGCGGCGACGCTTGGCGCGGCTGCGGCGGGTGGGCCGCAGCGCATTCATGACATGACGGACGGCAGTGGCGGCGAGTTGCTATTCACCGTCAAAGTGACATCCCTCCAAGACGAGCTTGGAAACTTGCAGACTGGCGCGGCGGTAACGTCCGGGACGGGCGGCGCGGTCGTGTGCGTCGAGGATGGCGTCCCTGACGGCAGCTACTACTGCGCAGTTCCCAGCGGCCAGACGTCCGAAGTGGCAGCATTAGTGGACGGATACGCAAAGAGGACGGCTGCGACTTTGGGAAACGCCTCGGCGTCAGGCCCGCAGCGCGAACAGATAATGAGCGACGGGACAGGCAAGGAACTGCTGTTTACCGTCAAAGCGACTCTTGAGGACGAGCTTGGAAATGTGATAACCGGAGCGACGGTGGCGTCCGGCGCGGGCGGAGCTATTGCCTGCGCAGAGGAAGCGGCGCCAGACGGCAACTACTATTGCGCCGTGCCGTGGGGCCAAACTTCCGAAGTGTCTGCGGCAAGCGCCGGATATGTGACATCCACGGCGGCGACCCTCGGCAATGCTTCGGACGCTTCGCAACTTCTACAGGATATGACAGAGGGGACGGCGGGCGAACTGCTGTTCACCGTCAAGGTGTCAGCGCTCGAAAACGAGCTGGGCGACACGATAACGGGCGCTACGGTGACATCCGGGGCGGGCGGCGCGGTGGCCTGCTTCGAGCCGACGGTTGCCGACGGCAGTTACTATTGTCCGGTTCCTGATGGACAGACATCGGCGGTCACAGCAGTTTACGCAGGGTATATCACAGGCGCGGCGGGCACGCTGGGCGCGGCGGCTGAGGCGGGGCCGCAACGCGCGCAGGATATGAGCGCGGGCACGGCGGGCGAACTCCAGTTCACAGTGATAGTCTCCGCGCTGGAAGACGAGCTGGGCAACACGATAACGGGAGCTACGGTGACATCCGGAGCGGGCGGGGCAGTCGGCTGCGTCGAGCCTGCGGTCGCGGACGGCAGCTACTATTGCGCGGTTCCGAACGGCGCGACGTCCGCAACGACTGCGGCGAAAACAGGATATATCACAGGAGTCGCGGTAGATATAGGCAACGCGTCGGCGGCGGGTCCGCAGCGCTCTCAGGACATGAGCGCGGGAATGGCTGGAGAACTCCAGTTCACAGTGATGGTTTCCGCGTTGGAAGACGAACTGGGCAATCCGCTTACTGGCGCTACGGTGACGTCAGGCGCGGGCGGGGCGGTGGCATGCGTCGAGCCTGCCGCGCCGGACGGCAGTTACTATTGCGCAGTTCCCGACGGGGCGACATCGGACGTCACGGCGGCAAAGGCGGGATATGTGACGGGAACGTCCACCGGACTCGGCAACGCCAACGAAAGCGGCGCGCAACTCAGCCACGACATGAGCGACGGAACCGGCGGCGAGTTGCTGTACACGGTCAAAGTGACCGCGCTTGAAAACGAGGTGGGCGACACGCTGACAGGCGCTACGGTGACGTCAGGCGCAGGCGGCGCGGTGGTATGCGTCGAAGACGCAGTTCCGGACGGCAGCTACTACTGCGCGGTTCCGAACGGCGGCACATCCGCCGTCACAGCGGCGATCACAGGGCATGTGACCGGAACAGTGGCGAGCGCGGGCGCTGCGGACGAGAGCGGAATACAGATCGAACAAGACCTTAGCGACAGCAGCGGCGACGAGCTTCTGCTGACATTAAAAGTGACGCTTGAGGATGAACTCGGCAACCCGCTGACGGGCGCGGCTGTTACGTCCGGCGCGGGCGGCGCGGTCGCCTGCGTCGAGGATCTCGTTCCCGACGGCAGCTATTACTGCGCGGTTCCTGACGGAGAGACGACGGCGACCGAGGCTTCTCTGGGCGGATATGTGACGATGACAGCGCTGACTCTCGGCGGAGCAGCCGAGGCCGGCCCGCAACTTGTTCAGAACATGGTCGCCGGAACGGGCGAAGAGCTTCCGTATACAGTGAAAGTTTCCATGCTCGAAGACGAGCTTGGCAACCCGATAACGGGCGCTACGGTTACGTCCGGCGCTGGCGGCGCGATTGTCTGCGTCGAACCCCCCGTTCCAGACGGCAGTTACTACTGCGCGGTTCCGGACGGAGAAACGTCGGCGGTGACCGCTTCGCTGGCGGGCTATGTCACGGCGACGGCGGGCACTCTTGGAAACGCGGACGAAAGCGGCGCGCCGCTCGTTCAGGATATGAGCGCGGGAACGGCGGGCGAACTGCTGTTCACCGTTAAGGTCTCCGCGCTCGAAGACGAGCTTGCAAACCCGCTGACGGGCGCGACGGCGACGTCGGGCGCGGGCGGCGCGGTGGCGTGCGTCGAGCCTGCGGTCGCCGACGGCAGCTATTATTGCGCGGTTCCCGACAGCGAGATATCGGATGTTTCGGCGGCGAAATCAGGATATATAACAGGCGGAGCGACGGGGTTGGCCGTTGCAAGCGAGAGCGGCCCGCAGCGCGAACATGACATGAGCGACGGAACCGGAAACGAACTTCAATTCACAGTCATAGTGTCCGCGCTTGAAGACGAAACAGGCAACGCTCTGATGGGCGCGACGGTGACGTCCGGCACAAGCGGGGCGGTGGCATGCGTAGAGCCTGCCGCGCCCGACGGAAGTTACTACTGCGCGGTTCCGGACGGCGAGACGTCCGACGCAACGGCGTCGATAGCAGGATATGTGACAGGAACATCTACCGGACTTGGCAATGCCGACGAAAGCGGGGCGCAACTCGACCACGACATGAGCGACGGTTCCGGCGGCGAGCTTCTATACACAGTCAAAGTCTCCCCGCTCCAGAACGAAGTAGGCGACACGCTGATCGGCGCGACGGTGACATCCGGCGCGGGCGGCGCGATAGCTTGCGTTGAGGACATCGTTCCCGATGGCAATTACTTCTGCGCAGTTCCCGACGGCGAAACATCCGCTGTCACGGCGGCAATCGCGGGACACGTGACGCGGACCGCCGCGACAATGGGAGCGGCGGACGAAGGCGGCGCGCAGCTTGTTCAGGATATGAGCGACGGCAACGGCGAAGAAATGCTGTTCACCGTAAAAGTCGCGCTTGAAGACGAGGTTGGCGGAGCGGTGATTGGAGCCACGGTGTCGTCCGGCGACGGCGCGCTGGTCGCCTGCGTGGAAGACATCGTCCCCGACGGCTTCTATTACTGCGCTGTTCCCGATGCTGAGTCTTCCGAGGTGGAAGCGGCGGCGGCAGGATACATAACGACTACTGCGGCGACAGCAGGCCCCGCCGACGAAAACGGTTCTCAAATAGTTCAGAGCCTTGTGGACGGCAGCGGCGAAGAAATGCTGTTCACGGTCAAACTAACAATACTTGAAGATGAACTCGGCAACACGCTCACTGGAGCGGCGGTGACATCCGGCGCGGGCGGCGCGGTCGCCTGTGTCGAGGACGTCGTTCCCGACGGAGCCTATTATTGCGCTGTCCCGAACGGCGAGACATCCGCGCTGGCGGCGGCAAAGACCGGATTCATCACAGGCGGCGCGGCGGACAACGGCGCGGCGAACGAGAGCGGCGCTCAGGTTCTTCAGGACATGAGCGACGGCACGGGCGACGAACTTCTCTTCACAGTCATGCTGACCGCGCTCGAAGACGAACTCGGCAACTCGCTTACAGGCGCGACGGTGACATCCGGAACCGGCGGCGCGATTGCCTGCGTCGAACCGGCGGTAGCGGACGGCAGCTATTTCTGCGCAGTTCCCGACGGCGAGACATCGGATGTTTCGGCGGCAATTACAGGATACATAACAGGCGGAGCGACAGGCTTGGCCGTTGCAAGCGAAAGCGGCCCTCAGCGCTCTCAGGACATGAGCGACGGCACGGGCGACGAACTTCTCTTTACGGTTATAGTGACGGCCCTTGAAGACGAACTCGGCGCCACACTGACAGGAGCGACTGTGACGTCGGGCGCGAGCGGCGCGATTGCCTGCGAGGAACCCGCAGTTCCCGACGGCAGCTATTTCTGCGCAGTTCCCGACGGCGAAACGTCTGCCGTCACGGCGGCGCTGGACGGTTACATAACCCACACCGCAGCCACCCTCGGCGGCGCGGACGAAAACGGCGCCCAACTCGCACAGGACATGAGCGACGCAACAGGCGACGAACTTTTGTTCACGGTGAAGGCGTCTGTGGAGAACGAACTAGGCGACACGCTGACCGGAGCTACGGTGACGTCAGGAACAGGCGGCGCGACCGCATGTCTTGAAGACGGCGTCCCGGACGGTTTCTACTATTGCGCGGTTCCGAACGGCCAGACATCAGCCGTGACAGCGGCGCTCATCGGCTATATCACATCGACCAGAACATCGGCGGGAAACGTGAACGTCGGCGGTTCTCAAATGCTTCAGGACATGACGGACGGCAGCGGAGATGAGTTGCTGTACGTCATAAGAATAGACGCCGCGCAGGAGGAACTCGGAAACGCGGTGGACATCGAAGCGGGAGACGTCGCTACTCTGTACAACACGGCGGGATGCTCCGGACTTGAAGCGCCGCTGGACCCGCCGGCGTATGACGCGGCGACGGAAGCGTGGTATATCCGTATCGCCCCCGGCTCGTATTACACGCGTTTCAGCAAGACGGGATACGTGGACGCATGCGACGCGACAGCGGCGGTGGCGGCTGCTGCCGGGCCTCAGGCGATACCCACTTTCACTCTGGCAGGCGGCGATCCTTTAAGGTACGGACTGAGAGTTAAGGTTTACGACGAATACGACAGGCCGATAACGAACGCGACTCTAACTCACGGCGGCCTTCCGCCAGTTCACGCGAACATCGGCGTCGAGGCGAACAATTATTATTTCGACACTGCGGGAGCCGCAGGCCTAGTTGTGGCGAAACAGGGATACCAGACGATAAACCAGACGACCGCCGGAAGAACCACCGAACCGGGCGGCGGCGCGGTTAAACAGACTTCGCTCACTCTCACAGGCAAGGCAAGCGGGAGCTTGGAGGACGGAGACATTGTGGCCGCTCCGGCGGGAACGGTGGAGACGCGCAACGGGCTTCGCCTGCTCAACAACGTGAAACTCACTCTTGAGTACGACAACGGAGTCGATTCCGGCGGGCTTCTCGGACTCGGCAGCTTGACCAATTTCTACTTCCTTTCGGCAACAGGCTCCCGCGTCATCCCGTCAGCTTTCATCGAGGTCGACCCGGTGAACCTGCCCGGAGAGTACCATTTCAGAGTGCCCGGAACCACCGCTAGCGTTCAGGTCAAGGACGTCGATTACAACGACAACCCGTGGATAGACCTAGTGGATTCCGCTGTGATTCCGCTTGCCGGGCTGGACGAGCTTTCCCTTCACGACTACGGGACGGTGACGATGTATCCGAGGGCGGACCATGTGGAACTGACGGCGGACGCTTCCTTCTTCGCCGCAGCCACCAGCACGGTATCCATCGCGGTCAGGGACAATAAAGGAAACATCATAACAGTCGGCCCGCATGCGGCGCTGAAAGTCCGCTTCTCGATGACAGGCGGCTCCGCTTCTCCTCCTTCGTTGAAAGACATCACGGACACATCGCTGGACAACGCTTCCAATATTTCGGGGGCCGCAGACACGAGCTTGACCGGAGAAGTCGCTGCCGGGGTAGGCTCTGTGGATATTTTCGACAGCGTGGTGTCCGGAGCTACGCCCATACTGTTGTCTGCGGAAGCGGCGGACATCGTTCTGCCGCAGAACTTCGCGGCGAACACCGCTAATCTCGCCATCGACGTCGAGCATGCCGCCGCGCACAAAGTTGTCATTCATCAACCGGCGAACGTGACGACGGATGACGTGGCGACTGTGACCATTGAAATTCAGGACGAGTCGGGCAACGTCGTTGAATCAGGAACGCAGTATCCCAAGATAACCCTGACCGGAAGCGCGCTCATATCCTCTGTCGTGACCGGAACGAGATTCTCTCCGATCGGCGCGGATCCGGTGGATGAAATGACCATCGAGACCGACAACGGGCGCATCGTAATAGAAATTTCGGACACAGTGGCAGAAACCACAGCCATCTCCGTTAGCAATGTTCTGCTGGAGCTTCCCGCGCCGGTGGACCTGACGTTTGCGCACGGAGCGCCTGCGGCGGTTGTTATAACGGATGTTTCGCACGCGACCCAGTCGGCGGGCGACGACGTTTCGGTTGAAATTGAAATCCATGACGCAAACGGCAACCTCGCCACTTCAAGCGAGCCGATATTCACTGTCACGGCGGTGGGCGACGGAAACAACACCGCCAAGTTCACAGCCGCGACGACCGGCGACATCGTGTCTGGCGTTAACACCCACATTGCGGCAGTCAAAGCTTCCGGGGGAATAGTCGTTCTGACTCTGACTGATGAAAGCGCGGAGACTGTTGAGATATCTCTTGAAGACTCTGCTGGCGTAGGCCCCGCGTGGGACTGGACCTCGACGGATGAAGTGGAATTCTTCCAGTCCGGCATAGACTATATTACCGTCGACAGAACAACGGTGACGCTCACAGCCGGACAGTTGACGCCGGCAATAGTTGTTTCCGTTTTCGATGAGTTCGGCAACCCGGCGACTGGCAGAGCCGCAGACCTTACCGTCGCCATTGATTCGACCAGCGATCAGGGGCTTTTTTACACAACAGATCCTGCCGGAGCTGCGGTGACATCCATAACCATCCCCGCCGCCGGATATTTCGCTCATTTCTATTACTACGACACTAAGGCGGGCGCGGCGACGATAACCATGTCCGCAGCGGGCGCGGACAACGTGACGACTCAGGCCACTGTCAATCCCGCCGCTCCGATAAACGCGGTCACGGTCACGACATCCTGCGGCAACGTCGATGCCAGCCAGCCCACAGGGTTCACCTGCAAACAGGAAAAGACAATAAACGCCCAGACTTTCAACCTAGTCGAGTACCCGCGCACCGCGACTGATTCTTATGAATATCAGATCGTCGCCGACGGACACACCAGAGGCGTGATTAAGTTGCTTGTGGTCGACCAGTACGGCAACGCGATAGCCGGGGAGGACGTCAATTTCGTTGTTTCCGGCCTAACGGGCGCGTCGGTTTCCCCGGCGTCGGCCACAACGGACGCGGATGGAAAGATTACCGCGGAGATAACTTCGACAGCGGTCGGCTCGGCTCTGGTCAGGGCCGACCTCGCCGATTACGCGTATGACTACGGCGTGTCGTTCACCGCGACTTTCAAAGCCGACGACAGGACTCCGCCCACAATCGCGCGGTTCGACAGCAAGACGCTTGTGGACGGAGACTATGTGGATGCCCTCGGGCCTATCGTAATCAGCGTCGTTCTTGATGATCCCGGCGTCAACGCCGTAGGCATCAACTTGGCCGACGCGGGCGCAATTACCGTCGCGGTCAAAGCCGTAGCCGGCGGAACGGTGAACGGCGTGACGAACAAGACCGGTTGCGACTCTGAATTGGAGTTGTCCGACTGCGTGGTGAGCTGGGAGCCGTTTGTCAGCATGACTGCCGGCTCTTATGAAGCGACTCTGACCGTCAAAGACAGGAATGGGAACGAACAGAAGCAGGCGTGGACGGTGGTGGTTGAGGGGAGCGCGGCCCTCAAGGACGTGCTTGCAGGCCCCGGAGTGTTCGACCCCCGCAGCGGACAACCCATGACGATTTCGTTCCAGTCTTCCGAGGCAGGCGCGGTCGTGACTCTGGAAATCTATAACAGGTCCGGTCAGCTTATTCATAGGGATGTGTTGGTGGCCGACGCCGGATACAACTATTTCGAGTGGGCGGGACGCACGCTCTACGGCAATTTGCCCGGCAACGGCATTTACATTTTCAGGCTGACCGCCAACATGGCGGGGCAAGTGACTTCTCAGACGGGTAAACTGGCGGTGTTCAAGCCGTAACCGGAAGCCCGCGAGCGCGGCCCCGGACAACTATACAGGGAACAGGTGCGACGACTTTGAAACTGACACTGATATCGAGAATGGCAATAGCCGCTCTGGCGGTCACGATTGCGGCGGCGTCGGGCGCGCGCGCACAGGACGCCACCGCTCAGACCGACTTCTTCCGCGAAGGCTCCACAGCCCGCTCCTTCGGCATGGGCAACGCGTTCGTCGCCGTCGCGGACGACATAGGAGCCGCTTATTGGAACCCCGCCGGGCTGGCTTTGCTTTCCGGCTCCACTTTCTCCACCACGAGGTCGACTCTCGACATCTTCGACCTTAACACCCAGACGCTTTCCTTCGCGGCTCCCGCCTACGGAGGCGTCGCCGCACTCAATTTGGTTTACTCTTCCATCAGTGGCGGCATAGAGACCGAGTTCGACCCCGTCACAGGCAGGCTTGTCCCGATCGGAACCTTCGAAGAAACCGACACCGCCTTCTCTGTTTCCTACGGCAAGGAGTATAAAGAGAATTTGTATCTCGGCGGAACGATTAAACACGCGAGGCAGAAGGTGTCGCGGTACAGCGCCTCCGGCTTCGGCCTAGACCTCGCCGCGCTTTATCAATACAACGATTACATCCGCGCCGGGCTTGTTCTTCAGAATGTCGGCGACATGGATATCGGCTCCGACACCATTCCGTTCAACGTTCGCGTCGGCGCTTCCATCGTAGTTCCTCAGGAACCCAAACTCCTTATCGCAGTGTCTTACGAAACCGAATATCTCAACGAATCCGTCGCGTCCATAGGGGCGGAATACCGATTCGCCGAAAACCTGACCGCGCGCTTGGGCGGCAACGAAGACGGCTTGTCCGCCGGACTCGGCGTCCGCTTCGACAAGTTCCATCTCGACTATTCTTTCAATAGAAACGACGATTCGGGAGACGAAAACAGATTGACGGTCGGCTACTACGTAGAACCTCGAAAGAAGGCCCCGGAAAAGAAGGGGCAGGAGGCTCAAGCGACCGCGACTACGGAGTCCGAGCAGCCGAGGACGACTCCGTCAAGGCCTGAAAGGGCAAAGAAAACCGGAGACGCCGCCGAAGAAGAGGTCGCGCCCGCTGTGGTCGCGGATGAAGCTCCCAAACGCGGCAGAGAAAAAAAGGACTCGGATGAAAAGAAACCGGCGGCGACGGAACCCGCTCCGGCGGCGGAAGAGACCGCCGCAACGAGCGTCCCGAAAAGAGGGACGATTTCTACGTCTGAACCGGCGGCTCAGCCGGAGACGAAACAGGAACCGGTCGCAACGCTTCCTTCTTTGCCGTCCAAACCTGAAGTTCCCGCCTCTTCCGAAAGCGACATGAAACTTCAGCCTGTCGGCGGAGGAGATGGCCGCCGCGTCGAACTTCCGGGGCTGGACGATCTGTTGGGCGAACCCGACCCCCCGGAAGCGAGGATGTACCGCGAGGAGCAGTCGAGAAGAGATGGACGCATCGGCGAAGGCTCGTTCAGGTTGGAGCCTAGATAGCGCGCATTTCTTATAGACGTGGGCAGTTCCGGACCACGCCGTCCGGAGGAGGTTTTGTGGCTGAAGCAAAAAAAACGGGTTCAGCAAACAGCCTAGTGTGGTATTTATGCGTCATTCTCACATTGGCCTCTGCCGCCGCAATCGCCGCTTTCGGATTTTATTACGCTGCAAATCAGAATAACGTAGGCAGAAGGGTGGTTCTCATTATGGGCGCGGAACCGCCTTCGGCTGATGCTAAGCTGGACGACGTCAGGCTGTGGCTGGACTCGTACTCGGATGCGCTTCCCGGCTGCCTGTGCGCGGTCGGCAGGCCCGCTCAGCAGGAGCCTATGCAGGCGATCTTGCTGTGCGTCGGCTTTGAAGAAGGCGAAAACGCCTGCGCCGCGCTCCCCGAAAAAATGCCCGGCGGGGTTACGGCGGCAGTCTCTTCTTTTTCCGGCGCGGACACTTTGACTAAGATTTTCTTCCTTCTTTCCCGCTTGGTTCCCGGCGACTGGATAAGTCCCCGAACGGACGCCCTTCTTCAAAAACCATAGACTCATGCAATTTTGAATATGCAAGCCGTATATAGCAGGGCATTATTGAAATTTGCCGACAGAATACATTTTTCATAATCAAACAAAGCCGATTTTGAATTGAACGAAGTTCAACAAAATCGGCGTCCAAGAGTTTTTTGGAAAGGGGCGCGGGGAAACCTATTTTTGCAAAAAATGGTTTCCCCGCAAACTTCCTAACAAATTCAGTTGAGCATTGGTTTAAAAGCAAAACCGGGCTTACGCCCGGTTTTTTTAATATGATATTATGGCGCTCGGTTGACCGTTACGCCTTCACATCGATGCCGCCGCTCTCGCTCACATCCGCAATGTTCGCCAGAGGCTCGGCCTGCGCGCGCACCGCTTTGTTGAACGCTGAGAGCAACTGTATAAGCGCCTCGCCCTGACTTGTAAACGATTTGTTCAATACCGTGTTCAGACTGGTCATTCCCGCCGGTTCCACCGACATGTCAATCGCCTTCTTTCCTTTGCGCCGGATTCTATGGGTTTTTCCGGCGTATTAACTCTTCTCTGTTATGCATTTTATCGGCATATTTTTCTCGAAACTTTAGCCTCCGCAGAAAAATAGTTAGAATCATGTCATGACTAGGCAGCCGCCGGAGTCTTGTTTATATGGTTGATGCGGGGAAAAGAGTCGCTGTTGCGATGAGCGGTGGAGTAGACAGCTCGGTCGCTGCGTTGCTTTTGAAGCAGCAGGGTTTTGAGGTGGCTGGGTTCCACATGAGCCTTTTCGACGCGACAGACGGCGGCGGGACGGCTCCGGGCGCGTGTTGTTCAGAGGAGTCGTCATTGGCGGCCCGCGCGGTGTGCGACATTCTTGGAGCCGATTTCTTCTGCCTTGATTTTAAAAAAACTTTTAGAAACTCGGTAATCGTCCCCTTTGTCGAATCGTATCTTGCGGGCCGCACTCCGAACCCGTGCGTCGAGTGCAACAGAGCAGTAAAGTTCGACGCGCTGCTAAAGGACATCAAAGGTCTCGGTTTCGATTTCCTTGCGACCGGGCATTACGCGAGACGGGAACGCGCGGTCGGCGGATGGCGGTTGCGGCGGGGCGCGGACAGACTCAAAGATCAGTCGTACTTCCTTTACATGCTTGACTCTCCCGCGCTCGAATCAATCCTTTTTCCTCTCGGAGAACTGAAGAAAGAGGAGGTGCGCCGGATCGCCTTCGGGGCGGGCCTCCCATCCGCCGAAAGAGAGGAAAGCCAAGATATTTGCTTCGCCGGGGACGGGGCGTATGAACAGGTGATAGAGCGCGCGCGGCCCGGAGGATTTGCACCCGGCCCGATTTTCGACGTTTCCGGAAAAGAAATCGGCCGACACACAGGAATAGTCAACTACACTGTGGGACAGAGGCGCGGGATGGGCGTGAGCGCAGCCGAACCATTGTACGTGCTGAAAATCCTTGGGGCTGAAAACGCGATAATCGCAGGGCCGAGAAGCGAGCTTGCGGCATCGGGGCTGGCGTTCGCCGAAGCCATTTTTCAGTATGGCGAGCCTCGCCCCGGAGCTTTTTACGACGCGGTGGTCAGGCATAAGTCAAAACCCGTGAGAGCAGAATATAAAGGGGAGTATCGCTGTGGCCAAGCAGAAGATGAAGGCCGGCGCGCGCATGCCATAATATTCGAAAATCCCGTCGACGGCATCGCCCCCGGACAGAGCGTGGTTCTTTATGACGGAGATGTGGTCGCCGGCGGCGGAATAATCGAAAAAGCGATTAAAAAATAAGGCGGAGACCTCGAAGTGAGCAACATGGCGGCTCTGATAATATCGATACTGCTTGCGGCGTTGCCGTCGGGTCGCGATGCCGCGCGGCGCGTTGAGTCCGAACTTGCGCGGGACGCGAGCGCCGAAAAGATTTCAGTAGTCATCAAAGGGGGAGCGACATCCGGCGGCATGTGGAGCGCGGAGAGCGTGGAGGCGACCCTGTCAGGCTGGGAAACGGACTCCGGACGCGCCACGGTCGCGAAAATTGTTTACAAATCTCCGCGCGCCGCGCTTGAGAGCGGGGCCTGGAAACTTGCAAGTTGCGAAAAAACAACAGTAGAAATAAGTTTCAACGACGAGGACTTGCGGACTGCGGCGGCGTTGAGAGCGGGCGGCGCGCAGTTGACCTCGCTTGAGTTCAGCGGCGGTTCGAAGATATTAATAAGAGGAACATATCAGATATATATGGGAATCCCCGTTGCGTTCAGCGTCGCCGGAACTCCGGCAGTCAGAAAAGGCGCGGAGATAGTCCTCGCGGGACCGCTGGAGATAAAGGCGGCGGGCGCTAGGCTGGGCCGCTGGGCCGACGGCTATGTGTTGCGCATTGTCAATCCGCTCGCGGACATCGACGACTGGGACGTGTCCTCCGCGTTGCTCCGGAGCGGGGCATCGGACGCCGGAGGCTGGATGTCGATGTCTCTAAAATCGGCAAACATAAAAAACGGATTGCTTGTGATTTCCGGGGAACTGAAGAAGCGTTAGCGCCTGTGATCGCCTTGCTCTGAGACTTGGGCCATTTTGCCGTCACAACCGCATGATCTTATTTTTATCATAGCGAAATATAACTTATCCGTCACAATACAAAGGTTGTTTTCGGAGCTGTTATTTGACTCTATAGGCGACTTGTTTTCGCGCTCATTATTGTGAGATTCCGGTTCCCGGATGCGGAAAAACCGGGCTGGGCATGGTTTTTGTGAAAAATTGAAAACCGAAACAAGGGATGACAGAGGTTGACATAAGAAAGCGGCAAATGTTGTCTAAAGAGGCGAAAGCGAACCAATGTGCGCAAAAGCGGTAAAAGGCGATAATTGATAATCATAGTAATCCATGGTTTGCAAAAGCGCTGAAAAATTTTTAATATGGGGTTGACATTATGGTTATGAGAAGTAATATATGTAACTATAGTCAGTATTTTCTATACGAAGGGAGGTGCAAAATGGCGAAGAAGGTAGCGAAAAAGGCGGCCCCGAAAAAAGCGGCCCCGAAGAAAGTAGCGAAGAAAGCGGCTCCGAAGAAAAAAGCCGCGAAGAAGGTCGTGAAGAAAGCGGCCCCGAAGAAGGTTGTGAAAAAGGCGGCCCCGAAGAAGATTGTGAAAAAGGCGGCCCCGAAGAAAGCAGCGAAGAAAGTAGCGAAAAAGAAATAACGCATTCCCGCATCACTAGAATCGCATTATCGAAAAAGGGGAACAACAGTTCCCCTTTTTTGATGTCCGCAAAATGCGACCCGGCGTTATCCGACAACGGAAGACGCGTCTTCTGTTCGGGAATAAGGCCGCCGTGTTGAAGCGCGGCGGCGCGGATGGTACAATTGAGCAAAACGGCCGGGCGGCTCCGAAAGGGAGATTCCGCATGTTTTCTTTTATTGTGAAAGCGATTTGTTTAGGCGCGGGCATGAGCGTTTTCTATGCCCTTGCGATGTTGTTTAACAAGGCGTTCAACCCTGAAGGTCCGCTGTGGACGTACAATATGTTCGGGTTTCTTTTCGCCGGATTGCTCTTTGGCATATTGATGTCTCCGTATGCGGAGAAGTGGCTGTTGAACTTTCACAGGCAGGTGCTGAGATCGATGCAGAGGGTGTCGCCGCACGCTATGGCGTCGGGTTTCGCCGGCCTGATGATGGGTTTCTTCTTCGCGATGCTGTTGACGGCTCCGTTCTGGTATTTTCTGAAGATGCCGGCGGCGGCGGGAGTGGCCGTGTTTTTGGTCCTTTGCGTGGTTCTGGGGTATCTCGGCGTGCTGATATTTAGCAGGGTTTCGCTGTGGGGAGGCAACGTGGTAGGCCCGATGGCGTTCAGGGCGGACGCCGCGCTGCCTAAGGTTCTGGACACCAGCGTGCTGATAGACGGAAGGATTCTTGAGTTGTACATGGCCGGTTTTCTGGAGGGAAAGCTGTTTGTTCCCGATATGGTGATTGCGGAGTTGCAGGGGATAGCGGACGATTCGGACTCAGGCAGGAGGAAGCGGGGCAGGCGCGGACTGGATGTGTTGACGAAGATGAAAGAGAAAGAAAGCGGAGAAGTGGAGATAGTGGATCTGCCGTCGCCGCGGGCTGGAGAGCCGACGGCGGTGGACGCGCGGCTGGTCAACTACGCGAAATCCATCGGCGGCGCGCTGGTCACGAACGATTTCAACCTGACTAAAGTGGCGAAGCTGCGCGGGGTGCGCTGCATCAACCTGAATGTGCTGTCGAATTCGATGAGGAAGACTTTGTTGCCCGGAGAGCGGGTGGAAGTGAGCGTGGTTAAGACAGGCAAGGAGCACGGTCAGGGAATAGCGTATCTGGACGACGGGACGATGATAGTGGTCGAGAGCGGCGATAAATTCATTGGGGATTCGGTGAAAGTGGAGATAAGCAGCATAATGCAGACAGTGGCCGGAAGGCTGATATTCGCGCGGGCCACCGAAGGCAGCGACGACGACTGCGAGGGCGACGCGCGATGAGTTACAGGGTCGGCTGCGGATGGGACGCGCACGCGTTCGGAGGGGACGGCCCGCTGAAACTCGGCGGCGTGGAAGTTCCCGGAGCGCGCGGGCTTTCGGGTCATTCGGACGCCGACGTTCTGGCGCACGCGGTATGCGACGCGATTCTAGGAGCTGCGGGGCTGCCCGACATAGGCGCGCATTTCCCGGACGACGACCCTCGCTACGAGGGGGCCGACAGCGTCGGGCTGCTCAGGTTGGCCGCGGGTTATGTCTTTGAAAAAAAATACAGAGCGGTCAACGTGGACGCCGTGATAATAGCGCAGGAGCCGAGACTTGCCCCATATTTTTTGCGCATGAGGGAAAACATAGCGGCGGCGGTGGGCCTTTCCCCGGAGGACGTGTCGGTTAAGGCGGCAAGCCCGGAGGGGCTGGGCGCGGTCGGCAGGGGCGAGGGGATAGCGGCTCAAGCTGTCGCTCTCTTGAAAAAGACATCCCGGAGCGGTTCATAACGATGATGAGGCTGACGGACAAGAACGCGATAGTGGAGGCTCTCAAGGCAGGGCGCGTGGTGTCGCTGCACGTGGGGGCGGCCGCAAGATCGGACGAGAGGGCGGCGCGGATCGCGGCGCTCGCGCGCGAGGCCGGCGTCCCCGTGCGGGACATGCCGGTCAAGGGGCGAGGCCCAGTAGAGGCCGTATGCAACGATTTTGAATACGCGACTCTGGAGAGCTTGATGGACGCGCGGGAGGCGAGCGGCGGGTTGATCGTAGCGCTCGACCACGTGCAGGACCCTATGAACCTCGGAGCCATACTGAGGACGGCGGCGGCGGCGGGGGCCATAGGCGCTGTGATTGAGCGCAAGCGCTCGTGCGACGTGACGCCGGTGGTCTACGAGACGTCGTGCGGCGGGGCCGAGAGGTTGCTGATTGCCAAGGTGGCGAACCTCAGGCAGGCGCTGGCGGCGATGAAGGAGCGTGGCTGCTGGGTGGCCGGAACGGACGAGCGCGCGAAGGATGTCTGCCACGACGCGGACATGTCCGGAGTGTCCGTCTTGGTCATGGGCGGCGAAGGCGAGGGGATGTCGCGGATAACGCGCGAGGAGTGCGACTATCTAGTGCGCGTGCCGACGGTCGAGGAGTTCCCCTCGCTCAACGTGTCTGTGGCGGCGGGCGTTCTGATATTCGAGACCATGAGGCAGAAGAGATCGCGGGGAGAGAAGAATCGAGGCGGGCGCGCGTGAGCCGGATTTGACTCCGGCGCGGTATCGAGCGAAAAGAGTTCCTAATGAAAATATTATTGATAAATCCCTACACCGGCTCGGAGGAGACGGCGGGGAGATACAGACGGTTTCTCGCGCCTATGCCGCCTATAAGTCTGGCGTATGTCGCGGCGGCGTTGGAGAGGGCGCGCCTGCCGGTGTCGGTGTACGACGATTACACCGAAGGCGGTTCGAGGGAGGCTCTGATCAGGCATATCCAAGCCGCTGCGCCGGACATGATAGGGCTTTCGTGCGTCACGCCGACGGCTAAGCGGACGAACGAAATAGCGGCGCTCGTGAAAAGGGAGTTCCCGCGCGCGAAGCTGGTTCAAGGCAACCTGCATTCGAGCGTGTTTTACGAAAAGACGCTGAACGAGGGGCTGGCGGACGCGGTGGTGATAGGGGAGGGAGAGGAGACGGTGGTGGAGCTGGCGAGGGCGTTCGAGAGCGGAGCGCCCCTGTCCGGAGTCGCCGGGATAGCGCACAAGGAAAACGGAACGCCGGAGCTTACGGAGCCGAGGGGATTCATAGAAGACTTGGACTCGCTGCCGTTCCCGGCATGGCATTTGTTTCCGATAGAAAGATACAGGCTGTTCAACTTCGCGAGGGTGAGGGAGCCGGGCACGCTGGTTCTCGGTTCGCGCGGCTGTCCCTACGGATGCAACTATTGTTCGCTGAAGATTATGGGCCGCCGCCGGAGGAGAAGGTCGGCTGTCAACATCGCAGACGAGTTCGAGTGGCTGCACGACAAGTTCGGATACGCGCAGCCGTCGTTCGTCGACCCGATATTTCCGTTGACCGAGAAAGAGGCCATTGAGTTCAGCGACGAGGTGGTCCGCAGAGGATTGAACAGGAAGCTGACGTGGATAACGGAGACAAGGGTGGACTGCGTGAACGAGCGCATGTTGAAGACGATGGCCGCCGCCGGGCTGTCGAGGATCATGTACGGGTTCGAGGCCGGGGCGGACGGGGTGTTGGAATCGATTAGCAAAAACACGACGGTGGACAGCGCCCGCAAGGCGGTGGAGATGACGCGCAGGGCCGGGATTCAGATAATAGGTTTCTTTATGATTGGCTCCCCCGGCGACACCGTGCGGACTGTTGAGCGGACGATAGCTTTCTCGAAGAGCCTCGACATAGATTTTGCCAAGTTCACCGTGTTCTCGCCGTTTCCGGGGACGGGCATATATGACGAGTTCGTGAAGGACGGAAAAGTGGCGGCGGACGCGCCGAGTTCGAGCTTCACGAACTACCCGACCAAGGAGAATCCGGCGGTTTACGCGCCGGAGGGCATGACTAACGACGACCTTGTGAGGTTGCAGAAGAAGGCGTTCATGAGTTTCTATCTGCGGCCGAAGATGATTCTGAGGCATTTGTTAAAGATAAGGACTCTGAGGGCCGCGGACGCGCTCGTCGGGATGATGACGCTGATAAGAAAGTGAGAAAGCGGCGGAGCGACTGATTTTTTCGAATTTATTGACTTGAGGCCACAAGGTCATTAGTATTTATGTTTGGTTTGTGCGGGGTTAGCTCTGCCGGCGTGGCTCAGGGGTAGAGCAGCTGATTTGTAATCAGCAGGTCGTCAGTTCGAATCTGACCGCCGGCTCTGAAAATTGAAATAGAGAAACGCCCGGAGGGGTGCCCGAGTGGCTAAAGGGGGCAGACTGTAAATCTGCTGGCGAACGCCTACATTGGTTCGAATCCAATCCCCTCCATAAATAAAACGGCGAAAGCCGTTGTCAAAAGCGGGAGTAGCTCAGCTGGCTAGAGCGCCAGCCTTCCAAGCTGGGGGTCGCGGGTTCGAACCCCGTCTCCCGCTCTGTCCGGAGGCCAACGTAGCTCAGTAGGTTAGAGCGCATCCTTGGTAAGGATGAGGTCACCGGTTCGACTCCGGTCGTTGGCTCTATTTATTTAAAGGAATAAGAAATTATTTCTGGAGGAAGAAATGGGAAAAGAAA
>DIWT01000038.1 GCA_002435745.1 bacterium UBP15_UBA6099
GAAAAAAGTTTACACTATCCCCGCGGGAGGCAACAACTGCAATTTTGAGATACTGCCCTCCCCGGACAAGTTGTTTACAAACTATTACAACGTTTATTACAACACTGTTAACGACAGGGCTTCCGCCGCTCTTGTGGCGACGCTGTCCGGTTCCGGCAACTTCGCTGAAAACGGTTCTGCCCTGTATAATAAAACTTACAATATCCCCAATTCCGGGAATCAGTTGAACGGCTATCCGAGGTATTTCTTCTTCTCCGCAGTCAACGCCACTGCTGTTCCCGGACAGCAGGAGACGGAGCAAGCCAAGTGGACAAGCGCGGTCTGCGCGCCTGAAGACTGGGTGGCCCCGGCGGCTCCGACGGCGTTCTCCTGCGCCACCCCGTCCGGGCAGGAACAGAAGTGTTACTGCTCGTGGACGGCGGACAAGGCATCGGACCCGTCTCTATACGGTTTTGATATCAGGCGCGGCGGAGCGCTGTTGAACACTTCCGCCATACTTCCCGACTCCTATGACGATCCGAACCTCGTAAACGCCACTACGTACAGTTATGAAGTCAGGTCGATAGATGTTGGAGACAACAAATCAAGCTGGGCGGCCACGACCTGCGTTCCGGAAGACTTGAAACCTCCAGCCAAGATAGAGCCTTCGGTGGTACTGCAAACCAACAAATTCGGCGTTGTTGTTAGCTGGGACTCCAGTCCCGAGGAAGATATGGCGGGCGGAGGCAGGTATAACATTTATTACTGTGAAAAAACAGGTCCGACATCCTGCGAAGCGGACGGCGGCGGCTTGCCTGTCGGCTACTTAAAATTGAACGGGAATGTCGTGGAGCATCCTGTCGAGCCCGGGACAATGTCCTATTCCAACGACAGCGCGTTCGGCAATGAGGAAAAGGAATGGTGCTTCTGGGTGGAAGCCTGCGACAACTGCAAGGCGGCGAACACGTGTCCGTCCAAACCCGGAGCAAACTGTGGCTATTTCGACACGACATCAAGGCACAAAAAATGCTTGACAGTCACAGCGGTCGGACGGGACATCGCTCCGCTTTGGCCTGAGAATCAAGCGGCGCAGGCAAACCCGGATGGGCAATCCTGTTCGTTGTCTTGGGATCAGGTTTGCTCTGGCGAGGAAGGGGATTTCATAAACTGCGACTATCCCAAACCGGACGAACTAGTGGGTTACAAAATAGTGCACTCGCCGGCTATTTCCGGCGGATGCGCCCAGTTGCCTGAACCTAGCAATGAAGCAGCCGTCTTGAAGACGGTAATGGCAGGAGGAAGCTCTGAATACACCCATGCAAGCGCATATCTTGAGAATGGGACTCCATATTGTTACAGGGTTTACGCGTATAATGTTTATTCCAAATATTCAAGAGCCACGCCGGTCCCGGCAACGGCGCAAGCTGTTGTTTGCGCTCCAAAGGACATTGTGGCTCCAAATAAACCTGACATGATAGAGCCGATAGCGTTTGATCCGTTTTCCTGCGAGCCGGCATGGGCGGCGGTGACGGACAAGAACGCGGTGACATACGACATCCACAGATGCGAGGGCAACTGGGAGACCTGCGACTCGGGAGCGAAATTCACGACAAGAAACGCCTCGCCGATGACGGATTTGAACTTTATGGATGAAGAAGTGACGACCGACGCGGAATACATTTACTGCGCGACGGCCAGCGATCCGAGCGCAAACACAAGCGCCATGCATGAGTCGTCCGATCTGTCCAACTGCGGCTATTGTTCGCCGACGGACAAGTGTCTTCCGCCGACGGCTGTTGAAGGATTCGAGATAGCTCCAACATATTACGGCGTCAGGGCTGGATGGACAAATTCCGCCTCCGACGACGGAATGGGAACCGGGTATCATGCGTACCTGTGCGCAAGCTCGAATCCGGCGTCATGCGCAACGCCTTACGGCAGATTGACCACCGGGGCGGTCGCTGGCGAACATGACAGGCAACTGGGGCAGGAACCGCTCACATTCGCGAACGTCCCGGTGACAAGCTCCGGAAATTACTACATCGGAGTCAGTTACACGGGAGTGTCATGCGGAGAATCTCAGATAACGGTGTCCGCGGCGCCTGTCAACTTGGAAACACAGGATTCGTGCGGGACGGGAGCTCCGGGCGAATGCCCGGTTGAAATCGCGCTTGTCGATGCTTTTGTGAGATATTCGATAGCCGCTTGCGACAGCGTGGATCCGGGTTGCCTGTTCGCGGCAGGGGTGTCCACAGGGTTCAAGAAAGTTATGGAAGGAGCGCCCGGCATTCAGATCGAAGTGGTTGAATCCGTCTCCAAGACGGTTGTAAAAAGAGCGGCCACGGATTCAAAAGGAGAAATACCTGCGTTCAGGTTGAGAGCCGGATCGTGTTCGGAATGCGTGGACCAGACGAAGAAGTATATCGTTCAAGCTAGATTCCCTGCCGGGACATGGGATCCGAACGCGGCGAACCTCATGGGATGCGCGGCTGATTCTCCTGAAGGCGAATGTGTGGCGACGCTGCGGTCGGCGGGGACTTTAAGCGACACAGCCGTCAACCTCGTCAAAGCGTTGGCCGTCCCCGATATTTCCACCGCAGGCGGAGGCGAAATGGGCAATCCGACTTGCCGCCCGACGGTGCATGTGGCCAATCTGCAACCTCTCAAATATCGGTTCGGCGCGATTGCGGGCGACGCGAAATATCACCCGGCGGCCGATTTCAATTTGGACGGAAAGATATCCATCCATGACCTTGCGGTTCTGAAAAAGAACTTCGGCAAACTGGCCCCGGTGTCGGCAAACACGCTTCTTTGCGATCCTCTGTACGACGTAAGATAACGCGCGCCGCGCGCCAGCGGCGCGCGTTTGGGGAAAAGGTAGAAAAGAAAAAGAGTAAGAGTTAAGGGAAAACTTTTGAAAAAGTTTTCCCTTAAAATCCCTTTCAAAACTTTTCATGCTAGCGCCGAATGCGGAGCTTCGCTTCCGCCTTCGGCGCGTGTCATGGAAAAAGATGTTGGGAAAGGGTTTTCAGTGGAATCTGTTTCTAAAAGATTATAAATGGGGCGTCGGGAGGGAAGCGCGGAAGCGATTCACTCCCGACGACCATTGAAATGTTTTGAAGAGATTCCAAAGAGAAACTTTTTCAAAAGTTTCTCTTTGGCCGCCGGAGGCGCGGCTATTGATGATTGCGGATATATTCTTTGACGTTGAATTTTGATTTGCAGCCGTTGTGGCTCATGTATCTGATTTTGCCGAAGACGGGGCGTTCGCCCCAAGCTCGGTCGTGAACGCCGCCGATGCTCCAAGCGATGCCCGCGTATCCGTTCGGGTCGCGCCCGTCCAGCTCGTATTTGTCGTTGAGGTAGATGGCGGCGCTCATGGCTTCCTCCGGAGAGGGAGTCCATTCGAGGATTTTCTTGCACCAGTACATGCGCATGAAGCCGTGCATCTTGCTTTCTTCGGACATCTGGCGCTGGGCGGCGTTCCAAAGCTCGTCATGAGTGGCGGCCGCTTCAAGGTCGTCTCTCGAATACAGGTATTCCCTTTTGTCTGCGCGATGCTCGTTGAGAGTCTTCTTTGCCCATGCGTGAAAGCCATCGAAGGAGTCGTAATTATCGTTATAGAAGCAGAAGTTGTCGGCAAGCTCGCGTCGGATGATAAGCTCTTCAAGCAAGGGGGCAGAGCCGGGTGAGCCTGATGCGCGGACTTCGAGAGCGGCGCGCTGGGCGGAAAGTTGTCCGAAGTGGATGTAGGGAGAGAGGCCGGACTGCCCGTCGATGTTGGGGTTGTTGCGGTCGGCGTCGTAGTTGTCGAGTCTGCGCGAGATGAAATTGCGGAGGGTTTTATTTGCCGCTTTGCAACCGGGGGCGGGACTGCCGGATTTTGCGACTCCGCCGGAGCGTTTGAGGGCTTTGAGCGCGGCGTCCCAGTCGTTGCGGGGCGCGGGTTTGTTCCATGCGAAGGGATGTTTTTTAAGAGCCGGGAAATCAGTCAGAAAGCCGTCCAGCAGGCGATTGATTTTCGGCCTGATCGTGCGGGCGGCGAATTCCAGTTTGGATGAGGCGGCGCGGCAGGGAACGATGTTGTGGGCGTCGATCTCCTCGAAGCGGATGTCGATATTCCGGGCCACGATATTTTTCCAGCGGCGCTTGATTTTGAGCGGGTCGAAGTCGGTTACGAGAGCGCCCGCGCCGCATTTGCCGAGAAAGGCTGGCAGGGCGGTTTCCGGCTCGCCGTTCAGCAGGAAGAAAGGGATGGATTTTTTTTGAAGTTCGGCTTCGGTCTCGCGGAGGCCTTCGAGCATGAAGTAGAAGTGGGCGGGCGAAGCGCCCAGAAAAGAAGGGGCGAGGCAGAATGCGACGGCGAGGGGGGAGCGGGTTTCGAGGGCAATTTCCTGAGCGCGGAGCATAGCCCAGTTGTCGGAGGCGCGTTGGTCGCGGCTCATCCAATAGACGACCGGGCCGGGGGCGACGGGCGAATCGTTGAGAATTTCAATTCTGTCGCTGGTCAATCCGCACGCTCCGGGTCGGGCGCGTTATTTTCCGTTGCGGACGAAGTCGCGTCCCCGTTCGAGGGCGGCGACGTTTATTGGAAGGAGTTTTTTTCTTTTTTCCGGCAGAGTGGAATCGAGAGCGGCGACTGCGTCTTCGAGCGTGACGACGCCTGTTTTCTCGATGTAAGCGCCGAGGGCGATCATGCTGGCGGTGCGCTCGTTTCCGAGTTCGGTGGCCAGATCGACGGCTGGGATGAAGACGGACTGGAGGTCGTCGCGGCCCGCGTCTTCGGGTTTCATGAATGAGGCGTTGGCTACAAGCACGCCGCCGGGGCGGACGCGAGGCGCGAATTTTTCGAGCGCGGGTTTTGACATGATGACAGCCGAGTGCGGGCGGGCGGTGATGGGGGAACCGATGCGTTTGTCGGAGATAACGACGGTGCAGTTGGCCGTGCCGCCGCGCATCTCGACTCCGTAGGACGGCATCCATGTCGTGTGGCGGCCTTCGTTCATCGCGGTTAGGGCCAGCAGGTCTCCGATCATCAGAATTCCCTGACCGCCGAATCCAGCCATCATCACATCGTAGTACATCGCTCTTTTCTCCTGTGCGGCCGGCTCACATGTAGTCGGCCGTGGTTCTTTCCTTGAAGACGCCGAGAGGAAAATAAGGAATCATCTCGGCGGCGACCCTCTTGTAAGCCTGTTGCGGGGTCATGCCCCAGTTGGTGGGGCAGGTGGACAGGATTTCGACGAAGGAAAATCCCATCTGGTCGATCTGCATCTTGAAAGCTTTTTTGATGGCTTTTTTGGCGGCCATTAAGTTCTTCGGGGTGTCGCAGGCGACGCGGGCGACGAAGGCGGTTCCTTCGAGGGTGGCGAGCATTTCGCACATTTTTATCGGATAGCCGTCGCCCATGAACTCGCGTCCGTACGGAGATGTTGTGGACTTCTGACCGAGCAGAGTGGTGGGGGCCATCTGCCCGCCGGTCATTCCGTACACCGTGTTGTTGACGAATATGACGGTGATATTTTCGCCCCTGTTGGCGGTGTGTACGGTCTCGGCCAGCCCGATGGCGGCCAGATCGCCGTCGCCCTGATAGGTGAAGATGATTTTGTCCGGGTGGACGCGGTTGATTCCGGTGGCTTCGGCGCAGGCGCGGCCGTGCGGGGCTTCGAGCACATCCACGTCCACATAGTTATAGAGGAACACGCCGCAGCCGACGCCCGCCACGCCTATCGTCCTGTCCTGAATGCCGTATTCGTCTATGGCTTCGCCTATCATCTTGTGGACGTTGCCGTGGTTGCATCCGGGGCAGAAGTGGAACGTGGCGTCGTTGAGGCATCTGGGCCTCCCCATGATTTTTTTCGGTTCCGTCGCCGGGGTTGTGTTTTCGCTCATATCAGCCGTCCAATCTTTTCGGGCCGCGTCAGTAAATTTTCTTGATTTCTTCGAGCACGTCGTCCGGTGTGGGCAGTCCGCCGCCGGGCCGGGCGTACAGATGAATGTCCGCCGCGCGGTCGAGGTTCACTTTCACGTCCTTGTACATCTGCCCGGTGTTCATCTCGACGACGAGGACTTTCGGGATGCGGGCTGAAAGCTCCGCCACCGCTTTTTCCGGGAACGGATAGAGGGAGATGGGGCGGAGCATTCCGACTTTCATGCCCTGCTCGCGCGCCATGTCTATGCCCGTCTGCGCCATCCGGGAGCAGGAGCCGAACGCGACCACCAGAAGCTCCGCGTCGTCCACGTCGGTCGTCTCGAAATATGTGTCTTCCTGTTTCATCTTTTTGTATTTATCGAACAGCATCCAGTTCTGGACTTCCATCTCGCCGTCGCCGAGGTAGAGGGACTTGATGAGGTTGGATTTGCGACCGGCGTTGCCGTTGAGCGCCCACGGTTTGTCAGGCAGGGAGATGTCTTTGAAGTCGGGGCGGGGGCCGATCTCGACCGGCTCTTTCATCTGGCCGAGGATGGCGTCGCACAGGAGAACCGCCGGGTTGCGGTATTTGTCCGCCAGTTCGAACGCCTTGATGGTGAGAGAGAACATCTCCTGAACGGAAGCCGGGGCGAGGACGATGGTGTAGTAGTCGCCGTGGCCGCCGCCGGAAGTGACCTGTTTGTAGTCGCCCTGAGTGGGGGCGATGCCGCCGAGGCCGGGGCCGATGCGGGAGATATAGACGACGAGAGCGGGAAGCTCGGAGCCGGCCAGATAGGAGATGCCTTCCTGCATTAGGGAGACGCCGGGGCCGGAGGAGGAGGTCATAACGCGCGCTCCGGCCGCCGCCGCGCCGAGCACCATGTTGATGGACGCGATCTCGCTTTCGGCCTGAATGAACGTGCCGCCGATTTTAGGCATCTCGCGCGCTAGGTATTCCGGGATGTCGTTCTGGGGGGTGATGGGATAACCGAAATAGAATCTGCAACCGGCGTGTATAGCGCCTTCGGCTATCGCCTCGTTGCCTTTGGTCAGTGTCAGCGCCATTGTTCAACTCCGTCGCGCGCGTTATTTGTACACTTCGATGCAGATGTCCGGGCACATTTCCGCGCAGATTTTGCAGCCCTTGCAGAGACCTTCCGGGTCGGCGAAGACGGCGGGGCGGTAGCCCAGCGCGTTCATGGTCTCCTCGTCGATCGAAATGAGGTTCTGGGGGCAGTTGTCGGCGCAGACGCCGCAGCCTTTGCATTTGTCAGTGTCGAATTTTATGTAAGCCACGCCTATGTTCCATCCCGTGTTGTCGGCGCGCTCTGTTCGGCGCGCCTAGAAAGGATAATAAAATAGACTGATTATTTCAATTGTTTGGGATGAATTTGGCGAAGGCGGGGCGGGCCGCGAGGCGCGCGCCGGCCTCATAAATAGTCCTTTGTGTTGGATGTTCGGGGCTGTTATTGTAGAATTCGGTAAAATCCGGGCGGGGGCTGAAAGCGATGATAAAGGAAGCCATAAAAAAGGCGGTGGATGGGAAGAATCTGACGCGGGCGGAGGCGCGCGCGGCGATGGAGGAGATAATGAGCGGCGGGGCGACGCCCGCGCAGATCGCTTGCCTGATAACGGCCCTGCGGATGAAGGGCGAGACTATCGACGAGATTACGGGCTGCGCCGAGGCGATGCGGGAAAAGGCCGTCAGGCTCGACGTGAAGCGGACTTCGCTGGTGAATATCGACCGCGAGGACATCAATATAGATCAGGAAACGATACTCGACACCTGCGGCACTGGCGGGGACGGGACGAATACATTCAACGTGTCAACCGCGACGGCGTTCGTGGCGGCGGGGGCGGGGGTGACGGTGGCCAAACACGGCAATAGGTCGGTGTCCAGCAGGTGCGGGAGCGCGGATGTCGTGCAGGCTCTGGGGGTGAACATCGACCTGCCGCCGGAGCGGGTGAAGGACTGCGTCGAGCGGGTGGGCATCGGGTTCATGTTCGCGCCGCTGTTTCACAGCGCGATGAAGCATGCCATCGGGCCGAGGCGCGAGATAGGGGTAAGGACGATATTCAACGTGCTGGGGCCGCTGACGAATCCCGCGGGGGCGAATGTGCAGGCGCTGGGGGTCTACAAGCCTGAACTGACGGAAACGCTGGCGCGGGCGCTGAAGAATCTGGGGACGCGAGCGGCGATGGTGGTTCACGGCGCTCACAGCTACGACGAGATAACGATAACCGGCGAGACGCGGGTCTCCGAGCTTCGGGCCGGGCGGGTGAGGACTTACGAGATCAAGCCGGAGGACTTCGGCATGAAGAGGGCGGCTCCCCGCTCGATAAGGGGCGGAGACGCTCCGGCGAACGCTCAGATCGTGCTCGACATTCTGCAGGGCGCTAAGGGGGCGAAGAGGGACATCGTGCTGTTGAACGCCGCCGCCGCGCTGATAGTGGCAGGCCGCGCGCGCGATTTCAACGACGGCATCCGCGCCGCCGCCGAAAGCATCGACTCCGGCGCGGCTCTAAGAAAACTCGACCTGCTCATCGCCGAGAGCAACAGGTGAGCCGCCCCGGCGCGGCTTACGGTATGTCTGATATGAACGCAAACGCGGCGCGCGACAACGGCCTCAAAGTGTTCCTCACTGTTTTCATCGCGTGCGCTTTCTTCACGAATTTTTATCTGACCACGAACGACGCGTCCCGTTTCAGCTTGACTGTGGCTCTGGTTGAACACGGGAGCTTTGAGATTACGGACATTTTGCCGGAAGTGACGTCTGACGGCTGGAAGATGAGGGATTACGCGATAGTGAAGCGGGAGGACGGGAGGGTGGCCGTGCTGAGCGACAAGGCTCCGCTGGGATCGTTCGTTGCGGTTCCGGCGTACGCGGCGGCGCGCGCGGCGAGGCTGCCCATGCCGTGGCGAGCGTTTTTGGTCAGCCTGCTGGTTTCCGGCCTGTGCGCGGCGGCGACCTCGCTGCTCATTTACAGGAGCGTCCCTCTTTCATGGAGCGGGGAGGGCGGCAGGGTCGCGCTGGGGCTTCTTTACGGATTAGGCTCTCCGGCCCTGTTCTACGGAAGCATCTTTTTCTCATCGTCGTTGACGGCGTTCTGCCTTTTCGCGTCTTTTGCGAGCATGACGGGATTGAAGCGAGGAGGCGGGGCAGGGGCGGCGGCGCTGGGCGGCCTGCTGGCCGGAGCGGCGGCGGCGAGCGACTACTACGCGGCGGCTCCCGCCGCGTGCCTGATTGTTTACGGCGCTTCGTTCGGACGCCGCGCGGCGTTCCCGTCGGCGGCGGGGTTCGCCGTGCCGATAGCCGCGCTGCTCCTTTATCACGACGCCGCGTTCGGCGCGCCGTGGCCGCTCTCTTACAAGTACGCCGCGCTGTTCGGGCAATATCATTCGAGCGGTTTCTTCGGCGTGTCGGCTCCCGGCCCGGAAGGCCTGAAACGGCTCGCCGTTCTCCTGTTCGGGATAAACCGCGACGGGTGGGGGTTTGTAATTACGTTTCCGCCCGCGATTCTGGCGGCGGCGGCGTTCCGGCGCTACGCGAAATCTGACCCCCGCGCGGGCGCGGCGCTTGCGGCGATGGCCGCCGCGTTGCTGTTCATCAACACCGGCGTCGGATGGTTCGACGCCTACGGCGCGCGATTCATGACTCCGCTCCTGCCGTTCCTCGCGCTCGCTCTGACCGGGCTGGACATGAAACGCCGCGCCGCGCGCGCCGCGTTAGCCGCCGCTTTCGCGCTCTCCGTCGCGGTCAACATGGCGGGCGCGGACAGGTTTATGCCTGAAAGAATTTGGGAGGCGGCTCCGGGCGCGCAAAACCTTGCCGCAACCGCTCTCGCTCCCTTCGGCGTTTCTCTGGGCTACGGCAACTTCGCTTTTCTCGCTCTCGCAATCGCGCTCGTCTGGCTCCCCGGCGCCGTGGCTTTACGGCGACAACGCAAAGACGGCAAAGAGGGCGGCTAAAAGGGCGGTTAAGGGAAAACTTTTGAAAAAGNNAAGTTTTCCCTTAAAATCCCTTTCAAAACTTTTCATGCTAGCGCCGAAAGCGGAGCTGCGCTTCCGCCTTCGGCGCGTGTCATGGGAAAAGATGTTGGGAAAGGGGTTTTAAAGAGGAATCTTGTTCATAAATGATTTTACATAGGGCGTCGGGAGGGAAGCGCGTTCGCGCCTTCGCTTCGCCGCGCTCATGGGAAAAGATGTTTGGAAAGGGGCTTCATGAGAATGCTTTTCAAGAGAATGCCTTTGCAAAGTTGCTATATGGAAGTCGGAGGCGCGGCGGCGGCCGCCGCAAGAGCGGCGTCAGGGGGATTACAGGCTGTCTAAACGGCCAAGCACATCCTTCATTCGGGATTCCTCGTGGAAGCGGGATTGAAGATATCTGAGTTGTTTCGATTTGTCGATGAACTCTTTTTTCGCTCCGGGGAATCCGGTGGTGATGAGGGCGTCTATTTCAGCGGACAGCCAAGTCCAGTTTTTCAGGTTTATGGGGTTAAGCCCGTATTTATCAAGAGTGGAGTTCACAGGGGTTTCGATAGACTTGATCGCCTTCCAAGCCTTGGAGTTGATGTCGAGGAAGGTGGTGTCGTCGTCCATCCATTCGGAGTTGTCGCGAAGGAGGGCCAGCACGCGCTCGATTTCCGGTTCGAGGGAAGAGTCCAGATCGAGCCGGAGGGTTTCGATCTGAGAGTCGTCAAGCCCGGCGGCGGCGTCCGGGGCTTTGCGGGCTTCTCGGCGCACGTTGCTCATGACGTATTTCTTCATGTTGGCGCTGATGTCGGAGATGAAAGACTCCACCAACGCCTGAAGGTCGTTTTTGGCGGTCTCGTGTTCCTTGCCGACGACTTCAAGCTGTTCGGCGATTTTTTTGAGGATAATATTTTCGGATTCCATTAAAGCAACCGCGCCCGCCCCTCGGCGGGGCCTTTCACCTGATTCTCGCGCCGTTGTCGATGTCGCTCTCCGGCTTCAAAAGGATTATGCTTTCCGGCGAGTCGGCGGCGAGAATCATCCCGTGGCTCTCGACTCCCCGGATAAGCGCCTTCTTCAGGTTTGCCAACACGACCGTCTTTTTGCCGGCTAGGGACTCCGGAGCGTAAGCGGCGCGGATGCCGGCGACGATTTGTCTGACCTCTCCGCCGATGTCTATTTTCATCACGACCAGCTTGTCCGAGCCTTCCACCGCAGCCGCTTCGAGAACGGTTCCCGTCCTCAAGTCGAGCCTCGCGAACTCCGATATGTCTACCTGCGTTTCGTCAGCAGCCATTCCTATGCTCCCGCCTCCCGTCCGTGTCGCGCTTGCGCGCGACTGCTAATATAACATACATCCTCCCCGCGCACAATCGCGAGGCGCGCAATAAAGAGAAACAAAGGCGGAAAAGACAAAAAACCGCAGGGAAATTTTAAACCCGAATCATGCTGGCGGATTCGGGGTAAAAGAGAAATGCTTTGAGAAGCTTCTCTTTTGGTTTTCTCTATTATCTTTTCAATTTCTATCCTTTCAATTTTCGGGCCGCAACTCTTCTTTCAGTTCTTTGAAGAAGGATTTTAGAGTGTCGCGGGTGATTTCGCCTTTTCTGTTTTCGACGCGGGAGACGGCGGCGGCGAACTCGTCGTAGTCTTCCTTGGTCATGGAGCCTTTGATTTTTTTGTCCGCGACGTCTATAGCGATAACGCCGGCCTCGCCATAAGCGGCGGCTTTGCCGAGCCAGCTTTTCAGCTCTTCGAGAAGGAACGGGTTTTTGACTTTTTCCAGAATCGGGCCTTGAACGTCGGCGATGGACTGAAACGTTGTTTTGAACTCGTCCTTAACGGGTGACAGGTCGCCGGCGTGGTAGTTGTTCCAAAACTTGCGGATAAGCACTCTTAGGTCCTGAGAGTCGTGGTGGTTGATGAGCGTGCCCTGATTGAGGACCGCGAAAGGCTTGAAGGCGCTGTAGGCGTCGACGCCGACGGTGTCCACGATTGCTTTTTTCCAAGATTCCTGAGCGTCGTAGGCGTAGGGGTTCCAAGCGTAGTCGGCGATGGCGGCGAGGTTGACCCAAGAGCTGTACATCCACGGCATGGCGTTGGCGGTTAGGCCGAGGATGGACATGTGGAGGTCGGAGGCGCGCCGTTGGAACGGGCCGAGGGAGATGGGGCCTTTTATCGCCATGAATGTGTCCACCACCGGCACATTGTCTCCCAGAAGCGGTTTTCGGTTTATGTATCCGGCGACGAAATCGGCGTCCGTTTTATTTACCGACCAACTGCATATCTCGTTGCCCGTCCATCCGTAGATGATGTCGGGATGAAGGATGTCGCCGACGGTTCCGCTGTATTCCTCGGTGACGTTTTCATTCCAGTATTCGACGGGGACGAAGCTGAATTTTGCGTCGGGGACGCGCTTGATGACGGATTCGTACGCGCGGTTGGTGATGTCGGCCTGAGCTTCGCCGATGTTTTTATAACGGGCCTTGTCTTCTTCTTTCGAGAGGGTTTTTCCGGTGTCGTCGAAGGCGAGGACGAAGCATTTTACGCCGATGTCGGCCACGGCGTGGAACTTGGCGATGAGGTCCTGAAAGTGCTGTTCGGAGGAGTAGGTGATGGAGACGCCGGGGCTGATTTCCCAGCAGAACTGGATGTTGTTGAGAACGCTGACTTCGTTGAATGCCTGAAAGCGCTTTAGTTCTTTGTCAGTGTAAGGGCTGCGCCAGTCGCTGCGGTTTTTCGGGTCGTCCTTCGGGGCGTAGAGGAAGATGTTCATTTTCTGGTCGCCCATCCAGTCGAGGGTGCGCAGAGTGTCGGCGGGGGCCCACGGAGCGCCGTAGTATCCTTCAAGGACGCCGCGGACTTCGAGGACGGGATAGTCGAAGATGATAGTCTGGTCGATGCGGCGGCCGTCATATTTGGCGATGAGTTTCTTGATTGTTTTGACGGCGTAGAACCTGCCCCGGCTGTGGTCGGAGAAGATGGAGGCGAGGACGGAGCCGTCGCCGGAGGCTTCGATTCTGAGGGCGTATGATTCGATGTTGGAGGCGAGGACGGAGCGGTCGCATTTGAGTTTTTCACAGTCGGCGTCTGCGAACGCGGACGCGGGCGCGAAAGCGATTTTGAGCGCTCCGGGGACGGAGGCGGTTTTATCAAGGAAATCTTTTCCGAAGGCGTCCTTGAGGGCGCGGTCGAGAGGCGCGTCCGCAGACGGCGCGGCTCCGGATAGCGCGAACGACGAAACGGGAACCGGTTTTCCGAGCATGGCGGAGATATGCGGTTCCGGGATAATGTCGAGGAAGTTGAATCCCATGAGGTCGGCGCGGGCGGCGGAGGCCGCGAGCAGGAGCGCGCATACGGCGAACAAAGCGGCTGATTTTTTCATGTTGTCTCCTTTGCGGGCGGCGTTTTCTGTTCCGAGCGTCGAAACCGCGCGAAACCTAGCGCCGCCGCACGCGAACATTCTACTTAAAAAACGCTTAAAGGTGAAGATTATGCTAACGCTTAATGCGAATGCTTGAATTGTTTCATTCGCAAGTTTGCGGGATAACCGTTTTTTGCAAAAACCGGTTTTCCCGTGCCCCTTTCGAAAAAAACCTTGGCGCGCCGATTTTGCGGAACTTGGTTCTAAGTAAAATCGGCTCTTTTTCACTGGCGGAAGAAAACCAAATCCTTCGTCAGGATTAGGATGAAACGCGGACCGCAAAGCGCGTTTTGCTGTAGGGGCGGGGTTGCCCCGCCCCAAATTGTCTCAGGTATAGGGCGCGGAAACCGCGCCCCTACTGAACAAGAAAAAGAGCGGCGCTCAAAAACTCGTTTGTGATCGAGAAGCAGTTCGCCGTTATGAAAACCGCCTTGGTTCGCTGGGGCCATCGGCGAATCCGTCCATGTTATTCCTGATGCGAGGAAGTCAGTTCGGATGGCGGAAGAGGAGCCAGATGAAGAAGGGGCCGCCGAGCATGGCGGTGATGACGCCGATGGGAATCTCGAAAGGGGATATAGCGGTGCGCGCGAAGGTGTCGCACAGTACGAGGAAGATGCCGCCGCCGAGGATGCATGCGGGGGCGAGGTCGAAGTGGTCGGGACCGACTATGAGGCGCATTATGTGGGGAATCATCAGGCCGACGAATCCGATCGGGCCGCAGATGGCGACCACTCCGCCGGTGGCCAGCGAGACGGCGAAGAAGATGGAGGCGCGCGAACGGTCGACGTCCACGCCCCGGCCCCGTGCTATCTCGTCTCCGGCGGTGAGCAGGTTCATCTCGCTGCGGCGCAGGAATATCGCCGCGCAGCCGACGGAGGACAGGACGGCTGCCTGCGCCACCTGTTTGTAGCCGACGATCGACAGGCTCCCCATCATCCAGCGGACCATGGAGAAGGAATGCGCGTAGTCGGCAAAGAATTGAATGAACATGATGAGAGCGGAGAAGAAGAAGCTGACGGCGACGCCGGTAAGCAGCATGGTGGCCATAGTGAAGCCTTTTTTAGCGCGGGCGATGCCGTAAACGAGGAAGATGGAGGCGAGAGCGCCGCCGAAGGCGAAGAGTTGCGTGACGGAAAGGCCGGGGATGGAGAATGCGAGGCCGAGCTTGATGGCGAGCACCGCGCCGAATGCCGCGCCGCCGGACACGCCGAGGGTGAACGGGGAGGCCAGCGGGTTGCGGAACACCGCCTGAAAGGACAGGCCGCAGAGGGCGAGCGTGGCTCCGGCGATGAACGAGAGGATAACGCGCGGCGCGCGCACCTGCCAGAATATCCTCTCGGCGGCTGTTGCCGGCTCTGAGTTGAATACGCCCGCGATGTCGGAGAATGTCACGTTCGAGCTGCCGATGAGCGGCGCGATGACGGCGACGACCGCCGCGAGCAGCATCAGCAATGCGAACGCCCGCGTCGCGGGCTTGCGCGTCCGGGAGGTCATCGGCTCCTCCTCGGGAAAGCGAACACGCCTTCGCCGTCGCCGCGCGCGTAGTCGAACTCGGTGTCAAAAAGCTCTTCGAGGCATGGTTTCCGCATAAGCCCGTCCGGAGGGCCGTCGTAAACCGCCGCGCCTTTTTTTATCGCCACTATCCTGTCGCTGAACCGCGCTGCGAAATTGATGTCGTGGGTGACGGCCACGACTGCGGTTCCGCGCTCCCGGTGGAGGGATTGAAGGATGCGCTGAATGTCGCGCTGATGTTTTGGGTCAAGGTAGGTGGTCGGCTCGTCGAGGAGCAGCACGCTCGGTTCCTGAGCGAGGGCGGCGGCGATGAATATTTTCTGGCGCTCTCCGCCGCTCATCATATCCACGCGGCGGTCGGCGAAATCGGCCATGCCGACGCCGTCTAGGATTTCGAGGGCGCAAGCGGCCTCCCGGTCGTCCGGGCGCACCAGCGGGTTCATCCTCGGATATCTGCCCATCAGCACGAACTGGAGGGCGGTGAACGGAAGATAGACCGGGCTGCTCTGGGGGACGTAGCCGACGCCGGCGGCGATCTCCCTCTGGCGCAGCGTCGTGACGCATTTGCCGTAAAGCAACACAGTTCCCTTGGGCGGCGGGATGACCCTGACCAGATGGCGCAGCAGGGTGGATTTTCCGGCTCCGTTGGGCCCGACCACGGCGATGAACTCGCCGGGCCTCGCGTCCATGCTCACCGAGTCGAGGACGCGTTTGCCGCCGATCTCGTAGCTGAGGGAGCGGACGGAATATATGGGGCAGTTTTCAACGGGCATCTTCAACCACCCGCCTGAATTTGTCGATCAGTAGAACCAGCCTCGGCCCGGGCCGCGCCACGTAGTCTTCCGTCCATATATGGATGCGGTTGTTTTTCACCGCGTCGACGTCTCCCAGCGCCTTCCAGTCGGAAACGATGCGCCGAATGTCCGACTCGGAAAGGTTTTCGCCGAGCCGGGTCTCGATTATCGCGTCGGGGTTGCGGGAGATGATTTCTTCGAGCGAGGGTTGCGGGTAGTAGATAGTGGAATCGTCGAAAATGTTTTTGCCGCCGGAAGCGTCGACAAGCTCTGTGAAGTAGGAGCCTTTGCCCGCGACGTACAGGCCCTGAAGGGAGCCGGGGGAGCGGTCGACGACGATCATGACGGACACCGGTGGACCGGAGGCGGACGCGGCGCGGGCGTCTTCGAGGGCGGAGGTCATTTTGTCGGCCAGAGCGGCTGCCTCTTCCGTCCTTCCGACCGCCGCGCCTATCGATATAACAGAGGCGACCACATCGTTGAAAGTGTCATTGGGCGTGATGAGCGTTCGGTATCCCATCCTGTCCAACTCTTTAGCGATGTCGGATGTCGCGGGAGTGAGAATCACAAGGTCGGGATTGAGGCTGATCAGCGCCTCAAAGTTAAGGTCGTAGAGACCGCCGACGCGGGGCTTTGCCGCCGCCGCTGGCGGGTAGTTGCAGTAGTTGGTGACGCCGGCGACCTCGGAATCAAGTCCGAGCGCGAACAGAATTTCAGTCGCGCCGGGGGAAAGGGAAACGATGCGGGAGGGGAGGTTGGTGTCGCGCGCGGCGGGGTCGGGTTTGGGCGCGCGGGAGCATGAAGCGGAAAACGCGGCGAGGGCGCACAACGCGATAAGCGCCGCCAAAGCCCGACCGGGGTTAAACCGGATTTGCCGATTGTGCCGGCGAACCGGGGAGGTTATCATGTGCGATGTCCGATTGCGCATTTCCAAATTATAGTTCCGCTTAAAAGATTTTTTCCATGAGCCGGCAGGGAAACCGTTAATTTGCAAGAAACAGATATCCCCGCGCCCCAGAGGGCGCGGGGTGGTTTGAAAATTCAGGTTATTCATCCGTCTGCATCGTTGTGAAGGCGACAGCGTAAGGCGGCAAGCCCACGCTGATCGGGCCTTGCGCCACCGTGTTCGTCAACGTGTCGATGAACACGATGCCGGGCGTCTCATAGCTCATGTCCGGCACGAGCAGGTATCCGAACGGGTCGACGGCGATGCCGCCGACGGTGTATCCGCCGGGGGTGTAAACGCTCGCGCTCACAGCTCCGGTGGATGGGTTGAACGGAATGATATGGTTGACGAACGACGTGTCCGACACCGCGACGTAGGCTTTGGAGGATGAGACTACGGCCACGCTGCCGGGCGCTCCGCCGAGGGCGGTCTTGTCCGCGACGGACGCCGCCGCGTATGTGTCCGGGTTGACAGAGTCGATGCCGCCGGGCACGGACGGGTCGTAGTAGTCGCCTGAGCTGCTGACGTAGATTCTGTTTGTGGCGGCGTTGTAAACGGCGGACTGGGGATTCCAGCTTGAAATCTCTACGCCCTGAACGCCGGGTGTCGCGGCGTCGGCGTCGATGAGCGAGTCCGTCGCCGTGTCGATCACGGCGAGGATGCCGGGTGCGGCGGGAGCCCAGTCAACCAGATTCTGAAGCAGCACGAAGACTTTCGTTCCGACTTTTACCATCTGCGTCATATCGGGCAAACCGTCGGTCAGCGCCAGCCCCGATAGGTCTATGGAGCCGAGTTCGGCGCCTGTGGCCGGGTTGACAATCAGCAAGGACGCCGAGCCGAGCCGGGAGACGTACGCTTTTGTTTCCGATATTGCCGCGACATCCTGCGGGTTGGAGCCGTTGCCGGTGGAGAACTGGCCGACTAGCGAAAGGCCGTCCGCGGGGTCAAGAACGGTGATGTTGTCCTGACCGTATCTGTTGATAACGAAGACGTATCCGCCGTCGGCTTTGACGGTGGCGTCGCTGTGGATGGAGAGGACGTTGTTCGTCGCGACCGGGGCGGCGGACATGTCGCCGTCGAGGGTTATGTACGAGAGCGCGCCGGATGTCCAGTCTGTGGTGGCGACGACGGCGATGGCGACGGACGTCGAGGAACTGTCCGGCAGAGCCGTTTCGAGAGCGGCCTGAACGGACGCGTCGCGGGCTGCTGCTGCCGCAGCGTCGGCAATCGCGTCGGATATCGTCGCGCCTGTGAAATCCTCGCCTTCGAGGGCTGTTTCGACGGCGGTCTCCACGGCTGTTATCTCGGCGCGGGTCAGGTCGGAGAACGAGCGGCCTGAATCCGACATTCGCTGCTCGATCACCTGAATGACCGCTTCGGAGACGGGGGATATCTCGACGCCGGAAGCCGCTGTGGCCAAGCCTCTCATTTCGACGGAGTCGAACTCGACCGAAAGAAGGACGAGGGTGGAGGCGACTTTGACGCCGGAGGGAAGCGCGATTGAGAAGCTGCCGGCGGCGGAGGACTGGGAGGTGGCCAGCAACGTGAGAGCGCCGGACGAGCCGACGTAGTATGCGTTGACCGTCACGGCTGAGGAAACATTCTGGAGAGCGGACGCGGTTCTGTCGGCGGAGCGGGCTGAGACCGCGCCTCCGGGCGTCTGCACGGAGCCGGAAATGGTGTCGCCGGGGGCGCTCCCTCCGCCTCCTCCGCAACCGGCTGCCGCCATCGCAACGGCGACGGCGAGCGCCGCAAGACACAATTTAACGCTTTTTTTCGCTTTGTTCATCGCTATTCTCCCTTTTGGTTATTTGAACAACCTTTGATATGTAAAAAAGAAGGCCTTTCCCGGCAGCGGGAACCCGATGTAATCGGAGACCCTGTTGTCTGTCAGGTTTTTGCCTTCGATGGTGAAAGTGGAATTCGAGCGGGCGAACGAGACTCCGGCGGAGTGGATGTCGCCTGAAGGGAACTGCTGGATATTCGCCCGGTCGTGATAACCCGCGCCCGCGCGGCTGAACTGATGCCACGCTTTCCACGGCGCGCGCTCGAACGACAGGCGGGAGTTGAACTCGCGCTCGCGTCGGCCCGGGAGCATGTTGCCGCGCCAGAACGCAACGTCGCTGTCGTCGCGCGCGTTCTGATAAGTGTGGTTGGCGGCGAGGCTCCAAGATGGCGAGAGTACCGCCGTCAGGGTCAGCTCGAAGCCGCGGACCTTCGCCCGGCCTATATTGTCAGCCCGGGCCACGCGCTGCGAATTCTGCATGAACACTATGAGGTTGTCCGTGTCGTTCCTGAAATATAAAGCCTCGAAAAGGACGCTCCGCGCTCCGCCTACGCTCCATGAAAAGCCGATGTCGGAAGTCTTGCCTTTTTCGGGCAAAAGCTCGGTGTTGCCGATGACCGAGCCTCTGTCTCCGAACAACTCGTAGAAAGAGGGCGAGCGGAAACGATTGCCCGCGTTGGCCTTCAGGCGGAACGAGCCGGACACGCGGTAGCGCGCTCCGGCGGAGAACGACGACATAGTGTCCGAGCGGGATGTTTCGGGGGCCAGCGCGGAAAAATCGAAGGGGTCGTCCCCGGAAAACCTGTCGTTCAAGCGCTCTATTCTAAACGCGGGGACGATCAGCAATCTGTCATCGAGGAATGACGCCGAGTCCTCGACCGCCGCGGCAATGGAATTCCGACGGCTGGGTTTGCCGACCTGATTGGCCTGCCTCGCGTCGCGCGGCTTGAAGCTTTCCCGCGAGACGGAGAGCGCGGCGGTCACCGCGTGGTTTTCCGCCGGGAAGAACTCGAAGGCGGAAAACAGCGAGTCCGAGCGGGTGGCGTTGCGGTTGTCCTGAGAGCCGAGACCGATCTGGCTCGCCGGGTCGAAGAATCTCGTCGTGTTGGCCGAGCTGGATAGTCTGAATGTGGAAACCGCGCCGGGGATGAGGGCACCCTTGTCTTCGAGGCTGGCCGTGAAGATGTTCCTGAAAGTCTTTAGGCGCGCCTGTTCGGACTGGAAGTTGCCAAGGCCGGGAACGCCTTGTTCTTTAAAATAGGATTGATTTGAAATAGAGACGCGTCGCGGGCCTCCTTCGCGTCCTCCGGGAAAGATGTCCAGTTTGAGGTCGAGGTTGTCCGCTGAGAAATTGTTGTTGACGCGGGGAGTCCACTCGTCGTCGGCGGCGTTGAGAGGAGTGCCGTTGTCGTCGAGGAACTTGAAATCGCCCTGAGAAGACATGCGGGAGAAATCTATGGACGCGCGCGCGGATCGGACGGGCATGCGCGAGAAGACATGGAACGAACGGGAGCCGAAAGAGCCAAACACAGCGGACGCCTCGACGGAGGCGTCTCCCGCGCCGGGGCGGGTGACGACGTTGACCGCGCCCGCGCAGGCGGCTCCCTGAAATCTGGCGGGAGCGCCGCCCCGGTATATCTCTATCCTTTCCACGTTCGCCAGCGGGACGGCCCCCATGTCAACCGCGCCGCCGACGGCCTGATTGAGCGCCACCCCGTCCACCATCACCAGCACGTGAGCGGCTTCTGACCCGCGCACGGACACCGTGCTGAAGCTTCCCAACCCGCCGTAACTGCGAATCTCTATTCCGACTGTCTCGCGCAGCAGTTCGGGCACTGTCGAGAACCGCTTGTCGAAACTCTCCCGGGGAATCACGGTTATCGACGTCGGCATGGACTCCGGATCAGGCTCCGCTGAGACGGGGTCGGCGTAGATTATCAACTCGCCGATGTCGATGGAAGAGGGAGCTTCGGCGGACGAAGCCGGGGCGGAGGCCGCGAGCGTCAGCAGCAGGGCTGCGGCGCAAATCGATCTCCACGCGCTGGAACGACCCTCGCCCCGCCGTAAAAATTTGAAGCTCGCGAGCGGCCTCGTGAAAAACTGATTTGTTGTGTTTGAATTGTTATTAATCAAAAAACACCGAACCCCTTCGAGGTCCGGTGTTCGCCTCACAAAGTCGTGCGGCGGGTCTTTCTCTGGAAGAACCCGTCGCGGGGCAAAGCCCCTGTTCTTTTGCAGGTCTTCTGGCTTATGGATCCCTCTACTCGCCGAACCTTCCCGCTTTCGCAGTGGTCACAATCGGCTTTCGTCCCCATTCACAGCGGCCGGACCGCGACGGATTCGCACCGTCTTCCCTATTATCCCTCCGAGGAGGGTCAAAAGAACTTAAATCGCAATATACTCCGCTCCCGGCCCGATGTCAATACTGCGGTCGGCGGAGCTTAAAGGAAAACTTTTCAAAAGTTTTCCATTAAAATCCCTTTCAAAATCTTTCATGCTAGCGCCGAAGGCGGGGCTGCGCTTCCGTCATCGGCGCGTATCGTGGAAAAAGGGAGGGGAAAGAAAATAGGAAAAGCGGGGGATATTGTGGCGCCTGCGGCAGTTGGGGAAAACCCTTTGAAAAGGGTTGTTCCCCAACCCCCTTTCCTAAACTCTTCAATTTATTTTCAGCGATTGTGAAGCCGTAGGGGCGACCCGTCGGGTCGCCCGGACAGGTTGTAAAATGCGGCGATGGAAGGGCGATTCAGCGAATCGTCATTCGCACAAGAATAAACACAGGATTTCTATAAATGATGATTATTGACGAAAAGTGAGAGTTTGGACGGAAGGGGACTTACTGAATAGAATCGGGGGAACACGCAACTGTACGTTAATCAGTCTTTCTCAAATAATTTATTTTTCAACCAGCAGCAGGGAGATAGCAAGGCAGGCTTTTTTCGTCGACCCACCCCCTAATCTTTGGCCTGCTGTGCGAATTGATTAGAAAAACACATTCCCCATATTTCTTTCCGCAATCCACAAGCGTTACGTTAAGAGTCTCGCCCTGATAAAAATACCTGTTGGTGGTCTTTGATTTGTCTGCGGCGGACTCGGCGGTTTCGTGGAAAAAGGTTTTTTCACGCGCATAGCATTCATAGTTCATAAAAATCGGCCAGATGCTATGGGAGAACTCGATAGTGTCTTTATCATGATCGTATATGTACAATTGCTTTAAGTCATAACTTCCGGACCAAACGCGCACGAAAAGGTTTGTGCTGTTGCTGGCGCTATTTGTGTAATCGTCGATTGTTACGTAGCCCCAAACATGCCCGGTTCTTGTGAACCGCCCGTCTTTCCAACCTATGAAAAGTTTTCTTGGGTCGTCCGACGGACCGTTAAAATCAACACAGATGTGAGGTTCGTTTATAAGGTCTTGTTTCAGATTGCAGAAATTCACTCGTTCTGAATGTATCGGGAATGAATAATCGTCCATTAGCGCGAGATACTCTGCGTTTTCCCATGAGTCTAGCGCCTCTTTTTCGGACTTTAGAAATCCGGGAATGATTGCAAATATATAGGCTTCACAATTTTTGTTTCCGTATGAGTCTTTGCCTTTTCGCTCAACACACCCATACACGATAGTGAAATCCGCAATTTCAGGTTTGAACAAACTGTATCCTTTTAGGAAAAGCGCTCTATCCGGAATTCTATCTAATACTTCTTCCTCTCTCTTTATGTGATCGACTATTTGTTTGTCTTTTTCGCTCATCGCTTCAAAATCAAAATATCCTGCGGGTTTGTGCCATGAATATATCTTGAAGCGCTCTTTTAGCTCTGGGTCCTTGAAGTCATAACCGTAATATGCGTAAATTTGGTTTCTTGCCGTCCGCAATTCATCCCGGTTGCATCCGAATAGCATGCTTGGATAATCGATTCGTTTGCCTTTTTCGTCGATTGGCAAGCAATCATTAGCATGCGTTATGTGTTTGAATCCGAACAAAACAACGAGGGAAGCGATCAGGGAAATAACAAATGTATTTCTGTGCGTTCTCATTGTTGCATCCTCCTTTATCTGCTGTATCAAAAAATTGTCCGACTTCAATTATACTCTTCTAGTCCGTTTATCTCCAAATCTTCCCTTCTCCCTCAAATATAATCTCTGCAATTTTAGCAAAGAACTTTCAGTAGTCACATGCCTGTCGCAACTTCTCCTTGTTACAGCACACAACATCTTGTGTTGCTTGAGTCAAGGCGGCGATGAGGGGGGTGGGCGGGTTGATTTGAGTCGGGCGCGTTCGCGTCTTATCTCACAAGCGCGGCGGGCAATTCGTGAATTGCGTCTACAATACAAATGCGCTGAAAAACCCGGTCGATTTGCCTTGAATCTTGTTCATAATGATTTTATATGGGGCGTCGGGGAGAGAAGCGCGTCAGCGATTCTCTCCCCGACGACCAGTGAAACGTTTTGAAGAGATTCAAAGAGAAACTTTTCTAAAAGTTTCTCTTTGGCCTTCATTTTCATCTTTTGCTTTTTCATTAAACCCGCGCGGCGCGCGGGGGTTCTTTCAAAGCGGCTCGATTTCGATTATATTGTACCAGTTAGGCGCGGGAGCGCGAGAGCGTTCGCGGCGCGGAAGGAGACGCCATGTGGATTTCCGAATTTGATAAAAAGTCATACAGATCAATTTTGAAATGGGGCGCGCCGGACGTGTTCAAGCATCCGGAAAAAGAGTTGATGGGCTATATCAAAGATGTGTTCGGGTTGAAAGACTCGGATATGGCCAAGCCGCACCTGCCGGGGCTGGATATAGTGAAGCTGGAAGCGCCGTGCAAGCTTTCCGCCGACAAGCTGGAAGCGTTGAAGGGGATTGTCGGGGCGGAGAACGTGTCTACGGACGACTACGACCGCGCAAAGCACGCGTACGGCAAGACATATTTCGACGCCATAAGGATGCGCAAGAACGACGTGACGAACCCGCCGGACTGCGTGGCGTATCCGCGCGGAGAGGAAGATGTGAAAGCGGTGGTGTCGTTCTGCGACAGGAACGGGATACCGCTGGTTCCAGCCGGAGCGATGTCGTCCGTGACGAGGGCGATAGAGTTTCCCAAGGGCGGAATCTGCTTGGACATGACGAGGCACATGAAGAAAGTTCTCTCGGTGAACGAGAAGGATTCGACGGCGAAGGCGCAGCCGGGCATCTACGGGCCGGACCTCGAAGCGCAGCTAAACGCGACCAAGACGAAGAGCGCGCCGGGCGGCTACACGTGCTGCCATTTTCCGCAGTCGTTCGAGTTCTCGACGGTGGGCGGGTGGATAGCCGCGAGGGGAGCCGGACAGCAGTCCACCGGATACGGGAAGGCGGAAGACTTGGTGATATCGCAGAGATGGGTGACGCCCGCCGGGCTTGTGGCCACTCCGCCGTATCCCCGCGCGTCCGTCGGCCCCGACCTCGACCAGATATTCCTCGGATGCGAGGGCGTGTTCGGAGTCATGACCGAAGCGACCATCAAAATTCGCAAGTTCCGGCCCGAAAACAGGCAATATTTCTCATTTATCTTCAAGACGTGGGACGACGCGGTGTCCGCTTGCAGGGAGATAATGCAGGGCGAGTTCGGGTTCCCGTCCGCGTTGAGGATTTCAGACCCGGAGGAGACAAGCATAGGACTTAAGCTGCATCACATCGAAGGCAGCCCGGTGGATTCGATTCTGAAGATGCTCGGATACAAGGACATGAGCCGCTGCCTGTTGCTCGGCTCGACGGAGGGCGACGCCGACGCGGGGGCGCTGATTAAAAAGAAGGCTAAAGCCATCGGCTCAAAATACGGCGGGTTCTTCCTCGGCTCCAAACCTGTGAAGTCATGGTGGAAGGGCAGGTATTCCGACCCATACATGCGCGAAGACCTCATGGATATACAGGTGATGACGGACACGTTGGAAACATCGGTGACATGGTCGAACCTGATGGACGTGTGGAAAGGCGTGAGGGAAGTTGTCAAGGCGCGACCCAACACCGCCTGCATGGTCCACGCCTCCCATTTCTACGAAAACGGAACCAACCTTTATTTCATATTCCTGTCCCGGATGGTTCTGGGCGACGAGTACAACGACTATCTCGATTACCAGAAGAAAATAATCGACGCGATAAAGAAGAACGGAGGGTCGCTCAGCCACCATCACGGAGTGGGCAGGATGCTTGCGCCGTGGATGCCGCAGCAGTCGGGCGATACCGGGCTGGAAATATTCAGGGCGATAAAGCAGCGGCTGGATCCGAACAACATAATGAATCCGGGCGGAACATTAGGATTGGATTAGCCGCAGCGCCGCAGCGTCAGCCGAAGCATTCCGGGTTGAAACATCTCCTGTTTGCGGATATATTGATTGATGCTTGAATGATGCCTGAGGGAGAAACAAATGACAAAAAAAACAAGGACGCTCTGCAATATAGCCGCGGCGCTCGCGGCGGTTTTTTTCACGGCGTCCGCGCTCGCCGCAGAGCCGAAGCCGTACAGGGAAGTCGGTGTCGAGGAGTTCATCGACCTGATGGAAAGCAGACCGGAAATCCTGCTTCTGGACGTGAGGCTGGCCAATCAGCGCGAGGCTTTCAGACTCAAGAATTCCATCGGAATCCCCGTCGAATCGCTCGAAAGCCGCGTGGGCGATCTTGACCTCGGCAAGCCCATTATCGTTTTCTGCAGAACCAATAACAGGATGCAGGAAGCGGTGAAGATTCTTGCGCCGAGGAACCCGGCGGAACTTATCGGCTTCAACGGCGGCATGGATGCGGTTCTCAGATTTCTGACCTATGAGAAGCAGACTTTGGACTCCACGCCGGAAAAGAAGAAATATTACGACGCGCTACGAAAACGAATGGAATCGTCAATGGCGATGATAGGGCTGACGATACCGGAAGCGAAACTGACGGACGGCGCCGGCAAGGTTGTTTACACGTCGTCATTTGCGGGCAAACCCGCCGTGTTCGCGTTCTTCTATGCGCCGGAGGCGGAGCAGTATGAAGCGACAATGAAGGCGGAGGCGGAGTTCGGAAAAACCGCTCCGGGCGTTCGGTTCATCCCTATAGCAGTCGCCGAAGACGAAGAGAGCGCGCAAAGTCTCGCGGCGAAACACGCGTCGGCAAATAAAGGAGTTCCGCTGTATTTCGACCTCGGCGCGCCAGCCGCCGCCATGATGGGAATCCAGTCCCTGCCGTATCACATGATAACGGACGCGCAAGGAGTCCTGAGGGTGGACGGGGCGGCCTCCGCGTCCGGTCCGCTCGACAACTACCGGGACGCCACGCTCCTCGGACTGGCTCAAACCGTCGCCGGCGGCGGAATACCTCCGTTCCCGGTGTCGGAGATGGAACTCTCCTCCCAGAAGCAGGACAGGCTCGTGGGACTTCCCGCGCCGGATTTCTCTCTGCCCGACCTTAAAGGAGATAAACACAGCCTTCGCGAGCTTGCGGGAAAAGAAGGCGCTCAGTTGATATTCGGAACCCTCGGCTGCCCGTACACAGTCAAGCACCTCGTAGCCGCCGCCAAATGCGGCAAGGCGTCGGACGCGCCCGGCGGATTCAAAGTCATCGCCGTTCTGCCGGGAAACAACTTTCAGGACGCCGAACAAGCTAAAAATTTCGCGGCCCAGAACAACATAGAGTATCCCATTCTGATAGACGCGACCGGAGAGAGTTTCAGGGCGTACGCGATTTCATCCGTGCCGGTTTGGTGGGTCATCGGGGCGGACGGGATAGTGAAGAAAAAGCAGATTGGATTTTCAGACAATGCGTGTGTGGCTACGGCGCAGGCGCTCGGCAAGTGAAAATGCGGCGCGCGTTGCGCCTTCTCGGGAGATGAAATGTCTTTAAATGACGATATGATAATAATTCTGGACGTGCCGTCGGGGATGGAGTCGACAAGAATGCTTTCCCCCGTCAGAGCGGACATCTCTCCGTTGGGATTGCTTATAGACAGGATGTCGAGGATAACATCCCCGAAAAACATATCGGTTCTCGTCAACATGGAGCCGGGAAGCAACCCGTACGGCAGATTCACCGCCATGAGGGGCGTGTTCCTGTCCAGAGTGAAAGAAACGGATAAGCTACACAGGCTGACAAGAGCCGCATCGGGGCGGGGAGCGTCTTCTTTCGTCAGGGTAGACGCCCGCCACGTTTTCGCGGATCCCGACATCGTTCTGCAGTTGGGACAGTTGCGAGCGGAAAAGAAAGCGGCATTCGTAAAAATCGACGGCGCGCCGGCATGGCTCGCCGGAGAGGCCTTCGAGTTAAAAACCCTGCTCGACGCTTCAATCGCCGCAAAGGCTAACGGAGACGGCGACATCGATCCCGCCGACGCGCTTGCCAAACATGTGGAAGGATTCAAACCGACGTTGCTCAAGACGAGGATCCGAGGCAGATGGAAGGCGGAAAACATCGCGTTGGGCGACCCTCAGGGCGAACCGCATTTAATGTCCGCCTTGCGCTCCGCGCCCGATCCGGTCTCTATATCATACAAAGACTTCCTCGCCTGATCCGGCCCGCGAAAGGAATCCCCGCCGATTGGAATTCATACTCGCCTCTTTCAATGAAAACAAAGCCCGCGAGATATCCCGCATAGCCGCTCCCGTAAGCGCCGTTTCTCTTTCATCTCTCGGAGTGACGCTGGACTTCGACGCCATAGAGAACGGCTCGACATACGAAGAGAACGCGTTCAAGAAAGCCGCCGCCGCCGCCGAGCATGTGTCCGGCATAATAGCAGCGGACGATTCCGGACTCGAAGTGGAAGCTCTGGGAGGAGCGCCCGGCCTGATATCCGCCAGATACGGAGGCTCCGGACTTACGGACGAACAGCGCTGTCTGCGTCTGCTCGAAGAAATGCGCGACATCCCCGACCACGCCCGCGCCGCCCGCTTCGTCTGCGTCGTCGCCGTCATCTTCCCTGACGGCTCCCGGCGCGTGTTCACAGGCGAACAGCGCGGCGTCATAACGCGGGAACTTCGCGGCTCCCTCGGATTCGGTTACGACCCTGTTCTTTTCATTCCGGAACTCGGCCGCACGGTGGCCGAACTCGACTCCGACACGAAAAATCGCGTCAGCCACCGCGCCATAGCATTCTCCGAATTTAAAGAATTCCTTCTTAAAAACAATTAAGGAAGAGGAGCGGTCAAACCGGTTTTTTGCGATGCAAAAAAACGGGCGCCACGCAAACTAATGGAAAAAAATATTCCAGCATGATTATAATTATTATGACGCGAGGCGACGGGACGGAATCCGCGCGGAGGAATAAAAATGAAGAACGATGAGAAGCGAAACGGCTGCGGTATAAGCAGAAGAGAATTCATAGCCGGCGCGGCGGCGCTGGGCGCGGCGGGCATGATGGGAGCGTTCGACGCCGCTATGGCGGCTATGGCCCCGGTTCCGGACGGCATTCTGCCGGAAGTCCCGACGGTCTTTCCGGCGAACAAAGGCAGGTTCCGCATCCTCGCCGTCACCGACCTTCATTTCCATCTCAACCATCTCGTGGACATGCAAACCGTCAAAGAAGTCGGCGAGATGGTCGCCAAGTTCGAGCCGGATATCGTGATACCGACAGGCGACGTGTGGCACGAGAACCCGGAGGGCAGGGGATTGGAGTATTGCAGATACGCCTGCGAGCAGTTCGCAAGGATCAAGAAGCCGTGGGCGTACGTCTGGGGAAACCACGACAAGGCGGACGATTACGACAAGGCGCACAAGATGATACGCAACGCCCCTCATTCGCTATACCGGGGGGACGCGGCGGACGGCAACTACAGGATTCGCGTGGCCGCTTCGGGCAGCGATCCGGCTCTCTGGAATCTGATTGTCCTTAACGACTCGCGGGGCGGAATGGGGCAGGAGCAACTGGACTGGCTGAAGGCCGAATCGGCGGCCATCCGAGCGGAGACTCCCGCGCCGCCCCCCGCGTTCGCATTTTTCCATATCCCCATCAGGCAGTACGACGACCTCGCCAAATCAGGCAAGGCCAAAGGCGTCAAATACGAAAACGTATGCCACGAGGAAGGAACGAGCGACGCGCTCGCGGCGTTCCGCGACTGCGGTTTCCTCAAAGGCGTCTTCTGCGGACACGACCATGTGAACAACTACTACGGCGATATGGAAGGCGTGCATCTTGAATACGTCCGCTCTACCGGGCACGGCGGTTACGGCGGGAATCTCGTCTCCAAGGGCGGAACCGTCATCGACATGAATCTCGAAACCGGCGCGTTCAGAACCATCACCGTCTTTGCCGACGGGAAAACATGGTCGCCTAAAAAACTGGTCGGCTGACGCGCAAGCCGTCTCCGCGCGGCGGCGACAGCATCGGAATCTCGATGAAAAAAGAAACCGGACGGACATCCTCAGGCATCAGCCGCAGAGAGTTCATCGCCGGAGCGGCGGCGCTGGGCGCGGCGGGTTTCATGGGCGCGTTTGACGCGGCGTTCGCGGCGATGTCTCCGACGCCGGACGGCGTTCTGCCGGAAGTACCGACAGTAATCCCCGCGAACAAGGGCAGGTTTCGCATACTTGCCGTAACCGACCTTCACTTCCACCTCAATCACGCAGTGGACGATAGAACTGTAAGCGATATCCGCGCGATGATAGACAAGTTCGAACCGGACATTGTGATCGCTACAGGGGACGTGTGGCACGAGAACCCGGAGGGCAGGGGCTTGGAGTATTGCAGGTATTCCTGCGAGCAGTTTGCGGAGATGAAGAAGCCGTGGGCGTATGTCTGGGGAAACCACGACAAGGCGGACGACTACGACGAAGCGCACAGAATTATCCGCAACGCCCCTCATTCGCTCTACCGGGGGGACGCGGCTGACGGCAACTACAGGATTCGCGTGGCCGCTGTGGACGGCGATCCGGCCCTCTGGAACCTGATTATACTGAACAACTCGCGGGGCGGAATGAGACAGGAACAACTGGACTGGCTGAAGGCTGAATCGGCGGCAATCCGAGCGGAGGCTCCCGCGCCGCCCCCGGCGTTTGTTTTCTTCCACATTCCCATCCCGCAGTTTGACGACCTCGCGAAATCAGGAAACGCGAAAGGCGTGAAACGCGAAGAGGTCTGCCACGAGGGAGGCTCTCGCGACGCGCTCGGCGTCTTCCGCGACTCAGGCTTTATCAAGGCCGTATTCTGCGGGCACGACCATCTAAACGATTATTCCGGAATGATGGACGGCGTCCATCTTCAATATGTGCGTTCCACAGGGTATGAAGGCGCTGAAGACATTCTTGTTCCCAAAGGGGGAACAGTCATCGACATGAATCTCGAAACCGGCGCGTTCAGAGCGGTCACTGTTTTCGCCAACGGAAAAACATGGTCGCCGAAGAAGTTTATCGATTAAATCGGCCCTGAAGCGGGCGGGTCAGTCGCGGCGAAGAATGCGGGCCGCGTCTGCGACCATCGACTCAAACACCGTTTTGACAGGAAGGATTTCCCTGCAGATGCCGACGGCTTGGCCGGTGGCTATCACGCCCGCGTCCAGCTTGCCTTGCTCGAACATGACGCGCGCTTTGTCGCCTCCGGCGACGGATATCAGTTCTGCGAGAGAAGCGTTGCGGTTGTCCATCTCGACGAGTTTAGCCGCCGGCTCGTTGCGCCAGACCCGGTGCGCGGAGTTGACGCACTTCATGACGACTTCGGTGTCCGTCTCGGATGCGGATGCGAGCGCGGCTTTGATGTTCGGGTGAATCGGGCATTCCTCGGTTAGCAGCAGCCGAGTGCCGACGATGGCCGCCTCGGCTCCTAGAGCGAGCATCGCGGCCAGCCCGCGACCGTCCGCCACCCCGCCGCCGCCGATCACCGGCGCGCTCACCGCGTCCACCACCGCAGGCACAAGAGCGAACGTCCCAAGCCCCAGATTTCCCACCGCTCCCCCGTTCTCGAATCCAACCACAGTCACTATGTCCGCCCCGATCGACACCGCTTTGCGCGCGTATTTCGCGCCGACGCATTTGTGGATCAACACGCAGCCCGCCTCTTTAAGCGGCGGATACAACTCCGTCGGAGCCTTGTGCCCCGACGTCTCAACTATCTTCACGCCCTCGTCAAGCAGGACTTCGATGTAGTCCTCGTTGTTTATCGGCCGCATCGCCGGGAACAGGTTCAGGTTGACCGCGAACGGCTTGGAGGTGAGCGACTTTATCTTTTGCAGAGCGTCTCTGAACTCGTCTTTCGAGTGGTAGATTGCGGAAGCGAGAATGCCGAGGCCGCCGGCGTCGCTTATCGCCGCGGTGAACTCGGCTTTTGATATCCACATCATCGTTCCGCCGACTATCGGATGTTCGATGCCCAGCATTTCCGTGACTTTTGTTTTCAACATTCGCGCCTCCGCGTTTTTTAGGAACGAGCGGCGTTCCCCGCCCGCAGTCAAAACTAATCGCCGCCGAATAATGACGGCGAACCCGGTCTAAAAATCCTTCTCCGTCAGCTTGTTCGCTTCAAGGTCAGCGAACGTGTTGCGCCAGTGGAACTTGCCGTCCACGAACTCCTCTATCTTAAGCAGCCAGAATTTTTCCTTGTCGATGAAATAGTCGTTGTGAGAGTTGCGCTGTTTCTCGATTCCGAGCATGTCTTTCCATATCACCGCTTCGATGGGGCCGGGCACGGAGTATTTCGAGAAAGGCGGCTTCACATGGTTGAACGTCGGGCGTTTTTTCCAGTCGAATGTGTATCGTATCACATAGCAGGGGCGGCCCATGACTTCGGCGTCCGGTTGCCGGGAAAGCTCCGCGTTGCCCTTGTAATACTGCATGTACAGCAGGGCCACCGTCCAGTTAGCCGTCAGCGCCCCGCCCGCGTCGTCGTCTTTGACGCTTCTCTTTATCGCGACAGGCGATATCTTCGGCTTGGCCCACCAGTCCTCTTTCACCTTGTCCGACCTGTATGTTATCAGCGTTCCCCACACTATGCTCGGCGTGAAGTCCGACTTGATGACCTTCATCTGCTGAAGGTACGGTTTCTTGAACTTTATCTCGTACTTCCCGCGCACGAGCTTAGCCTTTTCCGCTACTTCGTTCGTGACTCCGGCCTTCTTCGCCATGTTCTCATAATTGCCGGTCATCTCTTTTTGCCTGTCCTTCGTGAAGGTGTCCATCCCCTCGGCAAGCCACGTGTAGCTGTGGCTGTCCACGCCCTCGTAGGTCTTCAGCAATTTGTCGTAAATCTGCGCCGCCGTCAGGTCGCCCTTCTGGCATAGCGCGCTGCCCGGAAAAAGCAGCAACGCCGCCGCAAACGCCGCGAACGCCGCGCATCTCGCTCTTTTCATATCCGCCCACCTCCATAGATGTCGCACGCCGGTTATTATAACCGCGTCGGGAAGAATTGAAAAAGATTTATCGCCGCCGGGATTCGGGCGCTCGCGCTGGTGTTCCGTTCACGCTCAGCCGATGAGCGCTTTTTTCAGTATCGCGTGCACATAGCGGACCTCGTCCCTTTCAAGGCCTTGTCCGAATGAAACGGCGCGCGCGTCCGTCCTCGCCACTATATATGATTCGAACGGAACGAAAGTTTTCAGCAGCGCGAAAAGAACTTTTTCCACAGGCGAGTTTCCGAAGCGGCGCGCGACGGGACGGACGCCTCGCCCGAATCTGGCCGCGTATGAGCTTTCCGAAGCGGCGAGCTTGAACGTTTCTTCCATTGAACTCGGACTTCCCTCTCTCGCCGCCCCGGCAAGCTCGAACTCTTCGATCTCGCTCGCGTTTAGAGATATCTTTGTTTTCGAGAACAGCCCGGACGTTTCTACGACAAGCCCCGCCGAGGACGCCGCGACGCGAACATTTTTTTTCGCGCCGGAGAGGATAGCCGCCAACGCTGCCAGCGGCGGGAGCGCCACAAATATGACGAATATGAACGCCGCGATCCCCAGCCGCGCTGTGTCAGGCATTCCATCCGCCGTGTCTCTAAGGAAAGACAAAAAGAAGCTGAAAAAAACAAACGCGCTGAAAGCCAGCGGCGGGAGCGCTATGAGCAGGGAAGAGCGGCCCGCTCTCCGGGCGGGTATCTCCACCGAGACGGAACCGCCCGGCCCGAAGGACACAGAACTCTTCATCGCCGAAGGAGCGATCGGAAGCTGAATGTCTTCGCCTTCGCGCGCGGCGATTTCTTTTATTGACAAATCAAGAGCGTCGGCGGAGCGGGTCACGGCCGTCCCGCTCGTCGAGTCCTCCAGCGGAAAACGCGCGAACTCCGCCAACTCCTCCGCTTTCGCGCGCGCCCGCGCGTATGACTGCGGCGCCGCTATTTCCACATCCGCCGTTTTTCCCTCTCCCTTCAGCCTCACCGGATACACCACCGTCCTCGAATCATTGTCTCCTCTCGATTCCTGCGTCAGAGTAACTTTTCGGAACGCGTCTAGAGAAAGTTTCTGACTTCTCATGGGGATAATCAACCCCTGCCATTTGACGATGGAGCGGCGGAGCCTGTCTATCCTCACGCCTGTCCGGCCGAATGCCAGCCCCGCTCCGACCGCGATGAAAACCGCGCCGAACGGAACCACGAAATACCACGGCGCGTCATTTGCGTCTCCGAAGGCGGTGAAAACGATAAGAACGCCGGCGGCAAGGAACACCGAGCCAAATAGCGCGATGCCGCCCCCTCCGTTTTTCGACTCGAATATATCCGCTTTCCCTCGTCTCATAAGAACTTCCTCCCGGCTTTATCGCTCTTCGGCTCGGCCCCCGCGACAAACCATCGAATCCGTTCTCAATCAGCGGATTACGATTGGCGCGCGGCGGACTTTCAGTCAATTTACCCTTAAAGCTCGTGTTTGTCGATAGCCTGAAATATGCTATAATCCAAAGCTGATCGACGCGCGCGGCGCGAAGCAATTCGGGCGGCGGCGGATATTCGGGACGCAAGGCCGGGCGACGCCGAATCCGGCGCTGTTCGCGCGGGCATCTCAAAGCCGCGCGCGGCGCGCAACTGTCAACATATCCTGCGGCCTAATCTACGTTTCGGGAGAACGAACATGTTCGGTTGCCATTTAGGAACGCTATTTCAAGCGACGGTTTCCGGAGGATCATATCAGGAAGGCCTGTCCGCCACAATTCAGGGCGCGCCTCCGGGCATGTCGCTTTCCGAACAGGAAATCTACGCCGACCTCCTGCTGAGAAAACCCGGCGCGGACGAGCTTTCATCTCCCCGCAAAGAGCCGGACCTGCCCGTCATCTTCACCGGCGTAAACCCGGATGAAACTATAGAGGGCGCGGCCAACCGCAACCTCACAAACGGCACTCCTATAACAATCCTCATACCCAACCTCGACCGCCACTTTATCCACGTCAAACAGTATCAGGACACCAACCGCACCCCGCGTCCCGGCCACGCGTCCTACGCCTCTTTCGTCAAATACGGCCCGGACGACGACGCCGTCGGAGCCGGCATTTTCAGCGGCAGATACACATCCACCGTCGTGGCCGCCGGGTATGTCGCCAAAAAGATACTCCGCGACAACGGCATCCACGTGTTCTCCACAATCAAAGAGCTTGCCGGCGTTATAAGTCCGGATGTTCCCCACGAAAAAGCTCTCGCTCTCTCCGACGAATACAAAAGAATGCGCCGCGACTACGACCCCTTCTATCAGGAAATCTACGTCAAAAAACGCGTCACTATGGAAATGCGCTTCCTCGAAAAAATGAGAGTCTTCGCCCAGATCGAAAACGAGATAGACGAGATACGCGCCAAAGCCCCGGCATACGACGCCCAAGAAATACTAGAAAAGTACGGCGTGCACCACGTGCTCAACTGCCCGGACGTCGAAGCCGCCGAAGAGATGCTCGCCGCCGCCAACAGGATAACCGCCACCGGAGACTCGTCCGGCGGCGTGGTGGAAGTGGTCGCTCTCGGCGTCCCCGTCGGACTCGGCGAGCCGGTGTTCAAAAAGCTCGACGCCGAACTAGGCCGAATGCTCGGCATCGGAGCCGTCAAAGGCGTTGAAATCGGAGCCGGATTCGCCGTCAAAAACATGACCGGTTTCGAAAGCAACGACCAGATGCGTTCGGAAAACGGCAAAGTCGTTTTCGAAAGCAACAACGCGGGCGGCATCACCGGCGGGCTGGCCACGGGACAGCCCATCGTCGCCCGCCTCGCCGTAAAACCCACTCCCACCATCGACAAACGCCAGACCACAATCGACAAATACACGCTCGAAACAACTGAGCTTGCCGCTATCACGCGCCGCGACCCCACCATCGTAGGCAGAATCTGGCCCATCGCCGAAAACTATGCCGCCCTCGTTCTTCTCGACAACCTCATCGCCCACTTGGGCTATCAGGCCCTGTCGAAAAACGTCAGGCGATGAACGTTTAAGGGAAAACTCTTAACTCGGATATTTCTCGAAAAAATGCGGGTTATCGTTTCTATTCGGTTTTTAGCGTCTGGTCTTCTGCCGGCGTTGCCGCCGGGGATCGCCCGCTTTGTTTTCGGACATATAATAAATACGGCGGTTTTCGGTTGACCTTTATTTTGCTGTATAATTATAAAAGGCAAAGCGGTTTTTACGCGGCGCGAGGGCATAAAGCGGCGCGGCGGGGTTGACTATGAGCAGGAATGACTCTCCCGAAGAAATTGTTTTCACCGCGAACGAAGCGCGAATAATGCTTATGTGGTCGGAGCAGACGCTCAGAGGCGGCCACTGGGGCGACGGCGATGTTCTGTTCCCGGACGAGGCCCGCGCGCTTGAAAAGATTAACGATATCGCGCATGGCGGACGCCCCCGTATCTCCGCCAGAGACATCGAAATCATCCTTAACTGGATGAGCGCCCACTGCGGCGGCAACACCCTCACCGGACATCTCAGCCTCAACCACGAGGAGTCCCAGCTCCGCGAAAAACTTACGCGCTTGAAAGAATCGGACTGACCCGGATTCGCCTAAAAACTGACAAAACGCAAAACGGACGGGAGCTTGGCTCCCGCCCGTTGCGGTTAAGCGATAGAAAAAGCGCGCCCCGCGCCGTCACGGTATCAGCGTGAGGTCTCCTGTGAACGCCGCTTTCAGCGTGGGGGCCATCTTCGATTCGACCTCGCCCTTCTCGACGTTGAGAGGACAGGGCATGTTCTGAAGCTTCATTTTCAACTGCGGATTTTTTGACGCTTTTATCATGATGTCTATCTGGGATTGCGGAACTCCGGCTTCTTTGAGAGTTGCCGGGAAGCCGATGCTTTCTGAGAAATCTATCATCGCCAGAGCGACGGTCTCGGCAAGGTCGCGCCCGCCGAGCGAGCCGAAATCAATGTCGCCGGGCACGTATCCGGCGTCTTGGAAAATGCGGCCCATGACCCGGTTCTGGGCCTCGATGGCGTCCGCGAAAAGGACTGTGTAATAGGGATTGAGCACCGCGCACGCTCTTCCGTGCGACAGGAAATCGATGAGTTGGAACGAGCCGAGGTGGCCGCCGTTCGTGCCGCCTTTTTCCACCGCGCCGGTGGCCGGGTTCTGTTTGGAGACCATAATGGCGTATCCGCCGAGGTCGGTTCCGATGCCGAGGGCCACGCGCGGCTCCATTTCTCTCGGATTGGCGAGCACGGCGGGGAGCGCGTCGACTATCAGGCGCGTAGCCGCCTCGGTTATGTTCCTGATTTCATCGTAGTATGATTTTCCGGTGGCGCCCATGAAGACTTCCCAGCAGTGGGCGATTCCGTCCAACGCGCCGTCCAGAGTAAGCGCGAGCGGCGCTCCGGCGGTCGTCCTATAGTCGAAAACAGCCGCGGGCGGCACAAGTATGTCGTCTACGATAAGTTTCTTCGTTCCCGTGGCCGGGTCTGTAATGTTCGAGTACTTGGTAAGGTGCGCGCCTGAACTGGCGGCAGTCTGGGCGGCCACAACCGGAAGCGGCTTGCGGTCTTCCTCTGCGGCTATGGCGGACACCGTGTCGACGCCGAAATACGGCTCCAAATCGTTGCCGTCGAAAGCAGCCAGAGCTGAAGCGGCCTTGCAGGCGTCGATGGTGCTGCCGCCGCCTACGGCCACTATGCAGTCGGGCTTGGATTTAGCGACGGACATGGCGATTCTGTAAACGTCCTCGCGGGGCGCGTTAGGCCGCGCTCCCTTCTCGACCGAGAACGAGACGCCCGCCGACTCAAGCCCGTCGGCCACTTCGCGCATGAACGGCATCAGCCACTCGCCGCCCGGCTCGCCGAACTCCGCGGCCACAACGAGCGCCTTCTTTCCGTATCTCGCCGCATATCCGCCCGCCGCACCAAGCGCGCCTTCGCCGAATGTATAGTTGTCGCCTTTCCAGTCCTTTAGCAGCTTTTCGCCCATCTCTTTATAATCTTGACTCATCCTGCCGTTCCTCCGGTCCGTCTGTTTGACAGTCATATATTATCGGCTCATTCCCGAAGATATTCAAGAAACATCCATAGACTCCTGTTGCGGCAAACAACCGGCGTTGTCGATTTTTTTATCGATGTCGCTTTGCGGAATGTTTTCGGCTCATTGCGAGCGCGATTTGAATCGGCGGCTTAACGAAAAATTAATTTTGTCTTTATATGCATGTAACATTCATCTGGTAGATTGCCACTATGGAAGATTGCGGAGGCAACCATGAGATTGCGAGCGGCGACAGAGCGGCTGAAAACGGAAGTGATTCGCGCAAAGACAACAAGGATGGCGGTTGCGGCCGGATTGGCGGTTCTCGCGGCGATATCGAGCCGCGGAACAGTCGCGGTAGAAGAGGTCATAACCATAATCCCGCCGAATCAATATGTTTATGAAAAGGGAGCGCAGACTCAACTCGCGTTGTTGGAGAAAGCGCTTAGGATCACCGCAAAAAACGCCGGGGTGCGAGTTGAAACGGCAGATGTGAAAACAGGCGGAGACCGCGCCGCGCAGATAAAAACTATCGCGGGGCTTGTAAAAAATGGGGCGGTAGACGTTCTTCTGGCGGACGCCGGATTCATGATGGAACTTCACGACGCGGGAGTTGACATGCATCCGTTCATTTCGATAAAGGCAAACGGGTCGCACGGCTACAAGGAATGTCTTTTCGTCCGCAAGGACGACAATCGCTCCGGCTTGCGGCATTTCAGGGGCGCGACTATTAGCGGGTGGGGTTTCGACAGCATGAGGATGATGTTGTATGACGCTTCTATAGACAGCCCCGTTCACGAGCACTTCGGCAAGGTCGTTCATATAGACGGTTTTCATATCTCTTGGCTGCGCGCGTTGGAAAAGAAGGAAATAGACGGATTCGTGGCGGGGATTCTGGGGATGTCTTTTGCGCTGGCCACCCAGCCCGCCTTGATGAAAAACGTGAAACCGCTTGTCTGTTCGGACTATAAACCTTTTCCAGCGATTCTGATTAGCGATTCCGTTTCCCGGGAAAAAGAAGCGGCGCTCATACGGGGGTTTTCTTCCGACGCGACGAAAAGCGCCATAGACAAACACCTTTCGTTTTTCACCGCGAAAATGAAGTGGCGGCTGGAGCTTGTTTCCGAGGCTGAATGGGACGATTTGATGTCCAAGGCTCTCAAAGTTAGAGCCATGGCCGCGGCCATGGGCTGGACTAAAGAGCCTACTTGGAGCAAATGAAAAGACGCTTTCGGGAAAAGGACTTCCCGAATCCGGCATTCCCTCGGCGTCCCGGTTTTCAGATCTATCCGGACGCCTTTTTTAATTAATGAATGGGGGAACGCAAAACATTTGATGGCAAAGCCTTCAAACACAGTTTCATCCCGACGAAATGATGTGTTATATTTTATCAGACGCTCTTAAGCGCGAGTCTGGCCGCGCAAGACGAAAAGGGAAAGGATTGCGCCGATGAGAAGAGTTTTTATCGCGGCTTCGTTGTGCTTTCTCGCTCTGCTAACCGTTCAGTCGCCCTTGCTTGGCGAAAATAAACATTATGATATCGACATTTTTCTTGCGCATTTTCCAGAATATATTAATAAATTTAAATCCGGCGACTCGCCCGGCTCGTACTCATATCTGCCCGGCGCTCCCAAGGCGGATTTATACGGCTCTTCAGATATGATTTATCTGCTCTACTCCTTGAACATGCTGGAATTAAGCGATACCGATAAGAGACAGTGGGCGCGCCAGATACAGAAATTCCAGAACGCAAAGACAGGATGGTTCGGAGGCAACGCGACGCTTCACGGGAAGGAACACGCGCTCGCGTATGCCATCGGCGCGTTGAAACTGCTTGGCGCCCGGCCTGAATATCCTTTGACGTTTGCGGACAAATACATGGCTTCGGAAGACATCGCTAGGATGTTCGATGAGACGCCATGGGACGCTGTTTGGAGCGGCTCCCACATCGCGTCCGGAATAGCTTCCGCTTTCATAAACACAGGATTGGCGAGCGATGAATGGCTTTCCGAATATTTCAACTGGCTGGAACTGGAAGTCGATCCGGAAACGGGTTACTGGATGCGCCGCAACGACGGCTCGAAAAAAGAAAAAGCGACTAACCATGAACTGGGCGGCGCGTTCCATTACTATTATATCTACACCTTCTCCGGGCGGCCTTTGCCATATCCTGAAAGAATCATTGACGCCACTCTCTCCGTTCAGCAGCCGAACGGCTTGTACGACGGAGAAATACCGTATTGCATAGACCTCGACGGAGTTTTTTCTCTGATTCGCGCTTTCAGGCAGACGGACGGATACAGGAGGGAGGATGTCGAGAGTTCGGTGGAGAGGACGCTTGCGGCCATAGCGTCGCGCCTCAACGACCCGGAGTTCGTCCGAAGATCGTACAAGGACAGCCACAAACTCGTCGGAGCCATTGTCGCTCTGGCAGAGATTCAGGGATTCATGCCGGAGAAGCTTCGCACTCCCAAGCCGTTGCTCAGGTCGCTCGATTTCAGCCCGTTCATCTGACGGCGAAGAGGAAAATCGCGCGGAGCGTCAGTCCTCTCTCCACGGCTCGACGATGATTTTTATCCATTTTTCTCTGTCGTAGTTTCTGAAAGCGTCCGCCGCTTCCTCAAGCGTCGCTCTTTTCGTTATTAGAGATTCGATGTCAAGTCTCTTTCCGTCTTTGCCCGCTATCAAATCCAAAGCCTGCGTCCAGTAATCCACGCCCTCTTTGGAGTTGACCATCGCTTCGGGATAGACTATCTCTATGCCTTTTCTTCTGCATTTCTCATAAGGTATATATTGGATGGTCTGCGCTCCGAACACAAGAACCCTGAAACCGGGCCTCACTATGTCTATCGCTTCAAGCAGAGTGTCGTTATGCCCGACCATCTCGAACACGGCGTCCGCTTCGCCGAATTCCTCGAGAATTGTTTCCGCGGCGCTTTTCTTCGTTTTTCCTTCAGAAAAATCTCGCGGATTGAAAACCTCGGCTCCCCATTTCGCGGCAAGCTCGCGTTTCATCTCATACGGCTCCGACGCCGCAACCTCGACTCCGCGATTTATCAGAATCTGAGCGAGGAGCAAACCGATTGGGCCGAGACCGAGGATCGCCGCCTTAGGCCTTCTGCCGGATATCCGGTCGAGTTCGGCGCGCTCCGCGCAGTTCAACGCGCAACCCACGGCGTCCGCGAACGATATCTCGTCCACGGTCAGGTCGTTCCTGACGATGGGCAACGCGCCTGTTTTTTCGTCCTTGCCGTGCCCGACCACATTTACTTCTTTGGTGTATTGAGCGTAACAAGCTCCCATGCGCGCGAGGCGGTCTCCGGGTTTTATCCCGACGACGTTCTTCCCTACTTCCACCGCGACGCAGCCTGACTCATGCCCGTGGCCTCCCGGCCCGTGCGCGATTATCCAGTGAGACCCTTCGAATATGCCTATATCGCTGCCGCATATCCCGCACGAGCGCACTTCCGCCAGAACCTCGTCCGGGCCGGGTTTGGGTATGTCGGTCTCAACGAGACACACATCAAAAGCTTTCGGAAACACCAGCGCTTTCATTTTGCTTCTGCTCATTTTTTGCCGCGCCTTTCAGCGATATCGCTCGCCCTCGCAGCCCCGGAAGGGGTTCGTGCTTCGTTTCATTGAGCTCCGGCGTCGCTTCAGATTTGCAACCGCGCTTGCGGATACGCTTTATTCGATTTCTGTAAGCATTTAGCTTTGTGAAACAAGTGTATCACAGAGCACAGAACCTTGAAAATTGCATAGATGATGACGGAGAGCTTTGAGGAGGAACGGAACAAAGCTGATGCCGTTGAGGCGGCATGTCTGTGAGAGGCTCAACAGGTCGGCAGATGCGTTAGCGCCGTTGGCGGTGCGGCTGCCGCCGGAGATTTTTCACAGAACAACCGCTGGGCGTATGGCGCGCTCGGCGCGATTGTTGTCAGGGGTAACGACGCCGGGATATGAAAGAAACGTGAAAAGATTTTCACCGTGTTGCCACAGTCTCTTCGATAAGCGGCGACAGTGGGGCTGTTGAAAAAGCTC